>NZ_JBITXT010000010.1:0-298150 GCF_044544865.1 Actinosynnema sp. NPDC053489 | reverse complement strand
CCTCAGCGAACTCCCGACCGTCATCCGCATCGTCACCAGCCTCGAGCACTACCGCCTCGGCTGGTGACACTTCTGAATAACGCCCCTACGTTCAGGCACCCCGAGTTCAACGCTCACGCCGGCCGAGGGGTGGTCGAGCGTTGAACTCACGGGTCCTGGACGTAGGACTCTCGCGCTCTGAATGTAGGACTCTCGCGGGCTGGAGGTAGGACTCTCGCGGGTCAGGGGGTGCGGGTGGTGGTGGCGACGGTGACGCCCAGGCCGATCATGGCCAGGCCGCCCGCGCCGCCCACCAGGGCCAGGCGGCGCGGGGAGCGGGCGAACCAGTCGCGCGCGGTGGCGGCGGCGAGGCCCCACGCGCTGTCGCACGTGACGGCGATGAGGTTGAACACCAGCCCGAGCAGGAGCATCTGGACCGCCACGCCGCCCTGCGCCCGGTCCACGAACTGCGGCAGCACGGCGGCGAAGAACACGATCGTCTTCGGGTTCGCCACCCCGACCGCGAACCCCTCCCACAACGTCCGCAGCCCACCGCGCGCCGCACCACCCCCGGCGAACGCCGCGGGCAACGCCCCCCGCTGCCGCACCGCCTTCACCCCCAGGTACACCAGGTACGCGGCACCCACGAGCTTCAACGCCGTGAACACCACCGCCGAACGCTCCACGACCGCCCCGACGCCGAACGCCACGGCGACCACGAGCGCGTACGCGCCCAACGTGTTCCCCAGCACCGTGACCAACGCGGCACGGCGGCCCTGCGCCAGCGCCCGGCCGACCACGAACAGCACGCTCGGCCCGGGGATCACGATCAACAGCAACGACACCGCCGCGAAGGCGATGAGCCGGTCGGTAGTCACCATGGCTCACCGAACCACGCGCCACGCCCTAGCTACCAGCGCTTTTCCCCGCCCCCGCCCCCGCCAACCGCACGAGCTGCGCGTTGTCGACGGCGACCAGGCCGTCACGGGTGGTGAGCGTGTCCTCAAGGCCGATCCGCGTGTCGAGCCCGCGCGCCACGGCGAGGTCCAGCACCGGCCAGGCGCTGTCGTCCTCGCCGTGCAGCAGCACCGGCACCCCGAGCGGAGCGAGCAGCTCCAGCAGCCGCTCCGCCTCGCGCACGGTCTCCCCCGGCCGCACCTCCGCCAGCACCCGCACGGTCCCCTCGGGCACGCCGGCGTCCAGCAGCACCCGCGCCGCCTCCGCGTGGAACACCCCCAGCTCGACGCCGACACCGGCCTCGCGCGCCGCCGCGGCCACGCCGAGCCACCCGTCCTCGTGGACGTTGACCGACGCGAAGTCCGGCCGACCGGCCGCCAGCCCCGCCCACCCGCGCACCAGCTCCGCCCGCCGCACCGGGTCCGGCACGATCCACGCGCCGGTCGTCACGCCGATCCCCGCGCCCGGCACCGCGGCCCGCACCACGGACACCGCCGTCGCCACCTCCGGGCCCGCCAGCACCTCCAGGCCGACCACGTCGCGCGGGTGCAGGTGGAACGACGTCACGCCCAGCTCGGCGCACGCCGCGGCCTCGGCCGCCAACTGCTGCGGGGTGATCGGGACACCGGGGTGGCCGCCCGGCTCGCGGGCGCCGTTCAGACAAGCCTGGAGCACGCGACCCACCGAACCACACGGTGTTGGATACCGCCATGCCGACGCTGACCCCAGCCCTGCTGCGCCACCACGCGGGCGCGAAGTCGTACTGGCGCGGGCTGACCTACCGGGACTCCGTGGTGGAGCTGGCCGTGCGCTCGCGGCACGTCGAGGGCGTCGTCGTGGGCGCGGCGGAGTACCGGGTGACGTTGGAGTGGCTCGACACCCGCCTCGCGGGCGCGTGCACGTGCCCGTACGGCTCGCAGGGCTTCTTCTGCAAGCACTGCGTGGCGGTCGGCCTGGTGCTGCTGGAGCGGGGCCTGACCGTGCCGCCGCCGGACGCGGAGGACGAGGAGCTGCGCGTCCGCCTCGCCGAGCTGGACCACGCGACGCTGGTGGAGCTGCTCTACGACCGGGCCGCGCGGGACCGGTCGCTGCGCGACGAGATCATGCGAGTTCGAGGCTGAACCCGAGCGCGGTCACGTCCACCCCCGGCACCGGCTGCCAGTCGCGCTCGGGCAGCCGCCGGAAGCCCAGCCGCCGGTAGAGCCGGTGCGCGGTGGTCATGTGCTCGGAGCTGCTCATCACCAGCCGCCGCGCGCCCAGTTCCCGCGCCCGGGCGATCACCGCCCGCACCAGCGCCTCGCCGACGCCGCGCCCGCGTGCCGACGGGCTGACCGCGAGCATCCGGAACTCCACCTCGCCGTCCCGGCTGACCTCGGCGTACGGGGTGCCGGGCCGCACCACCGTGACGGTGCCGAGCACGGTGTTCTCGGCGTCCACGGCCACCAGCAGCTCCGCCTCCCGGGCCCGGGTGCGGGCGTCGACCAGGGTGTCGGCGTACCCGCCGGTGTGGCTGTCGATGTGGCGGTCGGCCCGGTAGGCGGCCACCGTGATCTCGCCCGCCACCGCCAGCTCCTCTTCCCGAACGACCCTGACCACGAGGTCGGCCATCTGGTTCCCCCTCCACGTCGGCACGGTCCCCGATTGTCGTCCACGCGGCTGCGCGATGATGGGGTCATGACGTTGCCCGGTGCCATCGAACTGCCCGACGGCGCGCTCGTCCGCGGTCGCGGGTGGCGCAACCCCACGCCCGAGGGCACGCCCGACTACGCGCTGTACCTCGGTTCACCGAAGATGCGACGCGCCGTGATGGCCCGTCCGGACGCCCCGTCGTGGCCGCACGAGTGGGTCGACTGGCCGGACTTCCGGTTGCCCCGGTCGCCGGAGGTCGCCGTGCCGCTGATCCGGGACCTGCACGCCCGGGCGCTGGCCGGGGAGCGGGTGGAGGTCGCGTGCGGTGGCGGGATCGGCCGCACCGGCACGGTGATCGCGTGCCTGGCGGTGCTGGCGGGCGTACCGGCGGGCGAGGCCGTGGCCTGGACGCGGACCCACTACCACCGGCGCGCGGTGGAGACGCCGTGGCAGAAGCGGTGGGTGGCGCGCTTCCCGCACGTCACCTCCGCGCGGTGACGCCTCCCCTCACGCGCCGGTAGCCGGCTCGCCCACTCCCGGCTCGCCCGCACCCGAGTCGGCCACGCCCGAGTCCGTCGCCCCCGAATCGGCCACCTCCGAATCGGCCACGCCCGAATCGGCCACCCCCGGCTCGGCCTCCGGATCGGCCTCCGGGGGTTCGGCGACGGTGGCGACCGCGGCGGCGGCTTCCGGGCCCTCGGCCAGCAGGACCCGGAAGCCCGCCTCGTCGAGCACCGGGACCTTCAGCTGCACGGCCTTGTCCGCCTTCGACCCCGGCGACTCCCCCACCACCACGAACGCCGTCTTCTTCGACACCGCACCCACCGCCTTGCCACCGCGCGACAGGATCGCCTCCTTCGCCTCGTCCCGCGAGAACGTCTCCAGCGAGCCGGTCACCACGATCGACAACCCCTCCAGGTTGCGCGGCACCGAGGTGTCCCGCTCCTCCGCCGTGCGGACGCCGGCGGCCCGCCACTTCGCCACGATCGCCTGCCGCCACGGCGTCCCCACCCACTCCCGCACGGCCGCGGCGATGGTCGGACCGACCCCCTCGGCGGCGGCCAGCTCCTCCTCCGTGGCACCGGTGATCCGCTCCAGCGAGCCGAACTCGCGCGCCAGCGCCCGCGCTGCCGTCGGGCCCACGTGCCGGATGGACAGGGCGACCAGCACCCTCCACAGTGGACGCTCCTTGGCCGCCTCCAGGTTGTCCAGCAGCTTCACCGCGTTCGCGGTCAGCTCGCCGTCCTTGGTGCGGAACAGCTCGATCCCCAGCAGCTCGTCCGCGCCGAGCGAGAACAGGTCGCCCTCGTCGCCGTACACCGGCGACTCGACCAGGGCCGCCGCCGCCTCGAACCCCAGCACCTCGACGTCCAGCGCCGCCCTCGACGCGAGGTAGGCCAGCCGCTCGCGCAGCTGACCCGGACACCCCGCCGCGTTGGGGCAGCGGATGTCCACGTCCCCCTCCTTCATCGGGCGCAGCGCGTGGCCGCACTCGGGGCACGTCAGCGGCATCTCGAACTCGCGCGCGTCGGCCGGGCGGGCGTCGACGACCGGCCCGAGCACCTCGGGGATCACGTCACCGGCCTTGCGGATCACGATGCGGTCGCCGATCAGCACGCCCTTGCGCCGCACCTCGCTCGCGTTGTGCAGCGTGGCGCGGGCCACCGTGGAACCGGCCACCTTCACCGGCTCCATCACCGCGAACGGCGTCACCCGGCCCGTGCGGCCGACCTGCACCTTGATGTCCAGCAGGGTGGTCGTCGCCTCCTCCGGCGGGTACTTGAACGCGATCGCCCACCGCGGCGCGCGGGACGTGCTGCCCAGCCGCCGTTGCAGCGCCACCTCGTCCACCTTGACCACCACGCCGTCGATCTCGTGCACGGCGTCGTGCCGGTGCTCGCCCCAGTACGCGACGTGCCCGGCGATCTCGTCGAACGTCGTCAGCACCCTCGTGTGCGGCGACACCGGCAGCCCCCACGCGCGCAGCGCCTCGTACGCCCCGGACTGCCGGCTCAGCTCGAAGCCCTCGCGCTTGCCCAGGCCGTGGCAGATCAGCCGCAGCCGGCGCGACGCCGTCACCTTCGGGTCCTTCTGCCGCAACGACCCGGCGGCGGTGTTGCGCGGGTTGGCGAACGGCGGCTTGCCCGCCTCCACCAGCCGCGCGTTCAGCTCCAGGAAGTCCTCGACCGCGAAGAACACCTCGCCGCGCACCTCGACCAGCGCGGGCACCGGGTGCTCGGCGGTGCCCGTCAGCACCTCCGGCACGTCCCGCAGCGTCCGCACGTTGAGCGTGACGTCCTCGCCGGTCCGCCCGTCACCGCGGGTCAGCGCCCGGACCAGCCGCCCGTGCTCGTAGAGGAGGTTGACCGCCAGGCCGTCGATCTTCAGCTCGCACAGGAAGTGCTCGTCGGGCCCGATCTCCTTGCGCACCCGCTCGAACCACGCCTCCAGCTCCTCGGTCGAGAAGGCGTTGTCGAGGCTGAGCATCCGCTCCAGGTGGTCGACCGCCGTGAACTCGGTCGAGAACGTGCCGCCGACGCGCTGGGTCGGCGAGTCGGGCGTGGCGAGCCCCGGGTGCTCCCGCTCCAGCGCCTCCAGCTCCCGCAGCAACGCGTCGAACTCGCCGTCACTGATCGTCGGCGAGTCGAGCACGTAGTAGCGGAACTGGTGCCCGCGCACCTCCTCGGCCAGCGCGCCGTGCCGCTCGCGCACGTCGGCGGGCACGTCCTCGACGCCCTCGGCGGGGACCTGGGCCGGGTTCAACGGGTCTTCGCTGGTCACGGCATGAGCGTAACCAGGGGGTCCGACATTCTCAGGAGGGCTCCCCCGCCATCCCGCGAACCAGGTCGCGCAGCTCCAGCAGGCCGATCGCGCCCTCCGGCTCGGCGGACGCCGTCTCCACCCGACCGAGCCGTTCACCGGCCAGGCGCTCACCGAGCGTGACGTCCAGGGGCAGGAACGTCATGGTCTGCCGGGCCGCGTCATCCAGTTCGGCGAACGCGGGGTGGTAGACGGCGACGTCCACCAGGCCGTCCGAGACCCGGGCGACCACGCGCACGTCGGCCAGCCCGATGCGCCGGGCCCCGAGGTTGACGGTGACCAGCGTCGGGTCCGGCACGGGCGGCACCGAGTCGTGGTACTCCCAGATCACGTCCTCCGGCGGCGCGGCCCCGATCCAGGCGTCGGTGTAGGGCCGCAGCCTCGGGTCCTCCCGGCTGGTGACGACCAGGGCGTAGATCGCGCGGTGCCCGCGTTCGAGGGAGAACTCCAGGTCGGGGTGCACGGCCGCGACCAGCGCGCCCAGCGCGCCCTCGACCCGGTGCGGTTCGCCGTCGCCCAGCGCCGCGCTGACCTCCGGCAGCAGCTCGAACCACGCCTGCCAGAACGCGGCCGCGGCCTCGGCCGGGTTGGGCAGGTGGACGGGCACGGGCTCGGGCCCGGTGCGGCGGCGGAACCAGCTCATGGCCCCATTGAACTACGGCGGCACGCCACCGCGCCGGGTCTCGCGGCGGGCGCGGCTACCTGTCGCCGCGGGTGGTGTGGGCGCGCAGCAGGTCGGCGTTCAAGCGGGCGATGGTCGTCAACGGGATGCCCTTGGGGCACACCGCCGTGCACTCGCCGGTGTTCGTGCAGCCGCCGAAGCCCGACGCGTCGTGCTCGGCGACCATGTCCCGCGCCCGCGAGTACCGCTCCGGCTGCCCTTGCGGCAGCACGCCCAGGTGCGTGGCCTTGGCCGCCGTGAACAGCATGGCCGACCCGTTCGGGCACGCCGCCACGCACGCCCCGCAGCCGATGCACGCCGCCGCCTCGAACGCCGTGTCCGCGTCGGGCTTGGGCACGGGGATCGCGTGCGCGTCCGGAGCGGACCCCGTCGGCACGCTCACGTACCCGCCCGCCGCCACGATCCGGTCGAGCGCCGACCGGTCCACCACCAGGTCCCGCACCACGGGGAACGGCTCGGCCCGCCACGGCTCCACGGTCAGCACGTCGCCGTCGCGGAAGTGCCGCAGGTGCAGCTGGCACGCCGTGGTCGCCCGCTCCGGCCCGTGCGCCACCCCGTTGATCACCACCCCGCACGCGCCGCAGATGCCCTCGCGGCAGTCGTGGTCGAACGCGACCGGCTCCCGCCCGTCGGTGATCAGGCGTTCGTTGAGCACGTCGAGCGCCTCCAGGAACGACATGTCGGGCGACAGGCCGTCCACCGGGTACTCCACCAACCGCCCGGTCGCGCCGCTCTGCCGCCAGATCCGCAGGGTCAGTTTCACGAGTAGCTCCGGGTGCTCGGGGTGACGTGCTCGAAGACCAGTTCTTCCTTGTGCAGCACGGGCGGTCGGCCCACGCCCGTGTACTCCCACGCGGCCACGTAGGAGTAGTTCGCGTCGTCCCGCAACGCCTCGCCGTCCGGGGTCCGGCTCTCCGACCGGAAGTGGCCGCCGCACGACTCGGCGCGGTGCAGGGCGTCCACGCACATCAGCTCCGCCAGCTCCAGGAAGTCGGCGACCCGGCCCGCCTTCTCCAGCTCCTGGTTCAGCCGCGCCCCGTCGCCGGGCACCCTGACCCGCTGCCAGAACTCCTCCCGCAGCGCCGGGATGCGCTCCAGCGCCTCGCGCAGCCCGGCCTCGTCGCGCTCCATGCCGCACTCGTCCCACATCAGCCGGCCCAGCTCCCGGTGGAACGACTCGACCGTGCGGTCACCGGCCACGGCCAGCAGCGTCTTCACCCGGCCGCGCACCTCCGACACCGTGTCGGCGACGGCGGGGTGGCCCTCGTCCACCGGGTCGAACGGCGCGTCGGCCAGGTAGTCCCCGATCACGCCGGGCAGCACGAAGTAACCGTCCGCCAGGCCCTGCATCAACGCCGACGCGCCCAGCCGGTTCGCGCCGTGGTCGGAGAAGTTCGCCTCGCCGATCACGTACAGGCCGGGGATGGTGGAGCGCAGGTCGTAGTCGACCCACAGCCCGCCCATCGTGTAGTGCACGGCCGGGTAGATGCGCATCGGCGTCCGGTACGGGTCGTCGCCGGTGATGCGCTGGTACATCTCGAACAGGTTGCCGTAGCGCTGCTCGACGGCGGGCGCGCCGAGGCGGGCGACGGCGTCGGCGAAGTCCAGGTACACGCCCCGCTTCTCGTCGGAGATGTTCTTCGCCGCGCGGGAGGCGATGTCGCGGGGCACCAGGTTGCCGAAGCTCGGGTACATGCGCTCCAGGAAGTAGTCCCGGTCGGCCTCGGGGACGTCGTTGGGCGCACGGGTGTCGTGGGGGTCGCGCGGCACCCACACGCGGCCGTCGTTGCGCAGGGACTCGCTCATCAGCGTCAGCTTCGACTGGTGGTCACCGCTGATCGGGATGCACGTCGGGTGGATCTGGGTGAAGCACGGGTTCGCGAACAGCGCGCCGCGCCGGTGCGCCCGCCAGATCGCGGTGGCGTTGCAGCCCTTGGCGTTCGTGGAGAGGTGGAAGACGTTGCCGTAGCCGCCGGTGGCGAGCACGACGGCGTCCGCGAAGTGCGTGGACACCGCGCCCGTGACGAGGTCGCGCACGACGATCCCGCGCGCCCGCCCGTCCACCACGATCAGGTCCAGCATCTCGGTGCGCGGGTGCACCGCGACGCGCCCGGCGGCGACCTGCCGTTCCAGCGCCTGGTAGGCGCCCAGGAGGAGCTGCTGCCCGGTCTGGCCGCGGGCGTAGAACGTGCGGGAGACCTGCGCGCCGCCGAACGACCTGGTGTCCAGCAGGCCGCCGTACTCGCGGGCGAACGGCACGCCCTGCGCCACGCACTGGTCGATGATCTCGACGCTGATCTGCGCCAGCCGGTGCACGTTCGACTCGCGCGAGCGGAAGTCGCCGCCCTTGACCGTGTCGTAGAACAGGCGGTGCACGCTGTCGCCGTCGTTGCGGTAATTCTTGGCCGCGTTGATGCCGCCCTGCGCGGCGATGCTGTGGGCGCGGCGCGGGCTGTCCTGGTAGCAGAACGACTCGACCCGGTAGCCCAGCTCGCCCAGCGTCGCCGCGGCCGAGCCGCCCGCGAGGCCGGTGCCCACCACGATGACCCGGCGGTTGCGCCGGTTCGCGGGGTTGACCAGCCGGGCGGAGAAGCGGCGGCGGTCCCAGCGGGTCTCGATCGGCCCGGTGGGGACGCGCCGGTCGGAGATCGGGGCGCCTTCGGTGTAGCGCATGTCAGCTCACCAATCCGG
Source organism: Actinosynnema sp. NPDC053489 (assembly GCF_044544865.1). Classification (NCBI taxonomy): domain Bacteria; kingdom Bacillati; phylum Actinomycetota; class Actinomycetes; order Pseudonocardiales; family Pseudonocardiaceae; genus Actinosynnema; species Actinosynnema sp. NPDC053489. The sequence continues at coordinate 289,392 of NZ_JBITXT010000010.1, read as the reverse complement.
TGACAACGGCGAAGGGGACGGACAGGAAACCGGCGCAGATCACGACGGCCGCGCCGAGGCCGATCACGCGCGAGGTGGCGACGCCGAGCGTCCGGGTGGCGCTCCACACGCCGTGGCGGACGTGGAAGCCCAGTGCCAGCACGGCGACCGCGTACGCCAGCACCACGTACCAGTGCCGGAAGTCGGCGACCACGTTGGCGTGGATCTCGCCGGGCACGCCGTTCGGGTTGAGCCACCCCGCGGTGAGGTCGAGCAGGTGGTAGACCACGAACAGGGCGATGATCACCCCGCCCCACCGCATGGTCCGCGCCGCGTAACCGCCCTGGACGCGCCTGCGGTGCTCGTAGCGGCCCCTGGCCCGGCGGGCCCGCGCGGTGAGCTGGTAGGCGGCGAGGAAGTGCAGCGCCACGCAGACCAGCAGCGCGACCCTGGTCGGCCAGACCACGCCGACCTCGCGCAACCAGCGGCCGTAGCCGTCGATCGCGCCGGGCCCGGAGAAGATCGTGAGGTTGCCGAGCATGTGCACGACGACGTAGAGCAGCAGCACGGCGCCGGTGACCGCCATGACGGCCTTCTTGCCGACGGTCGTGCGGTAGAGCGCGATCGTGTCCACGTCGCCGACGCTAGGAACGCGGGTGACGAGTCGTCCAATACATCGTGAACTGCTTGACGATAGCCTGGGGCTATGACGCTGCAGCAGCTCGCGTACTTCCTGGCAGTGGCCCGGACGCGGCACTTCACCAGGGCGGCGGAGGAGGTGCGTGTGGCGCAGCCCTCACTGTCCAAGCAGATCCACGCGCTGGAGCGGGAGCTGGGTGCGGAGCTGTTCAGCCGGGCGCGCGGCAACGTCGCGCTGACGCCCGCGGGCGAGGCGCTGCTGCCCGTGGCGGCGCGCATCCTGTCCGATGTGGACACGGCCAGGCTGGAGGTGGCCGAGCTGGTCGGGCTGCGGCGGGGCCGGGTGCGGGTGGGCGCGACGCCCAGCCTGTGCGGCAGCCTGTTCGCCGACGTGATCAAGCGGTACCACGACGCGTACCCCGGCATCCAGGTGTCGGTGACCGAGGGGGGCTCGCGCGACCTCGTGGCGGCGCTGGAGGCGGGGCAGCTGGACCTGGCGCTGGTGATCGTGTCGCCCGCGGACGCCGACCGGGCGCTGACCGTCGTGCCGGTGCTGCGGGAGGAGCTGGTGGTGGCGTCGGCGTCCCCGCTGGGCGTGCCGCGGATGCCTGTGACGGACCTGCGCGAGCGGCCGCTGGTCATGTTCCGGCCCGGGTACGACCTGCGGGAGACGACGTTGGCGGCGTGCCGGCAGGCGGGGTTCGAGCCGCGGTTCGCGGTGGAGGGCGGCGAGATGGACGCCGTGCTGCGGTTCGTGGAGGTCGGGCTGGGCGTGGCGATCGTGCCGAGCACGGTGCTCGCGGCCCGGTCGCTGCACGGCACGCCGCTGACCCCGTCGACCACGCGGACCGTGGCGCTGGCGCACCGGACGGACGTGGCGCCCACGTCGGCCGGTCGGGCGTTCCGCGGCGTGCTGCTGGAGTTCCTGCGGGAGGCGGAAATGCCTTCGGGGGTTCACCTGGTCGGGACCTAGGCTGCGCAACCGTGCTGATCCGACGCGAGACCGCCGCCGACGTGCGGGCCATCCACGACGTCACCGAGGCCGCGTTCGCGGCACAGCCGCGCGGGGAGGTGCGGCTGGTCGGCGAGCTGCGGGCGGACCCGGGGTGGATCCCGGCGCTGTCCCTGGTCGCCGAGGTGGGTGGCGAGGTGGTCGGGCACGTCGTGTGCACCCGCGGCGCGGTGGGCGACGCGCCCGCGCTGGGCCTGGGGCCGTTGAGCGTCCTGCCCGCGCACCAGCGTTCGGGCGTCGGCAAGGCCCTGATGCACGCCGTGCTGGGCGCGGCGGACGCGTTGGACGAGCCGGTCGTCATCCTGCTGGGTGACCCGCGCTACTACTCGCGCTTCGGCTTCGTGCCGGCGTCGACCTACGGCATCACCCCGCCGGACCCGGCCTGGGAGCCGTACTTCCAGGCCCGCGCCCTCACCGCGCACACCCCGGATTTGACCGGCCCGTTCCGCTACGCCGCCCCGTTCAGCGAGCTCTGACCGTCACCAGCCCTCGGGCGGCTCCGCGAACGCCTTGCCCAGGTCCCGGGTCAGCGCCAGCGCCCGCCGCACCCACTTCCCGCTCGCGCCGGCCAGGCCGCACGTCGGCGTCGGCACCGCGTGGGTGGCCAGGACCGAGCGCGGGAAGCCCAGCCGGTCGACCAGCTCCAGCGCCGGGCGGGCCAGTGACTTCAGCGTCGGCGGCACGGCCGGGTCGGTGCTCGGCGCGAGGCCGAGGAACAGCTGGGCCTTGTCCTCCCACGCCTCGCCGACCTCGTCCCACATCGTCTCGTCCAGGGCCGTGACGTCGAAGGAGACGGCCCGCGCGCCGGCCTGGCGCAGGAGCGCCACGGGCGGGTTCGGCGCGCAGCAGTGCGCGATCACGTCCGCGTCCAGGCCGTCGATCACGGTGTGCAGCAGGGAGCGCGCCTCCGGCTCCGGCACGGCGGGGACCGTGCCGAGCTTGGAGGGCGTCGGCAGCAGGCCCCGCAGCACGGCGGGCAGCGCCGGCTCGTCCAGCTGCACGACGACCTTCGCGCCGGTGCGCTCGGCGACCTCGGCGACGTGCGCGTTGAGCCCTTCGACCAGCGACTCGGCGAACTCCCGCAGCGCGCCCGGGTCGGTGAGCACGCGGTGGCCGCGCGCCAGCTCGACGCTCGCGGTGAGCGTCCACGGCCCGGCCGCCTGCACCTTCACCACCGGTGGCGGCGCGGGCTCGGCCGCCTCCTCGAACGCGTCGAGGTCGCGGCGCAGCAGGTCCACCGCCCGCCGGTGGTCCCTACCGGGGTGCGCGCTGGTCCGGTAGCCGGACGGGACGACCTCGACGGGCAGGTCGACCAGGAGCGCGGCGGTGCGGCCGATCATGTCCGCGCCGACACCGCGTCGGGGCAGTTCGGGCAGGTGGGGAAGGTCGGGGAGTTCGCCGAGGACGATCCTGGCGGCCTCCAGCGGGTCGGTTCCGGGCAGCGAGCCGAGGCCGGTGGCGGCGCCGGCGGACCAAGGGAGGGCATCCACCGCAACAGTCTCCCACCACGCCCGCTCGGCCGTTCGGGACAGAAAAGGTCTAGACCCATTGACGATGTGGTCCAGTCCACCTACGGTCACCATGTCGGTGCCGACAGTGGTCAGGGGCACCGCCACGAACGTGGTGTGGGGGCGTGCCGCGCCCCGCGCTCCCACACCACTCCCACCCCGTTATCCCCTGCACGGGAGTAGGTGCCCGATGTCCCGCAAGCGCACGACCCTGGCCGCCGTGGCGGCCGGCCTCACGTCGATCGTCACCGCCGGCCTGCTGCTGGCCGCCCCCGCGGGCGCCGCGCCGACGCCCACGGCGGTGTTCAGCCAGGACTCCACGTGGGGTTCGGGCTACCAGGGCAGGTTCACCGTCACGGCCGGGTCGGCCGCGCTGTCCGGGTGGAAGGTCGAGTTCGACCTGCCCGCGGGCACCGCGCCGGGCTCGTACTGGGACGCCGCGCTGACCAGCAGCGGCTCGCACCACACGTTCACCAACCGCGAGTACAACGGCACCCTGGCGGCGGGCGCGTCCACGTCGTTCGGGTTCCTGGTGAACGGCCCCGGCGTGCCCGCCAACTGCAAGCTGAACGGCCAACCCTGCACGGGCGGCACCACCACCACGACGTCGACTTCGACCACCACGTCGACTTCGACTTCGACCACCACCACCACTACCACCACCACCACTACCACCACCACCACTTCGACTTCCGACCAGCCACCGCTGCCGGGCAGCCTGAAGTCCGCGCCGTACGTGGACATCACGATGCCGACGCCGTCGCTGGAGTCGGTCGCCCGGGCCACCGGCCAGAAGGTGTTCACGCTCGCCTTCGCGCTCGCCGACAGCAGCGGCTGCAACCCGGCGTGGGGCGGCACGATCCCGTTGAACGACAGCCGGATCGTCAACGACGTGAAGGCGTTGAAGGCGCTCGGCGGTGACGTGATCGTGGCGACCGGTGGTGCCGCCGGGCCGTACCTGGAGTACTCGTGCGGCACGGCGGACGCGCTGCTGGCGGCGTACAAGAAGGTGCTGGACGCCGTGGGCAGCAACCACCTGGACGTGGACGTCGAGGCGTCCATCCCGCACGACCTGGTGAACACGGCGTTGAAGCGCCTGCAGACCGAGCGCGGGACGTCGATCAGCTACACGATGCGCGTGCAGGGCGACGACTACGGCATGGACCCGTACTCGGTGCAGATCCTGCAGAACGCGGCGGCCAAGGGCCTGACCGTGCTGGTGAACCCGATGACGATGGAGTTCGGCTCGTCCCGGTCCGACTGGGGTGACGCCGTCATCGCCGCGGCCGAGAGCAGCCTGCGGCAGATGAAGCAGATCTGGCCCGCCAAGTCGGACGCGGAGCTGAAGCGCCTGCTCGGCGTGACCCCGATGATCGGCCGCAACTACAACGGCAAGGTGTTCACCCAGGCTCACGCGCGGAAGTTGGTGGCGTGGGCCAACACGAACCGGATCGGCCTGCTGGGCTTCTGGTCGGTGGGTCGGGACAACGGGAGCTGCGCGGGCGGCGGCATCTCGCCGACGTGCAGCAGCATCAGCCAGTCGCAGTACGAGTTCACCACCATCTTCAAGGGCTTCACCGCCTGACCCTGCGCGACCCTGCGGACGGAACGCCCGGCTCACGTCGTTGAGCCGGGCGTTCCCCCGTCCCAGCGTCCGGTCACAGGCCCTCGACTATCTCGAACAGTTCCTTGAAGCTCGCAGGCGCGAACGTCACCAACGCGCCGGCGATGAAGGCCGCATCGGGCTCCAACTCACCGTCCATCACCTGGCAGAGGGTCGAGCGGTGGACCCTAATCGCCTGCGCCAGCGCGTCGACCGAGCTGACCCCGGCCAGCCGCATGTACCGGTCGAACGTCACCACTCGCACCTTGACCGTGTAGCACCTCGCTCTTGGCGGGCGCGGGCTCTGCGACGTCATCTCCCTTTGGGTCATGAGGCAGCCCCATCGTCCTCGGCGACACTGGAGTCGGGCGTCTCCGCGATCGCCTCGCTCCTCTCACGCTCTCGCTTCGCCCAGTACAGCGCTTCGTGGTGATGGCCGCGATCAACCTCGGCGACGCGGGCGTACACCTGTGCCGACCGCAAGTAGAACCCGCGCCACCGCGACGGCGCGGCATCAGGTGACGGCACCAAGCCGCCAAGCACCTCATGCGCCTCTTTCAACGTGGTCGCGCTCATCGCCACCGCCCACCGATCAAGCTTCTTCGGTTGCGCCATCACTGACCACCGCTCTCGACCGGCACTTGGCCGTGATGAGCGCCAACAGCCCGGTCGCCACTCGCAATACGCTCGTTGACGTCGGCCTGGTGGTCGAACGTCTCGGCCGCGTGCAGCGCCGCCGCCTTGGCCCACCACGGCGTGCTCTCCAACGCCGCGAGCTGCCGCCACAACCACGCCACCCGCCGATAGGCAGGCGCGATCCGAGCCGCAGCCGCCGGATCATCGGCAGCGACGTACCGGTTCGCCTCGTGCGCCTCCGTGTAGGCCCGGTACGCCGCCTGCCACTGCACGACCAACTGCTGAAGATCGGTCATGGCTCACGCCGCCTTGGCGTCGGCGCTGCCCGGCTTACTCCCGGCCGGAGCCGAACCGGCCGTCCACCTCACCGCCCGGAACCCGGTCGTCCGGAAGACGAACGACTGGTATTTGAACTTCCCGTTGCCCGCGACCCGCGGCTCGGCCGTCAGCCCTTCCAACTCCACCGGCCGCATCCCCGACAACACTTCACCCGTGGTCGGCAACGGCTGAACGTCTGCCAGCAACGTGATCTCGAAGCTCTTGCGCTTGGCGTTGGGCTCGTGCGGATCGGTGACCGTGACCTTCCACTGCCTCTTACCGGTCGCCTCGTCCACCCGTTGAAGCACCGGCCGACCGGCCGCCCTCTCATGCCGCGTCTGGTACTCCCTGTCCGGCATGACCTCCCCGACCATCACCAGGCCCTGAGGGAACGCGTCATCGAACGAGACGGGGAACCGGTACCCCTTGCTGATCGCCATCGGCTTCACTCCTCTGACAGGTGCCGCTGTCTCGCGGCTTGCCCATCCAGATTCGGTGGCCAATGGTCCCGTCCCGGGTCCGCAGCGGTCTCACCTGCCGCGTCCGGGCCGCGTGTCGATCTCAAGTTGTCTCATCTTAGTCTCGTCTCAGTGCTAGCCTCGCGCCACCCGCACACGTGGGGGGGGGGGGAGACCACATGGCCACAGAGTCGACCCTTTTGAGAGTCCTGCTCCGACAACGCCACATGCAGGGCTACCGCACCTTCTGCAAGGAGTACGACCGCATCGCCAAGCAGCTCGACACCGACCTGATCGGCCACTACCCCAGCAAGGCCCAGTTCTACCGCTGGCTGTCCGGCGACCTACTCGGCCTGCCCTACGCCGACCACTGCCGCATCCTCGAAAAGATGTTCCCCGGCTGGACCGCCGAACAACTCCTGTCCCCACACGAGGGCGACACGGACAGCCTCGTCACGCCGCGCCAGCGTCCCGCGGCTTCCACCCACCCGGTACCGCGCCCGGTCCAGATGCCCCAACAGGCCCGCCTGGCCGACGTCACCGCCGTCTATCCCAGCCGGACCGAGTTCCTGCACAACGTCACCCCCCGCGACCTGTTCGAAGGCGCGAAGACGATCGACATCGCGGGCCTGTCCCTCAACGTCCTGTGCCAGCAGTACTCCGACAAGGCCCTCTTGGACTCGATCGAGACCGGCACCTCCATCAGAGCCCTCTTCCTCGACCCCAACGGCCACAACATCACCGCCCGCGAACACGAAGAGGGCCTACCCGAAGGCCACCTCTCCATGCTCACCCGTCTCAACATCGAAGCCCTACGCCGAGTCGGTGCCAAGGTCTCACCGGATGCACGCGACCAGCTCCACATCCGCGTCTACGACGAACCGCTCCGCTACAACATCCTCATCACCGACCAAGCGAAGTGCGTCGTCCAGCCCTACTTGCCCGACGCCCGAGGGGTCGAGTCCCCTACGCTCGTGATCGAGAAGGACGACGCGACACCCGGCCTGTTCGCCACCTTTTCCCAGGTGTTCGATTCTATGTGGAACCGCGCAAAGGAGCCCGCGTGAAGCGACCACTCGACCAACTGGCCGAGATCGCCCGGACGGCTGTAGGCATCGGCAATGATCTCATCAAAAACGCCCGCCCACAAAAAGTTTCCGAGAAAGCAGACCGAGACACGTACACCGATGTAGACGTGCGAATCGAGCGCAGAATCCGAAGTTTCTTGGCCGATACAACTCCAGACATTGATTTCCTAGGTGAGGAGGAGGGTCACAGTAGTCAGACTACCGATAGTAAACACTTCTGGGCACTTGACCCAATCGACGGGACCGCGAACTTCACACATGACCTGCCGTTTGCGGCAGTACAAATATCGTTGATAATTGAAGACAGTCCGGTAGTAGCGGCCGTAGCGCTACCATTCTGGAATAAAATTTATTGGGCCACTAGCGGAGGGGGCGCTTACGCGAACGGAGAGCCAATTCGTGTGAGTACTACTACCCAAACGAGGAAGGCAATAGTATCGATTGGCGATTACGCTGTAGGCGACGGTGCCCAGGAAAAAAATAAAAAGCGACTAGCGGTTACGGGAAAACTTGCTCACCAAGTCGAGCGGATCCGGATGTTCGGGTCGGCAGCACACGATTTCGTTTGGCTCGCCGAAGGCCGACTCGATGGTGTCATTATCCTCTCGAATCAAATCGTTGACGTTGCCGCCGGTGCATTGATCGCAAAAGAAGCGGGAGGTGCCATTCTCGACAGTTCAGGAAACCAATACTCCACATCGTCAATTGATGTAGTGGCTGCCGGACCTAATCTGATCGAGGCCATGCTATCTATCGCGAAGACCTCGGAGTAGTTCTTAGTCCTACTAGACATCTGTAGGCAACCACGCTATCGGTAGCAGCTTTCCGTTTCTCTCAACGATCGCTTCATGCCCTGCAAGAGCTCGATTGAAGGCGATTTTCCAAGCTTCCGCGTGCTCAGAGTGAATTTTCACTGCACGCGTTCCACCCTCACGGATCTCGGAATATCGCGCACCTGTAATATCGATAAAACGGAGCTTGATTTGCGATGCGATCGATATCTTGCCCTTCAGGATGTCATCGTTACCGACACGCAGCAGGCGAGCAGCCCTACTAGCGAGGATATCGAAGCTTGCCGCAATGGCCATCCCAAGGTCGCAGAATGATACTAGATCTAGCGGTTGCACGTCGGCTTGCGGGCTATGTGCCGCTCTATTTCGCTTCAAAAGCGCCTGATCATACGACTCTTTCAACGCAAGAGATCCAAAACCGCACCTTGCGGCAATACTTGACATCTCACTCCAAGGGTTAAGTACGTTCATTTTCGCCAGCATTCCGGAAATTTCAGTACTCGATATATTCGAACCATCGTACCCGAGGCTATATTTACTCAATTGCAAAGCCCCGCCCGCCGTGCTTGCGACATCGGCAGCAACTTGCTGGAGCAAAGCGAAGTGATCCTGACCTGTTCGCTTCAATTGAGCGGCGCGCAATTGTACAGCTTTCATCGCCCCTAGCGTAACCGATTCCCGCAATGCGTCTGGCAAGTCATTGAAGTGGACAGTGGTGCGACTAATGTATGCCAGCAATTCACCGATTCTATTTCGCAAAAAGTCTTCAAGTGACGTGAAAGCGACGACCATTAGGCCGTTTCGAAGAAGTCTTGCGCGTCGATTATGATCTACGTCACTAAGAACTCTATCAATTAGCAATGCTTGTGCCGAGGAGTCTCTAACCGTATTGAGACGCTCAATCAAGGCATGCCGGGACGGCGAACTGACACTCACTCGGCAACCGCCCTCAGAACGTGATACATGCTTTCAATACGATAGGAAACCCTTGACGAGGTATTGGTCGAAGATCGAACCGCAGTATCGAATGCCGGATCACTGAATAGTGATTTTGTTGCTTCTACCGCTTCTTCCTTGCGTGCCAATAGACTATCTAGCTGAGGTTCATCCAGTCGGTCGATCGCGATCATCTGGGCGTCGTAGATAGCTGCTAGTACTTGATCGCGCCAAGAGTGACCAACCGATCGCTTGAACGCATAGTTGCCCCAGATCTCTTGACTTGCGCCGATCGATCGATCGAATGCGTTTTCGAACGATCGAATCTCCACATCACTGGCGTATTGGTGCATCGCCATAAAGGCGTCCATCGATCGACTGAAGCTTCCCGTGAAGTTCATCCATGAGTTTCGAAGTGTGAAAAAGCGAAGAACGTACTCGACGTCAGTCATATTCTGGTATGCAGGCGACCGATTATCTTTGATCTTCAATTGCTTACGAAGGAACGGGTGCACCGAGAGCCTTACAAGAAGATCGTTTAGCGGTCCGTGATACAGAACGTTACGGACTTCTTGGGAATTCAAAGGCTGGCCGCCGGTATTCAAGCGGTGGAAAACTTCATACTTAGTGTTACGGTCAGATTGACGAAGAATCGTGATGGCACGGATGTAGGGCCTCACGGTGAGAGCATTTCTAAGTTGTTCAGGAAGATCCTTGAAGCGCATCCCCTCGACTTCCCTGAATCGTGATAGGTGTGAAAGCGAGAACCTATTACGCATGTACTCATGAATTGACGTGATACGCTGCTTGCCGTCGATGACGGAATACCGTCCGAACTCTTCTTCCGACAAGTAAACCGGAGGTACCGGGATATTTAGAAGGAATGACTCAATGAGGGCGGACTGACGCGCAATATCCCACCGCTCACGACGTTGAAAAAGGGGTGCGATATCGATCGCATCACTACCTACCATATTTGCAACGGTTTCAAGTGATAGGTCAGATGCTTGCAAAACAAGTGCGTTCTGCGCTTGTTCAAAGCGGTAACTGACTTCCTTGTCACGCGACACTTGAGTGCTCCTACGGTCATCATTGAAGGTACGTATCTTCGCACACGAATGGCGCTGAGCAACTGAATGACACGAATGTTGCAGAACTGCGCTCTATGGGATCAAGGCGCGCCGCCTGCGGCGGCGCGCAGTGCTGGGCGGCGCACGTTGGCACCGACTCCCCGCATCCCGGCACGCCGGGCTCCCGCTTCGCTCCGCCCGTCGGCCGTGCGCGGAGTCGGTGCACGTGGTCGGGTGACGGCGCGCCACAACAGACGCCAGAACCACGAGCTGCCAGCGGCACAGGTCGGGACGATCGCGCGGTCACGAGGCCCGGTCGGGCTAGGCGCGGCGATCGGCTGCCGCGACGGCTGCGCCGTCTTGCCATCGAGAAGGTCGACCGGTGACGAGGGCCAGGGCAACGGAAGCGCGAACGGGCGTCACCTCGGCTGGCCATGAGAGGGCTCAGTCGGAGTGACGCCCGTTAATCGCTGATCAACTTCAGGCCGTCTGTGGGCCGTGGGACGTTGAGAAAGGTCGAAATGCGACGGAACGCAACCGGACGCGTCCGGGCTGGTCAGGTGCCATCTGGAGCGCGTAGCCGCAGGTCCGGTCAGGACAGGTGGGAGAACACCACCCTCTTCAAGTGCTTCACGGCCTGATCCTGCGCGACCCCTGCGGACAGAACGCTCGGCTCACAACGTTGAGCCGGGCGTTCCGCCCACTGCGCACTAGCGTGACGGCCATGACCGGCTTCCTCCAGGTGACCACGACAACCGCCGACCGCGAGACGGCCGCGCACTTGGCACGCTCCGCCGTCACCGCCCGACTGGCGGCGAGCGCGCAGGTGTCCGGTCCGGTCACGTCGTTCTTCTGGCACCTGGGTGAGCAGGGCGAGGGCGAGGAGTGGCAGGTGACGCTCAAGACCACGGCCGAGCGCTACCCCGAGTTGGAGGCGCACCTCCGGCGGGAACACCCGTGGGACAACCCCGAGGTGACCGCCCTGCCCCTCGCCGCCGCCTCCGACGACTACCTCGCCTGGCTGCGTCGAACGGTCAGTCCCGGGCGGTAGTCGGCAGGCCCGCGGCCTCGATCGCACTCGACACCACCGGCAGCGAGCGGTGTGGTCGCAGCCGGTGGACCACCTTCCGGATCTTCTCCGCGGGCCGCACCGATCCCACTCCGCCCGCCAGTCGCGCGGCACGTTCGGTGACGGTCGCGGCCTGTTCCACTTCGCCCGCGTCGAGGTAGGCGTGCGCCAACGACGTCAGGTACATCGCCTTGTCACGGGCATGGGTGTCGTCGTAGCGGTTGAGCACGTCCTCCAGGATCGGCACGGCGCGGAGTGGCCGCCGGAGCTGCGTCCAACACCGTCCGGCCATGATCCGGCTCTCGTCCTCGTCGACCCAGTAGACCCAGTCGGGTTCGGGGCGATCGTCCCGGACGCGCGCGGCCTCGGCCGCCTCCGCCAGGGCGCGGTCCGCCGCGGCGGTGTGGCCGGCGACGGCGTGCGTCCACGCCATGCGCTCCAGCAGCAGTACCCGCACCTTCGGCGTGGCCCACCGCTGCGCGGTGGCGTACGAGGCGCTGGCGGTCGCCACGTCCGGTTTGCCGGCAGTCACCCGCTGGTAGGCGAGGAACGAGAGGGCGTTGCCCGCCAGAGCCGCGTCGTCGGCTTCCCGGGCGGCCGCGAGGCTGGTGGTGTAGTGCCGCTCCGCCACGTCGTGCATCCCGGCGTCGAAGGCCGCCCACCCGGCGAGCTGCGCCTGCTCGGCGATGACCGCCGTGCACGCCTTGCGCACCGCGGTGGTGCAGCCGGCGTCGCGCACGAGCTTCGTGGTCGCCGCCAGCTCGGTGGCGTAGAGGTGGACGGTGTCGGCACCACCGAGGTAGTCGTCCAGGCGGCGAAGCCTGGCGGTGCGCACGAGCATCGTCCGCACGTCGCTCATGCCCAGCCGAGAACCCTCCCCCGACCGCGCGACACCCTGCGAGGGCACCGCCAACCCCGCCATGGCCCCGAGGAACTCCCGCCGCCGCACGTCATCTCCTCCGTGGTGCTCGCGCCGCTCAAGCCGACGCTTGGCCTTGGCCACCGCCACCGCTCGCTTCACGACAACCACGGGAATGCCGAAGCTGTCGGCGTGATGCTGCTGCCAGTACGGCGTCAACATCCGCTTCTCGGTTTCCCAGCGCGACACCTCATTGCGGGTGACCGCACGACCGGCGCGTTCGGAGAGCGCATCGGCTTGCTCGCTCTGCGAGCGCCCAGCACCGGTTCGCAGCCGGCGCAGCAGCTCTCCGATGCTCGTCGGCTCGTGCACGGGATCATCCTGACGGGCGAGTAGCAGGACGTCACCATTGTGGCCCCTCCTCCTGGCCACTTCCCGCCACATGGCCCCCTCCCGGGGCGACTCCGCCCGAACGGTCTAACACCCAGGCTTGTCCCGGGCACCGTTGATGATCGCCGGGAGGCGAACCGCTGCCCGATGCCGACGTGTGAACGGTCAGCACCACGCGAGAAAGGAACCCCCATGTCGCGTGAAAGCACGAGCGACGTGATGATGTCGACGGAGAAGGGCGAAGACCCCATGCGGTCGATCGCCGAGAAGCGGGCACCGCGGTTGTTCGCCATCGTGGAGGAGCGCGGGAAGCGGGAAGGCAGTCGGGTCGCGGGTTACGGGCTGGCCTACGCCGACCACGTCGACGTCAACTCGGTCGAAGGCGATTTCCACCTGATGTCCCAGAGCCCCGAGCGGGCACGGCAGCTCTTCGAGATCTCCGCCCGCTCACGCGGGGTGCGGACGCACCTGGTGTGGCTGACCGGCCGGTAGAGGCGCACGGCAGGAAGGACTTCACGACACCAGGATCAGCACGCCGATGCCGATCAGCACCACGGGCAGCACGACGTGGCCCCACCGGCTCAGGTGCCGCGCCACCGCCGGGCGGGTGGCGAAGAAGTAGCCCGCCCCGCACCACACCGCGACCAGCAGCAGGAACACGACCACGTACGCGACGATCCCCGTCGTGGCGAAGACGGGCACGTAGACGCCGATGTTGTCGCCCCCGTTCGCCAGCGTCACGGCCGCCACGCCCAGCACGCCGGACGCCGCGGGCTCGCCGTCGTCACCCCCGCGCCACGCCTGCCAAGCCGCCTTCACCCCCAGCGCCAACGGCAGCAGCCCCAGCCACGGCAGAACGGCCGGCGGCAACAGGGTCGCGCCCAGGGCGGCGGCGATGGCGACCACCAGGATCCCCGCGAAACCCAGGTACTGGCCCAGCACCACGCGCCAAGGGGGCACGCCCCGGGCGAAGAACAGGGCCAGCAGGACGATGTCGTCGACGTTCGTCACCGCGAACAGGCCGACCGCCCGGATGATGTCGAGCACCCCCGAACCTTAAGGTGCAGGGGTGGACGGACCCGCGCAGATGCTCGCCGACGACGCCGCGTCGGCCGCGCTCGGCATCCGGGCGCTCGAACTCGGCCCCGGCACCGCCCGGCTCACCATGACCGTCACCGACCTGATGGTCAACGGCCACGGCATCGGGCACGGCGGGTACGTGTTCCTGCTCGCCGACACGGCCTTCGCCTGCGCCTGCAACCGCCCCGGCTCGGTGACCGTGGCGGCGCAGGCGGAGATCGACTTCATCGCCCCCGTGCACGCGGGGGACGTGCTGGTCGCCGAGGCGGTCGAACGGGTCCGGTTCGGGCGCAGCGGCCTCTACGACATCACCGTGCGCCGGGGCGACGAGGTGGTGGCCGAGTTCCGTGGCCGGAGCCGGACCCTCAGGCCGAACGCCGCAGACCCAGCACCTGGAGGATGAGGAAACCCGTTACCGCGACCGCCTGGGCGACGATGAGGGCGACACCGAGCCCAGTCACCGGGAACCACCCGGCGAAAGCGACCAGGAGGCTGTCCAGCACCCACAGCGCATTCGCGATCACCACCACGGCGACCAACGACCTGACGGGCCGCAGGCCCAACAGGAAAACGCCGATCCCGTAAAGGACCAAGAAAACGCTGAGCCCGATCACCAGCCCACCGGGCAATCCCGTCGGCAGGTCGTCGTGGAACAGCAGGGCGATCACCCCGAGCCCGCCCGAGGCGACGCCGTCGAGCTTGAGGGCGAACCGGAGAAGACCGTCGTTTCGTGCCTGAATCGTCGTCATGGCCCGGAAGTTAGGTCCGGCCGCACTGCCGGCACCACGCCGAACACTGCCAACTCCTGCCGATCACGCGGGCTCGACCTGGGCGAACAGGTCCTCGGCCACCAGCTTCGCCCCCGCGTTCTGCCAGTTGTGCAGCGTCCGCTCGGGCACCTGGTCGACGAACCACGCCAACGCCCGCCGGGCCACCGGGTCGAGGTCCTCGCGCTTGGTCCGCCTGCTGTACGGCCGGAGCCCGACGACGTAGTAGAAGTACAGCGCGTTGTAGTGCCGCCATTCGTCGCTGGTGCCGAATTCGCCGTCACGCGGTTTCAGCCGGCGGATGCCCTCCAGCAACAACGACTTCAACTCGGCCGCCCGTTCCAGCGGTTGGTCGGACGCGCCCCGCGCGGCCAACCGGGCGTCGATCACCGGCAATCGCGTCAACGGGCTCGCGACGAGCTTGCCCAGGTCGCCGTAATTGCTCAACGCGCGCCTGGTCAGCTTCACGAATTCCGCCGGGTCCAGCGGGGCCCGCCGCGGCAGGGCCTCCGCCGCCTCGCGCAGCTCGGCCCGCTCCGCGGCCACCCCGGGCACCGCGACCCGGTCCACCAGCAGCGCCAGCGGGTTCGCCAGCACCTGCACCGCGATCGCGGCGGCCACCGTGCCGTACAGCAGGGGCACCAGCCGGTCGTCCAGGAACAACGCCACCTGCCCGCCGAACACCGCCGCCAACCCGGCCGACGTCAGCAGCGAGCGGACCACGTCGCCCCGGATCGCCTCACCCTCGTCGAACGCGTCCGCCACGGCCACGAGCACGCCGAACACCAGCAGGTCCACCCCGGCCGACGCGATCACCACCGGCTCGGGCAGCACGTCCGCCAGGAGCAGCGCGCAGCTCAGCCCGAACAGGACCGTCGCCGCGCCCAGCAACGCCCGGCGCACCCGCAGGCACAGCACCAGCGCCGCGGCCAGCGGCACCAGCACCACCGCCGGCACGAACCAGGCCGCCACGAGCAGCGGCACCGCGCTGTAGCGCCACCACCGGTCGTAGCGGGCGGGGAGCCAGCGGACGACGACGCCCGTCCACGCCACCGCGGGCACGGCCATCGCCACCGCCGGCAGGGGCAGGACGACCACGAGCGCGTAGGCGACCAGCCCGGCCGAGGCGCGGCGGAGCTGGGGCTTGCGGGGATCGCGCAGGAGCAGGTAGAGCCCGAGCCACCAGGCCAGGCCGAACGTCACCACCGATACCGCGATCACCCGGAAATCCTACGGTTGCGCCGGCTGGGACGATGTGGTCCATGCCGGTCGAGCTGACCCTCCGCAAGGTCGCCGAAGAGGTCGAACGCGGTGACCTGGCCAGCGTGCTGCGCGCACGGCAGCGGCTGGTCGGCCTGGTCACCAGCTTCCCCGACCGGCTGGACCTGCGCGAGCGGTTGGCGGCGGTGTGCCGGCTGCTCGGCGACGCGGCGCAGGCCGGGCGGTGGAGCTACCTGTGCGAGGTGCGCGACGAGGCCGAGGTGGCGGCGTTCGAGCGCGCCTACCGCACCCCGCTCGCCCGGCTGGAGGCGATGAACTGGGTCGGCGGCGAGGCCGTCGCCACCACGGAGACGGCGCGGCAGCGCCTGGTGGGGTTGCAGGAGGCGGCGAGCGACCAGCTCCGCGCCGAGCTGCTGGTGGCCGACGACCGGGACTCGTCGTGGCGCGCGAACGCGCTCGTGCTGATCGGCGTGGTCGTCGTGCTGCTGTGCTTCGTCGTGGGCGCGGTGACGCTCGTCATGGGTGCCTACAGGTGGTTCACCGGGTGAGCGCATGCTGGGTGCATGATCCCCGACGTCGCCGCCGCCGCTGACCGCATCCGCCCGCACGCCCGCCGCACCCCCTCCTGGCGCACGGAGGTCGACGGCAGGCCGGTCGTGTTCAAGCTGGAGCACCTCCAGCTCACCGGCTCGTTCAAGCTGCGCGGCGCGGTGAACGCGCTGCTCGCGGCCGGTTCGCCGGATCGCGTGGTCACCGCGTCCGGCGGCAACCACGGCCTGGGCGTGGCCGAGGCCGCCCGGCTCCTCGGCCTGAACGCCACGGTGTTCGTGCCGGTGAGCGCGCCGGAGGGCAAGGTGCGGCGGATCGAGGCGGCGGGCGCGAAGCTGATCCGGCACGGCGACACGTACGCCGAGGCGGTGCTGGCGGCCCGCGAGATGCCCGGCTTCTACGTCGAGGCGTACAACGACCCGGCCGTCGTCGCGGGTCAGGGCACGGTGGCGGCCGAGGTGGTCGAGGACGTGCCGGAGGTGGACGCGATCGCGGTCGCGGTCGGCGGCGGCGGGCTGGCCGCGGGCACCGCGCTGGCCTCGGGCCGGCTGACGGTCGCGGTCGAGCCGGAGCGGTGCTGCGCGCTGCACCTCGCGCTGGCCGCGGGCGAACCGGTCGACGCCGAGGTGGACTCGGTGGCGGCCTCCGCGCTCGGTGCCACGCGGGTGGGCGACGTGCCGTTCGGCATCCTGCGGTCGCACCCGGTGACGTCCGTGCTCGTGCCGGACGAGCGCACGCTGGCCGCCCGCGACCGGCTGTGGGAGGAGTTCCGGCTGGCCGTCGAGCCTGCGGCGGCCGTGCCGTTCGCCGCGTGGCTGGCCGGGGACGTGCCCGGCGAGCTGGCGTGCGTGGTGCTGTGCGGCGCGAACACCGACTGGACGCCCTAGCGGTACGCCCGGCGACGTAGGCGGGAAGGCCGCCCGACGCCCGACGCCGCGACCCGGCCGGACGGCCACCATCGGGGCCATGACCTCGACCCGCACCGCGTACCGGGTGGCCGCGCTGCTGTTCGCCTCCGGCCTGCTGCACCTCGTCGTGTTCGCCGTGGCCGGCGGGCCGTGGGAGGGGCCGGTGTCGTGGCGCAAGCCGGTCACGTTCGGCCTGTCGTTCGGCCTCACGCTCGCCACCTACGCCCGGGTCGGCGCCGGCCTGCGGCTCGGCCGGGCCTGGGTGCGGCTGTTCACCGCCGCCTCCGCGCTGGAGGTGGCGCTGATCTCGCTCCAGGCGTGGCGGCACGTGCCGTCGCACTTCAACGAGGCGACGGCGTTCGACTCGGTGGTGACCCGGGCCCTCACCGCGGGCGGCGTCACGCTCGTCGTCGCCGTGCTCGCCCTGGCCGTCGCCGCCTTCCGGGCCGAGCACCTCGCCCCCGACCTGCGGCTGGCGGTCCGGGTGGGCACGGCGACGCTAGTCGTGGCGCTGGCGTTCGGCGGCCTGATGGTCGCCGAACGCGGCGGCTCGTGGAAGCTCTCGCACGGCGTGGCCATGCACGGCGTGCTGCTGCTGCCCGCCCTGGCCTGGGCGTTGGGCCGGACGGGCTGGTCCGAGCGCCGCCGCGTCCGGACCGTCGCCCTCGCCTCGACCGGCTACTGCGCCCTCATCGCCGCCGCGGCGGCCTACAACGCCCTGGTCTGACCGATCAGCGGCACTCGGTCACCCGCCCCAGCTCGGGCGACACGCGCGGCTGCGCCACGCCACCCTGCGACCTGCCCGCCTGCGGCGGCACCTCGACCTCGCGCGCGAGCGCCGGGTCGAGCCGTTCCACCCGTTCCACCATGCCCTCCACCTGCGCGATCAGGTCGGCCCACTCCGGTCGGTGCAGGCGCTCCCGGACCACCCAGCGCAGCGTGCGGACCTCCGCGCGCAGCCGTTCGAACTGCTCCGCGTCGAGACGTTGCGCGGACGGGTGGTCGAGCTTGCTCGAGAGCACCCTCACCCGGGTCCCGATGTCCACCAGTGACCTCCGGCGTCGTGCGTTGTCATACGGCACGCACGCAGTGTCGCAGGAGACACCGACAAATCCACAAATCGGACCTCACCGGGTAGCGCTGATCGTGGCGCTGGCGAGCACCAGATCGCCCGCCGCCGCGTCCTCCCGGTACACCGCGACCGCCTGACCAGGGGCGACGCCGCTCAACGGCTCGCGCAGGCGGACGAGCAGCTCGCCGCCGACGACTTCGGCCACCGCAGGTGCCAGACCGCCGTGGGCGCGGACCTGGGCCACGCACTCCACCGGGCCGTCGAACGCCACGCGCGTCACGGGCCGCCGCGCGACGATCTCGGTGACCTTCAGCTTCTCCGCCGCGCCGACCCGCACCGTGCCGCTGACGGGCTCCAGCGACAGCACGTAGCGGGGCCGCCCGTCGGGCGCGGGCGCGTCGATGCCCAGGCCCTTGCGCTGGCCGACGGTGAACTCGTGCACGCCCGCGTGCCGGCCGAGCACCGCGCCGGTCTCGTCGTCCACCAGCAGGCCGGGCTGCTCGCCGAGCTTGCGGGTGAGGAAGCCGCGGGTGTCGCCGTCGGGGATGAAGCAGATGTCGTGGCTGTCGGGCTTGGCCGCGACCTGGAGGCCCCGCTCGGCCGCCTCGGCCCGGACCTGCGCCTTGGTCGAGTCGCCCAGCGGGAACATCGCGTGCGCCAGCTGCTCGTGCGTCAGCGACGCCAGCACGTAGGACTGGTCCTTGCCGTCGTCGGCCGAGCGGCGCAGCTCCGGCTTGCCGTCCACAGTGGACAGACGGGCGTAGTGCCCGGTGCAGACCGCGTCGAAGCCGAGCGCGATCGCCTTGTCCAGCAACGCCTCGAACTTGATCTTCTCGTTGCACCGCAGGCACGGGTTGGGCGTGCGACCGGCCGCGTACTCGGCCACGAACTCGTCCACGACCTCCTCGGTGAACCGCTCCGCGAAGTCCCAGACGTAGAACGGGATGCCGAGCACGTCCGCCGCGCGCCGCGCGTCCCGCGCGTCCTCGACGGTGCAGCAGCCGCGCGCGCCGGTGCGCAACGTGCCCGGCTTGGCCGACAACGCCAGGTGCACGCCGGTCACCTCGTGACCCGCCGCCACCGCCCGCGCCGCAGCCACGGCGGAATCCACCCCGCCGCTCATCGCCGCCAGCACCCGCATGCCCGTCACACCTCCGCCGTCGCCTTGCCCGCAAGCCGCTTCATCCCCGCGATGCCCGCCGTGCGGGCGCGCTCCACCACCGGGCCGATCACCTCGGCCAGCTCGCGCACGTCGGCCGCCGTGGAGGTGTGGCCGAGGGAGAACCGCAGCGAACCGCGCGCCAGGACCGGGTCGACGCCCATGGCCAGCAGCACGTGGCTGGGCTGCGCCACGCCCGCCGTGCACGCCGAGCCGGTGGAGCACTCGATGCCCTTGGCGTCCAGCAGCATCAGCAGGCTGTCGCCCTCGCAGCCGGGGAACGTCAGGTGCGCGTTGCCGGGCAGCCGGTGCACCGGGTCGCCGTTCACCGCCACGTCCGGCACCGCGCGCCGCACCGACGCCACCAGCTCGTCGCGCAGCGCGGCGACCCGGGCGGCGGTCTCGGCCTGGTCGTCGACCGCGTGCCGGACCGCGGCGGCCAGGGCCACGATCGACGGCACGTCCAGCGTGCCGGACCGCACCTCCCGCTCCTGCCCGCCGCCGTGCAGCACCGGCGTCGTGGCCACGTCCCGGCCCAGCAGCAGCACTCCCACGCCGTACGGCCCGCCGATCTTGTGGCCGGTGAGCGTCAGCGCCGAGGCGCCGGAGTCGGTGAAGTCGACCGGGACCGCGCCGACGGCCTGCACGGCGTCGGTGTGGAACGGGACGCCGCGCCCGGCCGCGATCGCGGCCAGCTCGGCCACCGGGTTGATCGTGCCGACCTCGTTGTTCGCCCACATGGCGGTGACCAGGGCCACGTCGTCGTCCAGCGCGTCGCGCAGCGCCTCGGGCCGGATGCGGCCGAGCCCGTCGGGCTCCAGCCAGGTCACCTCCGCGCCCTCGTGGTCGACCAGCCACTGCACGGCGTCCAGCACGGCGTGGTGCTCGACCGACGTCGCCACCACGCGGCCGCGGCCGGGCGCGCGGCGGGACCAGTAGACGCCCTTGACCGCGAGGTTGTCGCTCTCCGTGCCGCCGCTGGTGAAGATCACCTCGGAGGGTCGCGCGCCGAGGGCGTCCGCGATGTCCTCCCGCGCCTCCTCGACCAGCCGCCGGGCCCGCCTGCCCGAGGTGTGCAGCGACGAGGCGTTGCCCGTCGTGGACAACGCCCGAGTCATCGCCTCGATCGCCTCGGGGAGCATGGGGGTCGTGGCGGCGTGGTCGAAGTAGGCCATCAGCGTCCCAGGGTAGCCGGGCGCAGCCGCCCGGCGAGCACCGCACCGAGCACCGAGACGCCCGCCATCAGCAGGTCGAACGGCACGACGGCCGCCGTCGGGGCCGCGGTCGAGGCGAACGTGGCGACCAGCACACCGCCCAGGCCGACCAGCAGGGCCGAGCCGAGCATGTCGCCGATCTGCAGGGCCGAGGAGTTGAACCCCCGGTCGACCTCGGACGACGCGCCGAGGGTGAGCACGCTCAGGCTCGACATCGCCAACCCCATCCCCGCTCCGGCCACCGCCCAGAGCACCGGCGTCGCCCAGGCCGGGCCCCACTGCGGTGCGATGAGCGTCACCCCGGAGATACCCGCGGCGTTGAGCGCGAACCCCCGGCGCACGAGCTTCTCGCGCGGGAAGTCCGGTTTGCGGGACTGCCACCAGGCTGCGCTGGACCAGCCCAGGGCGCTCAGCGTGAGCGGGATGCCGGCGGCGATGGCCGAGTAGCCGTGCACGGAGGTCAGCGTCAGCGGGATGAACGCCTCGGTCGCGAAGAACGACCCGGCGAGCAGCGCGCGGGACAGGATCGTCACCGGCAGGCCGCGCCGGGCGGTCAGCGTGCCCTTGGGCAGCAGCACGCGCAGCGCCGGCGCCAGCACCACCAGGCCGGCCAGCCCGATCACCAGGCCGAGGCCCCGCGGGTGCTGGGCGGCCCAGCTCAACGCCGCCACGCCGGAGCCCGCCCCGAGCGCGGCCGCCGGCAGGCCGCGGCGGGTGTTGCGGTCGGGGGTGTGCGGCGGCAGGTTCCGCAGCACCGGCACCAGCAGCAGCACGCCGAGCAGCACGAACGGCGCCAGCCCCAGGAACACCCACCGCCAGCTGAACGTCTCGGTCAGCCAGCCCGCCAGCGCGGGACCGACCAGCGACGGCACCACCCACGCCGAGGAGAGCAGCCCGAACACCGCCGGCCGGTCCCGCTCCGGGTAGACCAGGCCGATGAGCACGTAGAGCGCGACCACCTGCGCCCCGCCGCCGATGCCCTGCAGCACGCGGCCGAGCAGCAGCAGCGGCATGCCGTGGGCCAACCCGGCGACCAGCAGGCCGACCAGGAAGAGCGCGGGCCCGGCCAACAGGGAGGGCCGCGGCCCGCGCACGTCGCTGAGACGTCCCGAGAGCACCGTCGCCACCACGCTCGCGGCGAGGAACGCCAGGAACGGCCACGCGTACAGCTCGTTGCCGCCGAGGTCGGCGACCATGCGCGGCATGGCCGTGCTGACGCCCATGTTCTCGAACGCGAGCAGGGTGACGAGCAGGATGATCCCGACCGTCGGCCCCCGCCGTTCAGGTGTCCAGAGGTTGCTCTTGGCGGAGGTCCCGGTCGTCGTCGTCACGGGTCAATGGTTCAACCTCCACGGGGGTGGAGGTCAAGGCGATATGACCGGTCAGGCCCGGACGCGCTCCAGGCGCACGACCGAGGTCCTGTCGACCTCCACCTGGTTGCCGTAGTTCGGGTCGGTCGCCGAACCGTGCGTGACGACCTCGACCAGCCCCCGCTGGAACGGCACGGTGCCGATCGGGTCGGCCACCGCCGACCACGGGGTGCCCGCGCCCGGGACGCAGTCGACCGCCGCGGTGTAGTCGCCGCGGATGATCGTGTTGTTCTTCACCTGCGTGACCCGGCCGGAGACGGTGACCCGCACCGGCGCGGAGCAGTCCACCGTCCCGCTGATCCCGGCCTTGCCGTTGAGCGAGCTCGCGGTGCCGTTGGTGGACACGGCGAGGTCGAGGTCCAGCTCGGCGGGCGGCGGCGG
The DNA here is from genome assembly GCF_044544865.1 of Actinosynnema sp. NPDC053489. Lineage (NCBI taxonomy): Bacteria > Bacillati > Actinomycetota > Actinomycetes > Pseudonocardiales > Pseudonocardiaceae > Actinosynnema > Actinosynnema sp. NPDC053489. Next base: position 267,315 of record NZ_JBITXT010000010.1, on the reverse strand, counting down.
GTTGAGCACGTGCAGCTCGCCGCGCGCCGCGTCGGCGCTGAACTCGCAGTGCTGCTCGAACGTGGCGTCCAACCGCTCGACGTAGCCGTTGGGGCCGAACGAGACGGCCTCGATGGTGAACGTGCCGCCGAGCTGGTTGCAGCCGCGCCCGTTGCCGGAGTAGTCCAGCCCGGGGGCGGCCGCCGGCTGGAACGGGTAGCGGCGGGCGTCGGTGTAGGTGCCGGCGGTCAGGCGCTGCCCCTGCGGCGCGGCGAACTCGACGGTCCACCAGTCGCCGTTCCTGCCGTCGACGCCCAGGCGCACGTAGTTGTTGTCCGCGCTGCCGAACACGGCCAGCGAGTCCCCCGCACCCGTGTCGTACGCGTAGGACCCGCCGAAGGTGACCCAGTCGCCCGGGTCACCGGTGAACGAGGCCGTCCCGGTGGTCACGGGCTGTGCCAGCGCGGGCGTCGACAACGCCACCAGCGCCGCCGCGGACGCCACGACGGCGACCGCGGCCCGGCGCAATGATGAATTTCTCACGATTCCCCCTTGGAGTTCGGGTGTTCTTCACCCGAGGGGGAACCATGCCGAACCGGCGTCGCGGTGGCAGGCGAATCACCGAAGATGGTCCCGATGGCCGGCGCACGGCGTCCGTTCCGTCGCGGGCCGGTTCGCCCTTGTGCCGGAACGGGCTCAGGCGACCTCGGCGGTGTGCCACCGCGGGGCGGGCACCCCGACCGAGCCGTGGGACACGCGCTCCGACTCCTGCTGCACGAGCGCCGCCAGCTCGCGGCGGGTCGAGGCGCGGCCGGGGGCGACCTCGTCCAGCACGTGCACCTCCACCACGAGCCCTCTGGCCCGCAGCACCCGGCGCATCGAGCCGACCAGGGTGTCCGAGCCGATGAACGCCGGCCGGGTCGACGTCGCCGAGCCCTGCCGGTACCGCAGCACCACGGGCCGCACGGGCACGCCGGCGTCCAGGGCGGACTGGAACAGCGCCGGCCGGTAGCGCCCGGACGCCACGCCGCACCACGTGGTGCCCTCGGCGTGGATGCCGACCGCCGCGCCGTCGCGCAGCGCCGCCGCCAGCTCGGCCACCGTCCCGGGCAGCAGCGACAGCCGCTCCCGGTCCAGGTACACGGTCCGGGCGGCGGTGATCAGCGGGCCCAGCACCGGCCAGTCGCGGATGTCCCGCTTGGCCACCATCCGGATCGGCTGCACCGCGTCGATCGCCAGCTCGTCCAGCCAGGACACGTGGTTGGACACCACCAGCACGCCCCGACCCCGGACCTCCTGGAACACCGGGCCCACCACCAGCAGCCGCACGCCGAACGCCCGCACGAGGAGCCGGAACCAGTGCCGCAGCAGCGCCGACCGCGCCGGGCCGCGCAGGCACAGCACGGCCAGGACCACGAACGCGCCGGACAGCATTACCGTCGAAGCGGCGACCACCCGCCACGCCACCCGCAACCGCCCGACGGTGGCCGTCGAGTGGTCCACGCACCCGTCGCCGCACGGCGACACGGGCATCCACGCGTGCTTGTTCACGCCGTCTCCCCCAGGAAGAACTTCAGGTACCGCCGGTCCACCCGGTCCATCCCGAGCAGCACGGGCAGGTCGGCGACGCCGAAGTCGGCGTCCAGCGCGGGCCGCCCGCACACCCACGCGCCCAGCCGCAGGTAGCCCTTGAGCAGCGGCGGCAGCACGGTCCGGTCGGGACGCACGACCGCGTCGACGTCCCACGGCGTCCACGGCGTGACCCGGTACTCCTCGGGCGCGTGGTGCTTGGCCCGCACGACGTCCCACACGCCGGCCGCGAACGACCCGCCGTCGTGCAGCGGCACGGACGCGCAGCCGATGAGCCAGGAGTGCCCGGACAGCAGCATGTAGCGGGCGATCCCCGCCCATACCAGCGACACCACGGCACCGTTGCGGTGGTCGGGGTGCACGCAGGACCGGCCGGTCTCCACCAGGGACGGCCGCAGGTCGTCCAGCGCGGACAGGTCGAACTCGCCGTCGGAGTACAGCCGGCCCGCCTCGGCGGCGCGCTCGGGGGGCAGCATCCGGTACGTGCCCACGATGTCGCCGGTCCGGTCGTCGCGCACCACGAGGTGGTCGCAGTACTCGTCGAAGTGGTCCACGTCGTGGCCCGGCACGGAGCTGTGCAGCACGGCGCCCATCTCGGAGGCGAACACCTGGTGCCGCAGCCGCTGCGCGGCCACGACCTCGTCGCTGTCACGCGCGACCAACAGGGAGTAGCGCGGCGCGTCGGAAGCGGCGTCACCGGTGCTGACAAGCAGTTGCGGCTGCGTCATGGCTCTGGTCTACCGACCGCTTGGCGACCGGGAGCAGGTCGTTCCGGTGACGCCTCAGTGGCAGGTCGGTTACGGCCCGGTGAGACCCGCGATGGCACGGGGGCCGCCCCGCGTCGAGCGGAACGGCCCCCGTGGGTGAACCGGCAGGTCAGCCCTTGCGCTTGGAGACCTCGTCGGTCAGCTGCGGCGCGACCGCGAACAGGTCGCCGACCACGCCGAAGTCGGCGATCTCGAAGATCGGCGCCTCCGGGTCCTTGTTGACCGCGACGATGGTCTTGGACGTCTGCATGCCCGCCCGGTGCTGGATCGCGCCGGAGATGCCCAGGGCCACGTACAGCTGCGGCGAGACCGTCTTGCCGGTCTGGCCGACCTGGAACTGGTGCGGGTAGTAGCCGGAGTCCACCGCGGCCCGGGACGCGCCCACCGCCGCGCCGAGGCTGTCGGCGAGCTTCTCCACGACCTCGAAGCTCTCCGCGCTGCCCACGCCGCGGCCGCCGGACACGACGACCGACGCCTCGGTCAGCTCCGGGCGGTCGCCGCCGACGACGGGCTCGCGGCCGGTGACCTTCGTGACCAGCGCCGGGTTCGCGGCGGGTGCCTCGACGGCCTGCTCGACCGCGTCGGCCGGGGACTCGGTCGCCTCGACGCCGCCGGGGCGCACGGCGATGACCGGGATGCCGTTGGTGACCTTGGACTTCACCACGTACGCGCCACCGAAGATCGACTGGGTCGCGACGCCCTCGCCGTCGAGGTCGACGGCGTCGTAGAGCAGGCCGGAGCCCAGGCGCACGGCCAGCCGGCCCGCGACCTCCTTGCCCTCCAGCGTCGCCGACACCAGCACGGCGGCGGGCGAGGCGGTGCCCGCGATCGCGGCGAGCGCGTCGACCTTCGGCGTGACCAGGTGGTTCACGGCGTCCTCGGACTCCACCGCGTACACCTTCGTCGCGCCGTAACGGCCCAGGGACTCCCTCACCTTGCCCGCGGTGCCGGGCGATCCGACCACCACCGCGGCCGGCTCGCCGAGACCGCGCGCGGCGGATAGAAGCTCATGGGTGACCTTCTTGACCTCGCCGTCGACGTGGTCGACGAGGACGAGTACCTCGGACATGCTTCTCCTCGCCTTCAGATGAGCTTCTGGCCGACCAGGTACTCGGCGATCTTGGCACCGCCGTCACCCGAGTCCTCGACGCGCTGACCCGCGCCGCGCGGCGGCTTCGGTGCCGCCTCCAGCACCTGCGACCACGAGGCGGACAGGCCGACCTCGCCGGCGTCCAGGCCCAGGTCGGCGATCGTCAGGGTGCTGACCGGCTTCTTCTTCGCCGCCATGATGCCCTTGAAGGACGGGTAGCGCGGCTCGTTGATCTTCTCGTTCACGCTGACCACGGCGGGCAGGCTCGCCTCGAGGTGCGCGACGCCCTCGTCGGTCTCCCGCTCGGCCTTCACGGTGCCGCCCTCGACGCTGAGCTTGCGCACCTGCGTCACCTGCGGCAGGCCCAGCAGCTCGGCGAGCATCGCGGGCACCGCGCCCGCGCGGCCGTCGGTGGCCTCGTTGCCCGCGATGACGAGGTCGACGCCCTCGATCGTGCCGATGGCCTTGGCCAGCACCTTCGCGGTGGTGAGCGCGTCGGAGCCGTGCAGGGCCGGGTCGGACACGTGGACGGCCTTGTCCGCGCCCATGGAGAGCGCCTTGCGGATCGCGTCGGTCGCGCGGTCGGGACCCATCGCGACGACGGTCACCTCGCCGCCGTGCGCCTCCTGGAGCAGCAGCGCCTCTTCCACGGCGCGCTCGTTGATCTCGTCGAGCACGGCGTCCGCGGAGTCGCGGTCGAGGGTGTGGTCGGAGTCGGCGAGCTTGCGCTCGGACCAGGTGTCGGGCACCTGCTTGACCAGGACGACAATGTTCATGGGTCCTCTTCGACCTCCTGCGGACGGGCGGCGACGTCAGTGGGCGACGGTGGTGCCCAGGTCGCCGGATTGTTCGTGACCCTGCCATGTCATCGCCGCATTGGCATGGTGGTGTCTGCCACCCCTATGTTACCCACCGGTAGCACCGGTGCAAACGGCAGCAAGCACCCACCCGCGTGATGATGCTCACGAGTGCGTTTCCGGCCTTTCGGACATCGTCACCTCTCCGCACGACGGCGTTACGGACCGTCCCCCGGCTGGGTTAGGTTCGAACGCATGTCACGGCGAGTAGCGATTGTCACGGATTCCACCGCGTGCCTGCCGCCGCGGTTGACCGAGCAGCTCGGGGTGACGGTCGCGCAGCTCCAGGTGCGGATCGGCGACCGGGTCGAGGACGAGGCCCGCGTGCCGGTCCCGGAGCTGGTGGACGCCCTGCGCGGGCAGCGGGACGTGGCCACCGCGCCACCCGACCCCGGCGCGTTCTTCTGGTCGTACGCCGACGCGGCGGCCTCGGGCGCGGAGGCGGTCGTCTCGCTGCACGTGTCGACCGACCTGTCGCGGACCGCGGAGGCGGCCCGGGAGGCCGCCACGCAGGTGCGCGTGCCGGTGCACGTGGTCGACACGCGGACGTGCGGGATGAGCCTGGGCTACGCGGTCGTGTCCGCCGCCACCGCGGCCGCCGCCGGCGCCGACGCGAACCGCGTCGTGTCCGCCGCGCGGCACACCCTCGAGCGCAGCAGCGAGCTGCTGTACGTCGACACCCTGGAGTACCTGCGGCGCGGCGGGCGGATCGGCAGGGCCGCCGCCGTCGTCGGTTCGGCGCTGTCGATGAAGCCCCTGCTGACCGTGACGGGTGGGCGGATCGCCCCGCTGGACAGGGTGCTGGGCGCGGAGCGGGCGCTGCGCAGGCTGGTCGACCTCGCGGTGAAGCGGGCGGGTCGGGAGCGGGTGGACATCGCGGTCGAGCACTTCGACGCGGCCGAACGCGCCGCGTCCGTGCTGGAGCAGCTGCGGGCGAGGCTGCCGGACGTGCGGCGGTTCCTGGTGACGCCGGTGAGCTCGGCGGTCGGCGCGCACGTCGGCCCGGGAGCGCTGGGAGTGACCGTTTCGCCGGTTTAGGAACCCTTCGCGGGGTTTGCTCGTTGGCCGGAAAGGGAAGGAGGTCTACATGGCATCTCTGTTCAGCAAGCTCGCCGCGTTCGCCCGCAGTCCGCAGGGCCGCCGGGTCACGGAACAGCTCAAGCACGCCGCCCGCGACCCCCGCAACAAGGCCAAGGCACAACAGCTGCTGCGCAAGTTCCGCAAGCACTGACCGCGCAGGCGTTCGGCGGCCCGCTAGGTCTCCCGGCGGGCCGCTTCGAACGTGTCCGGCGCCGGTGCGGTGGGCGTCGGGATCAGCACGGGTTCGGCGGCAGCGGCCGGTGACGCCACGATCGTGACGGCGGCTCCGGGCGCTTCCCCCACGGGGGCAACGGGTTCCCCGTCCGGCGCGACGGTCGCGGCCGGTTCCGGCACTTCCGGCGGCGCGGTGGTCCGAGCGGTGTCCCCGGTCTCGACGACTGCGGTCTCGACGGCCCCGGTTTCGACGGCTGGAGTCTCGGCGGCTGCGGTCTCGACGGCCTCCGTTTCGACGGCTGCGGCCTCGACGGCTGGAGTTTCGACGGTTGCGGCCAGTTCAGCCAGTTCGGTCAGGCCGAAGGGGCGGGTCGGGTCGGCGGCGCGGTCGTCCGCCGGGTCGACCGGGGTGCCGGCGCGGACCAGGTGCATGTGGCGCACGGCGTCCTGCGGCACGGGCGCCTCCGGCTCCGGGACCACCACCAGGTTCGGGCGGGGCGGGGGCGCGGGCAGCGCCGTCGGGATGCCCACCACCGGGTTGCGGTGGATCGGCTTCGTCGCGTACTCCTCCGGCGGGAACCTCGGCTCGAACCGGGGCGGCGGCACCGGCGCGGGATCGGGCTCGTGGTCGGGCGGCGGGTCCCGGCGGAGCATGATCGCGGTCAGCACGCAGCCCGCCGCGAAGGACAAGGCGCACAACCCGAACACGACCGCCACCTCGAACATCACGCACCCTCACTCGACTGGTGGGCAGCCGCGACCTGCTCGCCGCGCCCGGACGGAAACTCGCGCGGCGACGCGCCCACCGCCATCAGGCGTCGACCCGCCGGTGCGCCGCCTCCTGCGGGGCACCCACCTGACCGGCACCTGCCCGCTCCGCGCCCGCTTGCCCGGCGCCCGCTTGCCCGGTGCCGGCCTGACCGGCACCGACCTGCTCGGCGTTCGCCTGACCGGCGCTGACCTGCTCGGCGGTCACCTGCTCCGGGATCACGTCGGGAACCCGGTCGGCCGCCGCGTCCAGGGCGACGCGGGCCGAGGCGACCTGGGCGGCCACCGAGTGGCGCAGCTCGCGCAGCTCCGCGGCCTGCTGCTGGATCTCCCCGATGCGCCGGTTCGCCTCCCGGGCGGCGAGCTTGATCAGGAACGCGGCCCGCGCCTTGGCCAGCTCCTCCTGCTCGGCGAAGTGCTGCTCGGCCTCGTGCCGACGCCGGTTCATGGTCAGCTCGAAGAAGTTCTGCGCCTTGGCCCGCCGGGCGTCCGACTCCGCCTCCAGCTGCGAGCACCGGTCGGCGGCCTCCCGCAGCACCCGTTCCGCCTCCCGCTCCGCCTCGGCCACGGCGGCGGCGCAGTCGGCCTCCACCTGCTCGGCCCGCGCCCTGAGGTGCGCCTCCACCTCGGCCTGCCGGCGTTCCAGGTCGACCTCGCGCTGGTCCAGCTCGGCGGCCCGCCGGTTCGCCGCCTCGCGCAGGTCCTGCGCCTCCGCGTCGACCTGCGCGCGCTGCGCGTCCAGCTCCGCCTCCAACCGCCGCCGCCGCTCGCCCAGCTCCACCTCGGTGCGCTGCCGCAGCGCCGTGACGTCGTGCTCGGCGCGCAGCCGCACCTCGTTCGCCTCGTCCTGGGCCAGCGTCAGCATCCGGTGCAGGCGCTCGGACGCTCCCGCGGTCGTGTCGGGCGACAGCTCCAGCCGCTCGATCCGGGCCCGCGCCTCCTCCAGGTCGCGGCGGGTCATCTCCAGCAGCTTGCGCAGGTCCGCCGCCTGGGCCAGCGCCTCGGCGCGGTCGAGGGACAGGTACTTGAGCTGCTCGTCCAGGTTTTCCAGGTGCTCGATCACCTGGCGGCGGTGGAAACCGCGGTACACGACGTCGAAACCCGCGTGCAGCGGAACAATCTCCGGCTCTTTCGCAACCATGGCGGGCCCCGCTCGTTCGAAGATTGGCCGTGGGGACCGAGCGTAAGGCACCCTACCGGCACCCCACCACCCGCGATTACCCCCGCACCCCCGTCCCGATGCGCCCCACTGGCAGCGGAAACACCATCAGGCATGATCCACGCAAGATGGGCGTGAGTCACCCGATGGTGTCATTCTTTTCTATTTATGGCAGTTATTGTTCGCGCAAGCGCGCACAGATTCCCACAGTCGAGTGGCGACAAGTTCACACGAAAAAGTGATAACTCACCTACCGGGCGATCGCTACCCGCGAGTAACGGGCAACTAGGCTGGCCGGGTGACCGTCGAGCCGCTGCCCCTCACCGGTGAGCGCACCGTGCCCGGGATCGCCGAGGAGAACTACTGGTTCCGCCGCCACGAGGCGGCGTACCTGGACCTGGTCCGGCACTGCGGCGGCGCGGTCGTCCTGGAGGCCGGCTGCGGCGAGGGCTACGGCGCGGCGCTGATCGCCGAACGCGCCGCGCGGGTCGTCGCGCTCGACTACGACGGGCCGACCGCGATCCACGCGAGCCGGGCGTACCCGCGGCTGGCGGTGCTCCGGGGCAACCTGGCGTCGCTGCCGCTGCGCGACGGCAGCGTGGACGTGGTGGCGAACCTCCAGGTCATCGAGCACCTGTGGGACCAGGAGGGCTTCCTGGCCGAGTGCGCCCGGGTGCTGCGCCCCGGCGGTCGGCTGCTGGTCACCACGCCGAACCGGCTCACCTTCTCCCCCGGCCGCGACACGCCGCTCAACCCCTTCCACACCCGCGAGCTGGCCCCCGACGAGCTGCGCGACCTGCTGGTCGGCGCGGGCCTGAGGGTGGAGTCGCTGACCGGTCTGCGGCACGGCCCGGCGTTGCGCGCGCTCGACGGGCGCTTCGGCGGCTCCGTCATCGACGCGCAGGTGGCCGTGGTGGTGGAGGGCGGCCGGTGGCCCGCCGACCTGCTGGCCGCCGTGGCGTCGGTGCGCGCCGGGGACTTCGAGATCACCGCCGACGACCTCGCCACGAGCCTCGACCTCGTCGCCGTGGCGGTGCGCCCGTGACGACCGAGGGGACGTTCTGCCTGGTCCTGCACAGCCACCTGCCCTGGCTGGCCCACCACGGCGCGTGGCCGGTCGGCGAGGAGTGGCTGTACCAGGCGTGGGCGCACTCGTACCTGCCCGTCGTGGACCTGCTGGAGCGGTTCGCCGCCGAGGGCCGCGAGGACGTGCTCACGCTGGGCGTCACGCCGGTCCTGGCCGCGCAGCTGGACGACCCGTACTGCCTGCGCGGGCTGCACGACTGGCTGGGCGACTGGCAGTTGCGGGCGCACGGCGCGTCGTTCCGGCTGCCCGACCTGGCCGCGCGCGAGCACCGGGCGTCGGAGTGGGCCCTGGGCCGCTTCGAGAACCGCTGGCGGCACGGCTTCTCGCCGGTACTGCGGTCCCTTGTGGACTCACGGGTGGTCGAGCTGCTCGGCGGCCCGGCCGCGCACCCGTTCCAACCGCTGCTCGACCCGCGGCTGCGGGCGTTCTCGCTGCGCGCCGGGCTGGCCGACACGGCGTTGCGCACCGGGTCCGCGCCGGAGGGCATCTGGGCCCCGGAGTGCGCCTACGCGCCCGGCCTGGAGCACGACTACGCGCGGGCGGGCGTGCGGCGGTTCCTGGTCGACGGGCCGTCGCTGCGCGGCGACACCGCGGCGGCCAGGCCGGTCGGCACGTCGGACGTGGTGGCGTTCGGGCGCGACCTGGAGGTGTCCTACCGGGTGTGGTCGCCCAAGGTCGGCTACCCGGGCGACCCGGCGTACCGGGACTTCCACACCTACGACCACCCCAGCGGGCTCAAGCCGTCACGCGTGACCGGCAAGCACGTCGAACCGTCCGACAAGCGGCCCTACGACCCGGACCTGGCGGCGGAGGCCGTGCGGCGGCACGCGGCGGACTTCGTGGAGACGGTGGTGCGGCGGCTGCGGTCGTTGAAGGAGCGGCACGGCAGGCCGTCCCTGGTCGTCGCCGCGTACGACACCGAGCTGTACGGGCACTGGTGGCACGAGGGCCCGGCGTGGCTGGAGGCCGTGCTGCGGCGGCTGCCCGAGGCGGGCGTGCGGGTGACGACGCTGCGCGGCGCGGTCGAGGCCGGGCACGTCGGCGCGCCGGTGGAGGTGCCGGCGTCGTCGTGGGGCTCGGGCAAGGACTGGCACGTGTGGAACGGGCCGCAGGTCGCCGACATCGTGCACGGCAACGCGGAGGTGCAGCGGGGACTGCTGGCGCTGGACGTGCCGGTCGGCGTGCGCGACCCGGTCGCCGACCAGGCCGTGCGCGAGGCGCTGCTGGCGCTGTCCAGCGACTGGGCGTTCATGGTCACCAAGGACTCGGCCGCCGACTACGCCCGCTACCGCGCCAAGGTGCACGCGGACCGGTTCGGCGAGCTGGTGGCGCTGCGCCGGGCCGGGCGCGGGCACGACCGGGCGGCCGAGCTGCGCCTGGTCGACGGGCCGTTCGGCCGGCTCGACGCGCGGGAGCTGGCTAGTTGACGCCGCCGCCCGCCGAGCTCCCGTGGTCGCGGCGCGCGATGCCCGCGGCGCCGGGGTTGTCGATCCGGGCCTGGACGACCGGGTCCGCCTTCGAACGGCCCCTGGTGTCGGCCGGTCGTTCGAGGCCGGCGCGCTTGGCGCGGGCCCTCCGGTCGACCAGGAACCCGATCACCAGCGCCGCGGCGCAGAACAGGACACCCCAAAGCCAAGGCTGCACGACCGTCCCCCCTCGTCTGGTCTTCCGCAGCGTACCGGCTCGAGGATGCGAGGATGGCCCATGCGCGTGCTGATGTTGTCGTGGGAGTACCCGCCGGTCGTCGTGGGCGGGTTGGGCAGGCACGTGCACGCCCTGGCCGGCCACCTGGCGGCGCGGGGGCACGACGTGGTGGTGCTGTGCCGGCAGCCGGCGGGCACGGACGCCGTCACCGATCCCACGTCGGACGAGGTGGTCGGCGGCGTGCGGCTGATCCGGGTGGCCGAGGACCCGCCCCACCTGGTGTTCGAGCGCGACCTCGTCGCGTGGACGCTGGCGATGGGCCACGCGATGACCCGGGCCGGGCTGGCGCTGCTGCGGGACTGGCGGCCGGACGTCGTGCACGCGCACGACTGGCTGGTCACGCACCCCGCGGTCGCGCTCGCCGAGCAGTGCGGCGCGCCGCTGGTGGCGACGGTGCACGCGACCGAGGCCGGGCGGCACAGCGGGTGGCTGTCGCAGACGTTGAACCAGCAGGTGCACTCGGTGGAGTGGTGGCTGGCGAACCGCGCGGACGCGCTGATCACGTGCTCGTCGGCGATGCGGGCCGAGGTGGCGCACCTGTTCGACGTGGAGCGGTCGTCGGTCACGGTGCTGCACAACGGCATCGAGCCGAGGCGGTGGCGCGTGCGCCCGGCGGACGTCGCCGCCGCGCGCGCCGCGCACAACCCGTCGGGCGGGCCGCTGCTGCTGTTCTTCGGCCGGTTGGAGTGGGAGAAGGGCGTGCAGGACCTGATCGCCGCCCTGCCCCGGGTCCGCCGCGCCCACCCCGGGACGAGGCTGGTCGTCGCGGGCACCGGCACCCACCGGGACTGGCTCGTGGAGCAGGCGCGCAAGCACAAGGTGCGGCGGGCGGTGGACTTCGTGGGCCACCTGTCGGACCGGGCGCTGGCGGCGACCCTGGCGGCGGCGGACGCGGTCGTGCTGCCGAGCAGGTACGAGCCGTTCGGCATCGTGGCGCTGGAAGCGGCGGCCGCCGGCACCCCGCTGGTCGCGTCCACCGCCGGCGGGCTGGGCGAGGTGGTCCTGGACGGCGTGACGGGCCTGTCCTTCGCGCCCGGCGACGTCGACGGCCTGACCGCGGCCGTGCGCTCCGTGCTGGACGACCGCCCCGCCGCCCGGCGCCGCGCCCGTGCCGCGAAGGCGCGCCTGGCCACCGACTTCGACTGGGCGGAGATCGCCGCCGACACCGCCGCCGTCTACGCCTCGGCCACCGCCCGCGCCCACCCGCCGCTCGGCCGGCCGAAGATCCCGACCGGCAACGCGTTCCTCTAGGCCGGGCCGCGCCTCAGAGGGTGAGCACCAGCTTGCCTGCGGTCCGGTTGGTCTCACCGACCTCGTGCGCCTTGACGACCTCCTCCAACGGGAACACCTCGGCCACGACCGCTCGGAGCTCACCGCGCTCCACCAGCCCGGCCAGGTGCTCCAGCGCGGCGTGGTCCGGGGCCACGGACACGGTGGTGGCGCGCACACCCAGCGGTTCGGCCGCGGCGAGGAGCTCCGGCAGCCGGCTCGGGTCGGTCAGGCCCACGTACACCCCGCCCGGCCGGAGCACCCGCATCGACCGCTCCTCGTAGTCGCCGCCGACCGGGTCGACCACCACGTCGACGGCGGCCGGCTCGCCGAAGTCCCGCGCCCGGTAGTCGACCACCTCGTCGGCGCCCAGCTCGCGCAGCAGGTCGTGCTTGCCCGCGCTCGCGGTGCCGATCACCCACGCGCCGAGCGACTTCGCCACCTGCACCGCGAGGTGCCCGACACCGCCCGCGGCGGCGTGGACCAGCACCCGGTCGCCCGGCGTGACGCCGGCGGCCTCGGTGAGGACCTGCCACGCGGTGAGCCCGGCCAGCGGCAGCGCGGCGGCGTGCACGTGGTCGACGTTGGCCGGCTTGCGGGCGAAGTGGCGCGCGGGAGCGGCGACGTACTCGGCGTACGCGCCGGCCGGGCGCGGCAGGTGGGGCATCCCGAACACCTCGTCGCCGACCTCGAACCGGTTCTCCCCGGGCGGCACGGACACCACGACACCGGACACGTCCCAGCCGGGCACCCACGGGGTGGTGAACCAGAAGCCGTGCCGCCGCACCAGCCAGTCGAACGCGTTCACGCCCGCCGCGCGCACCTCGACCAGGACCTCGCCCCTCGCGGGCTCGGGCCGCTCGACCGACCGCACCCGCAGCACCTCGGGCTCGCCGAAGTCCTCGACCACCACTGCCCGCATCTCGTTGCTCGTCATGGTCGAAACGATCGTCCACAGTGGTACCCGTTGTGAAGAAGGCACCCAGATGGTATCTAGGTACCTCATGTATACCGTCACCGACCTGCGCGCCCACGGCGGTGCGGACGCCTACCTCCGCAGCTGCGCCTCACGGGCGGTGCTCGACCTGCTCGCCAACAAGTGGGTGTGCCTGGTCATCGGCGCGTTGCGGCCGGGCACCATGCGCTTCGGCGAGCTGCGCCGCCGCCTCGACGGCATCACCCAGAAGATGCTCACGCAGACGCTGCGCGACCTGGAGCGGGCCGGTCTCGTGCACCGCGCCGTCTACCCGAGCGTGCCGCCGCGCGTCGAGTACCGCCTCACGCCGCTGGGCGAGGACGTGGCCGGCCTGATGGACGCGATCAGGGCGTGGTCGGAGAACCACATCGAGGACATCCGCGCCGCGCAGGAGGAGTACGACCGCAAGGCGGGCGAGGAGTTGCAGCCGGTCTAGGAGCCGTCGCGGGACCGCTCCAGGGCTTCCCGCGCCTTGCGGGCCATGTCGGCGACGGCGGCACGGCGCTCGGCGTCGGCCTCGTAGTCCGCGCGCCGGTCCTTGACCACCCGCGCCGGCAGGCCGACGGCGATCTTGAAGTCCGGCACGTCGCCGCGCACCACGGCGTGCGCGCCGATCACGCACCCGCGCCCGATCCGCGTGCCGCGCGTCACGGTGACCTTCGTGCCGAGCCAGCAGTCCGGCCCGATGCGCACCGGCGACTTCACGATGCCCTGGTCCTTGATCGGCAGCGTGATGTCGGCCGTGACGTGGTCGAAGTCGCAGATGTAGACCCAGTCGGCGATCAGGGTGGCCGCGCCGATCTCCACGTCGAGGTAGCAGTTGACGGTGTTGTCCTTGCCGAACACGGCCTTGTCGCCGATCCGCAGCGACCCCTCGTGGCAGCGGATGGCGTTGCCGTCGCCGATGTGCACCCAGCGCCCGATCTCCAGCCGGCCGTAGCCGGGGCGGCAGTGCAGCTCGACCTTGCGGCCGAGGAACACCATGCCCCGCAGCACCACGTGCGGGTTGGCGACGCGGAACTTGAGCAGCCGCCAGTACCGCACGAGGTACCAGGGCGTGTACGCGCGGTGCCGCAGGACCCAGCGCAGTGACGCCGCGGTGAGGAACCGGGCCTGCGCCGGGTCGCGGCGCGTCCGGCGCCACCTCGTCCACACCGGCGCACCCCACATGCTGGTCACGCGGGCACTCTAGCCGGCGCCCCCGGTCACCGCGCCCGCGCCGTGCCAGAGTGTGCCCGTGCCCATTCCCCTCATCATCGACACCGACCCCGGCGTGGACGACGCGTTCGCCCTCGCCCTCGCCGCCGCCAGCCCCGAGGTCGAGTTGATCGGGGTGACGACGGTCTTCGGCAACGTCTCCCTGGAGAACACCACGCGCAACGCCCTGCGCCTGCTCGCCCTCCTCGGCCGCGACGACGTGCCGGTCGGCGTCGGCGCGTCCCGGCCGCTCGTGCACCCCCAGCCGCACCTGTCCAGCGCCCACGGCTCCGACGGGCTCTCCGGCTACGCCGGCACGCTGCCCGAGCCGACCCGCGGCCCCGACGCGCGCGACGCCGTCACCCTCCTGCGCGAGCTGCTCGACGCGGCCGACCGGCCCGTCACCGTCGTGCCCATCGGCCCGCTCACCAACATCGCGCTGCTCCTGGCCGCCCACCCGCACGTCAAGGCGAAGATCGGCCGGCTGGTCGTCATGGGCGGCGGGGTGACCGGCGGCAACGTCACGGCCACGGCCGAGTTCAACGTGTGGAGCGACCCCGAGGCCGCGCGCCGGGTGCTGGTCGAGGAGGACGTGCCCACGACCCTGGTGCCGATGGACCTCACCCGCCGGTGCGCGGTCGCCGGCGGGTGGCTCGCCGAGCTGGCCGGGACCTCCGAGGTGGCCGCCGCGCTGGTCGGCCTCACGCCCGACTACCTCGCCACCTACCGCCGGTTCCTCGGCTGGGACGGCATGGCGGTGCACGACGCGGTGGCGGTGGCGGAGGCGGTGCGGCCCGGCATCCTCACGTCCACCGCGTTCCCGGTGGACGTCGACTGCTCGTTCGGCCCGAACCGGGGCGCGCTCGTGGTCGACCGGCGGCTGGAGGTGGACGCGCCGAAGGAGCTCGACATCGCCCTGGACGCCGACCTCGACGGCCTGCGCGCGTTCCTGTTCGACCGGCTAGGTGCGCTCGGCGCGCGCCAGTAGGTAGACGGGACGGCGGCCGATCCTGGTCAGCGCCACGGTCGCGGAGCCGGACCCGGACAGCTTCAGCCTCGGCCGCAGCGCGTTCGGGTCCACGTCCAGCCCGCGCACCAGGATCTCCAGCCGGCCCACGTCGTGCGCCCGCAGCACGGACCGCAGCGCCTTCTCGCTGTAGTGCCCGTGCTCGACCACCCGGAACGCGCGCACGCCCGGCGGCGGCACGGGCCCGGTCAGGTAGGCGATCCGCTCGTCGAGCTGCGCCAACCCGTGCCGCGCCGCGTAGTGCCGCACGAGCCCGGCCCGCACGACCGCGCCGTCCGGGTCGACCAGCCACTCCTGCGGCTCGCGCACCTCGCAGTCGTCGGGGTCGGCGGAGGTGACCGTCCACTCCGGAGCGCCCGACCGCAGCACGGTCGCCCGCCGCGACACGCCCGGTGTGGCCAGGCCCCGCGTCCACAGGCACGCCTCGCGCACCTGCCCGTCCAACGACACCAGCTCGACCTCGTCGGCCCAGGGCGCGACGGCGAAGTCCACGCCCGGCGCGCACTTCACGGCCAGGTCGCGGTCGGCGTAGGCCGACGCCAGCTCGTCCAGCGGCGGCGCGAAGTCCGACGGCCGCCACGTGCGCCGCCCGCTCGCGTCGCGCCGGGCCGGGTCGGCCAGCACGGCCGTGCCGCGCGACACCGGCCGCAGCGCGTCCGCCCGCACCAGCGGCACCGCGTCGCCCAGGTTGTGCCGCGCCATGGCCAGCCGCACCGGGTCGAGGTCGGACCCGACCGAGCCCTCCGGCAACGCCGCCAGGTCCGCCCCGATCGAGCACGTCACGTCGTGCGCGGGCCCGGTGAACCGGCGGGCCCGGTGAACCGCGACCGGGTGCGCGGTGGCCTGCTGGAGCGCGTCCGCGGTGAACAGCCCGTCGGTGAACGCGAGCTTGCCCGCCTTGCGCCGCAGCAGCACGGTCTCCAGCACGGCCGCGAAGTGCTCCGGCGCGACCTCCCTGGCCCGCCGCACGTCCGACAACCGCGACGCGTCCACCAGCGGCAGGTCGGCCAGCGCCGACAACGCGGCGCGCCCGGCGCCCGAGCGCAGGTACGCCACGTCGTCGAGGCTGAACGCGTAGGCCACTAGACCGGCTTGCGACCCGTCACGGAGACGTTGTAGAACACCTCGCGCGGCAGGACCTTGGCCAGCACGTTCTCGTCCACCCAGGACAGCCGCTGCCAGGTGCGGTAGGCGAACATCGCCCAGCCGAAGCCCAGCTTCTCCCGCGGCACGGCGGCCTCGAACGTGCGCACCGGCCAGCCGAACAGCGCCGCCGACAGCTCCTCGGTCACCGCCCGCACGCCGACCGCGCCGGCCGACCGGGCCGTGCGCTCCAGCTCGGACGGGTCGAACGTGTGCAGGTCCACCACCGCTTCCAGCGCCGCGGCCCGGGACGACTCGTCCAGCTCCTCCTGCGGCCTGCGCCAGCCGGTGAGCGGGCCCAGCCTGGTGACGTTCGTGGTCAGCCACCAGGTGAGCTGCCCGAGCTTGCGCGCGTAGAAGTTGCCGATGTTGGTCGGGTCGCCCGCGAACACGAACTTCCCGCCCGGCTTGAGCACCCGCAGCACCTCGCGCATCGCGGCGGGCACGTCCGGGATGTGGTGCAGCACCGCGTGCCCCACCACCAGGTCGAACGTGTCGTCGTCGTACGGGATGCGCTCGGCGTCGGCCACGCGGCCGTCCACCGGCAGCCCCAACCCCTGCGCGTTGCGCAGCGCCACCTCGACCATGCCCGGCGAGAGGTCGGTCACCGAACCGCGCTCGGCCACACCGCCCTGCATCAGGTTCAGCAGGAAGAACCCGGTGCCGCAGCCCAGCTCCAGCGCGTGCCCGTACGGCCCGGCGTCGCCCGCGACCGCGCGGAAGCGGTCCGTGGCGTAGGTGATGCAGCGCTCGTCGTAGGAGATCGACCACTTCTCGTCGTACGTGCCGGCTTCCCAGTCGTGGTAGAGCACGTTGGCGAGCTTGGGGTCGCGGTACGCCGCCTCGATTTCCTCGACCGTGGCGTGCGGGTTGGGCTTGGGATCAACGGCCACTGAACTTCGCCTTCCCCGGGCCGTTCTCGATGAACGACGCCATGCCGGTCTTCTGGTCCTCGGTGGCGAACATCGCGGCGAACAGCTGGCTCTCCAGCCGCAGCCCGCTGCCCAGGTCGGTGTCCAGGCCGCCGTCGATCGCGGCCTTCGCGGCGGCGTAGGCGCGCACGGGGCCGTTGACGAACTGCCCCGCCCACCGCCTGGCCGCCCCGTACACGTCGTCGGGCGCCACGACCTCGTCCACCATGCCGATGCGCAGCGCCTCCTCGGCGCCGACGAACCGACCGGTGTAGATCAGGTCCTTGGCGCGCGACGGGCCGATCAGCCGCGGCAGGCGCTGGGTGCCGCCCATGCCCGGGATGACGCCGAGCAGGATCTCCGGCTGGCCCACCTTGGCGTTGTCGCCGGCGATCCGCCGGTCCGCGCACAGTGCCAGCTCGAACCCGCCGCCCAGGGCGTAGCCGGTGATGGCGGCCGCGGTCGGCTTCGGGATCTCCTCGACCGCCCGCAGCGCCGAGGTGAACGCGCCCGCGCGGGCGGCCATGTCGGCGTAGGACAGCTCGGCCATCTCCTTGATGTCCGCGCCCGCCGCGAACACCTTCGGGCCGCCGTACACGATCACCGAGTACACGTCCGACCGCTCGCCCGCCTCCAGCGCGGCGGACCGGATCTCCTCCTGGACCTGCCGGTTGAGCGCGTTCATCGGCGGGCGGTCCAGCCGGATGGTGCCGATGCCGTCCTCGACTTCGAGCCTCACGAACTCAGCCACGCGGTCCTCCTCGACCTCGGTCGGTGCGCCTCGCAGGTTACCCCTCGGTAGTTTTGCGGCGGGCGAAGTACCGGTCACCCGCCCGCTGGAGCTCCAACGGCTGGTCGAACGTCTTCGACAGGTTCTCCTCGGTCAGCACGTCGTCCAGCAGGCCCTGCGCCACGACGCCGCCGTCACGCAGCAGCAACGCGTGCGTGAACCCGGGCGGGATCTCCTCCACGTGGTGCGTGACCAGCACCGTCGCCGGCGCGTCCGGGTCGAGCGCCAGCTCCGACAGCCGGGCCACCAGGTCCTCCCGGCCGCCCAGGTCCAGGCCCGCCGCCGGCTCGTCCAGCAGCAGCATCTCGGGGTCGGTCATCAGCGCGCGCGAGATCAGCGTGCGCTTGCGCTCGCCCTCGGACAGGGTGCCGTAGGCGCGGTCGGCCAGGTGCTCGATGCCCATCGAGGCCAGCAGCTCCCGCGCGCGACCCGTGTCGAGCTTGTCGTACTCCTCGCGCCACCGGCCCAGCACCGCGTACCCGGCGCTGACCACCAGGTCGACCACCTTCTCGTCCGGCGGGATGCGACCGCTCAGCGCCGCCGAGCACAGCCCGATGCGGGGCCGCAGCTCGAACACGTCGGTCCTGCCGATCCGCTCGCCGAGCAGGTGCACCTCGCCCTTGGTCGGGTGCAGCTCGGCGCTCGCCAGCCGCAGCAGCGTGGTCTTGCCCGCCCCGTTCGGGCCGAGCACGACCCAGCGCTCGTCCAGCTCCACGCTCCAGTCGACGTCCCCGACCAGCGTGGTCTTGCCACGTCGAACCGAAACACCCTGCATGTGGATGACCAGATCTTCGTTTTCCACGCCTGCCCTCGCCCCGTCGATGCACCGCCACCGCCATTGTTCTGCACCCCCTCCCGCGCGCGGTCCGGTGGGGGGAGGTACCGGCGGGGCGGTGAAGCTCACCGCGCTCGCGCCCGCACCGGGCGTGGTCTGCTGGAAAGATCGGACGCATGGCTGCCGACTCGATCCTGCTCGCGGGCCGACCGTTCCCCCTCGGGGCGCACCCCGAGGCCGGAGGTGTGCGCTTCGCGGTCTCGGCGCCACCCGCGCACGCGGTCGAGGTGTGCCTGATCAGCGAAGACGGCACCGAGAAGCGGGTGGAGCTGACCGAGCGCACGTTCGGCGTGTGGCACGGGCTGATCTCCGGTGTCACGCCCGGCCAGCGCTACGGCTACCGCGTCCACGGCCCGTACGACCCGTCGCGCGGGCTGCGGTGCAACCCGGCGAAGCTGCTCGTCGACCCGTATGCGACGCGGATCACCGGCGAGTTCACCGATCTGGATGCCGCGCTGGGCTATGTGGGTGACCCGATGCTCGGCGGGCCGTCCGCGGTCGACTCGCTGGGCAGCGTGCCGCTGTCCGTGGTGACCTCGCCCGGCGGGCCGGACACCGGCGTGAAGCCCGAGGTGCCGTTCGAGGAGGCGGTGATCTACGAGCTGCACGTGCGGGGGTTCACCCGGCGGCACCCGGCCGTGCCCGAGCACCAGCGCGGCACGTACCTGGGGCTGGCGCACCCGGCCGTGCTGGAGCACCTCACCCGCCTGGGGGTGACGTCGGTCGAGCTGCTGCCGGTGCACGCGTTCGTCGACGAACCGTCCCTCATCCGCGGCGGCAGGCACAACTACTGGGGCTACTCCCCGCTGAGCTACTTCGCGCCGCACCCCGGCTACGCCAGCGAGCCCGGCCGCGAGGTCGAGGAGTTCCGCACGATGGTGGCCGCGCTGCACTCGGCGAACATCGAGGTGATCCTCGACGTGGTCTACAACCACACGTGCGAGGGAGGGCCGGAGGGCCCGACGCTGTGCTACCGCGGCTTCGACGCGCCCGGCTACTACCTGCACATCGACGGCGGCGGCACGTTCGACATCACCGGCTGCGGCAACACCACCGAGGCCGGGTCGCCGCAGTTCGTGCGGCTGGTGACGGACTCGCTGCGGTACTGGGCCACCGAGATGGGCGTGGACGGGTTCCGGTTCGACCTGGCCTCCACGCTGGGCAGGCCCGGCGGCGGCCGCTTCGACCGGGCGTCGGCGATGCTGACCGCGATCACGTCGGACCCGGTGCTGTCGCGGTGCAAGCTGATCGCCGAGCCGTGGGACGCGACCGGCGACGGCTACCGGGTGGGCGACTTCGGCGTGCAGTGGGCGGAGTGGAACGGCCGGTACCGCGACACCGTGCGCGACTACTGGCGGGGCATGACGAGCGTGCGGGACCTCGCCTACCGGCTGTCCGGGTCGTCGGACCTGTACGCCGACGACCTGCGGCGGCCGTGGCAGTCGATCAACTTCATCACCGCGCACGACGGGTTCACGCTGCGGGACCTGGTGTCGTACAACGAGAAGCACAACCTGGCCAACGGCGAGGACAACCGCGACGGCACCAACGACAACCGGTCGTGGAACTGCGGTGTCGAGGGCGGGACGGACGACCCGGAGGTGCTCGGGCTGCGGGCCAGGCAGGCGCGCAACCTGTTCGCCACGCTGATGCTGTCGACCGGCACGCCGATGCTCACCGCGGGTGACGAGCAGTGGCGCACGCAGGGCGGCAACAACAACGCCTACTGCCTGGACGACGAGACGTCGTGGGTGGACTGGGAGCCGGGCGAGGAGGGCGAGGCGATGCTGGCGTTCGCGCGCCGGGTGATCGCGGTGCGGGCGGCGTCGCCCGCGCTGCGGCAGCCGCAGTTCTTCGACGGCCGCACCACCGCGTCGGGCGCGGCGGACCTGGTGTGGTTCCGGCCGGACGGCGAGGAGATGGCCGAGACGGACTGGTTCGACGACGGCCGCCGGTTCCTGGGGATGTGGATCGACGGGTCGAACAGCCTGTCGCGGTCGCGGGACGGCGAGCTGGTGTCGGACGACTCGTGGCTGCTGCTCGTGCACGCGGGCGCGGACCCGGTGGAGGTCACGCTGCCGGGGCCGGAGTACGGCAGGCGGTACACGCCGACGATCGACTCCACGACCACCGACGGCGCGCCCGCGCACCCGTCGAGCCTGCCCGCCGGCGCGCCGATCGTGATGGAGGGCCGGTCGCTGCTGCTGCTGCGGGTGCCGCGCTGACCGGGTCCGCTCCGCCCGGGCGCCCGTTCGCCCGACTGCCTCGGTGGCCGCCTGGCTCGGTGGCCGCCTGGCTCGGTGGCAGAGGCAATCCTGCCTGGTGAGAGCGCTCGGCGCGGGTCCGCCGGTCCGTGGCACGATGCCGGGGTGGGCCGTCCGCTGCTGACCTGGTGCGACCGCACGATCGACCTCCTCCTGGTGGCGTCGTGCGGGTGTAGCGGGACGCGACGCGGCCCCTCCCGCTGCGCGGGTTGACACCGCGTCGCGTCTTGATCGCTACCCCGCCCGACCCGTAGCCATCAGGAGCGACACACCGTGACCGCGACGATCGCGCGCGCCGACCTGCACCCCGGGCTCGACGTGCCCTTCCTGCGCGACATCATCCACCCCGAACGCGAGCTGTGGACGCCGCGCGAGCTGCGCGAGCTGACCTCCACCGTCGCCTCCGAGCTGACCACCCCGCTGCTCGGCATCCTGCGGTACGACCCGGAGCAGCGCTGGTGGGCGCGGCTCGGGCTCACCGAGGGCGTCGAGCTGTGGCTGCTGAGCTGGCTGCCCGGCCAGGGCACCGAGCCGCACGACCACGGCGGCGCGGCGGGCTCGTTCACCGTGCTGACCGGCGAGCTGGCGGAGGACTACCGGTACCCCGGCGGGCCGATCCGCAGCGCGGCCCGGCCCGTGGGCAGCGCCCTGGGCTTCGGCGCGGGCCGGGCGCACCAGGTCGTGAACCGGGGCGCGGTCGGCGCGGCGAGCGTGCACGCCTACTCGCCGCCGCTGGTGCCGACCCGGGAGTACCCGAGCCTCGCCGACATCCCGCACGAGATCCCGCCGTTGCCCGCCCTGCGGCTGCCGTTGGAGCAGCTGCGCGTTCTGGCCGACCAGGAGGGCCCGTGAGCGCCGAGGAGTTGCTGGACGAAGCACGCCGGTCGTTGACCCGGGTCGAGCCGCACGAGCTGGCCGGGTTGTCGGACGTGCTGGTGGTCGACATCCGGCCGCACCACAACCGCGCCGAGGAGGGCGAGATCCCCGGCTCGATCCCGGTGGAGCGGATCGTGCTGGAGTGGCGGCTGGACCCCGGGGGCGAGCACCGCATCCCCGGCTTCACCGCCGACACCACCGTGGTCGTGCTGTGCAACGAGGGGTACGCGTCCAGCCTGGCGGCCCGCGACCTGCAACGCGTGGGCCTGCCGAAGGCGACGGACCTGGTGGGCGGCTTCCGCGCCTACGCCGCCGCCGGGCTGCCCGTGCGGCCGGGCGCGACGCAGGCCGTCACCTGACCGCTCCCGAACGTCGAGCTCAAGGGCCCTGACCGTTCGACACACGGGCCCCCAACGTTCGACACACGCGTGTGTCGAACGCTCGGGGTCGGTGTGTCGAACGCTCGGGGACCCCGAATTGCGCGTTCGGGAACCGCGGCGCGGGTGGTCGCGTCTGCTGGACGTGGGGAAAGTGCTGACCGGGCTCGCCCTGGTCGTCCTGGTGCTCTGGCGGCCCGGGCTCGCGAGCTTCGGCGGCGCGGCGGTGGGCACGTGGGCCGTGCACGCGGTGCTGCAACTGGGGTTGCTCGCGGGCGCGCTGCTGTTCCGGGTGCGGGTGTCGCTGGTCGAGATCGGCGTCGGCGGCGAGGTGCGCACGTGGACGAAGCCGCACCGCCGGGTCGTGTGGCGGACGGTCCCGCTGCTGATGTCGCTCGGCCTCACGTCGATCAAGGCCCCGGTCCGGCGCAGGCTCTGGCTGACCGCCCTCACGTCGGCGCTCCTGACCGCCGCCGTCGTGGCCGCGGCCTGGCTCGTCGCCCTGCCCGCCGACCGGCCGTTCCCGCGCGGTTTCGCGGTCGCCGGCACGGCCGTGCTGCTCAACGGCCTGTGGCCGCGGCGCGGCGCGGGCACCACCTCGCCCGGCTGGTTCCTGTTCGCCCTGCCCCGGCTGTCCGGCCGCACGGCGGCGGAGTACGAGGCCACGCCCCTGGTCAACCAGGTGACCGACGCGCTGGAGGCGGGTGACCTCGACCGGGCCGAGGCGATCGCCGACGAGCTGGTCGAACGCCACCCCACGTTGCTGGTCTCGATCGGCGCACGCGCCTCCGTGCTCACCCTGCGCGCCCGGTACGGCGAGGCGTTGCACGCCGTCAGCGCGCTGATGGGGCGCACCGACCTCGAACCGCGCGACATGGCGTTCGTGCTGGCGTCGATGGCCAGTTCCACGGCCAACGCCGTCGAGGGCGGCCAACTGCCCGCGGAGGTCGGCGTGCCCGCGGCGCGCCGGGCGGCGGACGGGGCGATGAAGTTCGGCTACCCGCGCCACCGCTGCACGGGCACGCTGGCGCAGCTCGCCCTGATCGAGCACGACCACACCGCCGCCCTCGCGCTGGCCCGGCAGGCCAAGGCGACGAGCGAGAGCGGGCTGGCCCGCGCCGACGCCCTGGCCACGATCGCCCGCGCCCAGATGGCGGCCGGCGACAACGCGGCGGCACGGGCGACGCTCGTCGAGGCGCGGCGGCTCGCCGGCTGGCTGCCCCGGGTCGCCGAGACCACCGCCCGGCTCGACATCTCGTGACGGGCTAGGCGGGCGGGTTCGGCAGGGTCGGCAGCCCGCCTGCCGGCACGGGCAGGCCGCAGTTGCCGAGGGCGTCGCCCAACGTCTTCAACCACGTCTGCACCTCGTTGCGCAATTTTCCGGGATCGGGCGGGACCGCGCCGGGCACGATCTTGCTCAACACGCTCAGCAGGCCCGCGAAACCGGCCAGCGAATGCGAGAGGCACAGTTCCGGGCCCTGGGAACGGACTTCGGCCGGCGCGGTCGTCGGCGGCGCGGGCAGGCACTTCGCCGCCGTCATCGCCACCATGAGCCGCAACGCGTCGCCCAGCGGGACCACGGCCTTGTCGGGCGTGGGCGGGGTCGCCGCGAGCGGCTCCACCGCCTTCTTCAGCGTGTCCGCGAGCTGCGTGACCAGTCCCGCGCACGCGGCCGGCGGCTCCGCCGACAGCCGCCGCGCCGACGCGGCCGGGATCACGGCCAAGGCGAGCACCGCGGCCAGCACCGTTGCGATCGTCGCGAATTTCTGCACGCCGGAAGCGTAAGCGCGAGAACGCCGGCACCGGACGGCGAAAAGGACCAGTTCACCCGACCGAAGAAATCCCGCGCGAAAGCGTGAGGAAAAGCGGATCAGATGACCGCCGGTCACGCCGGCGGCCATCTGATCGAGTGAGTCAGCCCGCCAGCACGACCCGACCGAGTTCCGCGGGCGACGCCAGCAGGTCGTGCCGCGGCAGCACGCGCACGGTGTAGCCGACCGCGCCCGCGTGCGACAGCGGCACCTCGACCTCGTAGTTGCCGTTGCCCGCGTACCGCATCTCGTGCGTGACCACGTCGTACAGCTCGTCGGAGTCGCCGACCCGGCCCAGCGCCACCTGCACGTCCACTTCGGACGGTTCGAGGCCGGCCAGCTCGATCCGCGCCCGCACGCCCAGCCGGGAGCCGAGCCGCGGCGTGCCCGAGCCGTCCAGCGACATCTCCGAGTCCAGCACCCGCACCCGCGTCCACGAGGCCCGCAGCCGCTGCCGGTAGGCGGCCAGCTCCTTCGCGCCCCGGTACCCCTCGCCCACCACCGAGGCGGCCGACGAGGCGGCGGGCGCGTACAGCCGCTCCACGTACTCGCGCACCATCCGCGACGCCTGCACGGCCGGGCCGAGCGAGGCCAGCGTGTGCCGGACCATGGCCAGCCACCGGGTCGGCACGCCGTCCTCGCCGCGGTCGTAGAACAGCGGCGCGACCTGGCTGCCGAGCAGGTCGTACAGCGCGGCGGCCTCCAGGTCGTCGCGCCGGGTCGGGTCGGTGACGCCGTCGGCGGTGGGGATGGCCCAGCCGTTGCTGCCGTCGTACAGCTCGTCCCACCAGCCGTCGCGGATCGACAGGTTCAGCCCGCCGTTGAGCGCGGACTTCATGCCGGACGTGCCGCACGCCTCCAGCGGGCGCATCGGGTTGTTCAGCCACACGTCGCAGCCCCAGTACAGGTACCGGGCCATGGACATGTCGTAGTCGGGCAGGAACACGATCCGGTGCCGCACGCCCGCGTCGTCGGCGAACCGCACGATCTGCTGGATCAGCGCCTTGCCGCCGTCGTCGGCCGGGTGCGACTTGCCCGCCACCACCAGCTGCACGGGCCGCTCGGGGTGCAGCAGCAGCGAGCGCAGGCGGTCCGCGTCGCGCAGCATCAGCGTCAGCCGCTTGTAGGTCGGCACGCGGCGGGCGAAGCCGACGGTCAGCACGTCCGGGTCGAACACCGAGTCCGTCCAGCCCAGCTCCAGCGCCGACGCGCCCCGCTGCAACCACGAGGCGCGGGTGCGGCGGCGGACCTCGTGCACGAGCTTGGCCCGCAGGTCGTTGCGCAGCTCCCACAGCCGCTGGTCGGTGACCGGCTCGAACCCGTGCGCGCCGAGGCCCGCGTCCTCGGTGTCGCCGACGAGCCTGCTCATCTCGGTGGCCGCCCAGGTCGGGCCGTGCACGCCGTTGGTGACCGAGCCGATGGGCACCTCGGAGGCGTCGAAGCCCGGCCACAGGCCGCGGAACATGTCGCGGCTGACGGTGCCGTGCAGCTTGGAGACGCCGTTCGCGCGCTGGGCCAGGCGCAGGCCCATGTGGGCCATGTTGAACAGGCCGGGGTTCTCCTCCGCGCCCAGGGCGAGGACGCGCTGGGTGTTCACGCCCGGCAGCAGCGCCTCGGAGCCGAAGTAGTGCTGCACGAGGTCGACGGGGAACCGGTCGATGCCCGCGGGCACCGGCGTGTGCGTGGTGAACACCGTGCCGGCGCGCACCGCCGCGAGCGCCTGGTCGAAGTCCAGGCCCTCGCCCGTGACCAGCTCCCGGATGCGCTCCAGGCCGAGGAAGCCCGCGTGGCCCTCGTTCGTGTGGAACACCTCGGGGGCGGGGTGACCGGTCAGGTCGCAGAACGTGCGCACGGCGCGGACGCCGCCGACGCCCGCCAGGATCTCCTGGCGGATGCGGTGGTCCTGGTCGCCGCCGTACAGGCGGTCGGTCACGCCGCGCAGGTCGTCGTCGTTCTCCTCCACGTCGGAGTCGAGGAGCAGCAACGGGATGCGGCCCACCTGCGCCTTCCACACCTTCGCGCGCAGCACGCGGTCGCCGGGCATGGCGACGTGCACCAGGATCGGCGCGCCGGAGGGCTCGGTGAGCAGCTCCAGCGGCAGGCCGCGCGGGTCGAGGACCGGGTAGTGCTCGACCTGCCAGCCGTCCAGCGACAGGGCCTGGCGGAAGTAGCCGGAGCGGTAGAGCAGGCCGACCGCGATCAGCGGCACGCCCAGGTCGGAGGCCGCCTTGAGGTGGTCGCCCGCCAGCACGCCGAGGCCGCCGGAGTAGTTCGGCAGGGCCTCGGTGACGCCGAACTCCATGGAGAAGTAGGCGATGGCGCTCGGCAGCGGGTGCGCCCCCTGGTCGCGGCGCTGCGCGATCTCCTCCTGGCGGCGCTGGAACCAGCGCGGCCCGGTGGTGTAGCGGTGCAGGTCGTCGGCGAGGGCGTGGGCGTGGGCGAGGAACCCCTCGTCGCGGGAGAGCGCTTCGAGGCGCTCGGGCGCGACCACGGACAGCAGGCGCAACGGGTCGCCGCTCTCGGCCCACAGCTCGGGGTCGACCGACGCGAACAGGTCCTGGGTGGGCTGGTGCCACGTCCAGCGCAGGTTCGTGGCGAGGGTGCCCAGTGCCGCCAGCGGCTCGGGCAGGCTGGCTCGGACGGTGAACCGGCGAAGTGCTCGCATGGCGTCGGACCTTATCCCCCATCCAGCGGCCCGGGACAACGGTCACCCGAACCGATGCAGGGACCGATACAGCTTGAGCAGGGCAAACGGTGCGCTGCAAGTTGTTTCGCGCTCATTGCGCAAGTGGTGACGGCGCGGCGCGCACCCGTCCGACCCTTGCGCCGAACGGCGCAACGGGCGGTGCGCCGACCGCCGGGGTGGGCGCGCGGGGAGCCCGGTTGATCATTTCCCCGATCGTGTGATCGCGGTTCACCGAACGGTGTCGGCGTGGCAGCGGTCACGACACGGAATCGTGATCTTCCATAACGAGAAGGACCACACCGCCAAGTGTGCAATCCAACCAGAAGGGGTAGGAACAGCAGGTACGGGTCCCGGTGACGGCAGGTCCGATCGTGCCGGGCAGACTTGCACGCGCAAGCGTCACACCAGGTGAGAGGGGCGCTGCCGATGAGCGGACGACTCGGAATCGACGATGTCTCCCCGACCGTGAGCGGCGGTCGCTACCCGGCGAAGGCCGTGGTCGGCGAACACGTCCCGGTCGGGGCCACGGTGTGGCGCGAGGGCCACGACGCCGTGGCGGCCACGGTCGTGTGGCGGGGACCGAACGACCGGGTCGCCAGGCAGACACGCATGGCGCCCGAGGGCGTCGGCCTGGACCGCTGGGCGGCCACGATCGTGCCGGACGCCGAGGGCGCCTGGACCTTCCGCGTGGACGCCTGGAGCGACCCGTGGGCCACCTGGGTGCACGCCGTCGAGGTCAAGATCGCCGCGGGTCAGAGCGCCCACGAGCTGGAGAACGACCTGGAGGCGGGCGCGCGCCTGCTGGACCGCGTGAGCCGCCGCCCCGACCGGCGCCGGGAGAAGCCGCTGCTGGTCAACGCGGCCACCGCGCTGCGCGACGAGCACCGCCCCCTCCCCGAGCGGGTCGCGCCCGCCCTGGCGGCCGACGTCCGCCGGATCATGCACGAGCACCCGGTCCGCGAGCTGATCACCAAGGGCAAGCCCCAGAAGGTGTGGGTCGACCGGAAGCGGGCCGCGTTCGGGTCCTGGTACGAGTTCTTCCCCCGCAGCACGGGCGGCGTGGACGAGTCCGGCGTGCCGGTGCACGGCACGTTCGCCACCGCCACCAAGGAGCTGGACCGCATCGCGGCCATGGGCTTCGACGTCGCCTACCTGCCCCCGATCCACCCGATCGGCCGGGTGAACCGCAAGGGCCCGAACAACACGCTCACCGCCACCGAGGACGACCCGGGCTCGACCTGGGCCATCGGCGCCGACGAGGGCGGCCACGACGCGATCCACCCGCAGCTGGGCACGATCGAGGACTTCGACGCGTTCGTGGCCCGCGCCCGCGAGCTGGACCTCGAGGTGGCCCTGGACCTGGCGATCCAGTGCGCGCCCGACCACCCGTGGGTGCTCAAGCACCAGGAGTGGTTCACCACCCGCCCGGACGGCTCGATCGCCTACGCGGAGAACCCGCCCAAGAAGTACCAGGACATCTACCCGGTCAACTTCGACAACGACCCGCAGGGCATCTACAACGAGGTGCTGCGCGTCGTCCTGCACTGGGTCGACCACGGGGTGCGCATCTTCCGGGTCGACAACCCGCACACCAAGCCGCCGGACTTCTGGGCGTGGCTGATCTGGGCGGTCAAGGACCGCCACCCGGACGTGCTGTTCCTGTCCGAGGCGTTCACCCGCCCCGCCCGCCTGTACGGCCTGGCCAAGCTCGGCTTCACGCAGAGCTACACCTACTTCACCTGGCGCACGACCAAGGAGGAGCTGACCGAGTTCGGCACCGAACTGGTCGAGCACTGGGACGAAGCGCGGCCCAACCTGTTCGTCAACACCCCCGACATCCTGCACGAATCGCTGCAGCACGGCGGTCCGGGCATGTTCGCGCTGCGCGCGGCGCTGGCGGCGACGATGGCGCCGACCTGGGGTGTCTACTCGGGTTACGAGCTGTTCGAGCACGAGGCCGTCCGGCCGGGCAGCGAGGAGTACCTGAACTCGGAGAAGTACCAGCTCCGCCCCCGCGACTACGCGGCGGCGGTGGCCGAGGGACGGTCGCTGGAACCGTGGTTGCGCAAGCTGAACGCGATCCGCCGGGCGCACCCGGCGCTGCAGCAGATGCGAACACTGCGGTTCCACCACGTCGACAACCCGGCGTTGATCGCCTACTCCAAGCAGGACCCGGGCACCGGCGACACGGTCGTCGTCGTGGTCAACCTGGATCCGCACAACGCGCAGGACGGCACAGTCTGGCTGGACCTGCCCGCGCTCGGCGTCGAGTGGCACGAGCGGCTGATCGCGCACGACGAGGTGTCCGGGGAGACCTGGGACTGGGGTCAGGCGAACTACGTCCGCCTGGAACCCTGGCGCGCCCCGGCGCACATCGTCGGCGTGCTGCGCCGATCCGGCTGAGCCGCCCGCGCAGAGGACGAACAACCCAACCCGGTCCCCTTTACCGAGTCCCCGTGCCCGCCGAAGAGCACGAGGGACGATCGAACGCACCCCCAATGAGGTGGGACGAGGTGGAGCACACATGCAAGAAGAGGCCCGACCCGACGCCGCGCTGGTAGGTCTGGAGCACGTGCCGCACACCGGCGAGGCCATCGGCGCCGACGGCCTGCTGGTCGAGCCGCAGGCCGAGGACTTCCGGTCGGCCAAGCTGGCGCCGAGAGACCCGAACTGGTTCAAGGGCGCGGTGTTCTACGAGGTGCTGGTGCGCGCGTTCAGCGACAGCAACGGCGACGGCACCGGAGACCTGCGGGGCCTCGCGTCCCGGTTGGACTACCTGGAGTGGCTGGGCGTCGACTGCCTGTGGCTGCCGCCGTTCTACGCCTCGCCGCTGCGCGACGGCGGCTACGACATCTCCGACTTCCGCGCGGTGCTGCCGGAGTTCGGCTCGGTCGAGGACTTCGTGTACCTGCTGGACGAGGCGCACCGCCGGGGCATCCGGGTGATCACCGACCTGGTGCTCAACCACACCAGCGACGCGCACCCCTGGTTCCAGCAGTCGCGGATCGACCCCGACGGGCCCTACGGCGACTTCTACGTGTGGAGCGACGACGACCAGCGCTACGCGGACGCGCGGATCATCTTCGTCGACACGGAGTCGTCGAACTGGACCTACGACCCGGTGCGCGGCCAGTTCTACTGGCACCGGTTCTTCTCCCACCAGCCGGACCTGAACTACGAGAACCCGCACGTCCAGGAGGCCATGCTCGACACGCTGCGGTTCTGGCTCGACCTGGGCATCGACGGGTTCCGGCTCGACGCCGTGCCGTACCTGTTCGAGGCCGAGGGCACCAACTGCGAGAACCTGCCGCGCACGCACGACTTCCTCAAGCGCTGCCGCAAGGTCGTGGACGACGAGTACCCCGGCCGGGTGCTGCTCGCCGAGGCCAACCAGTGGCCGTCGGACGTGGTCGAGTACTTCGGCAACCCGGAGGTCGGCGGCGACGAGTGCCACATGGCGTTCCACTTCCCGCTGATGCCGCGCATCTTCATGGCGGTGCGGCGGGAGTCGCGGTTCCCCATCTCGGAGATCCTGGCGCAGACGCCGCAGATCCCCGACGGCTGCCAGTGGGGCATCTTCCTGCGCAACCACGACGAGTTGACGCTGGAGATGGTCACCGACGAAGAGCGCGACTACATGTACGCGGAGTACGCCAAGGACCCGCGGATGAAGGCGAACATCGGCATCCGCCGACGCCTGGCGCCCCTGCTGGAGAACGACCGCAACCAGCAGGAGCTGTTCACCGCGATGCTGCTGTCGCTGCCCGGTTCCCCCGTCCTGTACTACGGCGACGAGATCGGCATGGGCGACAACATCTGGCTCGGCGACCGCGACGCGGTGCGCACCCCGATGCAGTGGACCCCGGACCGCAACGCCGGGTTCTCCAGCTGCGACCCCGGCCGGATCTACCTGCCGGTGATCATGGACCCGGTGTACGGCTACCAGGGCCTCAACGTCGAGGCGCAGCTGAACAACCAGTCGTCGCTGCTGCACTGGACCCGGCGGATGATCGAGGTCCGCAAGCAGCACCACGCGTTCGCCGAGGGCGACTTCAGCGACCTGGGCGGCTCGAACCCGAGCGTGCTGGCCTACCGGCGGCGGTGGCGGCGGCCCGACGGCCACGAGGACGTCGTGCTGTGCGTGAACAACCTGTCGCGGTTCCCGCAGCCGGTCGAGCTGGACCTGTCGGAGCACCGCGGGAGCAGGCCCGTGGAGCTGACCGGCGGCGTGGTGTTCCCGACCGTGGGCGAACTGCCCTACCTGCTGACCCTGCCCGGTCACGGCTTCTACTGGTTCCAGCTCGTGGAAGCCGACGACGACAGCGAGCCGAGGTGATGGACGTGACCGAACCGCACGACCTGGTCGACAAGGTGATGGCCGAGCTGCCCGGGTGGCTGCCCGCGCAGCGCTGGTTCGGCGGCAAGGACCGCCCGGTCACCTCCGTGCGCCCGCTGCGCACGGCCGTGCTGCGCGCCGCCGACCCGGTGCTGGTGCACCTGGTGGTGGAGGTCGAGCAGCCGGACCGGCGCGAGCCCTACCAGCTGCTGGTCACCGACCACGCGGACAACCACGACGCCACGCAGGTGCCGGAGCTGACCGGCGCGCTGCTCGACCTGATCGCCGAGGGCGCCGAGGTCGAGTGGCTGAGGTTCGCGCGCGAGCCGGGCGTGGAGGTCCAGACCGGGCTGCGCGGCCGGCCGATCACCGCCGAGCAGTCCAACACCTCGATCGTGTACGGCAGCCAGTACATCCTCAAGCTGTTCCGGAAGCTGACCTACGGCGAGAACCCGGACCTGGTGCTGCACCGGGCGCTGCGCCAGGTCGGGTGCGAGCACATCGCCCAGCCGCTCGGGTCGATCACCGGCAGGCTCGACGGGCAGACCACGACCGTCGGCATGCTCCAGCAGTTCCTGCCCGACGCGGTGGACGGCTGGGCGATGGCCACGACCAGCGTGCGCGACCTGATGGCCGAGGCCGACCTGCACGCCGACGAGGTGGGCGGCGACTTCGCCGGCGAGGCGCAGCGGCTGGGCCAGGCCGTGGCCAGCGTGCACGCGGACCTGGAGCGCGCCCTGGGCACGCAGAACGCCGACGCCGACGACATCGAGCGGACCGTGCGGGCGATGGTCGCGCGGCTGGACGAGGTGGCCTCGGCGGTGCCGGAGCTCCAGCCGTACGTGCCCGCGCTGCGGGCGGCGTTCGAGCAGGCCAGGAACACCCGGGACGCGGTGGCCGTGCAGCACATCCACGGCGACCTGCACCTGGGCCAGGTGCTGCGGACCGTGCACGGGTGGCTGCTGATCGACTTCGAGGGCGAGCCGGGCTCGCCGATCGCCGAGCGCACCGCGCTGCGCTCGCCGCTGCGCGACGTGGCGGGGATGCTGAGGTCGTTCGACTACGCGGCCCACCAGCTGCTGGTCGGCCAGCCCGAGGACCACCAGCTGACGGTCCGGGCGCTGGAGTGGGCGCGGCGCAACCGGGCGGCGTTCACCGAGGGCTACGCCGAGGCGGCGTCGGACTCGGTGGGCGACCCGCGGGAGCGCGGTTACCTGCTGCGGGCGTTCGAGCTGGACAAGGCCGTGTACGAGGTCGCGTACGAGCACGCGAACAGGCCGGAGTGGTTGACGGTCCCGTTGTCGTCGATCGCGCGGATCACTGGAGAGGGAGCGGTGCAGTCATGATCTCGCCCGAGGACGTCGACCGGCTGCTGGCCGGGGCGCACCACGACCCGCACTCGGTGCTCGGCGTGCACCACGTCGCGGAGGGCGTGGTCGCGCGGGCGCTGCGGCCGGGTGCGACGGCGGTGGCGGTGATGGCCGGTGACAAGCGGTTCGAGCTGGACCGGGTCACCGACGGGCTGTTCGAGGGCGAGCTGCCCGAGCACCCCGGTGACTACCGGCTGGAGGTCGAGTACGGCGACCGGGTCGTCGAGGTGGACGACCCGTACCGGTGGCTGCCGACCGTCGGCGAGCTGGACCTGCACCTGATCGGCGAGGGGCGCCACGAGCGGCTGTGGGACGTGCTGGGCGCGCGGGTGCGCACCTACGACACGCCCGGCGGCACGGTCTCGGGCGTCTCGTTCGCCGTGTGGGCGCCGACCGCGCGGGGCGTGCGGGTGTGCGGCGACTTCGACGGCTGGGACGGGCGGACGAACCCGATGCGGTCGCTGGGCTCGTCCGGCGTGTGGGAGATCTTCATCCCCGGCGTCCCCGAGGGCACCCGGTACAAGTTCCGCATCCTCGGCCGGGACGGCGGGTGGCACGAGAAGGCCGACCCGATGGCGTTCGCCACCGAGAGGCCCCCGCACACGGCGTCCATCGTCACCCGGTCGACGCACGAGTGGGGCGACGAGGCGTGGCGGGCCAAGCGGGACGCCACGCAGTGGATCAACGCGCCGATGAGCGTGTACGAGGTGCACCTGGGCTCGTGGAAGCCCGGCCTGGGCTACCGGGAGCTGGCCGAGCAGCTGGCCGACTACGTCGTGGACGCCGGGTTCACCCACGTGGAGCTGATGCCGGTGGCCGAGCACCCGTTCGGCGGGTCGTGGGGCTACCAGGTCACGTCGTACTACGCGCCGACCTCGCGGTTCGGCTCGCCCGACGACTTCCGGTACTTCGTGGACGTGCTGCACCAGCGCGGCATCGGCGTGATCATGGACTGGGTGCCCGCGCACTTCCCGAAGGACTCGTGGGCGCTGGCGCGGTTCGACGGCAGCCCGCTGTACGAGCACGCCGACCCGCGCCGGGGCGAGCACCCGGACTGGGGCACGCTGGTGTTCGACTTCGGTCGCAACGAGGTGCGCAACTTCCTGGTGGCCAACGCCCTGTACTGGATCGACGAGTTCCACATCGACGGCCTGCGGGTCGACGCGGTGGCCTCGATGCTGTACCTGGACTACTCGCGGCAGGAAGGGCAGTGGCTGCCCAACCAGTACGGCGGCCGGGAGAACCTGGACGCGGTCCGGTTCCTGCAGGAGCTGAACGCGACCGTCTACAAGCGCCACCCGGGCGTGGTGATGGTGGCGGAGGAGTCGACGGCGTGGCCGGGCGTGACGCGGCCGA
Organism: Actinosynnema sp. NPDC053489; assembly: GCF_044544865.1. Taxonomy (NCBI): domain Bacteria; kingdom Bacillati; phylum Actinomycetota; class Actinomycetes; order Pseudonocardiales; family Pseudonocardiaceae; genus Actinosynnema; species Actinosynnema sp. NPDC053489. The sequence goes on along the minus strand of NZ_JBITXT010000010.1, from coordinate 233,836 downwards.
CGCACCTGGGCGGCCTCGGGTTCGGCTTCAAGTGGAACATGGGCTGGATGCACGACACGCTGCACTACCTGTCGCGCGAGCCCGTGCACCGGTCGTTCCACCACAACGAGATCACGTTCTCGCTGGTGTACGCGTGGAGCGAGAACTTCGTGCTGCCGCTGTCGCACGACGAGGTCGTGCACGGCAAGGGGTCGCTGTGGCAGCGGATGCCCGGCGACGACTGGAACAAGGCGGCGGGGCTGCGGTCGCTGCTGGCGTTCATGTGGGCGCACCCGGGCAAGCAGCTGCTGTTCATGGGCGGCGAGTTCGGGCAGCGCGACGAGTGGTCGGAGAGCCGGTCGCTGGACTGGCACCTGCTGGACTCGCCGCTGCACGGCGGGTTGCGCCGGCTGATCGCGGACCTGAACCGGGTCTACACGGGCACGCCCGCGCTCTACAGCGCCGACAACCGGCCCGAGGGGTTCCAGTGGATCGACGCGAACGACTCGGCGGGCAACGTGCTGAGCTTCCTGCGGGTCGGTGAGGACGGGTCGCTGCTCGCCTGCGTCGCCAACTTCTCCGGGATGCCGCGCCGCGACTACCGGGTGGGCCTGCCGGTGACGGGCCGGTGGCGCGAGGTGGTGAACACGGACTCGGAGGCCTACGGCGGGTCCGGGGTCGGCAACCTGGGCTCGGTGGAGGCCGAGGAGCACCCGTGGCACGGCCGGCCGGCGTCGGCGGTGCTGCAACTGCCGCCGGCGGGCGTGCTGTGGTTGACGCCCGAGGTCCCGGAGCCCGTGTTGACGGAGGAGGACCGGGTGAGCGTCGAGGGGCCGGTCGACCCGGACGACCTCGACCCCGCGCCGGACCGCACGGCGCTGGACAACACCTGATCGACGAGCACGGGGGTCCGCCGGTGGGCGGACCCCCGTGCCGTCTCAGGCCCGCAGGTCTCAGGCCCGCAGGTCTCAGGGCCGCCCGTCTCAGGGCCGCCCGTCTCAGGGCCGCCCGTCTGTGGGCCGATCGTCCGTGGGCCGATCGTCCGTGGGCAGGGCGAACGTCGGCAGCAGCTCGGGCAGGCGGGCGGCGCCCCGCTCGGTGACGAGGAGTTCCCTCGTGCCCTCCTGCCGGCGGACCAGGTCGTCGGCCACCAGGGCGTCGAGGACGAGCCTGCCCAGGTCCCCGCCGAGGTGCGGGACGCGGTGCGTGCGGTCCAGGCAGGCCAGGGCCAACCGGCGGCGCGGTGCGACGGCGGCCGGGTCCACGCCCAGGCGGTGCAGGGCGGTCGGGTCCGGACCGGGTTCGAGTTCGCCGGCGCGGCCGTCGGGCGGGATCAGCGCGCCGGAGTCGACCAGGGTCGCGAACACCGAGATCCCCAGGCGACCGGCCGCGTGGTCGTAGCACGTGTGGGCGACGTCGACCGGCGAGGACGCGCGCCGCGGCGCGGCGAGGCCGTCCTGGTGGGCGTAGCGCGCCAGCGCGGTCAGCACGTCGGCGAGGTCGGCCCGGGCCACCCGGTAGACGGCGTGCCGACCCGCGTGCTCGACGGTGACGAGGCCGGCGGCGCGCAGGCGGGCCAGGTGGTTGCCCAGCCGCGGCGGCGAGACGCCCATGGCGTCGGCGAGCTGCACCATCGTGTGCGGGCCCTCGGCGGCGAGCAGTTGCAGCGCGGTGAGCCGGACCGGGTCGGACAGCTCGCGGGCCAGCGCGACGACCGACGCCTGGACGGCGTTGCCGGAGTCGACCCATCCCGCCACGCGACCAGCCTATCACCCTTCACGATGTCCTGAACTCCCGTTGCACGGCCGCCGCACGAGCGTTACGGTTCACCCACCATTCACGTGATCATGAAGGGTGAGTGCCGATGGGGCTGCGCGTGCTGCTGTGGGGCCGTGGCGTCTCGGCGCTCGGCGACGGCCTCTGGTTCACCACGTGGGCGTTGTTCTTCACCCGCGTGCTCGGGTTGCCGCCGACCGCGGTCGGCGTGGGCATGGCGGTGGCCGGCGCGGCGGGCCTGGTCGCGGCGGTGCCGCTCGGCGCGCTGGCCGACCGGTTCGACCCGAGGCCGGTGCTCGTCGCGATCACCGTCGTGCGGGGGCTCGCCATGGCGTCCTACCTGGCCGTGGACGGCACGTGGTCGTTCCTCGCGGCGACGGTAACCTTCACCGCGCCGGCCAACGGCGGCAACGCCGTGCGCACCGCGTTGATCACCGGCCTGGTGCCCGACAACGCCGCCAGGGTGCGGGCGCTGGCGCGGCAGCGCGTGGCCCAGCACGTCGGCTACGCGGTCGGCGCGGGACTCGGCGCGCTGGTGCTCGCCGCCGACGACCCCTCCGCCTACGCCCTGGCGATCACCGGCAACGCCGTCACGTTCGGGGTGCTCGCGGTGTCGGTCCTCGCGGTGGGCAAGCCGTCGACCGGGCCGACGCCCCGCGCCCGGGTCATGCTGCGCGACCGCCCCTACCTCGCCGTCGTCGCCACCACGTCGGTGCTGTCGCTGTGCTGGGCGATGCTGTCGACCGGCCTGCCGCTGTGGCTGTCGCGGTCGACCCACCTGCCGCTCGCCCTCGGCGGCGCGGTGGTGGTCCTCAGCTCCGCGGGCATCGCCGTGTTCCAGGTGCCGTTCGCGCGGTTCGCCCGCACCCCCGCCCAGGCCGCGCGCACGGCCGTGCGGTCCGGGGTGGTCCTCGCGGCGAGCTGCGCCCTGCTCGCGACGACGGCGGGCGGTTCGGGTGCGACCGGCATCGCGCTCGTGGTCGCCGCGGCGGTGCTGCACGTCGTCGGCGAACTGGGCTACGTGGCCGCCAACTGGGGCCTGTCGGTGGGCCTCATGCGCGACGACGCCCGCGGCGCGTACCAGGGCGTGAACGAGGCCGCCACCGCCACCGTGCAGCTGTTCGGGCCGGCCGTGTTCACGGTCGCGGTCGGCGGGTCCGGCGTGGTCGGCGGGTCCGGCGCGGGCGGCTGGCTCGCCGTGGCCGCGGTCTTCCTGGCGGCGGTCGCGCCCGTGCCCGCGCTGACCGCGTGGGCGGCGCGGACCCGGACGCCGGCCTTCGCGTCGAACTCGACCCGGTAGGGGTCGGCGGCAGGCACAATGGGCCAATGCGGCTCGTATCGGCTCGGCTGGTCCTGCTGTCGGCGGTCCTGCTCACGGCCAGCGCGTGCGCCCAGGTGGTACCGGGCAAACCGCTGGCGGGCGCATCGGTCACCAAGGGCACGGTCGACCCGGGCTTCATCAAGGGCACCGACGGCGGCCCGATCGACCAGCTCGCGGCCACCGCCGTCACCGACATCGACGAGTTCTGGCAGGAGGCGTTCCCGGACGCCTTCGGCAAGCCGTGGAAGCCGGTCGGGGGCGGCATCTACTCGGTCGACACCTCCGACCCGTCGGCCGACCCGCCGCCGTGCACCGAGAAGGCGAGCGACGTCGAGGGCAACGCGTTCTACTGCCCCAGCGCCGACGCCATCGCCTGGGACCGGGCCGCGCTGCTGCCCGTGCTCAAGGACCGGTTCGGCGACGCGGCCGTCGTCATCGTGCTGGCGCACGAGATGGGCCACGCCGTGCAGAACCGGATGGGCATCACGCCGGAGGCCGAGCGGCGCGAGCCGCAGCGGTACCCGACGATCCTCACCGAGGCGATGGCCGACTGCTTCGCGGGCGCGTTCACCAAGTGGGTCAACGACGGCAGGTCCGAGCACCTCGACATCGGCTCCGACACGCTGGACGCGGCGCTCGGCGCGCTCATCACGTTCCGCGACCCCGTCGGCACCTCGCCCAACGACCGGGCCGCGCACGGCAACGCGTTCGACCGCGTGTCCGCGTTCCAGGACGGCTACCAGCAGGGCACGGAGTTCTGCGGGGCCATGACGGTCGACAACCGGGTCTTCACCCAGCAGGCGTTCACCAACGCCGACGACCGCGACCGCGGCGGCAACCTGCCGTTCGACGAGATGCTGCAGAACGTCACCCCCGACCTGAACGCCTACTACAAGGGCCTGGTCGAGCAGTCGGGCGGCAAGTGGACCGACCCCAAGGCCACGCCCACCGAGGACGAGCCCGACTGCTCCGGCGACCAGGGGCCGGTGGCGTACTGCCCGGCCGACAAGGCGGTGGAGATCGAGGTCAAGGCCGACCTGCCCGAGCTGCACGCGGAGATCGGCGACTACGCCACGGGCGTGCTGCTGGCCAGCCGCTACGGGATGGCCGCGCTGGCGGCGACCGGTGCCGACCTCGACGGCGAGCGCGCGGCGAGCGGCGCGCTGTGCCTGGCGGGCGCGTACACCCGGGAGGTGTTCACCCGGCAGAAGGGGTTCGGCCTGTCCCCCGGCGACCTCGACGAGGCGGTGCAGGTGCTGCTGGCCTACGACTACGCGGCGCGGGACGTCACCGGCGCGACGGCGCTCGAACCCGGGTTCAAGCGGGTCGAGGTGTTCCGCGGCGGCGTCTTCGAGGGCACCAAAGCGTGCGGTTCGCCCTGATCGGGCGGGCCGGCCAAGTAGGGTGCGGCTTGGATCGGCACGACCGGGATGGGGCTGGGGAATGGCTCGACGGGCATGGGTTGCGGCGGCGCTCGCCACCGCGCTGGCGGTGACGGGGTGCACCCGGGAGGTGAGCGGGCACGGCCGCTCGGAGCGCCCGGACATCACCAAGGTCGCCGGGCTCGACATCACCACCGGGGAGAGCGGCGCCAAGCCCGGCGTGCCGGACGCCGACCTCCAGGTGGAGAACGGCGACGGCGGCGAGATGGACCGGTTGGCCACCAACACGCTGGCCGACGTGGAGGAGTACTGGACCGAGCAGCTGCCCGCCCGGTTCGGCAAGCCGTTCGCGCCGGTCAAGCGGCTCGTCTCCTACGACTCCACCGGCAAGGGCGTCGAGATCTGCCGCACCAACACCGCGGGCGTGGCGAACGCGTTCTACTGCTCGTTGGACGACTCGATCGCGTGGGACCGCGGCGAGCTGCTGCCCATGCTGGACGACGCGTTCGGGCCGATGTCGGTGGTGACCGTGCTGGCGCACGAGATGGGCCACGCGATCCAGTACAAGCTCGGCGAGGTCGGCGGGGTCAACCAGGCCACGCCGTCGATCATCAAGGAGCAGCAGGCCGACTGCTACGCGGGCAACTTCTTCCGCTGGGTGGCCGAGGGGAAGTCGAAGCACTTCCGCATCTCCACCGGACCGGGGCTGAACCAGGTGCTGGCGACGATGTTCTTCATCCGCGACGCGGCGGGCACGTCGGCCGACAAGCAGGGCGCGCACGGCAGCGCGTTCGACCGGGTGGCGGCGTTCCAGTTCGGGTTCGCGGGCGACCCCAAGCGGTGCGCGGAGATCGACGAGGCCGAGATCAAGGCCCGCATCACGCAGCAGAAGTTCGACGCCCGGGACCAGGACACGGGACAGGGCAAGGGCAACCTCAAGGTGGACGACCAGCGGTCGCTCGACCTGCTGGAGGAGTCGCTGCGCGCGGCGTTCAAGGACGCCGCCGCCACCCCGCCGACGTTGTCCACCAAGGCGGGCGCGCAGTGCGCCGACGGTGGCGACACCTCGCCCGCCGCGTACTGCCCGGCCACGAACTCGATCTCCGTCGACCTCCCCGACCTGGTGAAGATCGGCACACCGCCCAAGCGCGGGCAGAAGGGCGGGATCGGCGACTTCGCCGCGTTCGCCGAGATCGCGTCGCGGTTCGCGCTGTCGATCCAGAAGGCCACCGGGTACGGGCTGGAGGGCCCGGCGGCCGGCCTGCGGACGGCGTGCCTGACCGGGGCGTGGGCCGGGACGACCGACCAGGGCGGGTCGAAGCTGCGGCTGTCCTCCGGTGACCTGGACGAGGCGGTGGCCGAGCTGCTGGCCGACAAGAGCCTGATCGCGGCGGACGTGAACGGGACCGTGGTGCCGTCGGGCTTCGCGCGGGTGGAGGCGTTCCGCGACGGCTTCTACCAGGGCGCCGGGCTCTGCACCCGGAAGTACGCGGGCTGAGCGCGCGTCGACGGGATCACCGTTCGCGGTGATCCCGTCGATGTCGTGTGATCGGTACGGGTGGGGATCAGTACAGGGCGCTGGCCAGGTTGCGGCGGGCCTTGGCGACCCGCTCGTCGTCCGGCGGGAACAGCTCGAACAGGCCCACCAGGTGCTCGCGGACCTGGTCGCGCTCGTCGCCGAAGACCCGGCGGACCGTGTCGACCAGCCGCTTGAACGCCTGCTCCACGTCGTTCGTCGCCAGCTCCAGGTCGGCCGCGGCCAGCTGGGCGGCCACGTCGCCGGGGTTGGCGTCGGCCTTCGCGATCGCGTCGGCGGGCACCGCCTCGGCCCGCGCGGTGAACCGCACCTGCGCCAGGGCCGCCTTCGCCTCGGCGTTCGCGGGTTCGGCGGCCAGGATCGCCTCGTAGGCGGCCTCGGCGGCGGCGAAGTCGCCCTGCTCGAACGCCTCCTCGGCGGCCGTGAAGCGGGGGTCCTCCGGCTCGGCGACGGGCTCCGCGCCGGCCGCGCCGCGGTTGGCCTCGGCGGCCTTGATGCCCGGCAGCCGGTCGCGCAGGGCGTCCAGCAGGCGGGTGATCCACTGGCCGAACTCGGCCTCGGGCAGCGGCCCGGCGAACGCGTCGATGGGTTGGCCGCCGGCGATCGCGACCACGGTCGGCACCGACTGCACGCCGAACACCTGGCCGATGCGGGGGCTGGCGTCGAGGTCCACCCTGGCCAGCAGCCAGGCGCCGCCGCCGGCCCGCGCGGCGCGCTCCAGCACGGGCGAGAGCTGCCCGGCCTCCGGGCTCCACGACGCGGTCAGCTCGACGACGACCGGGACGTCCAGGGAACGCTCGACGACCGACTGGAACGTCGCCTCGGTGACGTCCAGCACCCACGGGCTCGGACCGGCGTCCGAACCCCCACCGGAGCCGGAACCGGGCGACGGGGACGGGGTGGCGGCACGCTGCCTCGCGGCGTCGGCCCGGGCCTTGAGCGCGCCCAGGTCGACCGCCCCGGACAGCGCGGCGGACAGTGCGGCGGTCTTTCGGGGGTCTGGCCTTGTCACGCTTCCATCCTGGCACGAGTCGAGCCGCGCGCCGCGTTCGGCCGGCCGGGGAGTTGCCCGACCGGGTCGATCGCCATCGGGTTGATCCGCATCGCGTCGTTCAGCCGGCCCAGGCGCAGCGCGACCGGGGTCATCAGCTCCGCGAAGCGGGCGGTGCCCGCCCGGCCCAGGACGTCCCACGGACGGGTGGCGGCCGCGTCGGTGCGGCGCTCGACCTCCTCGCGCAGCGCGCGGCCGGCCGGCGTGAGGCCGCCGTCGACCAACCCGCGTTCCACCAGGGCCGCCTCGGCCGCCCGCCACTCCTCCTCCGACCAGCCGCGCGCCGCGCGCAGGTAGGCGGGGTCGAGGCCGTGGTCCGCGCCGAACAGCACCAGCGCCTCGCACGGGCCGAGGTCGGCGGCCACCAGGGCGGCGACGTGGCCGTCACCCCGGGACTCCCGCAGCGTCGTGCACGCCTGCCACAGCGCCAGGTGCGGCTCGTCGGGCACCGGCAGCGCGCGGTTGGCCGCGCCGAGCACCCGTCCCGCGATCGGGGCGGCCTCGGCGGCCTGCCCGGCCAGCTCGGCGGCCTCGGCGAGGTCCAGGCTCTCCAGCATCCGCCGCAGCGCGCCGTCCACGCCCTCCAACCGCGCCTGGAGGAACCTCTCCGGACCGGCGACGTCCCACGCGTCGGGAAGCGCGCGGGCCACCCTGCGCGGGTGGAAGTTGAAGAACGCGGCGGTCACCACCTCGGGCGGCACCGCGCCCAGCGGGGCCGCCCGCTGGGCGAAGTAGCCCATCCAGCCGCCCCGGCACCCGAGCGCGTCGGTGACCGCCCGCGACTCCGGCGTGAAGTACGTGACGTCGTGGTAGGTCTCGAAGCGCAACCAGAGGTCCCTCGGCTCCATGCGCCCCGATTTTAGTTGGACATCCGACTAATCATCGGTCGCCAGGTGCTGCTCCAGCCGCTCGACCTTGGCCGTGAGCTGCCCCGTCCACCCGGGCCGGATGTCGGCCTTGAGCACGAGGCTGACCCGGGGCGCGGTGGCCTGCACGACCTCCGCCGCCCGCTTCACCACCGCCATCACCTCGTCCCACTCGCCCTCCACCAGCGTGAACATGGCGTTGGTCTCGTTGGGCAGGCCCGACTCCCGGACCACCCGCACGGCCTCGGCGACCGCCTCGGCCACCCCGTCGGACTCCCCGCCGAGCGGGGTCACGCTGAACGCGACGAGCACTACTGCCTCCTGGTCCGGGTACCCACTGGTAGCTTCGGCGCATGACGTCCCAGCCGCTGCCGTTCGACCCCATCGCGCGCGCCGCCGAGCTGTGGGAGAAGCGGATCGGACCGTCGACGGCGATGGCGGCGGTCACCAGCGTCATGCGAGTACAGCAGATCATCCAGTCCGCCGTGGACGCCGCCCTCAAGCCGCACGGGTTGACGTTCGCGCGGTTCGAGGCGCTGGTGCTGCTGACGTTCGCCCGCACGGGCAGCCTGCCCATGCGCGTCATGGGCGAACGCCTCCAGCTGCACCCGACGAGCGTCACGAACATCGTGGACCGGCTGGAAGCCGACGGGCTCGTGCGCCGCAACCCCCACCCCACCGACCGGCGCACCACCCTCGTCGAGATCACCGAGGCCGGGCACGCCCGGCGCGAGGCCGCCACCGAAGCCGTGACGAGCGTCGAGTTCGGCCTGCGCGGGCTGACCGACCGGCAGACCGAGCAGCTCACCGACCTGCTGGCGAAGGTCCGCCGCGCGGTGGGCGACTTCGAGGACTGACGCCCGCCGAAAACCGGTCGCCACGGCCGTGCGGCGGCGGCCGCGCTGCACCACGTGCGGGAGGTCGGGGCTCTGGTGGTGGTCGGCGGCCGGTACGTCGGCGAGGCCGCGCCGTTCACCGTGGACAGCCCGTGGTGGAACGACGTCGAGCCCATGACCGCGCACCTGGATCGGGTGCTGGGCGTGACGACGAGCGTGCTGCGGCTGGTCGGGAGCACGGCGCCGGCGATGCGCGACGGCGTGGTGACCTACCAGGTGGAGGCCGACCGCGTGCCGGAGCGCGGGCTGTCGTCCGGGGAGCCGCACGCGTTCGACGAGCACCCGTCGCGGCTGCCGTGGGCGCGTCCGGGCGGTCCGGCGGAGCTGGTGGCGTGGGCGCGGCGGCACGTCGAGGTGACCGGGCCCGCCGTGCGGGTGAAGACGTGGAACCTGTCGTGCCTGTACCGGCTGCCGACCGCGGCCGGGGACGTGTGGGCGAAGGCGACACCGCCGTTCCTGGCCGACGAGGGCGAGGTGATCCGGCTGGTGGCGTCGGTCGACCCGTCGTTGACGCCGGGGTTGCTCGCGGCCGGGCCGGGGAGGGTGCTGCCGGCGTCGGCGCCCGGCGCGGACTGCCGGCGGCCGGACGTCGCCGCGGTGGAGCGGGTCGTGCCGCAGTGGGTGGCCGTGCAGGCGGCGTTGGCGGGTGAGCCGCGCCTGCGGGTGCGCGGTGCGCGTTCGCGCGGGGTGCGGGTGCCGGACTTCGGGTTGCCGGACTCGCTGCTGCACGGCGACTTCCGCCCGGGCAACTGGCGGTCCGGCGGGGTGGTGCTCGACTGGGGCGAGGCGCACTGGGGCCACCCGGCGCTGGACGCGGCGCGGCTGATCGCGTTCGTCGCGCCCGCGTTCCGGCCGGCGGTGGAGCGGGTGTGGGTGCGGTCCCGGCTGCGGCACCGCCCGTTCGGCGACCCGGCGGGTGCGCTGCGGCACGCCCGGCCGGCGTCACACCTGCCGGCGGCGGCGGCGGTGTACCAGGAGTTCCTGGACAACATCGAGCCCAGCGAGCGCGTGCACCACCTCGGCGACCCGGAGGCGGAGCCGGCGCTCGCTCAGTCGTTGGCGGTCTGAACTTCGTTGCGCTCGTCCAGGCGGCCGGTGCGGCTCGCCCACCGCTCGAAGACGACGGTGCCGAAGGGCGGGATGCTCGCGACCAGGCCGAGGAGCAGCGTCTTGCGGTCCCAGCGGTGCGCGAGCATCAACGTCACCAGCACGTAGCCGACGAAGACGGCGCCGTGGACCGGCCCGAAGACCTTCACGCCGATCTCGTTGCCCACCACGACGTACTTGAAGAACATGCCGATCAACAGACCGGCCCACGACACCGCCTCGGCGAGTGCGAGCAACCGGAACCGACCAACCGCGCTGCTGAACATGCCCCCATTGTGCTCACGTGACCCCCCTCACCCCTCCCCCACCCCGCGCGAGAGTCCAACCTCCAGCCATCGAGAGTCCAACGTTCGAACCGCGAGAGTCCAACACCCAGGACGCGAGAGTCCTACGTTCAGACACCCTGAGTTCAACACTCAGCACAGGCCCGGTCGCTCCGAGCGTTGAACTCAGGGGTCCCGAACGTAGGACTCTCGGCGCCTGAACGTAGGACTCTCGGCGCCTGAACGTAGGACTCTCGGCGTCTGAACGTAGGACTCTCGGGTCAGTCCTCCCAGCGGAAGACCTTGGCGGCGATGGCGGAGACGACCAGGGTGAAGGCGATCAGGACGGTGGCGGGGAGGACCAGGGCCTCGACGCCCTTGCCCCGCACGAGGACGTCCAGCATGCCGTCGTTCATGTGGCGCAACGGGAAAACGTTCGACACCGCCCGCAGCCACGCGGGGGCGTTCTCGACCGGGAAGAACGTGCCCGACAGGAACGCCATCGGCATGATGATGATGTTCGCCGCACCGGACGCCGCCTCTTCCGTCTTGCAGAACGCGCCCACCAGCATCCCGACCGCGAAGAACGCCACCGTGCCCAGCACCAGCAGCGGCAGCGCCAGGTACCACTGACCGGTCAACTTCAACCCGAACGCCGGCAGCAGCGCCACCGCCACGAACACCACGCCCTGCGCCAACGCCGTGCCGATGCTCACCAGCACCCGCGACGTCAGCACGGTCGTCGTGCTCACCGGCGCGAGCCGGATGCGCCGCAGCACCTGCTTCTTGCGCCACGACACCATGGTCAGCGCCGCGCCGAACACCCCCGAGATCGACACCGCCCACGACAGGATGCCCGGTGTCAGGTACTGGATCGGCTTGAGCGAGGCGTCCTCGACCGACTCCGCCTCCAGCGTGAACCGCGGCGGCACGTTCGCCGCACCCAGGTTGATCTTGTCGACCACCCCGGACACGATCCCCGTCACGGTCCCCGCCGCCACCTGGTCGCTCGCCGCGTAGACCAGCCGCACGGAGTCGCCCTCCAGCACCACGGCGGCGGGCAGGTCGCCGTCGTCCACCTTCCGCCGCGCGGTCGCCGCGTCGTCGTACCGCTCCAGCTCGATCGCGCCGGTCTGCTCCAACGCCGCCAGCACGGGCCCGTCACCCACCGCCGCGACCTTCGTCTTGTCCTCGCCCGAGTCGCCGAGCAGCAGGCCGAACACGACGAGGAACATCAGCGGGAACAGGAAGACGAAGAACAACGTCATCCGGTCGCGCAGGAAGCCCTTCACCATGGCCGCCGACAGGCTGCGGAACGCGGTCATGCGCGGTACTCCCGTCCGGTCAGGTCGAGGAAGACGTCCTCCAACGTGGCGGTGCGCACCTGCAACCCGTCCAACGTGCCGCGCTCGGCGAGCGCCGACAGCACCGGCGCGGGCCTGCGGGTGGAGATGGTCAGCGACACCTCGTCCTCCTGGGCGTCCTCGACCCCGGTGATGCCGCGGGCCGCCTCACGGGTCAGCACGCCCTTCTGCAGCACCACGTGCGTGGGCGCGTCGAGCCCCCGCACCAGCGTCGCGGGCGCGTCCATGGCGAGGATGCGGCCCCGGTCCATGATCGCCACGCGGTCGCAGAGGATCTCGGCCTCGTCCAGGTAGTGCGTGGTGTAGACGATGGTCTTGCCCCTGGCCTGGATCTCCCGCAGCACGTCCCACAGGTTGCGCCGCGCCTGCGGGTCCAGCGCGGCCGTCGGCTCGTCCAGGAAGACGAGGTCCGGGTCGTGCACCAGGGCGCACGCGATCGACAACCGCTGCCGCTGGCCGCCGGACAGCTTGTTCTCCTGCACGCCCGCCTTGTCGGTCAGGCCGACCAGCTCCAGCATCTCGTCGGCCCGGCGCGAGCTGACGCCGTACAGCGACCCGAAGGTCTGCAACTGCTCGCGGGCGGTCAGCTTCTCGAAGAAGCTGGACGCCTGGAGCTGCACGCCGATGCGCGGCAGCAGCTTCGGGTTGCGCGGCCACGGCTCCTCGCCCAGCAGCGTCACCCGGCCGCCGTCGGGCCGGCGCAGCCCTTCGACGATCTCCAGCGTGGTGGTCTTGCCCGCGCCGTTCGGCCCCAGGATGCCGAAGAACTCCCCCTCGGCGACGGTGAACGAGACGCCGTCCACCGCCTTCAGCTCGCCGTAGTTCTTCCTGATGTCGGCAACCACGACGGCCGGTATGCGTGCCCCTGTCATGGGCTGGACGGTAAGCGCCGCAACGCGTCCGCGGTGCCGCTTCGGCCCAGTAGCGACCGAAGTGGACGACGATCGAGACTTTCGACGCCGGTCGTGGTCGCTGTCCGCGCGCTGACGACTACGAGGCGTGCTCACCTTCGGGCGCGGAACCCGGACCGGTCGCCCACGACGCCTCCGCCGGGTCCGTCGTGAGGACGTGGTCGAGGCGCGTGCCGCGCAGGCGGTCGACGTTGAGCAGCACGCGGTCCCACGGCTCGGAGTCGACCGCGAGCGAGCGCACGTACTGCAGCTCCGACGGGTCCGCGCCCGGTGCGGTGATCGTGACGTCGCGGCCGTCCTCCAGGTGCAGCACCGCGCGCTCGAACCGCGGCGCGTTCAGCACGAAGTCGCCCGTGCCCGGGGTCACGGGGTACAGGCCGAGCGCGCTGAACACGTACCAGGCCGACATCTGCCCGAGGTCGTCGTTCCCGGTCACGCCGTTCGGCGCGTCCACGAACAGCGTCTGCGCCGCCCGCACCACGGCCGAGGTCTTCCACGGCTGCCCCACCAGCGCGTACAGCCACGGCACGTGCAGGTCCGGCTCGTTGTTCGGGTTGTACCGGAACTGGTTGTAGTAGTCGTACGGCCCGACGACCCACTCCTCGCGCGCCGTCCGCGCCGGGTCCGCCACCAGCTCGGCGTAGGCGAAGAAGTCGTCCAGCCGGGCCACCGCCGCGTCCCGCCCGCCGATCAGCTCCACCAGGCCGGGCACGTCCTGCTGCGCCAGCCACTGGTACTGCCACGCGGTGCCCTCGTGGAACCCCTCCGGGCCCTGCGGGCTGAACGGCGTGAGCCACGTGCCGTCGTACCGCTTGGGCCGGGGGAAGCCGGTGAACCCGCGGTCGGACACCGTCGGGTCCCACAGCACGCGGTGGTTGCGCCCGCGGCGGCCCAGGATGTCGGCGTCCTCGTCGTGCCCGAGCGCCCGCGCCATGATCGCCAGCGAGGCGTCGGCGAGCGCGTACTCCAACGTGGCCGAGGCGCCGTGGTGCGGGTCGACGTCCTGCCCCTTTTTGGGGAAGTCCTTGTCGTACTGCACGAAGCCGCGACCGACGTAGGAGGGGTTGCCCGCCCGGCCCTCGAACGGCGACGAGCCGGGCGGCACGCCGTTCGCGTTCTGCCGCAGCGCGGCGTAGGCCCGCTCCTCCAGGCCCGCCAGCGCGCCGAACCGCCACAGGTCCACCAGGAACGGCGTGACCGGGTCGCCGGTCATGGTGTTGGTCTCCTGGTTGGCGTACGCCCAGCGCGGCAGCCACCCGCCCTGCTCGTGGATCGCCAGCACCGAGCGGGCGATGTCCCTCGCCCGGCCCGGCCGCAGCAGCGCCAGGAGCTGGTTGTGCGCCCGGTAGGTGTCCCACAGCGAGAAGAACTCGTGGTAGGTCCAGCCGTCGGCGGTGTGCACCCGCCCGTCGAACCCGCGGTACCGGCCGTCCACGTCGTTGCCCGTCAACGGTTGCAGCAGCACGTGGTAGAGCGCGGTGTAGAAGACCGTGCGGTCGACGCCCCCGGCGGACGTCTCGACGCTCGACAGCTCCCGCCGCCACGCCTCCTCCGCCGCGGCGCGCAACTCGTCGAAGGACCGGCCGCGGGCCTCGCCGAGGTTCTTCGCCGCGCCGTCCGCGTCGACGTGCGAGATCGCGGTGGCCGCCGTGACCGGCCCGCCCCCGAACGCCACCCACTGGCCGCGCAGCCCCGCGCCGCCCTCCGGGCCGCCCCAGTTCCCGGTCCTGGTGAACGGCCGGTCGAACGTCGTGGTGAAGTAGGTGGTGTACGGCTTGCCGCCGCAGAACGCCTGCGCCACCACGGTCCCGGCCAGCGTCCGGTCGTCCACCACCCGCACGCTGCTCGCCGACACGGGCTCGCCGTCGTTGGCCTGGCCCACGTTCACCAGCACGTGCGGTGTCGCGCCCGCCGGGAAGGTGAACCGCTCGACCCCGACGCGGGTGGTGGCCGTGGTCTCCACCGTGATGCCGGACGCCAGCCGCACCCGGTAGTAGCCGGGTTTCCCCACCTCGCCCTCGTGGGTGTAGGCGGCGCCGTACTCCCGGTGGTCGAAGGTGCGCGGCAGGCCGGTGGTCGGCAGGACGGACACCAGGCCGCCCTGCTCGGAGCACCCCGCGCCGGACAGGAAGAAGTGGCCGAACCCGCGGATCAGCGGGTCGTCGTAGTGGTAGCCCGCGTAGTGCGAGCCGATCGGGCTGGAGTGGGCCATCCCGAACGGCATCGACGCGCCGGGGAACGTGTTCCCGTCGTCCTTCGTGCCGATGAACGTGTTCACCGAGTCGAGCGGGTCAGCCGTCACCGATCCACCATAGGTTCAGCCGACCGCGGTGGCGAGCGCGCGGACCCGCCGTTACCGCGGTCCGGCGCGGGCCCGGGCGTTGACATCCGGGTACTCGCGGTGTGTGATTCGCGCACTATGACAACGTTGTCCCCGAACGGCGCGGCCGGTGCCCGCAAGGTGCGGCGTGCCACGATGAACGACGTGGCGAGGCTCGCCGGCGTCAGCATCAAGACCGTCTCGCGCGTGGTGAACGACGAGGCGGGCGTGCACCCGGCCACCGCCGAACGGGTGCTCGCGGCGATCGACCAGCTCGGCTTCCGGCGCAACCTGAGCGCGCGCAACCTGCGCCGCGGCTCGTCGACGGGCACGGTCGGGCTGGTGCTGGAGGACGTGGGCAACCCGTTCTACTCGGGCGTCACGCGCGCGGTCGAGGAGGTCGCCCGGCTGCGCGGCCGGCAGGTGATCACCGGCTCGTCCGACGAGGACCCGGCGCGGGAGCGCGAGCTGTCGCTGGAGTTCTGCTCGCGGCGGGTGGACGGCCTGCTGGTCGTGCCCGCCGGGTTGCAGCACGGGTACCTGGTGCCGGAGATGCGGGCGGGCACGCCCGTGGTGTTCCTGGACCGGCCGGCCGGCGACGTGGTCGCCGACACCGTGCTGGTGGACAACATCGGCGGCACCGCCGAGGCCGTCGCGCACCTGGCGTCGTTCGGGCACCGGCGGATCGCGTTCCTCGGCGACGCGCCGGGCATCTTCACCGCCAACGAGCGCCTGCGCGGCTACCGCGAGGGCTGCGTGCGGGCCGGCATCGGCTACCACGAGTCGCTGGTGGTCATGGGCCCGCACGACGAGGAGTCCGTGCGCCGGGCGCTGCACGGCCTGCGGGGTGCCGCCGACCCGGCGACCGCCGTGGTGACCGGCAACAACCGGATCACCGTGCACGCCGTGCGCGCCCTGGCCGGCAGCGCCGCGCGCCCCGCCCTGGTGGGCTTCGACGACTTCGAGCTGGCCGACCTGCTGTCGCCGCCGGTGACCGTGATCGCGCACGACGCGAGCGCGCTCGGCAAGGCAGCGGCCGACCTGCTCTTCGCCCGACTGGACGGCGACGGTTCCCCACCGCGCCGCGTCGTCCTGCCGGTCCGCTTGGTGGCCCGTGGATCAGGAGAGGTACGCCCATGAGTTCCGACACCCAGCCCGTCGCGCTGGAGGCCAACCAGCCCCGGCAGTTCTACCGGGGCGGTGCGGCCATCGCGGCGTTCCGGAGGCGGGAGGAGGCCGACTCCGGACCCGAGGACTGGGTGGCGTCGACCACCACGCAGTTCGGCAAGGACGAGGCCGGCCTGACCCGGCTGCCCGACGGGCGGTGGCTGCGCGACGCCGTGGCGGCCGACCCGGTGACGTGGCTGGGCGAGGAGCACGCGGCGCGGTTCGGCGGCGACACCGCGCTGCTGGTGAAGCTGCTCGACGCCGGGCAGCGGCTGCCGGTGCACTACCACCCGTCCGACGCGTTCGCCGCCGCGCACCTGGGCTGCCGGCACGGCAAGACCGAGGCGTGGGTCGTCATCGGCACGTCCGGCCCCGACCCGACGGTGTACCTCGGGTTCCGCGAGGACGTGCCCGCCCCCGTCGCCGCCGGGTGGGTGTCCACCCAGGACTCGGCGGCCATGCTCGCCGCGCTCAACCCGGTGCCGGTCTCGCCCGGCGACACGGTGTTCGTGCCCGCCGGCGTGCCGCACGCGATCGGCGAGGGCGTGTTCATCGTCGAGCTGCAGCAGCCGACGGACTTCTCGATCACCCTGGAGTGGCGGGGCTTCCTGGCCGACGCCGAGGCCGGGCACCTCGGCCTGGGCTACGACAAGGCGCTGGACTGCCTGGAGCGCCGCGCTCAGTCCCCCGACGACCTCGTGCGCCGCACGCAGGCGCTCACCGGCCGGTCGGTGAACCTGTTCGACGCTCAGGCGGACCCGTTCTTCCGCGCCGACCGGCTGCACGTGTCGGGCACGGCGGCGCTGGAGCCCTCGTTCGGCGTCTACGTGGTGCTGGAGGGCGCCGGCACGCTGGGTCCGGTCGCGGTGCACCGGGGCAGCACGGTGGTCGTGCCGCACGCGGCGGGCGAGGTCGTGGTGACGGGGGACGTGGTCGCCGTCCGGTGCAGGCCGCCGGTGGTGTCGACGCCCGGGAGTTGAGCGCCGCGGCGCCGGGCGCGGTGCGGCGCTAACGGTGCCGACCGCGCGGGGCGGCCGGCGGGCCCGGCCGCCCCGCGTCACAGGTACTTGTTCGCCAGCTCGCTGTACTCCTTCTCCAGGTCGTCGGCGAGGTAGGCGACGTAGGCCCACGGCACCTCGTGCACGTGGTCGCGCATGCCGAGCAGGTGGCGCTTGGCCCGCGGCGCGTCGTCGGCCAGGGCGAACGCCGCCGCGAACAGGTTGTGGGCCTGGAGGGCGCGCGGGTGCGGCTTGGCCGGGGTGGCGTCCCACTTGTCCGCCGCCGTCGCGATCTCCTCCCGGTGCCGGGTGAAGTAGCGCATCTTCAGCGTCGCGATCTTCAGCGCCGACCGGTTCTGCACCGCGTCCTCGAACTGCTCCAGGAAGATCTCGAAGTGCGCCAGCGGCAGCATGGCCACCACCGGGTCGCCGGGCGGGGCCGCGTCGACGCTGCCCTGCGCGAACGCCATCATCTCCTCGGCCGAGCCGCCCCACTTCGACGCCAGGATCTGCAACCGGGTCCAGTGCGCCGGGTAGAGCGTCGCGCACCGCGCCACGACCTCCCGCCACACCTCGTCCTTCTGGTCCCGGTCGACCTGCAACCCCAGGCCGGCGGTCTGCAGCTGGGCCCACGGCACGGCGTCGCGCGGCAGGAGCTTCGCGGCCTCGTGCAGCGGGGCGACGGCCTTGCGGAGGGTACCGAAGAAGACCTTGAACCGGTCCTTGCCGACGCTGTCGGCGCGCCCCGAGCCGCGGATCGCCCACGCCTCCCGGATGAACGCCGTGCCCGCGAGCAGCCACAGGTCCGGGTCGGTGTTGTTCTTCGCCAGCTCCAGCAGCTCGTCGGCGTGGCCGATGGCGTGCTCGCCCAGCACCTCGACCCGCAGCGCCCGCACCTCCGGCTCGTCCCGGCACTCCGCCAGCACCGTGGTCGCCGCCCTCAGGTGGCCCGCGTCCATCTCCTCCGCCGCGATGTCCAGGATCGCGTCGTCGTAGGTGTGGTCCCGCACCACTTCACGCGCGAGCGCGGCAGGCCGCTTCCTCCGGAAAATCCCCACTCCAGCGACCTTACTTTCCTCCGGGCCCGAGCGGCTCGGCTCTTTCGTAGAGCCGAACAGGGCCTGTCCCCGGTCGTACCCAGGGTACGTGCGCCCGGTCAGAGGCCGCCGGTCTGCCGCCTGCGCGCGGCGTAGACGCCCGCCTCCGTGCGGCGGTCGAAGCCGAGCTTGTGCAGCAGCGACGAGACGTAGTTCTTGACCGTCTTCTCGGCCAGGAACAGCCGGTTGGCGATCTGCCGGTTGGTCAGGCCCTCGGCGATCAGGTCGAGGATCCGCCGCTCCTGCGGGCTCAGCGTGGCGTAGCGCGGGTCCTCGACCGGGCCGCCGCGCAGCCGTTGCAGCACGGTCGCCGTCACCCCCGAGTGCAGCAGCGAGCCGCCGGCGGCCAGCGTGCGGATCGCGGACACCAGGTCGTTGCCGGAGACCTGCTTGAGCAGGTAGCCGGCCGCGCCCGCCATGATCGCGCCGAACAGCGCCTCGTCGTCGGAGTACGAGGTCAGCATCAGGCACGCGGGCGGCGGCTGGACCGCCGAGCGGATCTCCCGGCACACCGTCACGCCGTCGCCGTCGGGCAGCCGCACGTCGATCACGGCGACGTCGGGCTGGTGGTATTCGGCGGCGGACACGGCGGCGGCAGCGCTCTCCGCCTCACCGACCACCTCGATGTCCGGTTCGACCGCCAGCAGCTGTTGCAGGCCGCGCCGCACGATCTCGTGGTCGTCGACCAGCAGCACCGAGATGGACATGGACCCTCCTCACACCGGTACCAACGGCACGGACCACGTCAGCGTTACTCCTCGGCCCCCGATCGACCCGACCTGGCACGAACCGCCCCACCGGGCGGCCCGCGCCGCCATGTTGACCAGGCCGCCGGTGTGCCTGCCCCGGCCGGGCGGCAGGCCGGCGCCGTCGTCGCGCACGACCAGCCGCAACTCGGTCGCGGCCCGGTCCACGGCCACCTCGACCTCGACGCTGCTCGCCGAGGCGTGCCGGGCGGCGTTGGCCAGCGCCTCCCGCAGCGTCGCCAGCAGGTCCGGCCGCACGTGGTCGGGCACCACGGAGTCGAGCGGGCCGTCCAGGGCCAGCGCGGGCTCGAACCCCAGCAGCCTGGCCGACTCCTGCACCACCTTCATCAGCCGGGCGCGCAGGTCGGCGGCGCCCGCGGGCGGCTCCTGCAACGAGAAGATCGTGCGCCGGATCTCCCGGATCGTCTGGTCGACCTCGGTGACGAAGTCCGCCAGCCGCCGCGCCACCACCGGCTGCTCCACCAGCCCGTTCAGGCCCTGCAACCCCAGGCCCAGCCCGAACAGCCGCTGCACGACCAGGTCGTGCAGGTCGCGGGCGATCCGGTCGCGGTCCTCCAGCACGGCCAGCCGCCGCTCGGCACCGGTGGCCCGGGTGAACTCCAGGATCAGCGCCGCCTGCCGGGCGAACGACTCGACCAGGGCCACGTCCGAGTCGTCGAACGCCCGCTGCCCCCGCGCCCGCGCCACCATCAGCACGCCGAGCACCCGCTCGCCCGCGGCCAGCGGCACGAACACCACCGGTCCCACCTTCGGCAGGCCGGGCAGCCCGTCCAGCACCTCGGCCCGGCCGGTGTCGAACACCTCGCGGGCCGGGCCGCCGTCGGCCGGCGCGCCGAACCCGTGCGGCTCGCCGTCCAGCACCCGCACGACCAGCCCGCCCCGCACGTCCGGCAGCGCGAGCAGCGCGTTCACCCCGTCGGCGGCCAGCCGGGCGCGCACCGCGACCAGGCGCAGCGCGTCCCGGTCCGGCGCGCCGGTGAGCAGCGCGTTCGTCACCTCGTTGGACGCGCGCAGCCACACCTCCCGCTGCCGCGACTGCTCGTAGAGGCGGGCGTTCTCGATCGCGATGCCCGCCGCCGCGGCCACCGCCACCACGACCTCCCGGTCGGCGCGGGTGAAGTCGGAGCCGTCGGCCTTGTCGCTGAGGTAGAGGTTGCCGAACACCGCGCCGCGCACGTGCACCGGCACGCCCAGGAAACCGGGCCCGGACGGGTCGAACGCGGTCGTCGCGTCACCGGGCTTCTCGAAGTCGGCGTTGTGGTGGCCGTCGTCGTAGGTGAACTCCAGCAGCTGCCGGTTCGGCCCGACGACGGCCAGCGCGCCGTAGCGGGCGCCGACCAGGCCGCACGAGGACTCCACGATGCGCCGCAGCACGTCGGGCAGCGACAGGTCGCTGGCCAGCGACACGACCGCGGACAGCAGCCGGTGCAGGCGCTCCTGCGAGACGACCACCTCGGTGGTGCGGTCGGTCAGCTCGCGCAGCAGGCCGTCCAGCCGCGTCGCGGCGTTCGCGTCCGGCGTTCCGGCCACCCGTGACCACCCGTCGAGTCGGAGGGCCCCGAGGTTATCGCCTGCGCTCAGGGGATGCGACGGCCCGCCAGGACCTCCAGGTCGACCACCAGGAAGTGGTCGCCGCCGCCGTGCCCGCGGGAGGCCAGCGGCAGCCGGTGCAGCCGCGCCAGCCACTCCCGCTCCCGGACCTCGGTGGCGTGCCCGACCGCCATCACCGACCAGCCGCGGGACAGGTCGGGCGCCACGTCGTCGATCTGGAAGGCGACGATCGTGTCCCGGGCGACGAGGGCGGCGCTGCCGTCCGGCACGCGCAGCACGACGCACTCGCCGTCGAGCGCGTACACGACCGGGTGCACGACCGGCAGCGCCCGCTCGGTGTAGACCAGGCGGCCGACCGCGGTCGCGCCGAGCAGCTCCAGGCATTCCTCGCGGGACAGGACCTGGAGTCCAGCGGAGTCGTACATCGCACCTCTTCGTCGTCCCCCGGGACCAACGTTCGGCCCTGTGATCGTCGTTGCCTAGAGTCGGAAGTCCCGGCTTCGAGCCACCGACCCGATGGGGGACCACCAGATGCGCACGCTGGACGTGCCCGCGTTCCTGCGCCGCCTCGGCGTGACCGACGTCGAACCACCCGGGGTGGCGGCGCTGACCAGGCTGCACCGGGCGTTCGTCGAACGGGTGCCCTACGAGACCGTCGAGATCCAGCTCGGCAGGCCCACCTCGCTGGACCCGCTGGACTCGGTGGCCAGGGTGCTCGCCGGCCGGGGCGGGTACTGCTTCCACCTCAACGCGGCGTTCGGCGAGCTGCTGCGGGCGCTCGGCTACCACGTCACCAGGCACCCCGGCGGCGTGCAGACCGGCGAGGACGTCGAGCCGGTGATCAACCGCAACCACCTCGCGCTCACCGTGCGCGACCTGCCGGACTCCGACGACGCCTGGTTGGTCGACGTCGGTCTGGGCGACGGCCTGCACTCGCCGCTGCCGCTGCGGGAGGGCGTCCACCGGCAGGGGCCGTTCACGTTCGAGCTGGGCCCGTCACCGGCCGCGCCGGGCGCCTGGCGGCTGCGGCACGACCCGCGCGGCAGCTTCCACGCCATGCACTTCGCCCCGGACGCCGTGGGCATGGACCACTTCGCCGACCGGCACGTCCACCTGTCCACGTCGCCCGAGTCGGGGTTCGTGCGCACGTTCGGCGTGCTGCGGGTGGACGGGCGCGGCTGGGACGTGCTGCGCGCGCTCACCCTGGCCCGCGTCGAGGGCACGACCACGAAGACCGTGCTCGACCGCCCCGCGGACTGGTTCGCCGCCCTGGCCGACGTCTACGGGCTGGTCATCGCCGGGGACGACCGCGACCCGCTGTGGCGCAAGGCGGTGTCCCAGCACGAGGCCCGGCAGGCCGCTCCCGCCTGACCGGTCACATCGACGCGCCGAGCCCGCCCGCGTAGTGCGCCACGTGACCCCGGTAGAGCTGCGGGGCGTGCCGCTTGAGCGCCAGGTCGAGCAGCTCCTCGCCGATGTCGTCGGGCAGCTCGACCCAGTGGCCGTGCGGGCCCGCCGGCACGCCGCGGTACGTGGCGGCGAAGGCGCGCGGGTCGTGCGGCGCGAGGTGCAGCCACAGCGTCGACTTCGGCCCGCCGCGCGACAGCGCCACCCCCGCCAGCTCGTACCAGGGCACCGCCCACGACCTGCCCTTCTCCTCCCAGCGCAGGCCCTGGGGCTCGACCAGGAGCCGGCGCAGCCGCGCCTTGCGCCGCCACACCCCGCCGCCGATCAGCCCGGCGATCGCGAGCAGCGGCCCGACGACCATCGCCGCCAGGTGGCCGTCGCCGTACGACAGGAACATCAGCAGCACGCCGACGGCCGTGAACCCGAGCTGGACCGCGAGCCCGGCGCGCCGCTCGGCCCGGTTCCCGAAGGGGATCTCCACGTCCTTCACGACAGCCCCACCACGCATCCCCCGTCCTCCACGTCGAGCGCACCGGCCACCGGGCAGGCGATCACCCGACGGGTGTCGCACGTCCGGATGCCCATCACCGGAGTCGTCATGCGCCCACCCCCTCGACCAGTCGATCAGCCGCAGCGTAGGGGTCCAGCTCGCCCGCCACGACCCGTTCGGCCAGGCTCGCCAGCCCGGACGCCCCGCGCAGCCCGCCGATCCGGGAGCGCAGCCGCTCCAGCGCGAGGGCCTCGATCTCGGCCGCCGCCCTGGCCGCGCGGCGTCGTGCCAGCTCACCGCGTTCCACGAGCCAGGCGCGGTGCGCTTCGACGGCGTCCACGACCTCGTCCAGCCCCTCGGCGCGGCTCGCGACCGTCTTCACCACGGGTGGCCGCCAGCGACCGCCCTCCCGCTCCCGGCGACCCAGCGAGATCACGTGCTTGAGGTCGCGCGCGGTCTGGTCCGCGCCGTCGCGGTCGGCCTTGTTGACGACGAACACGTCGGCGATCTCGAGGATGCCCGCCTTCGCGGCCTGGATGCCGTCGCCCATGCCGGGCGCGAGCAGCACCACCGTGGTGTCGGCCAGCGACACCACCTCGACCTCGGACTGGCCGACGCCGACGGTCTCGACCAGCACCACGTCGCAGCCCGCCGCGTCGAGCACGCGCAGCGCCTGCGGGGTGGCCCACGACAGCCCGCCCAGGTGGCCGCGGGTGGCCATGGAGCGGATGAACACGCCGGGGTCGGTGGCGTGCTCGCCCATCCGCACCCGGTCGCCGAGCAGCGCGCCGCCGGAGAACGGCGACGACGGGTCGACGGCCAGCACCCCGACCCGCTTGCCGCGCCGGCGGTAGGCCGCCACGAGCGCCGAGGTGGACGTGGACTTGCCGACGCCCGGAGCCCCGGTCAGGCCGATGACCTGCGCGTTCCCGCAGAACGGCGCCAACGCGCCCGCGACCTCGCGCAGCTGCGGGCCGGCGTCCTCCACCAGGGAGATCAACCGGGCGACCGCGCGCGCCTGTCCCTCGCGCGCGCGGTCGACCAGCTCGGCTACGTCAACGGTGCGGGCCACACCCCTAAGCCTTGGGCACGCGCACGATCAGCGCATCGCCCTGACCGCCGCCGCCGCACAGGGCCGCCACGCCGACGCCGCCGCCGCGCCGCTTCAGCTCCAGCGCCAGGTGCAGCGCGATGCGGGCGCCCGACATGCCGATCGGGTGGCCGAGCGCGATCGCGCCGCCGTTGACGTTGACCTTGTCCTCGGGGATGCCGAGCTGCCGGGTGGAGACCACGCCGACCGCGGCGAACGCCTCGTTGATCTCGACCAGGTCCAGGTCGGCCGGGTCGATGCCCTCCTTGGCGCACGCGGCCCTGATGGCGTTGGCGGGCTGCTCGTGCAGGCTCGCGTCGGGGCCGGCCACCACGCCGTGCGCGCCGATCTCGGCCAGCCAGGTCAGGCCCAGCTCCTCGGCCTTGGCCTTGCTCATCACGACCACGGCCGCCGCGCCGTCGGAGATCTGCGACGCCGAGCCCGCGGTGATCGTGCCGTCGGCGGCGAACGCCGGGCGCAGCTTGGCCAGCGCCTCCACCGTCGTGTCGCCGCGCACGCCCTCGTCGGTGGCGAACAGGACCGGGTCGCCCTTGCGCTGCGGCAGCGGGACGGGCGTGATCTCCTCGTCGAAGACGCCGTTCTGCGCGGCCTTGGCGGCCAGCTGGTGCGAGCGGGCGGCGAACGCGTCCTGCTCCTCGCGGGTCACGCCGTACCGGGCGTTGTGCTTCTCCGTGGAGGCGCCCATCGCGACCTGGTCGAACGCGCAGAACAGGCCGTCGTGGGACATGTGGTCGAGCATCGTCACGTCGCCGTACTTGAACCCGCCGCGCGACTTCGGCAGCAGGTGCGGCGCCTGGGTCATCGACTCCTGGCCGCCCGCCACGACGACGTCGAACTCGCCGGCGCGGATGAGCTGGTCGGCCAGGGCGATCGCGTCGATGCCGGACAGGCACACCTTGTTGATCGTCAGGGCGGGCACGGTCATGGGGATGCCCGCGTTCACCGCCGCCTGGCGCGCCGGGATCTGGCCCGCCCCCGCCGTGAGCACCTGGCCCATGATCACGTACTGCACCTGCTCGGGCGCGACACCGGCCCGCTCCAGGGCCGCCTTGATCGCGACGCCGCCGAGCTGGGCGCCGGAGAAGTCCTTCAACGACCCGAGCAGTCGCCCCATCGGGGTTCGGGCCCCGGCGACGATGACGGAACCGGACACAGCAGCCTCCACAGCGGGTGTAAGCGGTTGTTAACACGCCACGATACCCAGGGTTACCACGGAGTAGCCCTGTGAGGCGTCGCACAGCGGGACCTGCACCGATTCGGCCGCTAGCCTTCGTGACCATGGAAGAACTCCGCGGGCTCGTCACCGCCATCGACCACGTCGGCATCGCCGTGCCGGACCTCGACGCCGCGATCGCGTTCCACCGCGAGCACTTCGGCCTGGAGGTCGCGCACGAGGAGGTCAACGAGGAGCAGGGCGTGCGCGAGGCGATGCTGCGCGCGCCCGGCGACGACGGCACGGGCGCGGCCGTGCAGCTGCTCGCGCCGCTGACGCCGGAGTCCACCATCGCGAAGTTCATCGGCCGGTCCGGGCCGGGGCTCCAGCAGCTCGCCTACCGGGTGTCCGATGTGGACGCGGCGGCCGAGGCGCTGCGGGCCAAGGGCCTGCGCCTGCTGTACGAGCAGGCGCGGCGCGGCACGTCGAACAGCCGGGTCAACTTCGTGCACCCGAAGGACGCCGGCGGCGTGCTGGTCGAGCTGGTCGAGCCCGCGGCGTCCCACTAGCCGGCATCAGGGCTGTTCGAGGGCGGCGGCCACGAACGACAGCCCAGGGTCCATCCGGTCGCCGCCCGGGGCGTGCCGGGCGACCGAGTGGCGGTAGCTGACGGCGTGGGCCAGCAGCGCCGAGGCGCTGTCGACGTCCTTCGCGGCCACCGCCGCGCCGCCCGCGGCGAGGATGACGTCGCGGATCTGCCGCACCACCGACTCGTAGCGCTCGTGCAGGGCGTCCCGGACCGCCTTGTGCGTGTCCGCCTCCCGCCACAGCAGGTGGCTGAGCAGCGGCGAGGCGTCGAGCCGGGCGTCCAGCGCGGCGACGAGCCTGCGCAGGCTCTCCGCGATGTCGCCGACCACCACGACCCGGCGCGCGTCCACGGTGCCGTCGGGGAGTCGTTGCACGAGGGCCGCCAGCAGGTCGGCCTTGCGGCGGAAGTAGTAGTGCACGAGCCCCTTCGGGACGGCCGCCCGCTCGGCGATGCGCGAGGTCGGTGTCGCGTCGAAGCCCGCCTCGGCGAACAGCTCCTCGGCCGCCCTCAGGATGCGCTCGCGGGCCGACGGGTCCGCTGCCACCGCACCGCCCTCCTCCGGTCGCTCGGGCCCACGGCCACCGCCGTGGGCCCGGGTTGGCAGTGCCGTCAGGCGGTTCCGGCGATCCGACCGCCGTGCGCCGCGTTCGCCACCGGGACCGCCATCGCGCCCACCGCGACGGTCAGCACGCCGCCGATCCACGACACCCACGACGCCCCGGTCAGGTCGCTGTAGCCGATGACCCACGGCGAGATGAACAACAGCGCGCCGAGCGCCACCTGGAACCACTCGCCGTAGACCATCCGCGGCATCGCGAGCGACGCCAGGCCGTCGACGGCGATCAGCGCACCGAGCACGACCATCGTCCACGTGGCCCCCGTGGTCGTCTCCACCACCAGGGGCGAGAGCAGCACCAGGGCACCGATGACGACCTCGGCCCAGTCCTGCCACCTGGTCCACGCCCTTGCCATGTCCCGCACCTCCGTCCTCCTCGTAGGGACACCTCCGATGCTCCGCTTGGTTGGCCGCCCGGTCAAGAACGACCGAACGGGCGAAAAGCCAGTGCGGTGGCTCACAGCGCGCATTCTGAATCGGTTACTGGTGGGTAACCTCCGGCCACTCGCGTGGACCTCTTGAGCCCGCCACACCGACCAAATCCCCCAGCCCCCTTGGGAGGGAACGCCGTGCAGAAGATCCTCGACGCGATCCTCGCGGACGAACTGGACGCGATCGGATCGCTTCCCGTGCCGGAGAGCTACCGGGGCGTGACGGTCCACGCCGACGAGGTCGGCATGTTCGAGGGCCTCGCCACCAAGGACAAGGACCCCCGCAAGTCGCTGCACGTCGACGAGGTCGCCACCCCGGAGCTGGGGCCCGGCGAGGCGCTGGTCGCCGTCATGGCGAGCGCCATCAACTACAACACGGTGTGGACCTCGATCTTCGAGCCGCTGCCCACGTTCGCGTTCCTGAAGAAGTACGGCGGCCGGCACGACCAGCCGTTCCACGTGGTCGGGTCCGACCTGGCGGGCGTGGTGCTGCGCACCGGGCCGGGCGTCAACGCCTGGAAGCCGGGCGACCGGGTCGTGGCGCACTGCCTCGACGTGCAGCTGGAGCACCCGGACGGGCACGCCGACACGATGCTCGACCCGGAGCAGCGCATCTGGGGCTTCGAGACGAACTACGGCGGCCTCGCCGAGATCGCGCTGGTCAAGGCCAACCAGCTGATGCCGATGCCCGACCACCTCACGTGGGAGGAGGCGGCGTCACCCGGTCTGGTGAACTCCACCGCGTACCGGCAGCTCGTGTCGGCGAACGGCGCGAACATGAAGCAGGGCGACACCGTGCTGATCTGGGGCGCCTCCGGCGGCCTGGGCTCGTACGCGACCCAGTTCGCGCTCAACGGCGGCGCGACCCCGGTCTGCGTGGTGTCCTCGCCGGAGAAGGCCGAGATCTGCCGCCGGATGGGCGCGGAGCTGATCATCGACCGCACCGCCGAGGGCTACCGGTTCTGGAAGGACGAGCACGAGCAGGACGTGCGCGAGTGGAAGCGGCTCGGCGCGAAGATCCGCGAGCTGACCGGCGGCGAGGACCCGGACATCGTGTTCGAGCACCCGGGCCGCGAGACGTTCGGCGCGTCGGTGTACGTGGCCCGCAAGGGCGGCACGATCGTGACGTGCGCGTCGACCAGCGGTTACCTGCACCAGTACGACAACCGGTACCTGTGGATGCACCTCAAGCGGATCGTCGGCTCGCACTTCGCGAACTACCGGGAGGCGTGGGAGGCCAACCGGTTGATCGCGAAGGGCAAGATCCACCCGACACTGTCCAAGGTGTACTCGTTGGAGGAGACCGGGCAGGCCGCCCACGACGTCCACCGCAACGCCCACCAGGGCAAGGTCGGCGTGCTGGCGCTGGCGCCGGAGGAGGGCCTCGGGGTGCGCGACCACGAGCTGCGGGCCGCCCACCTGCCCGCTATCAACCGATTCCGGGGCGTCTAAAGCGAAACCGCTCCCGGTGTGCGGTGCTCGGGTGACCACCGCGCACCGGGAGCGGGTAGCGTGAGCGCCATGGGCCTCGCCGACGACCGTGACCTCGTCCCCCTGGGATCCGGCTTCGACATCGTCAAGCGCGGGTACGACCGCGCCCAGGTCGAGGACCACCTGGAACGCCTCGACTCCGACCTGCGGCTGCTCGCGGCCGACCGGGACGCGGCGGTGTCGCAGACCAACGACCTGGCCCGGCAGCTGGAGGCGGCCCGGTCGGAGATCGCGGAGCTGCGCGGCCAGGTGGAGCGGCTGTCGCTGCCGCCCACCACGCTGGAGGGCCTGAGCGAGCGGTTGCAGCGGATGCTGCGGCTCGCGCAGGACGAGGCGAACGAGATCAAGGCCCGGGCCGAGGCCGAGGGCGGGCACATCCGCGCCAAGGCCGAGGCCGACGCGGGCGTGCTGCGCACCCGGTACGAGAAGCTGATCGCCGAGCTGGACCAGCGGCGCGCCGACATGGAGGCCGAGCACCGGGGCGTGCTGGAGACGGCGCGGGCCGAGGCCGAGCGGATCGTGGGCGAGGCGCGGGCCGAGGCGACCCGGTTGGACGAGGAGTCGCTCCAGCGCCGCACCACGGTCGAGGAGGACTTCGAGATCGCGATGGCGGCCCGGCGGGTCGAGTCGATGAAGACGCTGGCCGAGCAGGAGGCGTCGTCGAAGGCCGAGGCGGACCGCCGGGTGCGCGAGGCGGCCGAGGAGGCGGCGCGGGTGCGCGCCCAGATCTCGCAGGAGCAGGCCGCGTCCAACGCCGAGGCGCAGCGGTTGGTGCGGGAGGCGACCGAGGAGGCCAACCGCCGTCGGCACGACTCGATCAGCGAGGCGACCGCGCGCGTGCAGGAGGCGACCGACGAGGCGAACCGCCGGGTGCGCGAGGCGACGGAGGAGGCGAACCGCCGCGTCACCCAGGCGACGCAGAAGGTCGACGCCCTGCGCCAACTGCGCAACCGCCTGTCGCAGCAGCTGCACGCCGTCAGCTCCGCCCTGCACGACGTCACCCCCCTCCTGGACCCCCTGGAGGAGGAACGCCCCGCCGCTCCCACCGCCCCGGCCTCCTCCAACCCCGCCTCCCCTCCCCCCGCCTCCCCTGCCGGCGCCACCCCAGCCGCCGCCCCCGCACCTCCGGCTCCCACCCCGGCACCGACCGCGCCCCCGGCCGCCGAAGCGCCGGCACCCCCCGCGAAGCCGGCCCCGGACGGCCCGACCCAGAAGATCGCCCGCCCGACCCCCAAGCCCCAATCCGCCAAGCGCTGACCCGGGCCCCCAACCCGCGAGAGTCCTACGCTCAGCCCGCGAGAGTCCTACGCTCAGGGCTCGAGAGTCCTACGTTCAGGGCTCGAGAGTCCTACGTTCCGGACCCCCGAGTTCAACGCTCAGGACACCGTCAGACCCCGACGCGCCGGCGCCAGCCCAGGACGGCGGCGGCGAAGGCGTCCGGCGCCTCCAGCGGGGTCAGGTGGCCGACGCCCGGCAGCTCGACGTACTCGCCCCGCGGCAACGTCCCGGCCAGCTCGCGCGCCAACGCGGGCGGGGTGAGCGCGTCGTGCTCGCCGACCAGCACCAGCGCCGGGACGTCCGCCCGCGCCAGCACGTCGGTCGAGTCGGGCCGCGCGGCCATCGCCCGTTGCGCCCACACGACGTCCGCGGGGTCCTGGTCGAGGACCAGCTCCCGCACCCGTCCGGTCACGGCGTCGTCCGGCGCAGGTCCGAGCAGCCCGCTCACGACCGTGTCCGGCACCCACCCCAGACCCTCCGCCTCGACCCGCGCCGCCATCGCGAGCCGGTTGGCCCGGGCCTCGTCGGTGTCCGCCCCGGCACGCGTGTCCGCCAGCACGAGCCCGGCCACCCGGGACGCGTCACGCCGCAGCACGGCCATCGCCACGTAACCGCCCATGGAGCACCCGCCGAGCACCGCGCGCTCGATCCCGCGTTCGTCGAGCAGCCGCAGCACGTCCTCCGCGACAGCCACCAGATCGGGTGAACGATCGCCGCCGCGCTGGTCGGGCGTGATCGGTTTCAGCAGGTCACGGACCCCGTCCCACATGCGTGAGTCGAACGGGAAGGCGTGCAGCAGCACGAGCGGAGTGGCTTCCATACCCGGAATTGTCGGACCCCGCCGCTAGCTTCGTGCCATGACCTCCACCTCGACCCGGGAACCGACCGAGCCGCGCTCCGCCCGCCGGCTGCTCGGGCGCGTTCGCCCGCGTCAGGAGGCGACGATGGTCGGTTGATGCTGCTCGTGAGGGCCGGACCAGGTGCGCGGCAACGGCGTGGGCACCCCGGGCGCGGCCGCGGCGACGATCGCGTCCAGCACCTCTTCGGTGTGGCCGACCATGAGGTGCTTGGCGCCGGGGAAGTCGATGACGTCCGCGGTCGGGAGCTCCGCGCCGAACCGCCGCCTGGCCTCGGCCGGCGGGAGGTGGGTGTCGAACTCCGGCACCAGGCACACGACCGGCTTGCCCGCACGCGCCCACGTCCGCAAGTGCTCGGCCCTGCTCCACCGCAAGGGAGGTGAGATCAGCACGGCTCCGTCGACCACCGGCTCGCACCCGTGCATCAGCGCGAGGTCGGTGCCGAACGACCAGCCGACCAGCCACACCGACGGCAACCCCCGTTCGGCGGCGAACGCCAGGGCGGCGGCCACGTCCAACCGCTCGCCCACGGCGTGGTCGAACGCGCCCTCGCTGCGCCCGGCGGCGCTGGCCGTGCCACGCGTGTTGAACCGCAGCACCGCGAGCCCGGCCAACGCGGGCAACCGCCAAGCCGCCTTGCGGTAGAGGTGGGAGTCCATCATCCCGCCGTGCGTCGGCAGGGGGTGCAGGAGCACGAGGGTGGCGAGCGGCTCGCGTTCGGCGGGGAGGGCCAGCTCACCGACCAACGCCAACCCGTCGGCCGTCCGCAACGTCACCGCCTCCCGGCGCGCGGGGAGCACGGTCTTGGCCTTGATCGGAACCTCGCCCACCACCACATCGTCCCACCGCTCCCGGCCACCCCTCCCGCGACCGGCACGCCTCCCACACAACCGGCACGCCTTCCACAACCAGCACGCCTCTCACGACCGGCACGCCTTCCACGACTGGCACGCCTTCCACGACCGGCATACCTTCCCGGCCGACACGCCTTCCGCAACCGGCACGGCTGCCCGGCCGGACGGTGGAGCGGGCCGGCCCTCGGACGACCGGCGGGTGGGCGATCGGCGGACGGCACGCGGGACCGGAGGTCTGCGGGCGTGGGGCGGCCGCGTGGTCGACACGGAGGGTTACCGGACGCCGGTCACCAACGGCGGGTGGTGGGCCCCCTCCTGCTCCTCGACGTCCAGCAGCCCTGGTGCCAGTGGCGGCGGTCCTCGACCGAGCCGTAGTCGGCGGCGGGCCAGGCGACGACGTGCGGGGTGCCGGGACGGATCTCGTGGTCGCAGCCGGGGCACCGGTAGGTCTTGGTGGTGGCGGCGCCGGAGACGGTGCGCACCAGCCACTCGCCGTCCGGGGCGCTCTCGGCCCGCGCCCAGCCGTGCCCACCAACAGGTGACGGCTCGTCCGGGCGTTGCGGGCGGTTGCGGCGTGGCACGACTGACGAGGGTATCCGGGTTCGCGGTGGGTGATCGCCTACGGTCCACTGGGTGAGCAAGTGGCAACGAGTCGCAGTGACCCTCCTGCTGGTGATCGAGGTCGCCGTGACGCTCCTGCCGGCGGTGCGCGGGCTGCTCGTGGAGCCGCCGGCGATCCCGGCCGGCGACCAGGTGCGCCCGGTGTTCCAGCAGGCCGACGTGCCGGTCGGCCAGCCACGCGGGCTCAGGCAGGGCGTGCTGCTCGGCACGACGATGTTGCTGCTGGTCACGGCCCTGTCGGCGTTGGCCCCGATCTGGCTGCGGCCGGGGTCGCGGACGTGGGTGGTCACGTTCACCGGCACGCACGCCGCCGCCGCGTGCCTCGGCTGGGTGCACGGCCTGCCGCTGCTGACGCTGCTCGCCGCGGTGTCGACCGTCGGTGTGCCCTTGCTGGTGCTCGCGCCGCCGAACCGGGAACAATAGGCGCGTGCCAACCTACGAATTCCGCTGCAAGGCGTGCGGCTCGACCTTCGACGTCAAGCGGTCGATGGACGAGTCCTCCGCGCCCGCGCCGTGCCCGAACGGCCACGACGACACGGTCAAGCTGCTCTCCATGGCCGGCCTGGGCGGCAAGGCCGACGTGCCCGCAGGCGGTGGCGGCGGGTGCTGCGGCGGCGGCTGCTGCGGCTGACCCGCGGCCGACCCGCAGCCGGGCCTCACCGGGCGAACGAGTGCGAGGCCGCCGCGCCCCGAACCGGGGCGCGGCGGCCGGACGACACCGCGCCTCAGCCCGTGGGCTCCTTCTGCAGCAGCAGCTCCGCCACCTTCTTGCCCTGGTCGCAAATCGCCCCGAACCGCGCCGACCCGTCGATCACGATGATCCCGATGCCGCCACCGGCGTAGTCCATGACCAGCACGCACGACGGCTGCACGGACGTGTCCGTGGTCCGGTCGAAGTAGGTCACCTTCCGGTCGCCCAGGTCGAACTCGCCGTTGCTCTGCTCCAGCGTGATCGACCGCCCCTCGCGGAACCGCAGCGTGACGCCCACGTCCAGCGAACCGACCGACGTCTGCCACTTGCACGACTGGTCGAACGTCGTGTCGTACCCGGTCTCGGTGGGCTTCGCGTTCTTGTCCGGCACCTCGTAGGGCAGGTCCTTCCACCCGATCAACGAGCAGATGTCACCGACGTCCCCGGTCGGCTCGTCGGACGGGTCCGCGGAGCCCGTCGGCGTCGGGTTGGCCGACGTGAACGGCGGGTCGACGTCGAGCACCTGTTCCGCCACCGGGGTGCCGTTGACCGTGTACGCGCAGGCGCTCGTCAGACCGAACGCCGCCACCAGGAGCGAGATCACCACACGCCGCATGGGCACCACGATGCCAAACGCCGAAACCCGCCACGTCATCAGCCCGCGCGAACGCCGCGCTCAGACCGCGCTCAGGCCGCGTAGTCGCGGAACCCCTTGCCGGTCTTGCGCCCCAGCCGCCCGGCCGTCACCAGGTGCTCCAGCAGCGGCGCGGGGGCGAACCCGGCCTCGCGGAACTCCAGGTACAGGGTCCGCTCGATGGCCAGCGACACGTCCAGCCCGACGACGTCCAGCAGCTCGAACGGCCCC
Organism: Actinosynnema sp. NPDC053489; assembly: GCF_044544865.1. Taxonomy (NCBI): domain Bacteria; kingdom Bacillati; phylum Actinomycetota; class Actinomycetes; order Pseudonocardiales; family Pseudonocardiaceae; genus Actinosynnema; species Actinosynnema sp. NPDC053489. Next base: position 201,029 of record NZ_JBITXT010000010.1, on the reverse strand, counting down.
ATCGGCAACGAGCAGCCGACCTTCATGGCGTTGTCGATGTCGTCGGCCGACGCGTAGTGCGCCTCCAGCATCTTCACCGCGTCGTTGAGGTACGGGAACAGCAGCGCGTTGACGATGAACCCGGCCCGGTCGCCGCAGTGCACCGGCACCTTGCCCAGGTCGAGGCACACGCGGCGGGCCGTGGCCACGACGTCGGCGGACGTGGAGATGGTCTCGACGACCTCCACGAGCTTCATCACCTGCGCCGGGTTGAAGAAGTGCAGGCCGACGACGTCACCGGGGCGTTCCGTCGCCGCCGCGCACTCGATCACCGGCAGCGAGGACGTCGTGGTCGCCAGCACCGCGCCGGGCTTGCACACCTCGTCCAGCGCCTGGAACACGGCCCTCTTGACCGACAGCTCCTCGGCCACCGCCTCGACCACCAGGTCGCAGTCGGCCAGGCCGGCGAAGTCGACCACCGGCGTCACGCGCGCCAGCGCCGCATCCCGGTCCCCCGCCGTCAGCTTGCCGCGCGAGACGGCCTTCTCCAACGACTTGCGCACCTTGCCGACCGCCGCCGCGGCCTTGTCCTCCGACCGCGCGCGCAGCACCACGTCGTACCCGCGCTTGGCGAACACCTCCACGATGCCCGTGGCCATGGTGCCGGTGCCGATCACGCCGACCCGCTGCACCTCGCGCGCGGGCACGCCTTCGGTCGAGGCGACGGGCGTCAGCACGTCCGGCACGACGACCGGCGAGTCCGGCCCGTCGTAGGTGTAGAAACCGCGCCCGCTCTTGCGGCCCAGCAGACCCGCCGTGATCATCTGCTTGAGCAGCGGCGCGGGCGCGTGCAGCCGGTTGCGCGACTGGTGGTACATCGTGTCCAGGATCTCGTACGCGGTGTCCAGCCCGATGAGGTCGAGCACCGCCAGCGGGCCCATCGGGTAGCCGCAGCCGTACCGCATGGCGGCGTCGAGGTCTTCCCTTGTCGCGTAACGGCTCTCGTACATCCGCACGGCGTGGTTGAGGTAGCCGAACAGCAGCGCGTTGGCGATGAACCCGGCCCGGTCGCCGATGACCACCGGCGTCTTGCCCAGCCCCTCGGCGAACGCGACGACGTCGGTCACCACGTCCGGCTCCGTCACGACCGTGCGGATCACCTCGACGAGCTTCAGCACCGGCGCGGGGTTGAAGAAGTGCAGGCCGACGACCTTGCCGGGCCGTCCGGTGTGGACACCGATCTCGGTGATCGACAACGACGACGTGTTGGACGCGAACACCGTGTCGGGGCCGCAGATCCGGTCCAGTTCGGCGAACACGTCGGCCTTGAGGTCGATCCGCTCGGGCACGGCCTCGATCACGAGGTCCGCGCCCGCCAACGCGTCCAGCGAGGTGGCGTAGGAGATCCGCGCGAGCGTCGCGTCGCGCTCCTCGGCCGACAGCTTGCCGCCGGCCACGGCGCGGTCCGTCGAGTGGTCCAGGTGACCGCGACCGCGGGCCAGGCCCGCCTCGTCCACGTCCACCGCCACCACGGTGACGCCGGTCCGGGCGAGCACCTCGGCGATCCCGGCGCCCATCGTGCCGAGACCGACCACTCCGACCGTGCTGAACTGGCGCGTCACTGCGTACCTCCCACTCGACGGAGTGGCTACCGGGCGGTAACTTGCTGGCGACTATCCCACGGTCGTCACGCGCCGTCGGCGTGAGCTTCACCATCGGTATCGAGCAAGTGATCGGTCCAGCCCGGCGACGGGATCACTCCTCGAAGCGCCGCGCGGCCAGCTCCTCCACCCGTCGCACGGCTTCCGCCGCGTCGGCTCCCGACGCCTCCACCAGCACCAGGGCCCCGCCGGGCGCGCCGAGCCCCATCAGCGCCAGCACGCTCCTGGCGTCCGCCGACCTGTCGCCGAACCGCACCACGACGGACGCCTCCAGCGAGTCCAACGCCCGCACCACCAACGCCGCCGGCCGGGCGTGCAGCCCCACCTCGTTCGTCAACTCCACCTCGGTCCGCACGGCGTCCCCGGACGCCGCCGGCGCCGCGGCGACCGCTCCGGCGGACGAAGCCGCCGCGGCCACCTCAGCCAACCCGGCCCGCCCCTGCGCCCGGACCGCCGCGGCGACCGCGCCCTCGACCAGCGGCGCGTCCACCACCAGGACCGACCCCCGCGCCTCCTCGGCGGCCATGTCGGCCACCATCTTCGCGCTGCCCAGGTCGAACAGGACCACGACGCCCGACCCCGAGTCGGCCCGCTCGATCGCCTCGCCCACGGCCACGTAGTCCGTGCCCAGCCCGCCGTGCCCGTCGCCGCCGGACGGCACGATGGTCACCGACGGCGCCATCTGCCCGGCCAGCTCGGCGACCCCCTCCGCCAACTGCCGGCTGTGCGACACCACCACGAGCCCGATCACCGCGCCCTCCCCGCCAACGTCCGCAGCAGCAACGCCGTCGACCGCGCACCCGGGTCCAGGTGGCCCGCGCTGCGTTCGCCCAGGTAGGACGCACGCCCCTTCCGCGCCACCATCGGCGCGGTCGACTCGGCGCCCATGCCGGCCGCGTCGGCCGCCACCGCCAGCACCTCCGCCACCCCACCGGCGGTGGCCGCCGCGGACTCCGCCGCCGCCACCGCCGGTATCAGGGCGTCCACCATCGTCTTGTCCCCCAGCGCCGCCTTGCCCCGCGCCACCACGCCGTCCAACGCCGCCCGCAGCGCCGCCGCCACCGCCGGTCCGTCCAACGCGGCCACGTCACCGACCGACGTCGCCGCGCGCAGGAACGCCGTGCCGTACAACGGCCCCGCCGCACCGCCGACCGTGGAGATCAGCGTCGTGGCCGCCAGCCGCAGCACCCCACCGGGCGAGGACGGCACCTCGGCGTCCAACTTGGACACCAGGGCCGTGAAGCCGCGCGCCAGGTTCTCGCCGTGGTCGCCGTCACCGATCTCGCGGTCCAGCCGGATCAGCTCCTCGCGGTGCTCGGCCACGACGTCCGCCACCGCCCGCAACGCCTCCGCGACCGACTCCGCCGTGCACGCCATCAGATGCCCCACCGCAGCGCCGGGGTGTGCACGGGCGCGTCCCACAACTCGACCATCTCGTCGTCCAGCCGCAACAGCGTCAAGCTCATGCCCTGCATCTCCAGGCTCGTGATGTACGGACCGACCAACCGCCGCTCCACGACCACCCCGCGTTCGGCGAGCAGCCGTTCCGCGATGCCGTGCGCCACGTACAACTCGATCAGCGGCGTCCCGCCCATCGAGTTGGTGAACAGCAGCACCCGGTCGCCCTCGCCGAACGGCAGGTCTTCGAGGACCGGGTCGAGCAGCGCCCACACCATCTCCTCCGCCGTCCCGACCGGGACCCGCCGCCGACCGGGCTCGCCGTGGATGCCGATGCCCAGCTCCATCTCGTCGTCACCGAGCGTGAACGACGGCTCGCCCGCGTGCGGCACCGTGCAGGGGGTCAACGCCAACCCCATCGACCGCACCCCCGCGACCACCCGCCGCGCCAACGCCTCGCACCCGTCGAGGTCGACCCCGCGTTCGGCGGCGGCGCCGACGATCTTCTCCAGCAGCACGGTCCCGCCCACGCCGCGCCGACCGGCCGTGTAGAGCGAGTCCTTGACCGCCACGTCGTCGTCGATCACGACCGTTCGCACGTCCACGCCCTCGACCAACTCCGCCGCCGTCTCGAAGTTCAACACGTCGCCCGTGTAGTTCTTCACGATCAACAACGCGCCACCGCCGCCATCGGTGCGCGCCACGGCCGACGCCACCTGATCGGGTGTCGGCGACGTGAACACGGGGCCGGGGCAGGCGGCGTCCAACATGCCCCGCCCGACGAACCCGCCGTGCAGCGGCTCGTGCCCGGAACCGCCGCCGGAGACGATCGCGACCTTCCGCGGCACGGGCGCGTCGGCGCGCACGACCACGGCCGGGTCGTACTGGACGTCGAGCAGGTCGGCGTGCGCGAGCGCCATCCCGCGCAACGCGTCGACCACCACGGTCGCCGGATCGTTGATGATCTTCTTCACGGGCGGGCCTCCGATCGACGCTGATCACCCCATTACTACTCCACCGGGAGCGGGCCCGAAAGCGGAAGCTACGGTGAGGCAACCCTAAGAACAGCAGGTCAGTGACCTGGAGTAGTGGAGGAACACCGGAGTGTCGACCACCAGGATCGCGGCGCTGCTCGCCGCCGCCCTCACCCTCGCCGCGTGCGGCCAGACCGACAGCGCGACCGACAAGCCGGCCGTGGCGCAGGGCGGTTCGGAGTTCGGCGAGGCGGGCGAGAAGAGCGCGGGCTTCGGCACCGACGCCCAACCCGGCCGGTTCCCCCGCACGATCAGGCACGCCATGGGCGAGACCGTGATCGAGAAGCGCCCGGAGCGCGTGGTCGTCCTGGACGGCGGCGAGCTGGACAACGTCGTCGCCCTGGGCATCCAGCCCGTCGGCGTGGCCTACCCGGACGGCGCGCCCACCATGCCGAGCTACATCGGCGGGAAGGCGGGCAACCCCGAGAACGTCGGCGGCATCACGAGCCTCAACCTGGAGACGATCGCCAAGCTCCAACCCGACCTGATCATCGGCTCCCGGCTGCGCGCCGAACAGCAGTACCCGAAGCTGTCGGAGATCGCCCCGACCGTCTTCGCCGCCCGTCCGGGTTACACCTGGAAGGAGAACTTCCGCCTCAACGCCGCCGCCCTGGACCGTTCCGCGCAGGCCGAGAAGCTCATCGGCGACTACGAGGCCCACGCCAAGGCGGTGGGCGAGAACGTCGAGGCCAGGGCGGGCAAGCGCCCCACCGTCACCATGCTCCGCTTCATGCCGGGCAAGACCAGGCTCTACGCGAAGAAGAGCTTCATCGGCACGATCCTGATCGACGCCGGCATCCCCCAACCGCCGGCCAGCCAGGTGGACGACCTCGCCGTCGAGGTGAGCACCGAGCAGATCGGGCAGGCGGACGGCGACTGGATCCTGATCGGCACGTACGGCGACCAGGCCAAGACGGCCCGGCAGCAGGTCCTCGGCGGCCCGCTCTGGCAAACGCTGAACGCCGTCCAGCAAGGCCACGCCAAGCCGGTGAGCGACGAGACGTGGTTCCTGGGCCTGGGCGTCCTGGCCGCCGAAGAGGTCCTGACCGACCTCGAACGAACCCTCGCGCCCTGACCGCCGACGTCCCGAACAGTGATCTCACCGCTGCCGAGCGGAGGACTCCCGGGCCCCGGAAGCAGGACTCCCGGGGCCCGGGGGTTCGACACGCGGGGTGGGGTCAGCGGCCGTAGAGGAGGCGGACCAGGCGGACCACGTGGCGGATGGTGCGGGAGCCCCGGTCGTAGGTCATCGGGTTCAGCAGCGCCCCGAACCGCTTCCGCGTCACCGAGTGGGCGTAGGCGAACTCCCGCAGCCCGTCCTCGCCGTGGATCCGCCCGAACCCCGAGTCCCCGACCCCGCCGAACGGCAGCCCGGGCACGGACGCGAACGCCAGCACGGAGTTCACCGACACCATCCCGCACCGCAGCCGGTCCGCCAGCTCCTCACCCCGGTTGCGCGAGAACACCGAAGCGCCCAGCCCGTACGGCAGCGAGTTCGCCCTCCGCACGGCCTCGTCGGCGTCCGCGACCCGCGTGACGACCAGCGTGGGCCCGAACGTCTCCTCCGTCACCGCGGTCGACTCGTCGGGCACGTCCACCAGCACCACGGGCTCGACGTACGGCGGCCGGATCGACTCCAGCCCGCCCACCACGGCCCGCCCGCCGCGCTCCAGCGCGTCCGCCACGTGCGACTGGATCACGTCGACCTGCCCGGGCATCGTGATCGGCCCGAAGTGGGCGTCGGCCTCGCCGCCGGGCCGCAGCTTCTTCGCCTTCTCCACCACCAGCGACACGAACCGGTCGTACACCGCGTCCGCGACGTACACCCGCTCCACCCCGGCGCACGTCTGCCCGGCGTTGAAGATCCCGCCCCACACCGCGCCCTCCGCCGCCGCGCGCACGTCGGCGTCCTCGGCCACGATCAGCGGGTCCTTGCCGCCGCACTCGACCAGCACCGGCGTCAACGACGCGGCGCACGCGGCCATGACCTTGCGGCCCGTCGCCGTCGAGCCGGTGAACGCGATCTTGTCCACCCCGGCCGCGCACAGCGCCGCGCCCGTCTCGCCGAACCCCGTCACCACCTGCAGCACGGGGTGCTCGGGCACCACCTCGCCGAACGTGTCCGCCAGGAAGACCCCGACCCCGGGCGTGAACTCCGACGGCTTGAACACCACCGCGTTGCCCGCCGCCAGCGCGTACGCGATCGAGCCCATCGGGGTGAACGCCGGGTAGTTCCACGGCCCGATCACGCCGACCACGCCGAGCGGCCGGTACTCCAGGGTCGCCGCGTGGTTGTACATGAGCATCCCGGGCGAGACCTTGCGCTTGCCCAGCACCTTCGCCGCGTGCTTGGCGGCCCAGTGCAGGTGGTCGACCACCAGCGCCAGCTCGGTGCGCGCGTCGTCGGCCGACTTGCCGGTCTCGGCGCTGACGAGCACCTGGAACTCGTCGAACCGCTTGAGCAGCACCTTGCGCCACGCGTCCAGCCGGGCCCGCCTGCCGTCGAAGCCCAGCCCCTCCCAGAACGCCGCCGCGTCGCGCGCCACCCGGACGGCCTCCCGGACGTCCTGCTCCGCGGCCACCTCGTGGTGGGCGACGACCTCGCCGGTGCGGGGGTCGAGCGACGCGAACCTCCGCTGCCCGTCCTCGGCCCGCGCGGGAGTGGTGGGAGCGGTCTGCGTCATCGGGCCCTCCAAGCACAAGCACGAACGCGGGTGTTACTCGACAGTAATGGCAACCGGGGGTGATGTCAGCCCCGTTCAGCCCTTCGGGATCTTGCCCAGGACCGCCTTGGCGAACGCCGCGGCGGCGGCGCAGCGGTCGAACTCCGACGACTTCGGCCCGGCCGACTTCACGCCGACCAGCTCGCCCTCGTCGTCACCCCCGGTGAGCTGCACCCACTTGACCTCGCAGGACGGGAACGCCGTGCTGGTGGCGACCTGGTAACCGGTCACCCCGCCGCCCAGGTCGACCTCGGTCTGCTTGTCGTCGAACTTGCGGTCCGCGGGCACGTAGGTCTCGCGGAACTCCAGCGTCAGCTCGCGGTCCGCCCCGACCCAGGAGCAGCTGTGCAACCCGTACGGGAACACGCGGTGGTCGGCGCCCGAGGCCGCGTCGACCGCCGCCTGGTCCGGCACGGCGCACGGGTCGAGCGTGATCAGCGAGCCCTTGGCGGGCGTCCGGGTCGCCGCGCGCCCCTTGATCCGGTCCACCACGGACTCGGCCACCGCCCGGCCGGGCGCGCACGCGTCGCCGTCCTCGTAGCCGATCTGCACGGTGAGGCCCAGGCCCGGCTGCTCCTGCGTGATGACCGAGACGAAGCACGCGCTGTTCTCCAGCACCTGCTCGTAGCTGCGCAGGCCGGCGAGCTGCTTGTCGGCGTTCTTCAGCTCGGTGGTCATGGTCTGGCCGACCTCGACGGTGACGGCCAGGTCCTTGCCGCCCTGGTCCTTCATGAAGTTCGAGCACCGGGCGAACCCGCCGCGCGACCGCTCGCCGGGCTTGCCGAACCGCTTGAGGACGGCCTCGTCCAGCAGCTCGCACGGGTCGACCAACCGCAGCTTGTCGGCCGCGAACGCCGGGTCGACCGGCTGGCCCGAGACCGGCGGCGGCTGCGCGCTCGACCCGGTCGGGTCGGAGACGTTCCCGGCGTTGGCCGGGATCGTGGTGCGCGGGAAGTGCTGCTTGGCCGGATCCACCCCGGCGCAGCCGGCCAGCAGCAGGATCGAGCTCAACACGGCGACGAGACGGGGCACGAGGTGCACGGTAGCGACCGACTCCGCCATTCGTGGCACGAACCCTGTGTCGGGTCTCACTATGGTGTTCGGGAACGATTCAGAACATCAACTCGCTGTACTGGACGGCCGTAGCGAACAAGCCGAAACCAACGAAAGGACATCGCATGCGTTTGCGCATCCGACGCGCCGTCCGCTGGCTCGACACCTGGACGGTCGAGGCGTTCAACCCGATCTACCCGCGCCGCTGACCGCCGGCGCCCGCCGCGGTGGCACCCCCGTCACCCGGTCCGGCGCCGTCCGCGTCATCGGGCACGAGGACCGGCCGCAGGGTCGCCCAGGCGCCGAACAGCAGCGCCAGCACGAGCATCCCGATGCCGGTCCACAGGTTGATGTTGAGCCCATCCGCTTTCGACAGGTCGGTCTCGTCGGTGAAGCCGAGACCGACCACCAGCAGCACCACGCCGTAGACGGCGAACAGCATCGCGATCACCAGTCGCAGGTCGAACAACCCGGCCTTGCGCGCCACGACGACTCCCCTCAGCCGAAGATGATGTTGAGCACGGCGGTCAGGAACAGCACGCCGATGCCGAGCAGCAGCGGCGAGCGGTACCACCCGGCGTCCTCACCGGTGGTGGAGTGCCGGCGGCTCTCCTTGGGCGTCAGGCTGTAGACGAGCCCGACCAGCCGTTCCTCGGGCACCGGGCGGGTGGCCATCGTCACCGCCACGCTGACCACGATGTCGACCACGAACGCCGCGCCCGCGCCGAGGAAGCTCGCGCCCTGCCCGGGCAGGTCCAGCACGCCGGTCTCGGCGAGCACGAACACCGCCACCGCCGCGAGCGTGCCCGCGACCAGGCCGGACCACCCGGCCGCCGCCGACATCCGCTTCCAGAACATGCCCAGGATGAACGTGGCGAACAGCGGCGCGTTGAAGAACGAGAACAACGCCTGGATGTAGTCCATGATGTTGCCGTAGCCGGCCGCGAGGAAGGCCGTGCCGATGGCGACGAGCGTGCCGCCGATCGTGGCCATCCGGCCGACCCGCAGGTAGTACTCGTCCGGGCGGTCCTTGCGGACGTAGTCCTGCCACAGGTCGTAGGTGAACACCGTGTTGAACGAGGACACGTTCGCCGCGACGCCCGCCATGAACGACGCCAGCAGGCCCGTGATCGCGATGCCGAGCATGCCGTTGGGCAGCAGCTCGCCGATCAGCGCGGGCAGTGCGTTGTTGTAGACCACGCCGCCGCTGTCCTCACCGGCCTTGAGCGCGGAGATCTCCGGCACGACCAGCGCCGCGATGATGCCCGGGATGATGACCACGAACGGGATGAGCATCTTCGGGTACGCGCCGATGATCGGCGTGCGGCGGGCGGCCGACATGCTCTTGGCCGACAGCGCGCGCTGCACCTCGGCGAAGTTCGTCGTCCAGTACCCGAACGACAGCACGAACCCGAGGCCGAACACGATGCCGATCACGCTCAGCACGGGGTTCTGGATGCCGGTCAGCTCGGTCGCCGGCCACGCCGACAGCTGCTCGGCGCCGCCGGGACCGCCGGTGACCTTGTCGACCAGCCCGTTCCAGCCGCCGACCTTGTGCAGGCCGACGATCGTGAGCGGCAGCAGCGCGGCCACGATCACGAAGAACTGCAGCACCTCGTTGTAGATGGCCGCGGACAGGCCGCCCAGCGCGGTGTAGGTGAGCACGATCGCCGCGGCGATGACCACCGACAGCGGGATGGGCCAGCCGAGCATCAGGTTCAGCAGGAAGGCCAGCGCGTAGAGGTTGACGCCCGCGATCAGCACCTGCGCGACGGCGAAGCTGATCGCGTTGACCAGGTGCGCGCCCTTGCCGAAGCGGCGGCGCAGGAACTCGGGGACGCTGCGGACCTTCGAGCCGTAGTAGAACGGCATCATCACCAGGCCGAGGAACACCATGGCCGGGATCGCGCCGATCCAGTAGTAGTGCACCGTGGGCATGCCGTACTGCGCGCCGTTGGCCGCCATGCCGAGCAGCTCGATCGCGCCGAGGTTGGCGGAGATGAAGGCCAGGCCCGTCACCCACGCGGGCAGCGACCGGCCGGACAGCAGGAAGTCGAGGCTGGACGAGACCGCCCGGCGGGCCAGGAAGCCGATGCCGAGGACGAAGACGAAGTAGATCGCCAGCAGGGTGTAGTCCAACGGACCGGCATCCAGCCTGAGATCCACCTGGGCCAGTACGGGCACCTGCGCCCACCTCCCTGATCGCACAACCCCGAACACCACCGCGCACTACCGCGCATCACCGCTCAGCCGATCAAGCCGACGGTAGTGCACCCGGGCGCGCTTCGCCGGTTTGAACTACCCAGGGCTAAACCTCAGGTGGGCGGTCAGCGGGTGATGACGAACGGCGCCTCGGCGGAGAGGGGACCGGAAGTGGCACCGATGGTGAACTGCGTGCCTGGCGCGGAGTCCGCGAAGGAGTCGGGCACCCGCACGGGGACGCCGGCGAACCGCCCGGCCGCGTCCGCGGTGGTGTCGCCGACCCGCCGGCCGTGGAAGGTGAAGACCACTCGACCGTGTGCGGGGTAGCCCTCGCCGCTGAGCCGGACCTCGCCGCCTGCCGGACCGGCGACGGGCTGCGCCGCGAGGTGCGCCGGAGAGGGCGCGGGGGTGGAGCTCATCGCCGCCACGACGGGCGGCGGCGCGGTGGTCGGTGCCGCGCACCCGGCCGCCACCGCCAGGGACGAGATCAGGACGGGCAGACCGGATCTTCGTCTTCGAGCTCTTCGCACACGCGCCTCCCAGGCCCGTCGACGGGGAAGTCAGCGTATATCGCGGGATCGGGCCTGCCACGCACCCGAACGGCTTACCGCCGGCCGGGGCGGTCGGGGCGGGTCAGAACAGGCGGAACTCGTCGGATTCGATGCCGCGCAGCGCGTCGTAGTCCAGGACGACGCAGCGGATGCCCCGGTCCTCCGCCAGGGTCCGCGCCTGCGGCTTGATCTGCTGCGCCGCGAACACGCCCTTCACCGGTGCCAGCAGCGGGTCGCGGTTGAGCAGTTCCAGGTAGCGCGTGAGCTGCTCCACGCCGTCGATCTCGCCCCGGCGCTTGATCTCCACCGCCACCGAGCCGCCGGACGCGTCGCGGCACATCAGGTCGACCGGTCCGATCGGGGTCGGGAACTCGCGGCGCACCAGCGTCCAGCCCTCGCCCAGCGTGGTCACGTGCTCGGCCAGCAGCTTCTGCAGGTCGGCCTCGACGCCGTCCTTGACCAGGCCCGGCTCCGGCCCCAGCTCGTGCTTCGAGTCGTGCAGCACCTCGGCCAGGGTGATGATCAGCTTCTCGCCCGCCTTGTTCTGCACGACCCACAGGTCCGGGTCCTCGATGAGCCAGCACGGCGGGCTCATCCAGTTCAGCGGCTTGTACGCGCGGTCGTCGGAGTGGATCGACACCGAGCCGTCCGCCTTGATCAGCAGCAGCCTCTGGGCCATCGGGAGGTGGGCGGTGAGGCGTCCGACGTAGTCGACCTGGCAGCGAGCGATGACGAGGCGCACGGCCGACAGGCTACGGGGTGCGACACCCGGTCCACCGGCAGGTACCGTCGGCCGACGTGTCAACCCTGCGGCAGCTCCTGCGCACCAAGCCCGTCGACCGGATCACCGATGAGAGCGCGCACACGTCCCTGCGCCGCAGCCTCGGGCTGTTGCCCCTGGTCTGCCTGTCGGTGGGCGCCACGCTCGGGACGGGCATCTTCGTCGTGCTCGGCCAGGCCGCGCCGGTGGCCGGTCCGGCGGTCACCGTCTCGTTCGCCGTGGCGGCGCTCGCGGCGCTGTTCTCGGCCCTGTCCTACGCCGAGCTGGCGGGCGCGGTGCCCGTCTCCGGGTCGGCCTACTCCTACACCTACGCCACGCTGGGCGAGCTGGTCGCGTGGATCTGCGGGTGGTGCCTGCTGCTGGAGTACGGCGTGTCGGTGGCGGCCGTCGCGGTCGGGTGGAGCGGCTACCTCAACGCGTTCCTCGACGCCACGCTGGGCGTCGAGCTGCCCGCCGCGCTGACCGGCGGCGTGGTCGACCTGCCCGCGGCCGTGGTCGTGCTGCTGGCGACGGCCGTGCTGCTGGGCGGGGTGCGGGAGAGCGCGGTGGTCACGACCGCCACCACGCTGCTGAAGGTGGCCGTGCTGGCGTTCTTCGTGGTGGTGGCGGTGTTCGGGTTCCACAGCGAGAACCTCTCGCCGTTCGCCCCGGCCGGGGTCGCCGGCGTCACCGGCGCGGCCTCGCTGGTCTTCTTCTCCTTCATCGGGTTCGACGCCGCCTCGACCGCCGGCGAGGAGGCGCGCGACCCGCAGCGCGACCTGCCCCGGGCGATCGTGATCTCGCTGGCCGTCGTCACGGTCGCGTACGTGCTGGTCGCCTTCACCGCCGTGGCCGCGGTCGGCGCGGACGGGCTGGCCGGTTCCGACGCCTCGCTGGCGACGGTGGTGCAGCGGGTCACCGGGTCGGGCTGGCCCGCGACCGTGCTGGCGGCCGGCGCGGTGATCGCGATCGCCTCCGTCGTGCTGACCGTCCTCTACGGACAGACGCGGGTGCTGGTGGCCATGGCCCGCGACGGCCTCGTGCCACGCGTGTTCGCCCGGGTCGGCGCGAAGCGGGTGCCGACGGTCAACACGGTGGTGGTCGGCGCGCTGGTCGCGGTGCTGGCCGCGCTGGTGCCGCTCGGGCAGCTCGCGGAGGCCACGAGCATCGGGACGCTGGTGGCGTTCAGCCTGGTGAACGTGGGCGTGCTGGTGCTGCGGCGCACCCGCCCGGACCTGCCGCGCGGCTTCCGCACGCCGTGGTCGCCGGTGGTGCCGCTGCTCGGCCTGGGCATGTGCGTGCTCCTGGTGGCCGGCCTGGCGCCCGCCACGTGGCTGGCCTTCGGCATCTGGTCGGCGGCGGGTTTGGTGGTGTACTTCGCGTACGGGCGGCGCAGATCGGAACTGGCCCGATCGGGGTCCGGCTCGCGGCTTTCGGCACAGGGAGAGTGATCGTGGAAACCCTCGGATCGCGTGAGGTGTACGCGAACCCGTGGATGGTGGTCCGGGAAGACGCCATCGGGCGGGCGGACGGGACGACCGGCATCTACGGCGTGGTGGACAAGCCGGACTTCGCGCTGGTGATCCCCATGGACGGCGAGCGGCTGCGGCTGGTCGAGCAGTACCGCTACCCGCTCGGCATGCGCCGCTGGGAGTTCCCGCAGGGCACCGCGCCGGAGCGCGCCGACGAGGACCCGCTGGTGCTCGCCGAGCGGGAGCTGCGGGAGGAGACCGGGCTGCGGGCGGGCAGGCTGGTGCAGCTCGGGCTGCTCGACGTCGCACCCGGCATGTCGAGCCAGCGCGGCCGGGTGTTCCTGGCCACGGAGCTGCGCGAGGGCTTCCACGAGCGGGAGCACGAGGAGCAGGACATGCGCTCGGCGTGGTTCCCGCGCGCGGAGTTCGAGGCGATGATCGCCCGCGGCGAGATCACCGACGCCCAGTCGATCGCCGCCTACACCCTGCTCCTGCTGCACGAGCACGCGCAGCCGTGACGGCCGAGATCGCGGAGCTGACCTCCGCCGCGCTGCTGGCGTGCGCCGACGAGCTGACCGACGTGCTGGCCGACGCCGTGGAGGGCGGCGCGTCGGTCGGCTTCGTCAAGCCGCTGTCCCGGGTCCAGGCGCTGAAGTGGTGGCGGGCCAGGGCCGCGCCGGTCGCCAACGGCGTGCTGTCGGTGTGGGTGGCCCGGGAGGGCGCGCGGTTGCTCGGCACGGTGCAGGTGCGGTTCGCCGACGCGGCCAACGGCGCGCACCGCGCCGAGGTGGCCAAGCTGATCGTGCGCCGCGACGCGCGCGGTGCCGGGGTGGGCCGCGCGCTGCTGGAGGTGGCCGAGCAGGAGGCCGCCAAGCGCGGCGCGACCCTGCTGGTGCTGGACACGCGGACGGGGTCGGCGGCCGAGCGGCTCTACCGGCGGGCCGGGTGGACGGAGGCGGGCGTGATCCCGGACTTCGCCGCCGACCCGGACGGCGTGCTGCGGCCGACGACGCTGTTCTACAAGCGGGTGGGGTAGCCGGTCACCTCCGGGCCGGTCACCTCAGGGACGGCCGGCGCGTCGAACGGGTGGAAGCAGTCCACCCACCGCACCCGGAGGTCCCCATGTCCACCGCGCACGTCGTCGTCACCGCCGCCGCGGTCCTGGCCAACGCGGGCATCGCCGTCGCCGACCTGGTGAAGGCGCGGTTCGTGCTGGAGAACGCGGCCGCGGTGGACGTGCCGCCGTCGTGGGTGCCCGTGCTGGGCGCGCTGAAGGGCGCGGGCGCGGCGGGCCTGCTCCTCGGGCTGCTCGGCGTGCCGCTCGTCGGGACGGCGGCGGCGGTCGGCCTGGTGGCGTTCTTCGCCGGCGCGGTCGCCGCCCACGTGCGCGCCGGGGTCTGGCGCACCATCGCCTTCCCCGGCGCGTTCCTCGCCCTCGCCGTCGCGTCCCTGGCGTGGGCCTAGTCGGTCCAGACCGGCGGGCGCTTCTCCAGGAACGACGACATGCCCTCCCGGGCCGCCGGGGTCTGCGACGCCGCCGCCATGACCTCCAGCGCGATGGCGTAGGCGTCGGCCTCGGGGCGGTCGAGCTGGGCGTGGATGGTCTGCTTGCCCAGCGCCTTGCTGGCACGGCTGCCGCGGGTGGCCCGGCGCATCAGCTCGTCCACGGCGTCGTCCAGCTCCGCGAGCGGCACGACGCGGTTGACCAGGCCCCACTGCTCGGCGGTCCGCGCGTCCACCGGGTCGCCGGTCAACGCCATCTCCATCAACCGCTTGCGGCCGACCGCCCGGCCCACCGGCACGGCCGGGGTGTGGCAGAACCAGCCGCCCTTGCCGCCGGGCAGGGCGAACGCGGCCTCCTCGGCGGCCACCGCCAGGTCGCACGAGGCCACGAGCTGGCAGCCCGCCGCCGTCGCCAGGCCGTGCACGCGGGCGATCACCACCTGCGGCACCGACTCGATGGTCCGCATCAGGTCCGTGCACAGCGTCAGCAGCTCGCGCACGCCTTCGAGGTCGCGCGCCGACACGTCGGCGAAGTCGTGCCCGGCGGAGAACACCGGGCCCTCGCCGGCGAGCACGACGCCCACCGCGTCGGACGCGGCGACCTCGCGGAACGCGGTCAGCAGCTCCGCCAGGTGCTCGGCGGACAGGGAGTTGCGCCGGGAGGCGCGGTCCATGGTGATCCGCACGACGTCATCCGTGCGGTCGACGCGGATGTGCTGGTGTTCGGCCATGGTGCGACGGTATCCGGCCGGGCAACCGCCTGCCCCGGTCAGGCGGCGGGCACGCGGAACGTGCGGCGGTAGGCGGCGGGGGTGACGCCCAGCTCGGCGCGCAGCCGGCGGCGGAGGTTGGCCGGCGTGCCCAGGCCCGCGCGCTCGGCCACGCGGTGCACCGGCAGGTCCGTGGTCTCCAGCAGGCGCCGGGCCAGCCGGACCCGCTGCACCTGCAACCAGCGGCCGGGCGTGTTGCCGGTCTCGGCGAGGAAGGTCCGGTGGAACGTGCGCCCGCTCATCCCGGCGTGCGCGGCGAGGTCGGCCACGCCGATGGGCGAGGCCAGGCGGTCCACCGCCCAGTCCACCGTGGACGCGATGCCGGCGCGGGCGGGGCGGTGCGGCAGCGGCGGGTCGACGTACTGGCGCTGGCCGCCCTCGCGGGTCGGCGACATCACCAGGCGGCGGGCCAGGGCGGCGGCCACGTCCGCGCCGTGCGCCCGGCGCACCAGGTGCAGGCACAGGTCCAGGCCGCCGACCACGCCCGCCGACGTCAGCACCCCGTCCTCGGTGAACAGCACGTCGCGCACCACGCGGGCCTTCGGCGCGGCGGCCTCCAGGTCGTCGAGCAGCCGCCAGTGGGTGGTCGCCGCGCGGCCGTCCAGCATCCCGGCCGCCGCCAGCGTGAACGCGCCCGAGCACAGCGCCGCGACCGTCCCGGTGCACGAGCGCAGCGCGCGCACCGCGGCGTCCGGCACCGGCGCGAGGTGGTCGCCCCGGCCGGGCACGACCACCAGGTCGCAGTCGCGCAGGCCGGACAACCCGTGCGTGGGCGGGACGACGCCCACCGGCTCGACCGCCGCCGCCACCCGGCCGGGCGCGCACAGCCGCAGCTCGAACGGCCCCACGCCGGCGTCGGTGCGGTCCACCCCCCACACCTCGCCGGCCACCGAGACGTCGAACAACCGGCTGCCGGGCAGCACCAGGACACCCACCGTGCGCATGGCAGGAAAGTACTCCAACGCGCCGGTTCCGCCACTCCCGCCGACCCCGCCCGCCACCGCAGACTCGACGCCATGACCACCAGCGCCCTGATCCTGATCGACGTGCAGCGCGGCTTCGACGACCCCTCGTGGGGCGAGCGCGACAACCCCGGCGCGGAGGCCAACGTCGCCCGCCTGCTCGACGCCTGGACCGGGCCGCTCGTGCTGGTCCGCCACGACTCGACCGAGCCCGGCTCGCCGCTGCGCCCCGGCCAGGACGGCAACCGCTTCAAGCCGGAGCTGGACCGCGCCGTCCCCGACCTGGTGTTCGGCAAGCGGGTCAACTCGGCGTTCCACGGCGAGGTCGACCTGGACGCGTGGTTGCGGGCGCGCGGCATCACCGACCTGGTGCTGGCCGGCATCCAGACGAACATGTGCGTCGAGACGACCGCCCGGGTCGGCGGCAACCTCGGCTACCGGGTCCGGGTCGTGCTGGACGCCACGTTCACGTTCGGCCTGGAGGACCTGTCGGCCGAGCAACTCTCCCGCGCCACCGCCACGAACCTGCGCGGCGGCGGGTTCGCCGAGATCGTGTCGACCGACGACGTGGTCTAGCGGTCGGCCGGCTCCACGCCGTCGAGCACGGCCTCGCGGACCACGGTCACGATCTCGTCCATGATCTGCGTCAGCTCGTAGTCCTTCGGCGTGAAGACCCGGGCCACCCCGCGCTCGCGCAGCGCGTCGGCGTCGTCGGGCGGCACGATGCCCCCGACGACGACCGGCACGTCACCCGCGCCGGCCGCGCGCAGCCCGTCGACCACCGCGGGCACGACCTCCAGGTGCGAGCCGGACAGGATCGACAGGCCCACCACGTGCACGTCCTCCTGCACGGCGGCGGCGACGATCTGCGCGGGCGTGAGCCGGATGCCCTGGTAGACGACCTCGAAGCCGACGTCGCGGGCCCGCACGGCGACCTGCTCCGCGCCGTTGGAGTGGCCGTCGAGGCCGGGCTTGCCGACCAGGATGCGCAGCCGCTCCCCCAGCTCCTCGCCGGTCCGGCGCACCCGCTCGCGCACCCGCGCGATCTCCGCGCCCGCCTCGCCGGACGCCGACGCCGCCGACACCCCCGTCGGGGCGCGGTACTCGCCGAAGGTCTCGCGCAGCGCCCGGGACCACTCGCCCGTGGTCACGCCGGCCTTGGCGCACGCGATGGTGGCCTCGACCAGGTTGCGGTCCGTCTTGGCCGCCGCCCGCAGCTCGTCCAGGGTGGACCGCACCCGGGCGTCGTCGCGGGTCGCGCGCCACGCCCGGATCGCCTCCACCGCCTGCCGCTCCACGGCCGGGTCGATCTGCTCGATCGCGTTCGCGCCCTCGGCCTGCAACGGCGACGGCTCGGTGGTGGCGAACCTGTTCACGCCGACCACGACGTCCTCGCCGGACTCGACGCGCCGCCGCCGTTCCGCCAGCGACGACACCAGGGCCGACTTCATGTACCCGGACTCCACGGCCGCGACCGCGCCGCCCATCGCCTGCACGCGGTCGACCTCGGCCCGCGCGCCCTCGACCAGCTCGTCGACCTTCGCCTCCACCACGTGCGAGCCGGCGAACAGGTCCTGGTACTCCAGCAGGTCGGTCTCGTAGGCCAGCACCTGCTGCATCCGCAGCGCCCACTGCTGGTCCCACGGCCGGGGCAGGCCCAGCGCCTCGTTCCACGCGGGCAGCTGGATCGCCCGCGCCCGCGCGTCCCGCGACAGCGTCACGGCCAGCATCTCCAGCACGATGCGCTGCACGTTGTTCTCGGGCTGCGCCTCGGTCAGGCCCAGCGAGTTCACCTGCACCCCGTACCGGAACCGGCGGTGCTTCGGGTCGGCGATGCCGTACCGGTCGCGGGTGATCTCGTCCCACAGCCGCACGAAGGCCCGCATCTTGCACATCTCCTCGACGAACCGCACGCCGGCGTTGACGAAGAAGGAGATGCGCGCGACGACCTCGCCACGCCGTTCCTCGGGCACCTGGCCGGAGTCGAACACCGAGTCCAGCACGGCGATCGCGGTGGACATCGAGTACGCGAGCTCCTGCACGGGCGTCGCGCCCGCCTCCTGGAGGTGGTAGGAGCAGATGTTGATCGGGTTCCAGCGGGGCGCGTTCGCCACCGTCCACGCGACCACGTCGGTGATCAGCCGCAGGCTCGGGCCGGGCGGGAACACGTACGTGCCGCGGGACAGGTACTCCTTGATGATGTCGTTCTGCGTGGTGCCCGCGAGGGTGGCGCGGTCCGCGCCCTGCTCCTCGGCCACGCTCACGTACAGCGCGAGCAGCCACATGGCCGTCGCGTTGATGGTCATCGACGTGTTGGCCTCGCCGAGCGGGATGCCGTCGAACAGCTGCCGCATGTCGCCGATGTGGCCGATCGGCACGCCGACCTTGCCGACCTCGCCCCTGGCCAGCTCGTCGTCCGGGTCGTAGCCGGTCTGGGTGGGCAGGTCGAACGCCACCGACAGGCCCGTCTGGCCCTTGGCGAGGTTGCGGCGGTACAGGGCGTTGGAGGCGGCGGCGCTGGAGTGCCCCGCGTACGTCCGCATCACCCAGGGGCGGTCGCGCTCTCGGTCGGCCGGGTACGGCACGGCAACCTCCTGTGTCGGAATTGCCGCTGCTGCGCAGGCGGCGGGCTGGGTCGCCTGGACCGACGCGACCTCGCGTTGCTGACCCGTAGCGTACTGACGGGTAACACGGGCCGAGCGTGCCGTTGCTCACTGAATCGTGACTGCGGGAGGATGTCGGGCGTGACCGCGCTCACCACGTTCCTGCTGATGGTGGTCGTGTTCGGCGGCCTGGCGTTCGCGCTGCGCTGGGCGTTCGGCGACGACCGGCGAGCCGTGCCCGACCACACCGGTGACGACTTCGGCCTGCTGACCGAGGTGGCGGCGGTGCCGACGCCGGTCGCGGCCGACCTGCTGGTCGGCCGCCTGCGCGCGGCCCGGATCAAGGTGACCGTGGTGCGCCGCGGGGAGCTGCACCGGCTGCTGGTCTTCCCCGCCGACGCGCCCGACGCCAGGCTGGTGCTGCGCCGCTCGTGACGGCCGTCAGGCGTCGACCCGGTCCACGGTGGCGCCCAGCTTGCGCAGGTTCTCCACGAAGCCCGGGTAGCCGCGCTCGATGTGGAAGATCTCGTACACCTCGGTCTCGCCGTCGGCGCACAGCCCCGCCAGCACCAGCCCCGCGCCCGCGCGGATGTCCGACGCCCACACCGGCGCGCTGGACAGCCGCTCCACGCCCCGCACCACCGCGTGGTGGCCGTCGGTGCGCGCGTCGGCGCCCAGCCGGACCATCTCCTCGATGAACCGGAACCGCGCCTCGAACAGGTTCTCGGTGATCATCGACGTGCCGTCGGACACGCTGGACAGCGCGATCGCGAACGGCTGGAGGTCGGTGGCGAAACCGGGGTAGGGCAGCGTCACGAAGTCCACCGAGCGCGGCCGGTCGTCCTGCACCACGCGGAAGCCGTCGTCCAGGACGGCCACCTCGGCGCCCGCCATGCGCAGCTTCTCCAGCACCAGGTCGAGGTGGTGCGGGTCCACGCCGCGCACGGTGATGTCGCCGCGGGTCATGGCGGCGGCGAAGGCCCAGGTGGCGCCGACGATCCGGTCGCCGATGACCCGGTGCTCGGTCGGCCGCAGCGACTCCACGCCGTGCACGGTGAGCGTGGACGTGCCCGCGCCCTCGATCTTCGCGCCCATCTGCTGGAGCATCACGCAGATGTCCACGATCTCCGGCTCGCGGGCGGCGTTGTCGATGACCGTGGTGCCGTTGGCCAGCACCGCCGCCATCAGGATGTTCTCCGTCGCGCCCACGCTGGGGAAGTCCAGCCAGATCTGCGCGCCGTGCAGCCCCTCGGCCTCGGCGATCACGCAGCCGTGCTCGATCTCGCTGTGCGCGCCGAGCTTGCGCAGGCCGTTCTGGTGCATGTCCAGCGGCCGGTTGCCGATCGCGTCGCCGCCGGGCAGGGCGACCACCGCGCGCTTGCAGCGGCCCACCAGGGGGCCCAGCACGCAGACCGACGCGCGGAGCTTGCCCATCGCCTCGGAGTCGGCGCGGTGGTTGAGCTCCTCCGGCGTGGTGATCGTGACCACCGAGCCGTCGAGCACCACCTCGCAGCCCAGGCTGCGCAGGACGTCGGCCATCAGCGGCACGTCCAGGATCTCCGGGCAGTTGGTGATGGTGGTGGTGCCCTCGGCCAGCAGTGCCGCCGCCATCAGCTTGAGCACGCTGTTCTTCGCGCCGACGACGGCGACCTCGCCGACGAGCCGCGCACCGCCCTGAACCCGGAAGTGCTCACTCACGTAGGGACTCCTTGCTCGTTGTGCCGCAATCCTACGTACGGTCTGAATCGTGCCCGTCCGTGGTGTGGCGCTGCGGTGTCTACAGTGCTCCGCATGGCCGTGCACCTGACGAAGATCTACACCCGCGTCGGCGACGACGGGACCACCGGGCTCGGCGACTTCTCCCGGGTGCCCAAGACCTCGCCCCGCATCACGGCGTACGCCGACGTGGACGAGACGAACGCGGCGCTGGGCGTGGCGCTGGCGCTGGGCGCGCTGGAGGCCGACGTCGCCGAGGTGGTGCGGCAGGTCCAGAACGACCTGTTCGACGTCGGCGCGGACCTGTGCACGCCGATCGCGCCCGACCCGAAGTACCCGCCGCTGCGGATCACCCAGGCGTACGTGGACCGGCTGGAGTCGTGGTGCGACGCGTTCAACTCCCGGCTGGGCAAGCTGGAGTCGTTCATCCTGAACGGCGGCACGCCGGGCGCGGCCCTGCTGCACCAGGCGCGGACCGTCGCCCGACGGGCCGAGCGGTCGGCGTGGGCGTTGATCGAGGTCGAGGCCGAGCAGACGAACGCCCTGGCCGCCAAGTACCTCAACCGGCTGTCCGACCTGCTGTTCATCCTGGCGCGGGTGGCGAACCCGGACGGCGACGTGCTGTGGCGGCCGGGGGCGAACGCCTGACCTGGCACTTCCGGTCACCGGGGACCCCGTGGCCCCCGGTTCCGGAGGCCGCGGCACGACATCACCAGGACGGGTGAACGACCGTCCTCCGCGCCCTCCCGGCCGGCTAGGAGGCCCAGGGGATGGAACGGCCCGGGGGCGCTGACTCCAACCAGGACAGGAACCCGGTCAGCGCGTCCGGGCCCATGGCGATCTCGACCTCGCCCCGGCTCCCCCGGCACCGCAGCACCACCGCGCCCGCGGGCATCGCGTACGCCTCGGGCGCGGTGGGCTCGCGGCGGTCGTCGATCTCGAAGCCCTCGCGGGAGATGACCATGTCCGGGCCGGTGCGCAGGCTCAGGACGCGGAACCAGGCGAACTCGTCACCCCGGTAGTGCCCGACGCCCAGGTGCCAGCCCCGGCCGGAGTCCTCGATCCGCGACCTCAGCGAGACGTGCACCCCGCCCGCGCGCAGCAGGCGGATGCGGCGCCACGCCAGGTAGGTGAGGACGACCACCGCGACGAACAGGACCACCCCGACCAGTTCGGCGATCCCCACGGCGCTCGCCCGCCCGTCCGCGTCAGGCCGACTGACCCGCGGCGCGGAGCCGCGCGACGGCCCGGGCCCGGTCCACCTCGTCGGAGCCCTGCGCGTCCGACCGCGCCTTCTCGACGTCGATCTCCTCGGCCAGCTCGGCGTCCTCGGCGAGGATGCTCACGCCCTCGCCGGTCACGGAGAGGAACCCGCCGTGCACGGCCGCGGTGACGAGCTCGTTGTCCGTGGTGCGGATGCGGACCACCCCGCCCTCGACCAGCTGCCCGAGCACCGGCTCGTGGCCGGGCAGGATGCCGATCTCGCCTTCGAGCGTCTGCGCGACCACCGACGTGGCCGTGCCGGACCACAGGCGGCGTTCCACGGCGACCAACTGGACGGTCATCTCGGCCACGCGCATCTCCCTGGAGTCGACTGGAGTCCACCGCAGTCTAAACGGTGACCGGATCGCACCGCCGCACCAGCCACCCCTACCCGCTCGGACGACCGCCGCACCGCCCCGCCCGGGGGACCGGACCCGGTCCCGGCCGGCGGGGGCCACCGGGATACTGGGGCGCGTGCCGACACCGAAGTCGCTGCTGGAACGGGCGTTCTCCCTGCTGTCCGTGTTCACCGTCGACCGGTCCGCGGTCACGCTGTCCGAGCTGAGCCGCCACTCCGGCCTCCCGCTGAGCACCACGCACCGCCTCGTGGCGTCGCTGGTGGAGCTGCGCGCCCTCGACCGCGCACCGGACGGCCGCTACCGCGTCGGCCTGAGGCTGCTCGAACTGGGCGCGCTGTCGCCGGGCAGCCTCGACCTGCGCGACCGGGCCCTGCCGTTCCTGGAGGACCTCTACGAGGTCACGCGGCACAACGTGCAGCTGGCCGTGCGCGACGGCACGGAGGTCGTGTACGTGGAGCGCATCTCGGCGCGGGACGCGGTGAACGTGGTGACCCGCGTCGGCAGCCGGATGCCCCTGCACTGCACCGGCGTGGGCCTGGTGCTGCTGGCCGCCGCGCCCGTCGCCGTGCAGGAGGCCGTGCTCGCCGCACCGCTCAAGCGGTACACGCCCCGGACGATCGGGTCAGCCCAGGAGCTGCGCGAGACCCTGGCCCGCGTGCGCCGCGACGACTACGCCATCAGCGACCGCCAGATCGAGATGATCACCTACTCGGTCGCCGCGCCCGTGCGGGGCGGGCACGGCGACGTGGTGGCCGCCGTGTCCGTCGTCGTGCCCACGGGCACCCGCACCGACACCGTGGTCCCCGCCGTGCGCACGTGCGGGCTGGCCATCTCCCGGGCGCTGGGCTGGGCGTCCCCGTGACGCGGCGGAGGGCCGCCCCCGCACCGGGGACGGCCCTCCGACGTGAACCCGCCCGCTTACTTGCCGGCGAGCTTCTTGGCGTTGGCCTCGACGTCGTCCAACCCGCCGCAGGAGAAGAACGCCTGCTCCGGGTAGTGGTCGAACTCGCCCTTGCAGACGCGGTCGAACGCCTCGATCGTGTCCTTGATCGGCACGAAGGAGCCCGGCTGACCGGTGAACTTCTCGGCCACGATGAAGTTCTGGCCGAGGAAGCGCTCCAGGCGACGGGCGCGGCCGACGAGGACCTTGTCCTCCTCGGACAGCTCGTCCATGCCGAGGATGGCGATGATGTCCTGCAGCTCCTTGTACTTCTGCAGGATCCGCTTGACCTCCTGCGCCACCCGGTAGTGCTCCTCGCCGACGATCGACGGCTCGAGGATCCGGGAGGACGAGGACAGCGGGTCCACCGCCGGGTAGATGCCCTTCTGGGAGATCGGACGGGAGAGCTCCGTCGTCGCGTCCAGGTGGGCGAACGTGGTGGCGGGCGCGGGGTCGGTGTAGTCGTCCGCGGGCACGTAGATGGCCTGCAGCGAGGTGATCGACTTACCGCGCGTGGAGGTGATGCGCTCCTGCAGCTCGCCCATCTCGTCGGCCAGCGTCGGCTGGTAGCCCACGGCGGACGGCATGCGGCCCAGCAGGGTCGACACCTCCGAGCCCGCCTGGGTGAACCGGAAGATGTTGTCGATGAACAGCAGCACGTCCTGGTTCTGCACGTCGCGGAAGTACTCCGCCATCGTCAGCGCGGACAGCGCGACGCGCATGCGGGTGCCGGGCGGCTCGTCCATCTGGCCGAAGACCAGGGCGGTGTCGCCGAGCACGCCCATCTCCTCCATCTCGAGGAGGAGGTCGGTGCCCTCGCGGGTGCGCTCGCCGACGCCGGCGAACACCGACGTGCCGGAGAACTCACGGGCGATACGGGTGATCATCTCCTGGATGAGCACCGTCTTGCCCACGCCCGCGCCGCCGAACAGGCCGATCTTGCCGCCCTTGACGTACGGGGTCAGCAGGTCGATGACCTTGATGCCCGTCTCCAGGATCTCGGTCTTGCCCTCGAGCTGGTCGAACGACGGCGCCTTGCGGTGGATCTCCCACTGCTCGCCGTCGCGGCCGAGGCCCGGCTGGTCGAGGCAGTCGCCCAGCGCGTTGAACACGTGGCCCTTGACGACGTCGCCGACGGGCACGCTGATCGCCCGGCCGGTGTCGGTCACGGTCGCACCGCGGACCAGGCCGTCGGTCGGCTGCATGGAGATGCAGCGGACCAGGTTGTCGCCCAGGTGCTGGGCGACCTCGAGGGTGAGCGTCTTGGCGACCGCCTCGTAGGTGATCTCGACGCTCAGGGCGTTGAACAGCTCCGGCACCGCGTCGCGCGGGAACTCCACGTCGACGACGGCACCGATCACCCGGACCACACGGCCGGTGCGGGTGGTGGTGGCAGTAGCACTCATGTCACTCATCACTTCCTGCGCCACCGGTAAGCGCGGAGGCGCCACCGACGATCTCGCTGATCTCCTGGGTGATCTGGGCCTGGC
Organism: Actinosynnema sp. NPDC053489; assembly: GCF_044544865.1. Classification (NCBI taxonomy): domain Bacteria; kingdom Bacillati; phylum Actinomycetota; class Actinomycetes; order Pseudonocardiales; family Pseudonocardiaceae; genus Actinosynnema; species Actinosynnema sp. NPDC053489. The sequence goes on along the minus strand of NZ_JBITXT010000010.1, from coordinate 176,590 downwards.
GGGCCGCGTTCGCCTGGCGGCTGAGGTTGCGGACCAGCTCGGTGGCGTTGTCCGTCGCCGCCTTCATCGCGGTCCGCCGCGCCGCCGACTCGGAGGCCGCCGCGTCCAGCAGTGCCGAGAAGAGCCGGGTCTTGACGTACTTGGGCAACAACGAGCCCAGCAGCGTCTCCGCGCTCGGCTCGAAGGAGTACACCGACTGGAGCTTCTGCGGCTCCGGGTCGAAGTCGACCACCATCGGCGCGATCCGCTTGGCGACCGGCGTCTGGCTCAGCATCGACTTGAACTCGGTGTAGACCACGTGCAGCTCGTCCACGCCCTGCACGCCGTCCCGGCCGGGCGGGTTGTCGCCGTCGTCGCTGCCCGCGACGAACGCCTGGACCAGGGCCTCACCGGCCTCGGCGGCGTTGACGTAGTGCGGCAGCTGCGAGAACCCGGTCCACTCGCCCGCGATCGGGCGCCTGCGGAACTTGTAGTAGCCGACGCCCTTGCGGCCGACGACGTAGAGCACGGGCTCCTTGCCCTCGGACCGCAGCAGGGAGAACAGCTCCTCCGCGGCGCGCAGCACGTTGGCGTTGTACCCGCCGCACATGCCCTTGTCGCTGGTGACGACGAGGACGGCCGCGCGGCGGGGGTTCTTGCGCTCGGTCAGCAGCGGGTGGTCCAGGTTCGCGGACGCCGTCGCCAGCGCGGAGAGGACCGAGGTGATCTCCTCCGCGTAGGGGCGCGACGCCGCGACCCTCGCCTGCGCCTTGGCCAGACGGGACGTGGCGATGAGCTCGTACGCCTTGGTGATCTTCTTGGTCGAGTTGACCGAGCGGATCCGCTGGCGCAGCTCTCGGATCTGTGCTGCCATGCCTACGTCACTTCTCGGTCGGAGCGGGCCGGTTGACCTTCACCGACTCCTGCCCGACCTCGTCGGCGTCCATCGCGTCCGCGGGCGCCTCGTTGACCACGGTGGCGCCGCCGGAGGCGGTGAACTGCTGCTTGAACGCGTTGACGGCGTCCACGATGCCCTTCTCCGCGTCGTCCGACAACTTCTTGGACTCGCGGATGTCGGACAGGATCACCTCGTGGCTGCGCCGCACGTGGTCCAGGAACTCCGACTCGAAGCGGCGGACGTCGCCCACCGCGATGTCGTCGTAGTACCCGTTCGTGCCGAGGTAGATCGAGACGACCTGCTCCTCGACCGGCACCGGCGAGTACTGGCCCTGCTTGAGCAGCTCGACCAGGCGCGCGCCGCGCTCCAGCTGGGCGCGGGAGGCCGCGTCGAGGTCCGAGGCGAAGGCCGAGAACGCCTCCAGCTCGCGGAACTGCGACAGGTCGAGGCGCAGCGAGCCGGCGACCGTCTTCATCGCCTTGATCTGCGCGGCGCCACCGACGCGGGACACCGAGATGCCCACGTTGACGGCCGGGCGCACACCGGCGTTGAACAGGTCCGACTCCAGGAAGCACTGGCCGTCGGTGATCGAGATGACGTTGGTCGGGATGTACGCCGACACGTCGTTGGCCTTGGTCTCGATGATCGGCAGACCGGTCATCGAGCCGCCGCCCATGTCGTCGGACAGCTTCGCGCAGCGCTCCAGCAGGCGCGAGTGCAAGTAGAAGACGTCGCCGGGGTAGGCCTCGCGGCCCGGCGGGCGGCGCAGCAGCAGCGAGATGGCGCGGTACGCCTCCGCCTGCTTGGTCAGGTCGTCGAAGATGATCAGGACGTGCTTGCCCTGGTACATCCAGTGCTGGCCGATGGCCGAGCCGGTGTAGGGCGCGAGCCACTTGAAGCCGGCCGAGTCGGACGCGGGCGCGGCGACGATGGTGGTGTACTCCAGCGCGCCCGCCTCCTCCAGCGCGGCCTTGACGCCCGCGATGGTGGAGCCCTTCTGGCCGATGGCGACGTAGACGCAGCGGACCTGCTGCGTCGGGTCGCCCGACTCCCACGCCTTCTTCTGGTTGATGATCGTGTCGATGCAGACCGCGGTCTTGCCGGTCTTGCGGTCGCCGATGATCAGCTGGCGCTGGCCGCGGCCGATCGGCGTCATGGCGTCGATGGCCTTGATGCCGGTCTGCATCGGCTCGCTCACCGGCTGCCGCTGCAGCACGGTCGCGGCCTGCAGCTCGAGCGCGCGGTTGTCGTCGGCCACGATGTCGCCGAGGCCGTCGATCGGCTGGCCGAGCGGGTTCACCACGCGGCCGAGGAAGCCGTCGCCGACCGGCACGGAGAGCACCTGGCCGGTCCGCTTGACCTCCTGGCCCTCTTCGATCTTGTCGAAGTCGCCCAGGATGACCGCGCCGATCTGGCGGACTTCCAGGTTCAGGGCCACGCCGAGCACGCCGCCGGGGAACTCCAGCAGCTCGTTGGTCATGGTGCCGGGCAGACCCTCGACGATGGCGATGCCGTCGTAGGTCTCCGCGACGACGCCGACCTCTTCCCGGCTGACTTCCGGGGAGTAGGTCGAGACGTACTTCTCGATCGCACTGCGGATCTCGTCCGACGAGATCGTCAGCTCCGCCATGTCGTTCCTGCTCTCACTTCGTTTTCGGGAAAGGGGCTTGTGGGCCGCGGTTCCGGTTCGGTCAGCCGGCGAGGTCGCGGCGCAGGGACGCCAGCCGACCCGCCACGCTTCCGTCGATGACTTCGTCGCCGATCTTGATGAGCAGGCCGCCGCGCAGCGTCGGGTCGACCTCCACGTGCAGCGCGATCGGCCTGGAGTAGATCCGGGTCAACGTGGCCTCGAGTCGCTCCTGCTGCGCCGCGTCCAGCTCGACGGCGGAACGCACGTAGGCGACGGAACGTTCCCGGCGCTTGGCCGCGAGCGACGCGAGGTCGCCCAGGCCGTTGACGACACCCTGGCCGCGCGGCTCGCGGACGAGCTGGTCGACGAGGGTCTTGGTCGTGCCGTCCACCTTGCCCGCCACCAGGCTGTCGACCAGCGCGACCTTGCCCGCGGGGTCGGCCGCCGGGTCGGACAGCGCCAGCTCCAGCTCGTGGTTGCCCGCGATGATGCGGCCGAGCCGGAACAGCTCGTCCTCGACGGAGTCGAGCTTGCCGTCCCGCTCCGCCCGCACCAGCAGCGTGGTGCGGGCCAGGGACTCGATGCCGTCGACCAGCTCGCGCGGGCTCGACCAGCGCGCGGTCACGACCGTCGCCAGCACCTGCACGGTCACGTCGGCGACCTTGCCGCCGAGCAGGCCGCGCAGCAGCTGCTCCCGGGTGGTGGGGTCGGAGGAGTTGTCGGCCAGCGCCCGGCGCAGCGCGGGCTGCGCCGACAGCAGGCTGACGACCGCGAACAGCTCCTCGCCCAGCTCACCCAGGGGCTCGCCGGCGGTCGTGCCGTCGACCACCTCCAGCAGCCGCAGCTCGGCGGCGGCCAGGGCGTCACGGCTAGCGGCGTGCAGCGTCATCGGCGTTCCCTCACTTGACGGCCGGAGCCGACGTGCCGTCGAGCTCGGAGAGGAACCGGTCGACGGTGCCCCGGCGGCGCACCTCGTCCTCCAGCGACTCGCCGACGACCCGGTCCGCCAGGTCGATGGCCAGCCTGCCCAGCTCGCCCCGCAGCTCGGCGACGATCTGCGCCCGCTGCGTCTCGAGCTGGGTCTGCCCCTGCGCGATGATCCGCGCGGACTCCTCCTGCGCCTTGGCGCGCAGCTCGCTGATGATCTGCTCGCCCTCGATGCGGGCGTCGTCGCGGATGCGGGCCGCCTCGGCGCGGGCCTCGGCGAGCTGCGCCTTGTACTGCTCCAGCGTCTCCTGCGCCTGGGCCTGCGCCTGCTCGGCCTTCTCGATCCCGCCCTCGATCTTGGCGGCGCGTTCCGCGTACAACGTCTCGAAGCGCGGCGACACGAACTTCTTGATGACGAAGAACAGCAGCAGGAACGAGATCAGGCCGAGGATGATCTCCGACGTGTGCGGCAGGACGGGGTTGATGGCCCCTTCCTCCGCCGCCAAGATGAGGGTATTCATCACAAACCTCTCTGATGCGATGAACCGGTACTCAGCCCGCGGTGGCGAGGAAGTACACGACGAAGCCGAGCAGCGCGAGCACCTCGACGATGGCGAACGTGGTCCAGGCCAGGCTCAGCAGCACGCCGCGGGCCTCGGGCTGACGGGCGGTGCCGTTGATGACCGAGGAGAAGATCAGACCCACGCCGATGCCGGGGCCGATGGCCGCGAGGCCGTAGCCGATGGCAGCGAGGCCCTGGTTCAGGTTGACGTTCGCGGCTTCCTGAGCAAGAACGATAGCGCTCACTTGTGCTGTTCCCTTTCCAACTCGGTCCGCGAACGCTCGCGGATCGGAGGCTTGTGTTTTCTCAGTGCTCTTCGGCCAGCGCCGCGCCGATGTAGTTGGCGGACAGCAGCGCGAAGATGTAGGCCTGCAGGACCATGATCAGCGCCTCCAGGAACGTCAGCGCGATGGCGAAGACGAACGCGACGGGCGCGACGACGACGGTGATGCCGCCGGCGAAGAGCAGGTACTCACCGGCCAGGGTGAACACCAGCAGGAGCAGGTGACCCGCGAACATCGCCGCGAAGACTCGAATGGCGAGCGTGAGCGGGTTCAGGAAGAACTTCTGGAAGAACTCGATCGGAATCAGCAGGATGAGCACGAACCACGGCGCGCCGGGCGGCATGGTCTGGTGCTTCAGGTAACCGAGGAACCCGTGGCGCTTGAATCCGACGAAGTGGTACACGGGGTAGATCACGAGCACCGAGACGGCCAGCGGGAATCCGATGTGCGACATCGTCGGGAACTGCACGAACGGGATGAGGCCGAACAGGTTGTTCACCAGGACGAAGGTGAACACCGTCAGGATCAGCGGGACGAAGGGCTTGAAGTCCTTGCCACCGATCTGCTCGCGCGCGATCGTGTTGCGGCCGACGTCGTAGAGCGACTCGGCGGCGAACTGGAACTTGCCGGGAACGAGCTTGAGGTTGCGGGTCGCCGCGATGAAGAACGCACCGATGATCAAGATCGAGAGCACCAGAAGCACCATGGGCTTGGTGACCTCACCGAAGATCGGCGGGAGGAAGAAGTCCTTCACGCCGGGTGCGACGAACTCATCACCCGCAGCCAGCACCATCGTGGTCACTGTGTTCCTTCCGGTTCTCCCGGCCGGCGTTCACTCCGCCGGGGGAATCGTCACGATCGGGACTTAACGTACCTTACGGACCGCAAGCGCCTGCGAGAGGCACCCCACCTAGCCGGGTGTCCCGTCTTGCGCGCACCGTACCAGCCGGTAGATCAGGTGTTTCCAGGGGTCGGGATGACGATCTGACTGCGACTGCGCTTGGAGGCGCGCACCTCCAGGGCGGTGGCCACCAGGATGGTCGCGGCCATGGTCAGGGCCAGCGCGTTGGTGTGCAGGACCGGGAACTTCCGCAGGACCAGCATCACCGCGAACAGCAGGATCAGCTTGCCCATGAACCCGGCGAACGCCGCCACCATGATCACCTGGAGCGGCATCGCGGCGGTGCGGTGCATGAGCAGCAGCGTCGCGGCCGAGGACAGGCACGCGATCGCACCGCCGATCAGCGCGGCGACCAGGCCGGGCACACCGGCCAGCACCGTCCAGAGGATCGCGCCCGCCGCCACGGTCGCGAGTGCCGCCCACAGCGCGCCGCGGTACATCTCACCTGCGAGTCGCCGCACGACGGCCTCGTGCGTCCACTCCGTCTTCTCCGGAGAGCTCATGTCACCTCTTCCCACCCATCACCACCGAGTGTAAAGAGGGCTTGGTCCTGACCACGCCATCGGGGGTCAACTGCGGCGCACTTCGCGAAGCCTGGGTATCGCGGAGACCAACAGCGCGAGAACGAGACCGATCGCCAGGCACCACACGACGACCGCGGCGTCGAACAGCGTCAGCGCCACCGCGCCGAACGCCAGCACGCCCGCCCACAGGTAGATCAGCAGCACCGCGCGGCGCTGGGAGTGGCCGATCTCGAGCAGCCGGTGGTGCAGGTGCATCTTGTCGGCGGAGAACGGGCTCTCGCCGCGCCGGGTCCGCCGCACGACCGCCATCAGCAGGTCCAGCATCGGCACGAACAGCACCGCGGCCACCACGACCAGCGGCGACAGCAGGCCGAGGACGTCGGGGGCGCGCACCGACTCGTAGTTGATCTTGCCGGAGGCCGAGATCGTGGCCGCCGCGAGCATCAGGCCGATGAGCATCGACCCGGAGTCGCCCATGAAGATCCGGGCGGGGTTGAAGTTGTGCGGCAGGAAGCCGAGGCAGGCGCCCGCCAGCGTGGCCGCGATGAGGGCCGGCGGGTACGCGCCGACGTCGCCGCCGTTGTTGGCGAGCAGCCCGATGGAGAACACGCACGTGGCCGCCGCGGCGATGAGCCCGATGCCCGCGGCCAGGCCGTCCAGGCCGTCCACGAAGTTCATCGCGTTGACCATCGTCACGGCCAGCAGCACGCTGAGGATCGCGCCCTGGTTCTGGTCCAGCGACAGCAGCGAGCCGGTGCCCTCGCCGCCGTCGCCCCACGGCACCCAGAACGACATCCACTGCAGGCCGAACAGCACCAGGACGCCCGCCGACGTCACCTGGCCCGCGAGCTTCGTCAGCGAGTCCAGCTCGAAGCGGTCGTCGAGGACGCCGACGAGCACGATGATGCCGCCCGCCACGATCACCGCGTGCGGGTCGTAGGAGAAGTCGAAGGCCGAGCGCAGCACCGGGAGCTGGTGCGCCAGGAGCATGCCGCCGAGCACCCCGCCGTACATGGCGAGGCCGCCCATCCGCGGCATGGGTTGGACGTGCACGTCCCGCTGGCGCGGGTAGGCGACGGCCCCGATCCGGAACGCGAGGGCCCGCACGAGACCGACGAGCAGGAACGTCACGACCGCGGCGGTCAGGGCGACGAGCAGGTACTCCCGGACGGGGAGGACGTTGGACACGGCAGGCAACGGGCCCACAGCAGGCTAGCCCCTCGGCAATGGGGTATCGGGGGAAGGAACCACCACGCTACTCCGATCGGGAAGATCCACTAGCGGGCGACCTCGACTTCGACCCCGAGCACCTCGGACACCTCCGCCACCGCCACCGCGCCCTCCCGCAGCACCACGGGCTCGGGCCCGGTCAGGTCCACGATGGTGGAGCCGGTGCTGTCGGTCGCCGGACCGCCGTCGAGGTAGACGCCGACCTCCTCGCCGAGCTGGTCCCACGCCTCCTGGGCCGTGCTCGCCGGGGCGAAGCCCGCCTTGTTCGCGCTGGACACCGCCATCGGGCCGACGTCGCGCAGCAGCTCCAGCGCCACGGGGTGCAGCGGCATGCGCAGCATGACCGTGCCGCGGGTGTGACCGAGATCCCACGCCAGCGAGGGCGCGTGCGACAGCACGAGGGACAACCCACCGGGCCAGAACGCCTCGATCAACGCGCGAGCCTGCCGGGGAACCCCGAGGACGAGCCCGTCGACCGTCGTCCAGGACCCGACGAGCACGGGCACGGGCAGGTCGGGGCCACGCCCCTTGGCCGCCAGCAGCGCCCGCACCGCGGCCGCGTCGAACGCGTCGCATCCGATGCCGTAGAGCGTGTCGGTGGGCAGGACGACCAACCGCCCGGACCGCACCGCACCGGCGGCGGCCGCGAGCCCCGCCGCCCGATCGGCCGGAACACCACAATCGTAGATTGTGCTCACCCCGCTGATCCAAGCACAGCACCGGAATCCCCAGCGGCCCAGGTCACAACCACGCACCGCAACCTCGCCAGATCACGCAGAGCCACCACACCGGTCACCGCACGACCCGCCGATCACCAATGCCCGCGTGAATACGAAGCACTCGTAAACCAATGACCCACAACGGGCTCGCAATCGGCCCACGAGGCTCGATTTGAGATGGGTTCGGCCGGCCTGGGGCGCCGGTAAGGGCCCGGTGTCAAATCGAGCCGGACTCGACCACCGAACCCGCCTCCTGCACCCACTGCCGCTTGCGGTGCGCCATCACGAACCCGAACACCAACCCGGCCCCGACCACCACCCCGCCGGCCGCGACCACCGCGCTCCCGATCACCCCGCCCACGAACGGCAGGACGAGGACCGCCAACGCGACCACCCCGGTCGTCCACGGGTCGGGCTGGACCCACCGCCACCGCCGGGCCTCGTCCGCCCTCCGGCGGAGGTCCCCGGCGAACGCGATCATCGCGGGATCCGGGCTCAACGCCGCGATCTCGTCCGCCAGCGCCCGGCACTCGGCCCACTGGCGGGCGTTCGCCACGACCAGCGCCCCGTCGGACCTGAGCGCCCGCACCCCACCGCTCCGGGCCGCCAGCACGACCGCCAGGTGCGCCCGCAACACGTCATCCGCCCGCGCCGACCCGCCGCCCTCGAACCCACCGCCCTCAGACCCACCGCCCTCGGACCCCTTGGGCTCCAACTCCCCTCGCACGACCTCTGCCGCACTCGCGGCAGCCGCCGCGTCACCGTCCAATCCCGACAGCACCGCGGTCAGCGCACGCGCCAACCGCCCCCGGTCCCGGTCGTCGAAATCGGCGAGGTCCGCGTGGACGACCCGAGTCCTGAGCCATTCCACGAGTTCGCTCCACTCGTTCGGCCCAGTGACAGCCATCGCGAGTTCTCCGATTCGCTCGGCTTTGCTCGGCGGAGCGCCGGCGGCCAGAATATCCCGATGGCGAGGCGTCCAGCGGCCGCGAAGAACCAGATCGGCGCTCTCCCCCTGGCGCTGACCTCCGCCGCCGCCTACCTCCTCCTGGCAGGCGCAGCCGCCTACCTGTCCTACACCGCCAACGAACCGACCCTCGCCGCCGCAACCACCCCGGGGCCGACCACCCCAGGCCCGACCACCCCAGGTCCGACCACCCCGGGCGTCACCGCGCCCCCACCCACCTCACCGACCTCAGCCACACCACCCTCGGCACCCCCGCCCCCCGACACCCGGCGGATCACCGCCCCGGGCGGCCTCACCACCACCATCCCGGCCGACTGGACCGTCACCCCGGGCACCGTCGCCACCACCCTCGTCGCCACCGACCCGACCGCACCGGCCCGCGAACTGCGCCTGGGCGGAGCCCCCGTCACCGACCCGGCGACACCGCTGCTGGACCGCATCACCGCGGCCGCCACCGACCGGGAACGCGAACCGGGCCACCGCCGCCTCACCCTCACGGGCACGACGATCCGCGACCACCCGGCCGTCACCTGGGAGTTCGAGGAGAACGCGGGAGCACCCGACGCGAAGCGGGTCGCCACCGCCTTCTGGGAGGCGAACGGGGTCGAGTACGTCCTCTACTCCGCCGGCCCGCCGCGGGAGTGGGACCTGACGAAGGCGCGCCTCACCAGGATGGTCGACACCGCCACCCCCTGAAAGGGCTCCCCACCCGTCAGGGCACCCGGCTCAGGGCACCCGGCGCGCCGTCGCGAACCGCGGCCTCCACGCCAGGTCCCGGTGGTCCTCGATGTCGGTCAGCACCCGCCGCGTCCCCAGCAGCGCGGGCACGATGTTCCCGTGGCTGTCGTCGTGCTCGATCGCCACGTACCCGCCGGGCTTGAGCAACCGCGCCGCCACCGCCACGACGTGCCGGATCACCTCCAGCCCGTCCGGTCCGCCGAACACCGCCTCGCGCGGGTCGTGCTCGGCGACCTCCGGCTGCACCTCGGTCCCCTCCGGCACGTAGGGCGGGTTGCACAGCACCAGGTCGACCTGACCGTCCAGGTCCGCCAGCACGTCCGGCGACGTCACGTCACCGGCGTGCAGCGTGATCGGCGTGTCACCCGCCGCCGCACGGGCCTCCGCGTTGCGCCGCGCCCACGACAGCGCCGAGGGGTGGCGCTCCACCGCGTGCACGGACGCGTGCGGCAGCCGGTGCGCCGCCGCCAACGCCAACGCGCCCGACCCGGTGCACAGGTCCACCACCACCGGGGCGTCCGACTCCACAGTGGACAGCCCCCACTCCAGCATCAGCTCGGTCTCCGGGCGCGGGATGAACACGCCCGGACCGACCTCCACGTCGATCCCGCCCAGGTGCGCCCACCCGGTGATGTGCTGCAGCGGCACGCGCGTCGTGCGCCGCCGGACGGCCTGGTGCAGCGCCTCCACGACGGGCGGGTCGACCATCGGGATCAGCGCCAGCCGCGACCGCTCGACGCCGAGCACGTGCGCGGCCAGCAGCTCCGCGTCCGCGCGCGGACTGTCCACACCCGCCGCGGCCAGCATGCGTTCCGCTTCCATGATCGCCAGCCGCAGCGGGTGTCTGGTCATGCGCCAAGGGTAGGGGGATCAGAAGTTGATCATGTGGCCGGCCAGGCCGTGGACCGCTTCCTTGACCGCCTCGCCCAACGTGGGGTGCGCGTGCACGTTGCGCGCCACCTCGTGCACGGTCAGGTCCCACTGCTGGGCCAGCGTCAGCTCCGGAAGCAGCTCGGTGACGTCCGGTCCGATCAGGTGGCCGCCGAGCAGCTCGCCGTACTTGGCGTCGCTGATCAGCTTCACGAACCCGCCGGAGTCGCCGATGCCGTGCGCCTTGCCGTTCGCGGTGAACGGGAACTTCGCCACCTTCACGTCGAACCCGCGCTCGCGCGCCTGCGCCTCGGTCCACCCGAACGACGCGATCTGCGGCTGGCAGTAGGTGGCCCGCGGGATCATCACGAAGTCCAGCTCCATGGTCTCCGCGCCCGCGATCGTCTCCGCGGCGATGATGCCCATCGACTCGGCGGCGTGGGCCAGCATCAGCTTGGCCGTCACGTCGCCGATCGCGAAGATGTTCTCCACCGTGGTGCGCCCGCGGCCGTCGACCGCGATCGCGCCGCGCTCGGTGAGCCCGACGCCGGTGTTCTCCAGCCCGTAGCCCTCGACCCGCGGCTGGAACCCGATGGCCTGGAGCACCTTGTCGGCCTCCAGCACCTCCTCGACGCCGTCCTTGGAGACGGTGACCCGCACGCTCGGCCCGGAGTCGTCGATGGACTCGACCCTCGTGGACGTCCGCACGTCGATCCCGAGCCGCTTGTACCGCTTGGCCAGCTCGGCGGACACCTCGGCGTCCTCCAGCGGGACCACCCGGTCGAGGAACTCGACGATGGTGACCTTCACGCCGTAGTTGTGCAGCACGTAGGCGAACTCGACGCCGATGGCGCCGGCGCCCGCGATGACGATGCTCCCGGGCAGGTCCTGCGACAGGATCTGCTCCTCGTAGGTCACCACCCGGTCGGACAGCTTCGTACCCGGCAGGAGTCGGGTCGTGGCGCCGGCCGCGATGATCGCGTGCGAGAACGTGACGGTCTCGTCACCCACCTGGATGGTGTTGGCGTCGACGAACGTCCCCCGACCGTTGTACTCGGTGATGCCGTTCTTCTTCATCAGGAAGTGCACGCCCTTGACGCGCCCGTCCGCGACCTTCCGGCTGCGCTCGTAGGCGGCGCCGTAGTCGAACTTCACCGAGCCGTCGACCTGGATGCCGTAGGTCTTCTGCTCGTGGGTGAACAGGTGCGCGAGCTCCGCGTTGCGCAGGAGGGCCTTGGACGGGATGCAGCCCACGTTCAGGCACACCCCGCCCCAGTAACGCTCCTCGATGACCGCCGTCTTCAGCCCCAGCTGGGCGGCCCGGATCGCGGCGACGTACCCGCCTGGCCCCGCACCGAGGACCACGACGTCAAAGTGTGCGCTCATGAATCACACATTAGGTGCCCAGTTGGTCCGACAAGAACTCAACGGTCCGGCGCCAGGCGTCGGCGCGCGCGGCGGCCGTGGCGGCGGGTGAGCCGCCCGTCGAGAAGGCCACGCCCGGCCCGGGGACCACCAGTTCGGTCAGCGGCCGGTGCGGCGGGCCCGCGATCAGGTGTCCTGCCTCGGGGTACACCACGTGCTCGTGCCGGTGCCCGTGCCCGGCCGCGGTCAACCGGCGCCACGCGACCTCGCCCAGCTCCTCGGCCGGCCACGACTCGTCCCGACCGGGTGAGAGCAGCAACACACCGCCCTCGATGCGCTCGACCGGGATCTCGGTGTCCTCGGGGATGCCGTCGGACAGGTCGAACGCCGCCCTCAGCGCCACGGGCTCGCCCGCGACCACCTGCCGGCGCAGCTCCCCGGGCACGGAGTACGGCAGGTACGGCAGCGGCCTGCCCTGCCACGTCCACGACGCGCCCTCGTGCTCCAGCTTCTGCAGCAGCCGCGCGCCCGGTCCGACGCACTGCGTCACGACCCCGCTGCCCGCCACGCTCACCACGGCCTTGACCTGCGGGAACGTCGCACCGATCAGCAACGCCAGCTCACCGCCGCGCGACCCGCCGACCACACCGACCGCCACCGGGCCACCCTCCGCCGAGCCGCCCGGGCGCGAGGCGAGCAGGTCCAGCGCGGTCCCGAAGTACTCCAGCGGGACCTCGACCAGGTCGTCGGGCAGGTCGGGGAGTCCGAAGTAGGCCAGCGCCAGCGCCGCGAACCCGTGCCCGGCCAGCAGCGCCGCGTCCGGCTCGCGCAGGCCGCCCTCCGAGCCGCCCAGCACCAGCACGCCGGGGTGCGCCTCGCCGTCGTCGGGCTCGTACAGCACGCCGACCAGGCCGTTCTCGCGCACCTCGGTCCGCCGCACCCCCTCGGGCACGGTCCGCCGCTCCAGCTCCACCTTGCCGACCCCGACGACCTCGACCAGCGTGGGGCCGGCCGGTTCACCCGTGCGGGTCATCGACCAGAACAGGCCCATCGGGTCGACACCGGAGTAGTCGCCTTCGACCGGCGCGTGCCGCGCGAGGTCCACCACGCCCCGCTCGTCGGCCAGGAACACCGCCGAGGAGGCCCAGTCGCCCGTCGAGGCGCTCACCACGACCCGCTCGTCGGGTGGCAGGTCGACCACGCGGATCCCGAGCACGGCGTCGAGGGGGGCGCTGCGCGGGTTCACCAGGATTTCCGCCATCGCGAGCCCCCTACTCTCCGCCTCACCCGCCGGCGAGGCGCTCCGCGCGGTCCGCCGCCGCCAACGCGTCCAGCACCGCGTCGAGGTCGCCGTCGAGCACTTGGTCCAGGTTATGGGCTTTGTACCCAACGCGGTGATCGGAGATGCGCGATTCCGGGAAGTTGTAGGTCCGGACCCGCTCGGACCGGTCGACCGTGCGGATCTGCGAGCGGCGGGCGTCGGACGCCTCCTGCTGCTGCTTCTCCTCGGCCAACGCGGTCAGCCGCGCCTGGAGCACCTGCATCGCGCGCGCCTTGTTCTGGAGCTGGCTGCGCTCGTTCTGGCAGGAGACCACGATGCCGGTGGGCAGGTGCGTGATGCGGACCGCCGAGTCGGTCGTGTTGACGCTCTGCCCGCCCTTGCCGGACGAGCGGAACACGTCCACGCGCAGGTCGTTCTCGTCGATCTCGACCTCGACCTCGTCCAGCTCGGGGAACACCAGGACGCCCGCGGCGGAGGTGTGGATGCGGCCCTGCGACTCGGTCACGGGCACCCGCTGCACGCGGTGCACGCCGCCCTCGTACTTCAGCCGCGACCAGACGCCGTCCGGGGTGTCGGCGCGGCTCTTGATGGCCACCGTGACGTCCTTGAAGCCGCCCAGGTCGGAGTCGGTGCCGTCGAGCACTTCGGCCTTCCACCCGTGCCGTTCGGCGTACCGCAGGTACATGCGCAGCAGGTCGCCGGCGAACAGGGCCGACTCCTCGCCGCCCTCACCGGACTTGATCTCCAGCACCACGTCCGCGCCGTCGTGCGGGTCGCGCGGCAGGAGCAGCTCGGTCAGCTTGGACTCCAGCGCGGGGACGGCCCTGGCCAGCTCCTCGGCCTCCTCGGCGAACGACTGGTCCTCGGCGGCCAGCTCCCGCGCGGTCTCCAGGTCGGACTGCGCCTGCTCCAGCTCACGGGCGGCCTTCACGATCGGGGTCAGCTCCGCGTAGCGCTTGCCGAGCTTGCGCGCGCCCGCCTGGTCGGCGTGCACCGAGGGGTCGGCGAGCTTGGCTTCCAGCTCGGCGTGCTCGGCCAGCAGGGCGTCCAGCGTCACGGTCTCGCTCCGGTCTCAACGTCTGGCGGAAAGGGTGTGGAGACGACAACGGCGCCCACCCGCGGATTCGGGGTGGACGCCGTTCTGGCAACTACTTGGCGCGCTTGCCGTAGCGGGCCTCGAAGCGCGCGACCCGGCCACCGGTGTCCATGATCTTCTGCTTGCCCGTGTAGAACGGGTGGCAGTTCGAGCAGATCTCGACGTGGATGGCGCCGGACGACTGGGTGCTGCGCGTGCTGAAGGTGTTGCCGCAGTTGCAGGTGACCTGGGTCGTCACGTACTCGGGGTGAATGCCGGTCTTCAACGTCTTGTCCCTTTCCTAAGTGGCCGCCGGGTCCTCGTCGGGAATCCTCGAGGTGAACCGGAGCCGGACTCGACCCGACAGTGTGCCAGATCGGCTGACACCCGCTGCAACGCCAGGTGGACCGCCGTTGTTCCCGGTGTGCGGCGTCACAACCGCTCGCCGATGGTGGTCGACCATTTGGCGCACGAGGTAACCGCTGAACTACAGAGAGCAGCGCTCGGTGCGGTGTGGACGCCACACTGGCCGCGTGTTCTGCACCGTCGGGCGTCCCCTGCCGCTGACCACGTGGCTCGCCGTGCCGTTCGTGTTCGGCATCGCCGTCCTCGGCCTCACCGGGTTGGGCGGCCTGCTGCTCGGGGCACCCGGCCCCCTGGCGCTGTCCAGCCCGCTGTTCGGCGCGGGCGCCGCCGTCGCCCTGGCCACGTCGGGCGCGGTGCTGTGGAGCGCGCCGTGGCAGCGCCGGTGGCTGCGCCGGCCGTACCCGGCCGCCGTGGTGGTCCTCGGCGTGCTGGTGGACGGCGTGCGGGTGCCCGCGGTGGTCGTGGCGTGCCTCGGCGTGCCCGTCACCGCGCTGCTGGTCGCCCGGTACTTCCACGAGCGCCGCCGCACCGCCGAGCTGGCCGAGGCGGGCCTCGTCTCGCCCGCGCCACCCTGCTGAACGCGCCCGGACGAAGCCTCCCCGACCCCGCGGTCCCCCACCACGCCGAAGGCCCGCCCGGCGAGCACGCCGGACGGGCCTTCGGTGGGTCGAACGCGGTCAGTCGTTGTCCGCGCCCGGGGTGGTCTTCGCCACCTGCATCAGGAACTCGATGTTCGTGCGGCTCTTGCGCAGGCGGTCCAGCAGCAGGTCGATGGCCTGCTGGCTGTCCAGCGCGTGCAGCACCCGGCGCAGCTTGTGCATGACCGCCAGCTCGTCGGGCGAGAGCAGCAGGTCCTCCTTGCGGGTGCCGGACGAGTCCACGTCCACCGCCGGGAAGGTCCGCTTGTCCGCGATCTTGCGGTCGAGCTTGAGCTCGGCGTTGCCGGTGCCCTTGAACTCCTCGAAGATCACGCTGTCACCCGCGGACCCGGTCTCGACCAGGGCCGTCGCGATGACGGTCAGCGAGCCGCCGCCCTCGATGTTGCGGGCCGCGCCCAGGAACCGCTTGGGCGGGTACAGCGCGGTCGAGTCGACACCACCGGACAGGATCCGGCCGCTCGCGGGGGCCGCGAGGTTGTAGGCACGGCCCAGGCGGGTGATCGAGTCCAGCAGCACGACCACGTCGTGACCCATCTCGACGAGGCGCTTCGCCCGCTCGATGGCCAGCTCCGAGATCGTGGTGTGGTCCGACGGCGGGCGGTCGAAGGTGGAGGCGATGACCTCGCCCTTCACCGACCGCTGCATGTCGGTGACCTCTTCCGGGCGCTCGTCCACCAGCACCACCATCAGGTGGCACTCGGGGTTGTTCTTGGTGATCGCGTTGGCGATCGCCTGGAGCACCGAGGTCTTGCCCGCCTTCGGCGGCGACACGACCAGGGCGCGCTGGCCCTTGCCGATCGGCATCACCAGGTCGATGACGCGCGTGGTGAGGATGTGCGGCTCGGTCTCCAGCCGCAGTCGCTCGTTCGGGTACAGCGGGGTCAGCTTGGTGAAGTCCGGCCGGTTGCGGGACTCCTCCGGGTCGAGCCCGTTGATCTTGTCCACCCGGACGAGCGGGTTGAACTTCTGGCGCTGCTGCTCGCCGTCGCGCGGCTGCCGCACGGCGCCGATCAGGGCGTCGCCGCGGCGCAGCCCGTACTTGCGGACCAGCGACAACGACACGTAGACGTCGTTCGGCCCGGCCAGGTAGCCCGAGGTGCGGACGAACGCGTAGTTCTCCAGCACGTCGAGGATGCCCGCCACGGGCAGCAGGACGTCGTCCTCGCGCACCTCGGTGTCGGTGGTGGGGCCGCCGTCGTCACCGCGGCCACCGCGGCGGCGGCGGTCCCGGAAGCGGCGACCGCGACGGCCGCCCTCCTCGTCACCGTCGTCCGGCCCGCTCTGCTGGCGGTTGCGGTTCTGGTCGCGGCCACCCCGGTCGCCCCGGTCGTCCCGACCACCCCGGTCCTGCCGGTCGCCGCGGTCGGACCGGTCGCCCCGGTTGCCGCGCTCGCCCCGGTCCTGGCGCTGCTCGCGCTGCTCGGAGCGGTCCTGGCGGTCACCGCGGTCGGACCGGTCGCCCCGCTCGGGGCGGTCCTGCCGCTCGCCGCGCTCCGGCCGCTCGGACCGCTCGCCCTGGCGGCCGTCGCCCTGGGAGCGGTCGGACTGGGAGCGGTCACCCTGGGAGCGGTCGGACTGGGCGGGCCGGTCCGCCTGCGGCGGGGCCTGCCGGTCGTCCGCGGCCGGCGCCTCGGGGCTGCCCGCGGGCCGGTTGGCGGAACGGCGGCGGCGGTTGCCCCGACGACCGCCCTCCTCCTCCGCGGGCCGCTCGGCCACGTCGAGCTGCTGCTGGGTCGGCTTGTCCACCGCGGGAGCCTCGACGGCCTTCTCCGCGACGGGCGCCTTCTCGACGACCGCCTTGGGCGCCTCGGCCTTCTTCTCGGCCTTGGGCGGCGTCGCGGCACTGCCCCGACCGGAGGTGCCGCCCTGCCGCTCCTTGATGGCGGCGATCAGGTCGCCCTTGCGGAGGCCGGCCGTGCCGGTGATGCCCAGCTGACCCGCGAGTTCACGGAGTTCGGCCAGCACCATCCCGGAGAGGCCCGCGCGCTTGCGCGGCGTGGCGCTGCCGTTCGAAGTGGTGGTCAGAGCGTTCTCCTCGGCTCCGGAACTGGCAGCGGCGGGAGCAGCAGGAGCTTGGCTGCTCAGTACATCGGTGTTGGTCACACATGTCCTTCCTGACCGGGTCGCGCCTCCTACGCGACCCAGCGGACCTGCCGTCCGACGGAATGCGGCCCGGCAGTTTCGCCCCGGTGCAGGCGGACCTCGGACGGCGCGGAACGCGCACGAAAGCGGAGTCCTCCGGTACGGGACTTCGGTCACACGGCGAGCGGGTGCCTTCCAGCGTCGGCCCCGTCCGTACGGCACAGAGCCAAGTCACTGGAGGAATGCGATCCGGAACGAACGTCCGGGCACCACACCGGCGCCCGTGCGCGCGGTGACTGATGGCCCCGAGGGTAGACGCCGGTCCGGCCGGGTGCAACAACCGGGGCACGGCGCGTCGCGTCGCTCAGCCGAGTGGCGCAACCCGGACCCCGCCCAGGTCGACCGGCACCCGGCGGGTCTCGAACCCCGTCGTGTCCACCCGGGGCGGGAGCACCCCGTCCGGTGGCAGGGCCAGGACCGCCGGTCCCGCCCCGGACACCGCGGCGGCCACCCCGGCCTCCCGCAGCGACCGCACCAGGCGCGTCGTCGCAGGCCAGGCCGGTTCCCGGTACGGCTCGTGCAGCCGGTCGTCCAGCGCGTCGAGCAACAGCGACGGGTCCGCGGCCAGCGCGTGCACGGCCAGCGCGGACCGGCCGGCGGCGAACGCCGCGTCCTCGTGCGGCACCTTGGACGGCAGCAGCCCCCGGGTGGCGTGCGTGGAGGACTCCTCCTCCGGCACGAGCACGACCGGCGTCACACCGGGGTGCGGTTCCACACGAACAGCGCGGTAGCGGTCACCGTGCGTCCACGCGATCGCCACCCCGCCGAACATGGCCGCCGCCGCGTTGTCGGCGTGGCCCTCGAACTCCGCTGCGAGTTGCAACGCGCTCGTGTCCGACTCGCGACCGGCCAGGGCGAACCCGGCCGCCACGCCGGCCACCACCGCCGCCGCCGAGGAGCCGAGGCCCCTGGCGTGCGGGATGGCGTTGCGGCACGTCAGCCGCAGCCCCGGCACCTCGACGCCGACCAGCTCGCAGGCCGCGCGGAAGGCCCGCACGACCAGGTGCCGCTCGTCGGTCGGCACGGAGCCGGCGCCCTCACCGGATGCCTCCACCTCCAGGCCGCCGCCGGTCACGGCGAACTCCAGCTCGTCGTGCAGGCCCAGCGCCATGCCCAGCGCGTCGAAGCCGGAGCCGAGGTTCGCCGTGGACGCGGGCACGGTGACGCGGACACCACGCGTCACGCCAGCTCCAGGGCGGTCGCGACGGCCTCGGGGTCCACCGGCACCGGCGCCACCTCGGGCATGCCGAGCAGGGCCGTGTCGGGGTCCTTGAGGCCGTGGCCGGTGACCGTGCAGACGACCGTGGAGCCCCGGGGCAGCCTGCCGTCCGCGGCCGTGGCCAGCAGGCCCGCCACGCTGGTCGCGGACGCGGGCTCGACGAAGATGCCCTCGGTCGAGGCCAGCAGCCGGTACGCCTCCAGGATCTTCTCGTCCGTCACGGCCTCGAACAGGCCGCCGGACTCCTCCTTGGCGGCCACCGCGCCGGTCCACGACGCCGGGCTGCCCACCCGGATCGCGGTCGCGATGGTCTCCGGGTCCGCCACCGGCCTGCCCAGCACCAGCGGCGCGGAGCCCGCGGCCTGGAAGCCGAACATCCGGGGCGTGGACGACGTCACGCCGTCGGCCGCGTAGTCGGAGTAGCCGCGCCAGTACGCCGTGATGTTGCCCGCGTTGCCGACGGGCAGGCAGTGCACGTCGGGCGCGCGGCCCAGCACGTCGCAGATCTCCCACGCGGCGGTCTTCTGCCCGATCAGCCGCACCGGGTTGACCGAGTTGACCAACGTGATCGGGTACTCGGTCGAGGTCTTGGCCGCCAGTTCCAGGCAGTCGTCGAAGTTGCCGTCGATCTGCAGGATCCGGGCGCCGTGCGAGACGGCCTGGGCGAGCTTGCCCAGCGCGATCTTGCCGCGGGGCACGAGCACGGCGGCGGTGAGGCCCGCCTTGGCCGCGTACGCCGCGGCGCTCGCCGAGGTGTTGCCGGTCGACGCGCAGATCACCGCGCGGATGCCGCTGGCCAGGGCGTGCGTCATGGCCACGGTCATGCCGCGGTCCTTGAACGAGCCGGTCGGGTTCGCGCCCTCGACCTTGACGTAGACGTCGCAGCCGGTCAGCTCCGACAGGTGCCCGGCGGCCACCAGGGGCGTGCCGCCCTCGTGGAGGGTGACGACCCGCGCGCCCTCGGGGAGGTGGATCCGGTCCGCGTAGGCGCGGATGATGCCCGGCCACCCCGGCCGCGCGGTCGTCTGGTTGTCGGCTGCGCCGACGGTCGCTCGCGGCGTCAAATCTCTTCGCCTTCCACCCTCATCACGCTGACCACTTCCCGAACCACGGGCAGCCCGCCGATTTTGTCCACGGTCGACCGCAGTGCCGCGTCGGTCGCGGCGTGGGTGACGATCACCAGGCTGGCGTCGTCGACCCGCCCCTCCTGCCGCACCGCCGCGATGCTCACGTCGTGCTCGGCGAACACCGCCGCCACCTGCGACAACACGCCCGCCCGGTCGGCGACGTCGAGGCTGATGTGATAACGCGTGGGCGTCTGGCCCATCGGCCGCACGGGCAGGCCCGCGTAGGCCGACTCACGCGGGCCGCGCCCGCGGTGAACCCGGTTGCGGGCCACGGCGACGAGGTCGCCGAGCACCGCGCTGGCGGTCGGCGCGCCACCCGCGCCCTGACCGTAGAACATCATCTCGCCGGCCGCGTCGGCCTCCACGAACACCGCGTTGAACGCGCCGTGCACGCCCGCCAGCGGGTGGGAGGTCGGGATCATGGCCGGGTGCACCCGCACCGAGATGCCCTCGCCGTCGTCCTGCGCCACGCGCTCGCAGATGGCCAGCAGCTTGACCGTGCGGCCCAGCGCCTTGGCGGCGGCGATGTCGGCCGCGCTGACCGAGGCGATGCCCTCGCGGTGCACGTCGGCGGCCGTGACCCGGCTGTGGAAGGCCAGCGAGGCGAGGATGGCGGCCTTGGACGCGGCGTCGAACCCGTCCACGTCGGCGGTCGGGTCCGCCTCGGCGTACCCGAGCCGGGTCGCCTCCTCCAGGGTCTCGGCGTAGCTCGCGCCCGTCGAGTCCATGCCCGAGAGGATGAAGTTCGTGGTGCCGTTGACGATGCCCATCACCCGGGTGATGCGGTCGCCGGCCAGCGACTCGCGCAGCGGGCGCAGCAGCGGGATCGCGCCCGCCACGGCCGCCTCGAAGTACAGGTCGGCCCCGGAGGCGTCGGCGGCCTCGAACAGCTCGCCCGAGTGCTCGGCCAGCAGCGCCTTGTTCGCCGTCACCACCGACTTGCCCGCGCGCAGCGCGGTCAGCAGCAGCGTGCGGGCGGGCTCGATGCCGCCGATGACCTCGACGACCACGTCCACGTCGGCGGAGGAGACCAGGGCCTCGGCGTCCGTCGTCAGCAGCTCCGCGGGCACCTCGCGGTGCTTGTTCGGCTTGCGCACGGCGATGCCGGCCACCTCGACCGGCGCGCCGACGCGCGCGGTGAGGTCGGCCGCCTGGTCGGTGAGCAGCCGGACCACCTCGGTGCCGACGGTGCCGCACCCCAGCAGCGCGACCCGGATCGGTTGTCCCTCGTGGCTTGCCACTTCTCATACCTCCAGGCGGAACAGGTCTTCCTCGGTCTCCCGGCGCAGCAGCAACCGGGCCTCGCCGTCCTCGACCGCGACCAGCGCGGGCCGGAGCAGCCGGTTGTAGCCGCTGGCCATGGAGTAGCAGTACGCGCCGGTCGCGGCGACCGCGATGAGGTCGCCCGGCGCGAGGTCCTCGGGCAGCCAGCAGTCGCGCACGACCACGTCACCGGACTCGCAGTGCTTGCCCACGACCCGGCACAGCACCGCGCCCGCCGACTCGCCGGCGGGCCGGGAGACCAGCTTGCAGTCGTAGACCGCGTCGTAGAGCGCGGTGCGGATGTTGTCGCTCATCCCGCCGTCCACGCTCACGTACCGGCGGACCGCGCCCGCGTCGAGCTGGACGTCCTTGATGGTGCCCACCTCGTACAGCGTCACCGTGCCGGGGCCGACGATGGCGCGGCCGGGCTCGACCGCGATCGCCGGCACGGGCAGCCCGGCGTGCTCGCACTCCTTGGCCACGATGTTGTGCAGCTGCCTGGCCAGCTCGGCGGGCGGCGGCGGGTCGTCGTCGGGGGTGTAGGCGATGCCGAGGCCGCCGCCGAGGTCCACGGTCGTGACGTGGTCGAGGATGCCGTCGCCGTGCTCGTCGCGCAGCTGCGCGAGCAGCCCCACGACCCGGCGCGCGGCGACCTCGAAGCCGCTGGCGTCGAAGATCTGGGAGCCGATGTGGCTGTGCAGGCCGACCAGCCGCAGCCCCTCGGACTTCAGCACCCGGCGCGCCGCCTCGGCCGCGTCGCCGGAGGACAGCGAGAAGCCGAACTTCTGGTCCTCGTGGGCGGTGGCGATGAACTCGTGCGTGTGCGCCTCGACGCCCACCGTCACCCGGATCATCACCGGCTGCACCCGGCCGTGCTCGCGGGCGACCTGGTCGAGCCGGGCGATCTCGAAGAACGAGTCGAGCACGACCGCGCCGACCCCGGCCTCGACGGCGGCGGTCAGCTCGCCGACGGACTTGTTGTTCCCGTGCAGCGCGATCCGCTCCGGCGGGAACTGGGCGCGCAGCGCGACGGCCAGCTCGCCGCCGCTGGCCACGTCGATGCTCAGGCCCTCCTCGGCGACCCACCGGGCCACCGCCACGGACAGGAACGCCTTGGACGCGTAGTGCACCCGGGTCGGGTCGCCGAACGCCTCGGCGTGCTCGCGGCAGCGCGAGCGGAAGTCGGCCTCGTCCATCACGAACAGCGGGGTGCCGTGCTCCTGGGCGAGCTGCCGCACGTCCACGCCGCCCAGGCGGACCGCGCCGTCGGCGCCGCGCTCGGCGTTGCGCGGCCACACCTGCGGGTGCAGCGCGTCCAGCTCGGCGGTCGTGGCCGGGCGGTTGCCCGCCGTGTTCGAGGGGACGAGGACGTCGGCGTGCCGGGGACCGGCGGGGTGGGCGCGCATCACATCTGCTCCGGAGCGGTCACGCCGAGCAGCCCGAGGCCGTTGGCGAACACCTGGCGGGTGGCGGCGCACAGGCTGAGCCTGGCGCGGTGGAGTTCGGTCGTTTCCTCGTCGCCCCGCGGCAACACGCGGCAGGCCTCGTAGAACCGGTGGTACGTGCCCGCCAGCTCCTCGAGGTAGCGCGCCACGCGGTGCGGTTCGCGCAGCTCGCCTGCGGTGGCGACGACGCGCGGGAACTCGCCGAGGGTGCGGATCAGGTCACCCTCGTGGTCGTGGACGAGCAGGTCGACCGCGTCGCCGGGCGTGACGCCCAGGTCGGCGGCGTTGCGCAGCAGCGACGACAGCCGGGCGTGCGCGTACTGCACGTAGAACACCGGGTTGTCGTTGCTGCGCTTGCGCAGCAGGTCGAGGTCGATGTCCAGGGACGAGTCGACCGACGAGCGGGTCATCGCGTACCGGGCGGCGTCCACGCCGACCGCGTCCACCAGGTCCTGCATGGTGATCACGGTCCCGGCGCGCTTGCTCATCCGGACCGGCTTGCCGTCGCTGACCAGGTTCACGAGCTGGCCGATCAGCACCTCGACCGACGCCGGGTCGTCGCCCAGCGCCGACGCGGCGGCCTTGAGCCTGCCGATGTAGCCGTGGTGGTCCGCGCCGAGCATGTAGATGCACAGGTCGAAGCCGCGCGACCGCTTGTCCACCAGGTACGCGATGTCACCGGCGATGTACGCGGGGTCACCGTCGCTCTTGATGACCACGCGGTCCTTGTCGTCGCCGAACTCGGTGGACCGCAGCCACCAGGCGCCGTTCTCGAAGTACAGCGCACCGGAGCCCTTGAGCTGCTCGACGGCCTTCGCGACGGCACCGGAGCGGTGCAGCGAGTCCTCGTGGAAGAAGACGTCGAAGTCCGTGCCGAAGTCGTGCAGGTCCTTCTTGATCTCCTCGAACATCAGGTTCACGCCGATGCGGCGGAACACCTCGTGCGAGTCCTCCGAGGTCAGGGCGCTGGGCTCCTGCCGGAGGACCTCGGCGGCGATGTCGCTGATGTAGCCGCCCGCGTAGCCGTCCTCCGGCGCGGGCTCGCCCTTCGCGGCGGCGACCAGGGACCGGACGAACCGGTCGATCTGCGCGCCCGCGTCGTTGAAGTAGTACTCGCGGGTGACCTCGCCGCCGTTGGCGGTCAGGACGCGGCCCAGCGCGTCGCCGACCGCCGCCCAGCGGGTGCCGCCCAGGTGGATGGGGCCGGTGGGGTTCGCCGAGACGAACTCCAGGTTGATCCGGGTGCCGGCGAGCTGGTCACCGCGGCCGTAGGCCTCGCCGGCCTTCAGCACGTCGCGCACGATCGCGCCCTGGGCGTCCGCGGCCAGCCGCAGGTTCAGGAAGCCGGGGCCCGCGACCTCGACCGAGGAGATGGCGTCGGTGCCGGTCAGCGCGTCGGCGAGCCAGCCGGCCAGGTCGCGGGACGTCACGCCGACCTTCTTGGCGGTCTGCAGGGCCAGGTTCGTGGCGTAGTCGCCGTGCTCGGGGTTGCGGGGACGCTCGATGGTGACCGCCGTGGGCAGGGCGGCGGGGTCGAGGCCGCGGGAGGACAGCACGTCCACGGCCGTCGCACGGACCAGTTCAGCGAGCGCAGCGGGAGTCACCCGACAAGTCTAGGGAAGCGTTCCCGCTGGTCTCGACCGGGATGGGCGTCCCGCGAAGTGGGAATGCCCACCCTGGGTGACCACCGCGCGTGACAGCCAGTTGACGGTGACCAGACACGGAGTCCCTACACTGGCCCGCGGCATGGGCGTATGACGAGACTGAGGCGGACATGACCAGCGGCAAGAAGACGAAGGCCGCGCGCTCCAGCGTTGCGGCGGCGCGCTCCTCGGTGGTGGCCAAGAAGCCGAAGCCCTGGGGCACCATCATCGCGGTGGTGGCCGTGCTGGCCCTGGCCGGCACCGTGTTCGGCTACGCGTACGCGCAGATCTCCGAGCAGAGCGCGAAGGAAGAGGCGCTCGCCCAGTGGACGCCGTCCGAGGAGAACAAGGACCCCTCGGACAAGATCGCGGGCGTGGTGAAGACGGAGTACAAGGAGGGCAAGCACGTCGACGCGACCCAGCGGGTCGCCTACGACCAGTCGCCCCCCTTCGGCGGTCCGCACGACAACGTGTGGGCCGACTGCACCGGCACGGTGTACGAGAAGGCCGTCCGCAACGAGAACATGGTGCACCCGCTCGAGCACGGCGCCGTCTGGATCGCGTACAACCCGGACCAGGTCAGCGGCGAGGCGCTGGACAAGCTGAAGACCCGCGCCGAGGGGCAGCCGTTCACGATGCTGTCGCCCTACCCCGGCCTGGACAAGCCGATCTCGCTCCAGGCGTGGGGCCACCAGCTGAAGCTGGACAACGCCGACGACGAGCGCATCGACCAGTTCATCCAGTCGCTGCGGCGCAACCAGTACACCTACCCCGAGGTCGGCGCGTCCTGCGAGTCCCCGACCTTCGACGTGGCCAACCCGCCCGCGTTCGTCGCGGAGGCCCCGGGCGCCGACGCCGTCCCGATGGACGGCGGCAAGGACGCCACCGCCGAGGAGAGCGGCATGCCGCCCGCCTCGGACGCACCGGCCGCCAGCTCCACGCCGGGCAGCTGACCGTGGCCGACGCCGAGCAGGAGGAGGTCGCCCCCGCCCGCGGGGTGACCGCGACCAGGGTGGCCGTCGTGTCGGTCGCCGTGGTCGCCGTCCTCCTGCTCGGCGCCGCCATCGGGCTGCTGGTCAAGCTGCCGGGCGCGGACCACAGCTCCACGCCCGCGCGCGACTCCGTGGACGTCGGGTTCACGCAGGACATGTCGGCGCACCACCTCCAGGGCGTGCAGATGGCCAACATCGCCCGCGACCGGACCGCCGACCCGGCCATCGAGCAGCTCGCGTTCGACATCTCCTCCACCCAGCTGGAGCAGGCCGGCCGGATGAAGGGCTGGCTGTTCCTCTGGGGCTACCCCGAGCAGTCGCCCGACGGCAGGCACATGTGGTGGATGACGTCCTCCACGCACGGCCACTCCGGGGCGGGATCGGCCGACTCGGCGCCGATGCCGGGCATGGCCTCGCCGGAGGAGCTGGCGAAGCTGCGGACGATGAGCGGCGTCGAGTTCGACGTCTACTTCCTCCAGCTGATGCTGCGCCACCACAAGGGCGGCGCGCCGATGGCCGAGTACGCGGCCACGCACGCGGGCCAGTCGGTCGTGCGCACGCTGGCGGACAACATGCTCAAGTCGCAGACCGCCGAGAGCACGTACATGCAGCAGCTGATCACCGAGCGGGGCGCGGCTCCCCTGCCGAGCTGACCGCCGCGGCGCGCCCGTGCCCATCGCGCCCGGGGACCCCCGTTGCGTACCCGGGGCAGGTGTTGGCGGGCGCGGCACCTGCCCCGTGGCACGGTCGGTAGGAGACCACGTCCCCCGTACTCCCCTACCGACTCCCCTTCTACAACGGAAGGAACAACACCACCCTCCAGGAGGAGGCAACCGTGACGCTACGTCATTACCGGTGAGTTGGAACTTACGACGTTCGAGTGAATCACCAGGTGACGGCCACTCGACTACCCAGAGCCAGTCACGCTGCCGCGCCGGTCGAACACCAACTCCCGCGCCAACCGCAACCCCATCGCGATCGCGCCGCTGAGCACCGCGGCGTCGCCCAGCTCGCCCGCCACGATCCGCGGCACCAGCGGCGTCACCCGTCGCAGCGCGGCCTCCAGCGGCTCCTGGAGCAGGTCGGTGTTGCTGCCCACGCCACCGCCGAGGACCACCAGCTCCGGGTCGACCACCGCCACCACCGACGCCACCACGAAGGCCAGCCGCTCGGCCTCGTCGCGCACCGCCGCCAGCGCCCGCTCGTCTCCGGCCTTCGCCGCGGCGAACACCTCGCGCGCCGACCGCGCCGGGAACCCGCGCCGCTTCGCCAGCGCCACCACCGACCCCGCCGCCGCGGCCGCCTCCGCCTGGCCGCGCTGCCGCCCGTCCTCCTCGGACTGGCCGGGGTGGGGCAGGTAGCCGACCTCGCCCGCCGCGCCGTGCGCGCCGCGGAACAGCCGGCCGTCCACCACGATCCCCATGCCGATGCCCGTGCCGACGGTCAGGCACACGAACACGTCCGCGCCCCGCGCCGCGCCGTGCTCCCGCTCGCCCACCGCGGCCAGGTTGGCGTCGTTCTCCACCACCAGGCCCGCGCCCAGCCCGGCCTCCAGGTCGTCCAGCAGGCCCGGTCGCTCCCAGCCGGGCAGGTTCGGCGCGTGGTGCAGCGCCCGGTCGCGCGGGTCGGGCACGCCGGGCGTGCCGACGACCTTCACCACCAGGTCGGCGAGCGACAGGCCGGCCTCGGCCGCCGTGCGCGCGGCCAGCTCGCGCACCGTGCGGACCAGCGCGGTCGCCGAGCGGCACCGGTTGCGCTCGTCCACCCGCGCGATGACCGAACCGGCCAGGTCCGCCACGGCCAGCCGGATGCGCTGCCTGCCGATGTCCACGCCGAGCACGTGGCCCGCCGCCGGGTTCGGCTCGAAGAGCACCGCCGACCGGCCCGGCCCCGTCGAGGTGCGGCCGATGGGGCGCACCAGGCCGTGCTGCTCCAGGTCGAGCAGCGCCTGGCCCACGGTGGGCTTGGACAGCCCGGTGTCCTTGGCGATCTGCGGCCTGGTCGCCGGACCGCCGGCGCGCAGCCGGTCGAGCACCGCGCGCTGGTTCAGCACGCGCATGCCCGCGGGCGTGCCCACCGGGGGCGGGATCCGGGCCGTCACAGCGAGTGAGTGTAGATCGGGTGGAGCAGCGCCCGGACAGGCTTGCGGACAAGATGCCGCCGTCCACTTGACAACGATGTCACCTGCCCTTTTGCTCGCTGAAGATCGGGTCGGATCGGGCGAGAGGCGTGCAATGGGGCACAAGCGGGGCAGGAGATCGCTGGTGGTCGTCTCGACCATCGCCTTGGCGGTCGGGAGCGTGGGAGGCTGGTCCTCCGCGACCGCCGCACCGGGGGAGCCAGCCGTGAGCGAGACGCTCTTCGCCACCTCGTTCGAGGACGGGCAGCCGCAGCCCACCTGGGCGAGCACCGTGGAGACGGGACCGGACGGCACGCCGAAGACCTCGGGCGTCGACGGCTCCGACACCACCGGCCTGCCCGGCGACGTCACCGACCGCGTGGTCGACGTGGCGGCCAACTCGGAGAACTCCGGCGCCGGCGAGGTCAAGGAGAACCTGGTCGACGGCAGCGCGGCGTCCAAGTGGCTGACCTTCACGCCCACCGGCTGGGTGCGGTTCACCTTCGCCGAGCCGGTCGCGGTCAGGCGCTACGCCCTGACCTCCGCCAACGACGCGCCCGAGCGCGACCCGAAGGACTGGTCGCTGCGCGGCTCCAACGACGGCACGACGTGGACGCCGATCGACGCCCGCGCCGGCGAGGCGTTCACCGAGCGGTTCCAGACCAAGGTCCACGACGTGGCCAACACCGCGGCGTTCAAGCACTACCAGCTCGACATCACCGCGACCGCGGGCGGCGTGAACCTGGTGCAGCTCGCCGAGGTCCGGTTCTCCGACGGCTCGACCACCCCGCCGGCGAAGAACATGCGCACCACCGTCGGCAAGGGCGCGAGCGGCGGGTACAACGCCAAGGCCGGCGCGGGCTTCACCGGTCTGAAGGCGCTGCGCTACCAGGGGACGCACGTCGCCGAGGGGCGCGGCTACTCCTACAACAAGGTCTTCGACGTCGACATCCCGGTCACGCCGACCACCGAGCTGTCCTACCTGATCTTCCCGTCGTTCACCGCGGACGACCTGAACTACCCGGCCACCCACGTCTCGCTGGACCTCGCGTTCGCCGACGGCACCTACCTCAGCGACCTGGGAGCGCGCGACCAGCACGGGTTCGAGCTGTCGCCGCGCGGCCAGGGCGCGGCGAAGTCGCTCTACACCAACCAGTGGAACCGGGTCGCCTCCGCGATCGGCGCGGTCGCCGCGGGCAAGACGATCAAGCGCGTCCTGCTCGCCTACGACAACCCGCGGGGGCCGGCGGCGTTCAACGGCTGGGTGGACGACATCGCGGTGAGGTCCGCGCCGGTGGCGGTCGACCGGCCGCGCCCGTCCGACTGGGTGCTCACCACCCGCGGCACCAACTCCAGCGGCTCCTTCTCGCGGGGCAACAACTTCCCGGCCACCGCCGTGCCGCACGGCTTCAACTTCTGGTCGCCCATGACCAACGCGGGCTCGATCAGCTGGCTCTACGAGTACGCCAAGAGCAACAACCGGGACAACCTGCCGACGGTGCAGGCGTTCACCGCGAGCCACGAGCCCAGCCCGTGGATGGGCGACCGGCAGACGTTCCAGGTGATGCCGTCGGCCGGCGCACCGACGGCCGACCGGGCGGCGCGCGCCCTGCCGTTCAGGCACGAGAACGAGGTCGCCAAGGCCCACTACTACGGCGTGCGGTTCGAGAACGGGATGCGCACCGAGATCGCGCCGACCGACCACGCCGCGCTGTTCCGCTTCACGTTCGTGGACGACACCTCCAACCTGGTGTTCGACAACGTCAACAACAGCGGCGGGCTGACGCTGGACCCCGCCTCCGGCGTGGTGACGGGCTTCTCCGACGTCAAGAGCGGGCTGTCGGTCGGCGCGACGCGGCTGTTCGTCTACGGCGTCGTGGACAAGCCGGTGAAGAGCAGCGGCCGGCTGACCGGCGCGGGCCGCGACGCCGTGGCCGGCTACTTCCAGTTCGACACCTCCGCCGACAAGGCGGTGACGATGCGGATCGCCACCTCGCTGCTCGGCGTCGACCAGGCGCGGCGCAACCTGGAGCTGGAGGTGTCCGCTTCGGACACGTTCGAGTCGGTGCGCGACCGGGCGCAGCAGGCGTGGGACCGCGTGCTGGGCATGGTCGAGGTGGAGGGCGCGTCGGAGGACCAGCTCACCACCCTGTACTCGAACCTCTACCGGCTCTACCTGTACCCGAACTCGGGCTTCGAGAACACCGGCACCGCCGACGCGCCCCGGTACCGGTACGCCTCGCCCGTGCAGGACGCCGGCCCCGCCACGCCGACGCTGACCGGCGCGAAGGTCGTGGACGGCAAGGTCTACGTCAACAACGGGTTCTGGGACACCTACCGGACCACCTGGCCCGCGTACAGCCTGCTGACGCCCCGGCGCGCGGCCGAGCTGGCGGACGGGTTCGTGCAGCAGTACCGCGACGGCGGCTGGATCTCGCGCTGGTCCTCCCCCGGCTACGCGAACCTGATGACCGGCACCAGCTCGGACGTGGCGTTCGCCGACGCGTTCGTCAAGGGCGTCGACCTGCCCGACGCCGAGGCGGCCTTCGAGGCGGCGGTGAAGAACGCGACGGTCGCGCCGCCGAACGCGGGCGTCGGCCGCAAGGGCCTGGACACGTCGATCTTCACCGGTTACACGTCCACCGCCACCGGCGAGGGCATGTCGTGGGCGATCGAGGGCTACGTCAACGACTACGGCATCGCGAACATGGCGAAGGCGCTGCACGAGAGGACCGGGGAGGCGCGGTACCTGGCGGCCCACGAGTACTTCGCCAACCGCGCGCTGAACTACGTCCACATGTTCGACCCGTCGACCGGCTTCTTCCAGGGCCGCAACCCCGACGGCACGTGGCGCGTGCCCGCCGCGGAGTACGACCCGCGGGAGTGGGGCCACGACTACACCGAGACCGACGGCTGGAACATGGCGTTCTCGGTGCCGCACGACGGGCAGGGCCTGGCCAACCTCTACGGCGGGCGCGACGGGCTGGCGAAGAAGCTGGACGACTTCTTCGCCACGCCGGAGACGGCGAAGTTCCCCGGCTCGTACGGCGGCGTGATCCACGAGATGACCGAGGCGCGCGACGTGCGGATGGGGCAGCTGGGCCACTCCAACCAGGTGTCGCACCACATCGCCTACATGTATGACTACGCGGGTCAGCCGTGGAAGACCCAGGAGAAGGTCCGCGAGATCCTCTCCCGGCTGTACCTGGGCAGCGAGATCGGCCAGGGCTACCCCGGCGACGAGGACAACGGCGAGCAGTCGGCGTGGTGGCTGTTCAGCGCGATGGGCTTCTACCCGCTGCAGATGGGCAACGCGACGTACGCGATCGGGTCGCCGCTGTTCAAGAAGCTGACCGTGCACCTGGAGAACGGGCGCACGCTGGTCGTGAACGCGCCGGCGAACTCGGCGAAGAACATCTACGTGCAGTCGCTGAAGGTCAACGGCGAGAAGTGGGACAAGTCGTACCTGCCGCACTCCGAGATCGCCGGCGGCGGCGTGCTGGACTTCGAGATGGGGTCCTCGCCGTCGCGGTGGGCCACCGGCGCGGACGCCGCGCCGCCGTCGTTGACCACGGGTTCCGCGGTGCCCAGCCCGTTGCGGGACGTGACGCTGCTCGGGACCGTGACCGGTGCGCCGGCGGCCGTCGTGGACAACACCTCGCAGACCTCCGGCGTGCTGTCGTGGTTGCGGGTGGACCTGCCGTCGGACAAGGAGAGCGCCACCTTCTACACGCTCACGTCGGGCAAGGGGGCGGGCGACCCGGCGTCGTGGGTGCTGAAGGGCTCCTACGACGGGACGACGTGGGCGACCGCGGACGAGCGGTCGGGCGAGGCGTTCCCGTGGCGGCAGCAGACCCGGGCGTTCAAGATCGCCAAGTCGGGGCACTACCGGTACTACCGGCTGGAGTTCCCGGGCGAGGCGACGGTGGCCGAGTTCGAGCTGCTGGCCAAGCCGTTCGTCGCGTGCACGGCGACGGTGACCGGTGAGCACGCCGGGCCGTTGCGCGTGCAGTCGGGCGTGACGTGCCTGGACGGTGCCACGGTGACCGGTCCGGTGACGGTGGCGGCGGGCGCGTCGCTGTACGCGTTCGGCGGGGAGCTGCGGGGCCCGGTGACCGCCACCGGCGCGGCGGCGGTCGTGCTGGTGGGGACGACGGTCGGCGGGCCGGTCAACGTGACCGGGACGTCCGGCGAGGTTTCACTGGAGCGGGTGAACGTCGGCGGGCCCGTGCGGCTGGCGGACAACAAGGGCGGCACGCTCGTCGCCGGCAACACCGTCAGCGGGCCGCTGTCGTGCACGGGCAGCGCGCCGGCACCCGTGGACAACGGGTGGGCGAACCGGGTGAGCGGGCCCAAGACGGGTCAGTGCGCCCGGTTCTAGCGGCGAGGTGGGTCACCAGGAGATCTCGCGGCACCTCTGCGCGGAGTCTCCTGGTTCGACCTGCAGCGTGGCGTGCTCGATGTGGTAGCGCTCGGCCAGCAGCGCCTGGGCCGCCCGCAGCACCTCGGCCGGGTCCACCCGGTCGCGCGTGGTGAGGTGGGCGGAGGCGACCTCCATGCCCGAGGTCAGGGTCCAGATGT
Source organism: Actinosynnema sp. NPDC053489 (assembly GCF_044544865.1). NCBI lineage: Bacteria > Bacillati > Actinomycetota > Actinomycetes > Pseudonocardiales > Pseudonocardiaceae > Actinosynnema > Actinosynnema sp. NPDC053489. The sequence continues at coordinate 145,083 of NZ_JBITXT010000010.1, read as the reverse complement.
GCAGGTCGTGCGCCTCGGCCACGCCGGGCAGCCGGCCCAGCGCGGCCTGCACCTCGGCGATGTCCAGGCGTTCGGGGGCGTGCTGGAAGAGGATCCGCAGCGCGCTCGCGGCCAGCTTGTAGGTGCGCGGGAGGACGAAGAGGCCGATCGCGACACCCATCACGGGGTCGGCGTAGCGCCAGCCGAAGAGCAGCGTGACGGCGCCGCTGACGAGCACGCCGACCGACCCGATGAGGTCGGCGAGGACCTCCAGGTACGCGCCGCGGACGTTGAGGCTGTCCTTCGCGCCCTCCCGCAGCAGGGAGAACGAGACGACGTTGGCCACCAACCCCGCGGCCGCGGCCAGGACGACCGGGAGCCCGGGCACCTCGGGCGGGTTCCCGAACCGCCCGACGGCCTCGTACACGACGTAACCGGCCACGCCGAACAGCAGGACGGCGTTGGCGAGCGCCGCCAACACCTCCGCGCGGTACAGCCCGAACGTCCGGCTGCCGCCCGTGCGCGCGCGGCGGGCCAGCACGATCGCCGTGAGCGCCATGCCGATGCCCAGGACGTCGGTGAGCATGTGGGCGGCGTCGGAGATCAGGGCGAGCGAGCCGGTCGTGACGCCGACGACGAACTCCAGGGCCATGAAGGCCGCACCGATGCCGAAGGCGGCCCAAAGCCGGCCGAGGTGCTTCGCGCTCCCCGACGGCACCCCGTGGCCGTGTCCGTGACCCATGAGCGGGAACGTATAGTCACATGCGCATGAGTGCAACTCGTGGTGGCCCACCCCACCCCCACTGTGACAGGTACCACCGGAACGCGGTGCGCACCACCGTCACCCCCGAACCCGATCAAGTGAACCGGTGACTCGGCCGCCCACCCACCCGAAACCGCAGGTCAAGCCGCTTCGCCTCACCGTTGATCGCCGAAGTGGGTAGGGGGTGAAACCGATCCCCGCACGTGCGCTAAGCTTCCTCCCGTAGCTGCGGCCCCCGTAGCTCAGGGGATAGAGCACCGCCCTCCGGAGGCGGGTGCGCAGGTTCGAATCCTGCCGGGGGCACCACCACGAAAAGGCCCTTGACCAGCGGATACGCCGGTCAAGGGCCTTCGTCGTCTGTCCGGCCGTGTCCGGCTGGGACCGGCCGTCTACGGGTGTCTCGGTCAAATACGGGTCAAAGTTTTGGGCTACCTCTGACGGTGTCCCAAGGCAGCCTCTACGCGCTGCCGGACCGTCACCGCTTCCCCGTCCAAGCACTTGGCGTAGATCTTGAGCAGCACCTCCACCGAGTGCCCCGCCCACTCGGCGACGGTCACCGCGGGCACTCCCCCGTTGAGCCACGTCGACACGGCCGCGTGCCGCAGGTCGTAGGGCGTACCCGCCAGGGGCGTGGCGGCCACCTCTGGGGTGAAGACCTCGGCGCGGGTGCGCTGCCAGGCCCGGACGATGGTCAGCTTCGGCAGCTCCTGGCCGTTGCGCTCGCCGGTGAACAACCGTCCGTCCGCCGCCGTGCCGAACTGCCGGATGTGGGAGTGCAGCAGCGCAGTCAACTCCGGCGGGCACGGCACCGTGCGCGTCTCCCCTCGCGCCCGCTGCTTGAGCTGCCTCCGGTCCCGGTTCGCGCCGCTGTCGGTCCACTCCTTGCCCGCATGCGGCTCGGCCGTGTCGATGGTCAGTTCTCCCCACCCCTCAGCCGGTAGGGACAGGTTGTGCTTGGCCAGCGCCACGGCTTCCTCCGGCCGCATGGCGGCGAAGTACAGGCACCCGAAGAACGCCACCAAGCGCGGCCCGCTGCGCTGCTGCGTACCGACAGCGGCCAGCAGGGTTCGGGCCTGCACCGGATTGGCCACCGACCGCCGGTCCACCGCGTGCACCGTCTTGGGCGCCGTCCACTTCAACGCGGGCACCGGGTTCTTCGGCAGGAGCTTCCGCTCCACGGCGTACTCCATCGCGGTGGACAGGATCTTCCGGCGGCGGTTGACCACGCTGGGCGCGTAGGGCTGCCCGTCCAGGCGGACCGTGAGCCCGTCGAGTACGGGCCGCAGGACTTCGGGCTTGGCCAGTGCCGATATCGGCTGCGTGTGCCGCTCGATCCACCGCAGCGCCGCCGCGACTTCCTCCGGCTGGTTCGGGTCGTTGCGACGGTTGGTGTTGAACGCCCACCGGCACAGCGCCGACCGGATCAGCTTGTCGTCCGGCTTGCCCCGTTCGGTGGTCAGCAGAGCGGCTGAAACAGCCGTAAGCGCCTCAGCGTTCGTACGGCGGGTGGTGGCTGCCGCACGTGGCCACTTCATGTCCACGAACGCACACGCGAACTCGTACCAGGACATGCCCCGCTGTTCGCGCCGCATCGAGACCGGCAAGCCGCTGTCCACGTCGAATGCCTCACCACGTCGAGCCGCGGTGACCAACTCGGCCCGGAAGCTCTCGGCGAGGGCCTTCACTCGGAACCCCTCGCGCAGACGCTTCTGCGCCACCGTCCACCGCACGTAGTAGGTGGTCGTGCGCTTGCCCTTGTAAACACCGGTCTGGTGAATCCGCACGTCATAGGTGGTGCTCATCAGGCCGCGACCTCCAAGGCGTCGTACCAGGTCTCGATGTCGGCGCGGTCGATGCGCAGTTCGCCGTTCGGCAGCTTTCGGCAGCGCGGAGCGCGGCCCTTGGCCTTCCACTCGTAGAAGGTGGATCGGGAGATGCCCATCTCCTCGCAGAACTGGGCGACGGTGAGCCGTTCACGTGGTGCCCGCATCGGCGATGGCCCTTTCGTGCGTGGTGCGGGACAGGCGGGACAGGGCGCGCGACACCTGTCCCACCTGCTTTGTGCTGGTCAGGTGGGGTGGCGAGACAGGTGGGACAGGTGGGACAGCTTCCGGCCAACGGGCTGTCCCACCCGGTTACAGCAGGGGCGCGAAGTAGCGGCTGGTGGCGTCCTTGGTGAGCTGCCCGGCGTCATGCATCCGGGCGCACGTCTTCCGCACGTTCCCGGCGTCCAGGCCGGTCCCGGTGGCGATCTGCGCGGGCGTGCTGCCGCTGTTCTCGCGCAGGTAGCGCAGGATCGCGACGCGGGTATCCCCGGCGGTGTGGTCGATGGCGGGGCCGTCGAGCATAATCCACGAGCCGTTGTCGGGGTTGAAGCTGAGCGCGTGGTCGGCTTCCTCCACGTCGCGGCCGGTGATGTGCAGAACGCCATCGGCGTTGTTGCGCCCACGTTCGAGCACGAGCACGGCGTCTGCCGCACCGGCGATGCCGTTGGTTCCGGAGACGGTGGCCAGGAAGTCTTCGTGCGTGGCTTTGCGGACGTGGTGGACGAGCACGACCGACACCCCGAAGTGGTCGGCGATGCGCTTCGCGCGACCGACGGCCAGGTAGTCCGCGTCGTACTGCTGGACGTTGCCGGGTTCGGTGCCGCGGACCTTGGCGAAGACGTCGATGACCACCAGGCGCGCGGCCGGGTTCCCGCGCAGCCATCCGGCGATGGCTGTGTCACCGCCTTGCGGCAGCGGCGGGCAGTGGGTGGCCAGGGTGAGCAGGTGCGGTGCGGGTTGGTCACCGAGCATCTTGCCCATGCGGGTCTTGAGCCGCCGTGCGGTGTCCTCCAACGCGAGGTACAGCACCGGGGCGGCAGGGCCGGTGTCGATCGTGCCGAACGCGGGCTGCCCGGCCGCGATGGACAGGCCCAACCCGAGCGACATCCACGACTTGCCGACCTTGGGCGGTCCGGCCAGCAACGTCACGCCCTCACAGAGCACACCGGGCACGGCCCACTTCGGGTCCGGGAAGTCGGCGGCCATGAGCTTGTCGGCGGTCCAGGCGTCGGCGAACGGGTCGGGTTCGACCGGCGGTGCAGTGGTCATGGCGGTGGTCGCTCCCTCGTGGTCGGGCATGTGGTTCACGCGGCCAGTCGGCGTGGTCGACGGGCACCGTCACGGAGACCGCTGGTGATGGTCTGCTCGGCGGTGTGGTGGGTGTAGGCGTTGACGGCGATGTGGCCAGCGGCGGCGTGCATAAGCACATCTCGGACTTCGGCGTCGGTGAGTGCTCCCCCGGCGACGAGCTGTCCGAGGGCTTGAGCGGCGCAGTAGAGGGCGAAGTTGCGTTGTCCCGACGTCGCCCCCTCCACACGGGCAACTTCGGCGTCGATGGCGGCTCGCAGGTACCGGCCGCGCCGGTCGGCGGCCGGCACTCGCAACCGGATCGGCTCGGCCGGTGGCGGCGGCAGCGGCGCGGGCCGCAGCAGTTCGCCGAGCCACGTCGGCAAGGGCGCCGGTGGTGCGTCGTGCACCAGTTGGTAGCCGCGGCCGTCCACGGTCGAGCCGGGCGCGACGACGTAGCCGCCGTGGGCGCGACTGTCGATGAGTCGCCCGGCTTTTCCGGCGGTGTTGCGGTACTCCACCCCGGCGGGGGCGGTGAAGTACAGGTGCCGGCCACCCGAAGCGGTGGACACCGCGCGGGTGTCGTCGGGCAGCTCCTGGTCGGTGTCGTCGGCCAGGAGCGCCAACACCTCCAGGCCGTGCCGGAAGCCGTCCGGGTCGGGCTTGTCGGGCTTGGCCACGTCCAGGTCCACCACGACCAGTCCGGCCGGGCCGGTGGCAAGGCCGATGTTGTAGGTGGGGCCGTGGTTCCAGCAGCGGCGGATGCGGTCGGGGTCGGTGGTGGCGCGCTGCTCCCAGTCGCGCACGGCGGGCCGCTTGCCGCCGGGCACGAGAGGGAAGACCGGCCAGCCACGGGCGGCGGTGTCCAGCGCGGCCGACAACAACGGGTTGCGAGGTGACACGTTCGTCTCCTTCGGACGGTCGTTCGGTCAGCGGCGCTTGTCGTGGGTCCATCCGGCGTGGCGCATGCACGTGGGGCACATGGGCGCGTTGCGGGGTGCGCCGGTGCCGACGTGCGTGCCGCACAGGGCGCGGGGGTTGTCGCTGAGTCCGAGTTGGTGGGCAAGGGTGCGCAGATCGCCGACGATGTGCATGACCGTGCTCATGACGACACCTTTCGGTCACTTTCAGTAACGAGATGTGGGCGTGTGGGATCGGCACGTGGACCGGTGGACAGGCCGCGCGCTGTCGTGCCGAGGGGATGAGGGGACGGACCACGCGGGGGAACCATGAGTGCGGTTCCGGGGCGTTCCCACTGGTCCGCGCGTCGTTTAGACGATCTTCCCCTTGCTGGGTCTTGGCTGTTGAGGCCAGGGGAAGCGGTCAGGGGACGGAGTTGGGGATACTTCCCCCGGTTCGACGTGCTTCCCCTGCCGCTTCCCCTGGCTCACCACGGGGGTTCGGCCGTCGTCGCCGAGGACTTCGCGCTACTCGGCGGTGTCGTCGTCCGCCGCGTCGTTGTCACGGCGAGTGATGGCGTCGGTGATGTCGTCGGCACGGACGACGCTGTCGCCCTGGTACTTGCGCGGGGGCACGTCGTGGCGGTCCAGCACGGCGCGCAGGTCCTTGAACGACCAGTCGCCGTAGTGGTCGGGGTCGTGCTCGATGAGCCGCGACAGCACCACCGCCGAGCGGAGCCGCGGTTCGCTGCCCAGTACGCGGGCGATGTCGGCCAGCGTGTCCACCGTCGGGGCGTCGTCCTCGGCCGGGGCGGAAACGTGACCGGCGCGCAGGGCGGCGGCGCGTTCCATCACCGCGGTGACCTCGTCGGTGGTCAGGTAGTGGCTGCGCAGCAGGCCGGGCTTGGCCATGATGCCGCGCACCATCGCGGTGCCGATGTCGCCGGGGCCTTCGGTTGTCTTGGGCTCCAACGACACGGCGGAGATGCCCTGCTTGTAGCTGCCGGTGCCGAGCACGGCGTCGTTGGACTGCTGGTCGCCGATAGCGAAGCACGCCTTGCAGGACACCACGGCCATGACCTTGCGGGGCAGCGACGCGGTGGACGGCTCCGGGGTGGCGAAGACGAGCACGATGCCGTACTTGCGGGCGGCACTGATCAGCTTCACGGTCACGTCGGCTGCCTCCTCCCCGTACTCGTTGTCCATGAACAGCGCCTGGCACTCGTCGATCACCACGACGCGCGGACGCAGTCGGGCGTCCTTCTCCGCGAGCTTGCGCGTCACCGCCCGCGCCCCGTGCTGCTGCAACGCCTTGCCCCTGGTCTCCAGGTCCCGGTACAGCTCGCGCAGGGTGTCCATGCACGCGGTGACGGTCTCGCGGTCCGCGCCGGTGCGCAGGGTCCGCAAGCGGTTGCGCATGGGGTCGTAGTCGGCGTTGGTGGCCAGCACAAACACGTCGGCGTCCACCAGCGGGTCCAGCAGCGCGCCAGTGAGCATGGTGATGATCAGCGTGGACTTGCCGCTGCCCATCATCCCGGCGATGGCGTAGTTCTTCTCCGAGAGCTGCCCGGTGACGCGCTCCCCTCGGATGTTGACCCCGAGCGGCACCCCGGCGAAGAAGTCCACGGTGCCGGACTCCAGCAGCGGCCAGGGCTCCACCGGCCCGGACAGCGCGCCCTGGTCGGCCACCCACAGGTCCAGCACGCCCGGCCGCTCCTTCGGTTCGGACGGCCACACCTCCACCGGCAGGCGCACCAGGTTGTGGGCGAAGACGGTCTTGCGCTTGACGATCTCCTCCACCGGCACGCCCTTGGGCATGACCAACTGCATCCGCCAACCCTTACCGTCCCGGTGCGGCGGCTGCACCCACGTCGGGGTGATGTTGCGCCCCCACCCCTCCTTGAACGCCTGCTTGAGCGCAGGCAGACCGGACAGGTGCCGCAGCGCGGAGAGCACCGCGGACTCGTCGGGGATGATGTCGCGCCCGTCCGCCGGACGCGCCTCGTCAGCCGCAGCCCACACCGGCAGCGTGCCGCGCGAACGGCCCACCGGGATGGTGCGCGCCGCCCACACCGCCGCGCCGGAAGCGGCCCACGCCCACCAGTACGACCCCACCGGGGACACCTCAACCACGGTGGCCCAGAAACCGACGATCTCGTGCCACCGGTCGGTCAGCGAACCCGCGCCGACGACGGCCTGAGCGGCGGCGTAGCCCAACAGCAGCACGTGCCCCGACGCCAGCAGCACCACCGCGCCACCGGACCAGCGCAGCACCTCCAACCGGCGCTCACGGCCACGCTGCGCCTGCCCGGAGCGGCGCTGCTCCAACGCCTGCTCCAGCTCCCGCAGCACGCGGAAGTCGTCGGCGTTCTTGGCGTTCACGCGCAGGGTGGTGATGGCCTGCTCAAGGTCGGTGTGGTGGCGGCGGGCGCGACGCTCGGCGCGCAGGGCGCGGGAGCCGGCCACGGCGTAGCCGACGTTGCGCACCACCGCCCGACCGGTGCGGCGGGTGATCTCGTGGGTGGCGCCGGTCTTGACGACTCGCACCACCGCACCGGCCGCCGCCCGTGCCCGCTCGGCCGCCATGCGGCGGTCCAGCTCGGCGGACTCCTGCTCGGTCAGCACCTCACCGACCACGGTCGCGTCCGGCTCCAGCTCGGTCCCCGGCGCGGTCGTGGCGTCGGCGCGGCGTACCGGCAGCGGCAGCACCTTGGCGTGCTCCTGGCCGTCGTTGTCGTGCTCGTGTGCGGTGGTCATGCCGTCACCTCCTGGCGGGTGCCGCCCTCGTCGTCAGGGCCGTCGTTGTGGGTGGGGAACAGGGCGCGGTGCACGGCGGCGGCGTGCTCGGAACGGCAGCGCAGGAACTTGCGCACCTGCGTCTGCGAGGGGTGCTCCGGGAGGGCCTGGCGGTCGATCGCGGCGCGCACGCGGGCGGTGTAGCGCGCGATCTTGTCCGTGTCGGGAGCGGGCACCGTTTCCGCATTTCCCGCCCTGTGTGCCGTCTGCGCGGTGAAGGTTGCGGGTGAGGTCTCCACGGGGTCCGTGGTGATCGAGGCGGCGTCGGTGCGCGGGGCGGGCAGCGCGGCGCGGTAGGCGTCGATCTCGGCCACCAGGTCGGCGGCGGTGTCGTCCCATCCATCGGTGACCGGCAATCCGGCGACCGTGGTGGGCACCAGCCGGACACGGCCGGTCCAACCACGGCGCAGCTCCACCAGGCCGGGCCGGTGCACCAGCGTGGCAGTGCCGTCCGCGGCCAACTCGGCGACGGCGTGGCGCAGGGCGGTGCGGCGCACCATCTCCACCCGGCGAGCGGCCAGGCGGTGCAGCCGGGCGGCGGCGCGCTGCTCACGGGTCGGGCGCGGCTTGGCGGGGGCGGCGGTGACCATCTGGTGCACTACCACGCCACCGACCGCGACCAGCGCCATGACGATGCCGTCCACCACTCCGCCGCCGGAGTGGGTCAGGCCGTGCAGGAACGCCAGCGTCCCCGACACCCCGGCGAACACCCACACCCCGAGCGTGAGCCGCCCGGTCGGGCGACCGGCGCGCAGCGCGGCGGCGCGGGCGAACGCGAACGCCCACATCGCGGCCTCGGAGAACAGCGGCATCGTCCAGCCCGGCGCGCCGTACAGGTCGTGGCCGAACCCGGCGATCGCCGACCAGGCGAGCACCGCCGGCACCAGCACCACCGGCAGGAACAACAGGTCGATGGTGTGCGCGGACACCCACGAGGTCACCGCGGCACGAGCGGCGGCGCGGCGAGCACGGGCGGCGTCGGCGCGCTCCTGGCGCAGCTTCGCGGCGGCGGCCTGGTCGGCGCGCTCCCGCTCGGCGCGAGCCTGCGCGTCGGCGCGACGCTGCTCGAACAGCATGGCCTGGTCGGCCCGGCGCTGCTCGGCCGCAGCCGCCTTGTCGGCACGGCGATTCTCGGCGTACGTGCTCATCGGGACACCTCCTGTCGGCGCAGGTACAGCGGGGAACGGGACGGGCCGCGATCGGTGCGGCGCAGACGGCGCAGCAGCACCGCCAGGACCAGGGCCGGCACTCCGACCACGACCACCACGGCGGTCGGCTCCTCGGCCTGGGTGATGACCAGCCACTGGGCCAGGCCGATCAGCCCGGCGGTGGCCAGCAGCTTCCACAGCACGACCACGGCGACCAGGGCCAGCACGACCAGGAGCAGCAGTAAGGGCGGCGGGATGCTCACCGGCGGTGTCCTTCCCGGTCGTCGCCCTCACGCACCACGCGGGGCAGGTGGACGTGCCGGTGTTCCAGCTCGACCGTCACGCCCTCGGCGTCCAGCAGTCCGGCCAGCACTTCGGCCAGGGCCACCGAGCGGTGTCGCCCGCCAGCACAGCCGAACGCGATGGTCATCGGCTTGCCGGTGACGCGGGCGATGTCGATGGCCTGCGAGACGATGTCCAACAGCGTCGCCGCGCCCGGCGTGGACAGCACCACCTGGCGCACCGCGGCGTCACGGCCGTCCTGGTCGAGCAGACCGGCGCCCTTCATGCGGGCGGGGTCGCGCAGCAGCTGCCGCACGTCGATCACCAGCTCGGCCTCCGGCGGGGCGTCATGCAGGTAGCCGAACGACACGATCCGAATCGGCGGAGTGCTCATCGCGCACCCCCGGCGGGGCGCAGCACGCGACCGGACGCGGTCAGGTCTTCCCAGGTCCGACCACGCTGGGACGACGGGGCCGACCCGTCAGCAGTGGTCACCGGGGTCACCAGGCCGTAGGGGTGGGGCTGGTAGAAGGTGTCACCGGTGCGTTCGTCCACGAGGTCGCGCCGGTGGGCGTTGTTCGACATGCTTGGTTCTCCTCACCCGCCCTCATGGGGGCGGTGTGGATGGGGCCGGACCGGCGGCGGCTTCTTGGCGGGAGTAGGCCGCCGGTCCGGGCGAAGTCAGTACGAGGCGCGCACCGCGCGGTCAGCGTGGTGGCGGTCCGGGTGAAGCAGGCCGGACGCGGTGATGGCCAGGTGCCGCAGGTAGTCCGAGGTGGCGGTCTCGTCGCCGGTCTCCCGGCTCCACGCCAGGTCTGCTGCGGCAAGGGCGGCGGTCAGGTCCTCCGGCGCCGGGAAAGCGGTTCGAACCTCACGGGCGACCAGCTCCCGCACCACGGTGGTCAGCGCGGCGAAGTCCACGCGCAGACGCCCATCACCGACGACCAGGAACCGACCCGCCTGGTGGCCAAGGTCGTTCTGCGTCAACGACATCACGCCACCCGCCCCGCACCCGACGTGACCACGGCGGCCCGGCGGGCGGCGTTGCGACGCGCCTTGCGCCCCTTGACCTTCGAGCGGCCGAACACCGGCGCGGGCAACACGTTCGACACGACCACCGGCCGTGCCGGCTCCTCCAGTTCGGCGGCGGCCTGCTCCACCGTGGCGCCGTACTTCGGAGTGATCCCCTTCAGCGCCCGCTCCACGATGCGCCGGTTACGACGCTCCCGCGCCGACCCGTCCAGCAGGGCCGACGACGGCTCAGCAGCAGCCGCGATCTCCACCGACACCTGCGCGTCCAGCAGCTGCTCCACTGCGGCAGAGGTCAGACCATCCGGGTAGTAGCTCGTGCTGTCCATCTCTAAGCCTCCTCCTGGCTCCCCTGGCTAGTCAGGTGAGCCGATGACGGAAGCTTGGCGGACATGGCTAGTCATGTCAAGCGGAAGCACCCAGAAAGTACGTCTTGGCTAGTCAGGCGGTATGCTGAGGGCATGAGCGAGGGCTTGGAGTACCTGGACGACCTTGATCTGGACGACCCACGTACCGAGTCGCAGCAGATCGCGAACAAGCTGCGGGCCGCAATCCTGACGAAGAAGCTCCAGCCCGGCGACAAGCTGCCCTCACAGCCCGCGTTGGCGAGCCGGTTCGGCGTCGCGCGGGAGACGGTCAAGGCAGCGCTGCGACTGCTGGCGGCCGAACACCTGATCGTGAGCCGTCAGGGCAGCGGCACGTTCGTCCGGGCTCAGACGGAGCGCCCTGTAGGACTCCGCCCGCACGTCGAAGCAGCGTTCGAGCGAACGCACGTCTCGATCGACTTTGCAGGCTTCGGCAGCGAAACCCTTCGCAACACCTTGTCGGAAGTCCTCGACAAGGTACGCGCCGGACGACTCACGCCCGAAAGCGTCGTCATCCGCATCATGGTGTCCGACATGTCTGTACCGATGGCACTCCCGTGCAGGGCGGATACCGCAGCCGATGACCCAGCAGTGCGGATGCGGCAGAAGCGCATCAGCGAACGGTCAATTGACGCGATCGTTGACGACGTACAGGAACTCACCGACCTAGGACTGATCAAGTCCGGTAGCGTCCAGGTTCGGGTTCACGGCATCCCGCCAGTCCTCAAGCTCTACATCCTCAACAACGAGGATGCGTTTTTCGGCTTCTACCCTGTCGTAGAGCACGACGTGACGATTAAGGGTGAGTCGATCCCCATCTATGATCCCATGGGCAAGGATGCCACTCTCTTCCAGTACTCCGTCAGCGAGAGCGACGACACCTCGACTGCGGCCGAGTACGTTCGTCAGGCACGCGCATGGTTCGACTCGATCTGGACCACGATCGCCCGGGAGTACACCCATGACTGAGCCACATAGCACGGTGCTCGATCAGGCGAAGGCCGTCTTCTTTGACTTCGACGGACCGATTTGCAGTGTTTTCGCAGGCTACCCGGCTGATCAGATTGCGTTCGACCTGATCGACCTTCTACAGCGGCAAAGTGCAATCTTTACACCCCCCATAGGTGACAAGACGGACCCAATGGACGTCCTTCGCTGGACCGGCATTCACAAGCGCGACAGCCTAGTCGCCGTCGAAGAATATCTTGTAGCAGCAGAGGGTAAGGCAGTCGAATCGGCAGAACCGACCCCATTCGCCATTCAGGCCATGCGTCGAATCATTGATAGCGGCCGGCCTGTAGCAGTGGTAAGCAATAATTCAGCGCTAGCCATCCGCAAGTACCTGGTCACACATGGCATAGATAGTATCATCTCTTTCATATCCGGCCGCGTACACGCCCAGCCCGCCTTGATGAAACCGAACCCGTTCTCATTGACCCTTGCTGCAAATCGGCTCGGCATAAGTAGTACAGATGCAGTCCTCATCGGCGACACCGTCACAGACATCGAGGCAAGTCATGCAGCAGGGGTAAAGTCGATTGGCTACGCAAATAAACCCGGCAAGCGTGAGTCCCTGTCGCGAGCTGGAGCAGACGCAGTAATCGACAGTATGGCCGTTCTGCTTTGACCGACCACAGCGTCGCTCTCCCAAATGTGCCCTGTCCCGGGCCTTCCCACGAGGCGCATAACTATCGCCATACTCATTCGAGCTGCAGAGTCAGGGTTGGAACAGTAGAATACCGAACACCCTTAGTGAAGTAGACGGAGACTCCACACACCGTATCAACTGAGCCGAACCTGGATGATCAGTGAGTCGATATTTCACAACGTCGAAAGAGTACTGGCAGTACCTAAGGAGATTGAGATCCGCTCCACCACCATCCGCTAATGCGAACCAAGCTAGAAGGGGCACATTTAGCGCCGCCTTGGAGCAGTCTGAACAGCTGTTTAGTGCCGCTTCATCCGTTGGAGCTGAAGCTACACCAATATTGCTCTACTACGGCACTTATCAGGCTGGTCGCGCCATCGCCGCAGCCAATCCTGACACAAGAATGCCTTGGCAACTACAGGGACATGGGCTGAAGGCACCCAATTTGAGCGATCGGGATCGCGTAGCCCCCACTCAACGACAGAACCTCATGAATATGACCGTACGCAGCACCGGCAGAACCCCGGAGGCATATCCCACAATATCGAGCATCCTCAACAGCGCACCACTGACCGAAGCAGTCGAACTAGGCGACCTTGTATCGTTGCTCGATGAGACCGGAACCCGAACGGCAACGGGCGGAAGTTCACTCTTTCCATCTCTCAGCAACAAACCAAGACCACTTGCCGTAGACATTGAAGTGCTAGCCACGCGAAATGGCGTCGATATAGTTACCCTTAAAGGGGCTCCGCCAGACTTGCTCAGCGCAGAAGAGCCCGATACATCCGTCGAAGAGTTTATCAGAAAATTTTTCCCTCAGTTTGATCAGCAATGGGAGATCGATGCACGTGCCGGGAAAAAGAGCCCCCGTTACAAGAACTCGATTCACCTATCGCGACGCGGCGAAATAGACACTACTCGAGAACCTTTTGACGAACGCGACGACGATCGACTTGCGCTTGAGCGAGCACTGAATATTCGGAGACCATACTATGGGTTCAGCGACGTCATTGACCCGACACTGCCCAGCCAAAAGACCGGTATCCATCGCCTATGCCTGTGGTGGGCGGTGCTTTACCATCTATCTATGGTCGCCCGATATACGCCAAACGCGTGGACTGCGGACCTTGATGTCGACAATAGCAGTCTTGCCGTGGGCCTTGAACAGCTTCTCGAACTCGCTTTTGAAGAAGTTCCCCAGATTGTAGGTGAAGTCATCTCAGATTTTCACGCCTAGAGTGTCAACCGCAGACTGAACGGTCAATGTCGTCTGCGCTTCCCTTGACGCTATGGACGAGCACCCAGAGAGGACTCCAGCAGATGTCTGTGCCGAGTGCGTAACAAGTGGCTGTACCGAAGACTATGCTGTCCACCCTCCCACCTGTCTCGCCATAGCCGCTGACCAGCGCCGGTTAGGGGGACAGCCTGCGGGACCGCTGTCCCACCTGTCTCACCTGTCCCAACATAGGGGTTAACCAGCAGTTTTACGATGGGACAGGTCATGAGACACCTGTCCCACCTGTCTCACCCACCGCGCGGTGCCATCGTCCGGAGCGGGTGCTGTCATCGGGAGCAGCTGGAGATCTGTCGTCTGAGCTAGGTAGTTGGGTCTGCGGTCAAGATAGAACCGGCGATCACAAGGACGTGAGAGGGCGTTAGCCGAATCCCACAAGCACCTCGACTGTGGGGTCGGCACAACGCTGATGCTTGACTGCTCAGGGGGTGGGGACGACTGAGACGTTGGAGCCCTCAGGTTGATGATGTTATCGGCGTCGTGCTCTCCGGACGAGTCTGGATCGTCCGCGGCTCTCCCTTGACGCAGCTATCAATAAAGTAGTCCAGCGATAACTGTTCCCACTCTTTCGTGGTGTAACCCCCCTCATTAGGCGCACCATCGGGCACGAAGACCTTGTAATGCTGTTCACAAACCTCCCGGCTGGTCTCCTTGTTCTCGTTGACCAACACGAAGTGTGCATCAGCCCCCTTATTCGCGACGTCACGAAGGTGTTCGTACTTCTGCTCTGTCGACAATTTCGAACAGCCTGTGGCTAGCAAGAACGTAGTTGCCACAACAGTTGGAATAACCGAGAGCATGCGCATAAGTGTGAAGAGTAGCCGAGACGTCAGCTGTTCCATACCGCTGCGATGCGGCCTGCTAGTTATGTAGCTCACGTCGAATCGGCCGGAAGGGGCATATGACCCGCTAGCGGCCGGGAAGGGCTATATAGGTCGCCTCGGTTGCCCATGGCGAGGGATCCTCGGACATTGCCAACTTATTGGCGGGGCTGTGCTGAGGGTGTGCCGAAGCGGCTGTACGGAGAGCTGTAAGTACTGGTCAGAGTCGGTCTACGCGAGATCCTTGTAGATCCCTCGTGCTTCTTGCTTGTCCGACGGAGTGGCAGCAGCTGCCTTCCAAGGTGGACGCTGTCCTACCTGTCCCAGCTGTCTCGCTATACCCCTCAACCAGCGGTTCTGGGGTGGGACAGCCCGCAGAACCACTGTCCCACCTGTCCCACTTCACCGTGCGGACCTCGGAACGCTGCAACAGTTGGGCGTGTTGATACTCCTCTTGGCTCCACACGCTTACCTGCGCTCGCCCCCGGCGTTCACAGCGGTGGGCAGACGATCTCCGCACAGAGCCCTACACGTAGCGTTGAGACGGCCGCAGAGCGGTGCACGAGCTGCGGCTGATGGGTTGGGGATACCCGTCGGAGCGCCGCAAGCGATGGTCACCACGTCGCCCTGCTCCCCGACTGTTCCAGCCGCTTGCGCTTGGCTGACTGTCGCCCAACAGTCGGTACGACGCCATCCCGTGCCAAATACGGGCCAAAGTAGCCCTTAAGACCAAGATCAATTCACTGTTTATGCTGGTAGAGCGCTCGGCGCAACGGGTAGTCGCACCGCCCTCCGGAGGCGGGTGCGCAGGTTCGAATCCTGCCGGGGGCACCACCACGAGAAGGCCCTTGACCGGCGGATGCGCCGGTCAAGGGCCTTCGTCGTCCGTCCGTCCGGGTCCGGCCACCGCACCGATCAGTTCACCGGTAGTGCCATCCGCAATGAGCCCTTCATGGTGACCGCGCGGGTCACGGTGCGGGCTGAACACGGGGAACGTAATGGGCGAGGCTCCCGCTCAGACAGCAGTCGACCGAGGATTCGATGTCCGACCGGGAGTCTCGCCGCGCTGTCTTGCCTGCCGCGATTCCGTCGCAGGCGTCCATGGGACGGTCCGACCCACCCGGGCGGAGAGGTGCCGTTCGTCCGGCGCGGCCGCCGGGGTAAGGCGGCCGCACCGGGTTAGTCGACCTCGATGAACCCGGGTGGGATCGGGGGGTCGAGGTGGGCGAGGTTCTCCGGGGTCGGTGGCAGCCAGGTCACGTCGAACGGTGTCGAGTGGTCCTGGTTCCATTGCCACCTCAGCGGCACGTAGGTGGAGGCGTCCACCCACACGTCCAGTGGCACGTCGGCCTTGAGCGGGTTCACGTGGAGCTTCACGGTCGGCTTGCCGTCGACCGGGTCGCCCGGGCCGATCACCTCGACCCGCCCGTCGGCGATGGCCCGCCGCAGGTCGTCGGGCGTCCAGACCGCCTCACCCCACGGATCACCGGAGAGCCGCCGGTACGTGCGGGCCCGGTAGTCCACGAAGACGGTGAAGCTCAGGTCGACGATCGGCTCGCCGGCGACACCGGCCCGGTAGCGGAACGCCCGGTTGTCCGGCGTGCGCCAGCGCTCGTTGAGCCCCCGCTCACCGGGGGCGAAGTACTTGTCGCCCTCGACCGACTCGGCGCGCTCGTAGGCGATGTCGTCGCGCAGGTCGGTCAACGCGGCGTCGGTGCGTTCCACGACGTAGGCGGCGTTCTCGACCGCCGGTCGAGGGGGCGTGGCGTTCGGGACCACCACGACGGCGGCCACCGCGGCCGTCGCGGTGACGGCCGCGAGGCCCACCCCGATCCGCGTCCACCGCCGCCGGGCGTGCCGCCGCCGCACGCCGGCCAGCAGCGCGGGTGACGCCGTCACGTCCGCGACCTCGGCCCGCAGCGCGGCGCGGACCTCGTCCAGCAGTTCGTTGTCAGCGATCATGGCTGTCCTCCGTGATCCGCGCGCCGAGCGCCTGCCGGAGCCGGGTGACCGCCCGGCTGGTGTGCGCCTTGACCGTGCCCTCCGAGGTGCGCAGCGCCGCCGCCGTCTCGGTCACCGACAGCTCGGCGAAGAACCGCAGCACGACGACCTCCCGCTGTCGCCGCGGCAGTTCGGCCAACGCCCGGCGCAGCGCGTCGCGGTCGACCACGGTGTCCGCCGGGTCACGCCCGCCGGGCACGTGCGCGGCGTGGTCGAGGTCCTCCTCGGACACCCGCCGGGACGTGTGGCGCCACCGGTCGCGGGCGAGGTTGACCAGGATGCGGCGGGTGTACGCCTCGGGGTGGTCGCGAGCGGACCGCCACCGGACGGACAGGCGGTACAGGGCCGTCTGCAGGATGTCCTCCGCGTGGCCGCGGTCGCGCACGAGCAGCACGGCGAGCCGCAGCAGTGCGGTGGACCGCTCGAGCACGAACCGCTCGAAGTCGGGATCGGGTTTTCGCTGCACGGTGGGGTGAACGCCCGCTTCCCGGCTCCGGTTGACGTCTCGACGTGGCCGGGTGGTCAGCCACCCGCGGTCAGCGCAGGCCCGCTCGGTCCAGTTCTTGGCGCAGCGCCCACTTGGTGCGGTGGTCGTGGCGCAGGGTTGTCAGGTGCCGGTGGAAGTCCTCGTGGAGGCCGCACCGGGTGGACAGGCGTTTCGCCTCGGCCAGGAGGTGGACGGCCGAGCGGTAGGCGTCGCGGCTGCGTTGTTCGATCACGCGGTCGGCGTTGTCCAGCAGCACGGGGATGGCGTCGGCCGGGTGGGTGGCCGCACGGGCGCGGGCCGCGCGCAGGTGGAGGTCCGCCTGGCAGCCTCCCCGCTGGACCGCCTGCCAGGCGGCGTCCGCGTCACCCTCGTCGAGGAGGATCTCGACCAGGGTCGAGTTCGCCCCGGGCTCCGGCGTGGTGGTCAGCAGGGCGAGGGCACGGTCGCGCCACGGGCGGAAGCCGGTGGCCGCGGCCTCGCGCAGGGCTCGGTAGGCGGCGAGGGTGGGGTGCTCGGCGAAGGCGGCGTAGCGCAGCTCCGCCGCCTCCTCGTGGCGACCGGCGCGGAGGTGGAGGTCGGCGGCCAGGGCGCGCAGCCGGGGAGCGGGGCCGTACTCGGTCAGGCCGCGCTCCAGCCACGTCAGCGCCTCGTCGTCACGGCCGTCCGCGTGCAGCCGTTCGGCGATGCGCAGCGCGTCGTAGGCGCTGGTCACGTCCCGGGCCATCACTTCGACCAGCGCGTCGGCCCCACCGGTGGACTCGGCCAGGCGCTCCACCAGGTGCTTGACGGTCGACGCCCGGTTGCCGCGCTCGCGCGACCGCTCCGGCGGCAACGCGTGCCACGCCGCCTCGACCAGCTCGCGGTACCGGGCCAGGCCGGCCGGGCCCAGGACCCGCTCGTAGTCGGGCACGACGTCGTGGAACACCTCGAACTCGCTGTCCAGAGCCCTGGTCAGCAGGCGTTCCGCGAGGGCGAGCGGGTCGGGGGAACCGGCTTCGCAGGCGGCCAGGTGGATCTCCTGCACGCGCGTCAGGGCCTCCCACACGCCACCGTCGGAGTCGTCCACCCGCTCGGCCGCGTCCTCCAGCAGCTCCAGCGCGTATTCGGACAGCGTGATCGCGACGTCGGGGAACCCGCCGTCGACCAGCTCCGCCACCGCGTCCAGCACCTCGTTGACGTACTCGAAGTAGCCGTACGCCGCGCCGTGGTCCACGTAGTCCGCGATCTCGATCGCCCGTTCCAGGCGATCGCGGATCTCCCGGTCGTCGAAGGCGTGGTCCACCGGGTCACCCGCGGCGACGGCGAGGCGCGCCCGCAGCACGCGGTCGGTCTTCGTGGCGGCCATCACCTGGTCGACCAGCCACCCGTGGTCGGCGGCGAGCAGGAACGACCGCAGCTCCCGGTCCGACAGCGGCCCGGGGCGGGGCGGCGCGGGGCGCGGCGGTGTGGCCCGACCGCCCTGGCCCAGCCACACCAGCGCCGTCGCCACGCAGTGCTTGCAGAAGAAGCCCTCCTGGCCCCACGGGCACGAGCACCGACCGTCCAGGCCGCGTCGGGTGACCTCCAGGCGGACGCGGTAGGTGCGCGAGCCGTCGACGGTGCCGGTCACGGTGGTCCCGTCCACGCCGATCCGCCGCACCCGCCCTTCGGCGAAGTACTCCCTGCCGCGCTCGAACGACTTCGGGTCGGCCAACTCGCGCAGGGTCCGCTCACTCACCTCGACCGCGACCATGGCGCGTCATCCTTCCAGCGCGGCCGTCACCGCCCGCAACCGTCCCCGCGGCACGAGCTCGCCGGCCCGACATGCCCCCATGAGGTGGAATGCGTGTGGACACCCGCGAGGACGACCGAGGAGTGCGCGTGCCGATCCTGGACGAGAAGCTGGGCGACATCTACGACGAGGTGCTGCGGCGCAACCCCGGCGAGGACGAGTTCCACCAGGCGGTGCGCGAGGTCCTCGACAGCCTCGGGCCCGTGGTCGCCAAGCACCCCGAGTACACCGACGCGGCGGTGATCCGGCGGTTGTGCGAGCCGGAGCGGCAGATCATCTTCCGGGTGCCCTGGGTCGACGATTCCGGGACCGTGCGGATCAACCGCGGGTTCCGGGTCGAGTTCAACTCGGCGCTCGGCCCGTACAAGGGCGGCCTGCGGTTTCACCCGACCGTGTACCTCGGGATCGTGAAGTTCCTCGGCTTCGAGCAGATCTTCAAGAACTCGCTCACCGGGATGCCCATCGGCGGCGGCAAGGGCGGGTCCGACTTCGACCCGAAGGGCCGTTCCGACGGCGAGGTCATGCGTTTCTGCCAGGCGTTCATGACCGAGCTGTACCGGCACATCGGCGAGCACACCGACGTGCCCGCCGGCGACATCGGCGTGGGCGGCCGGGAGATCGGCTACCTGTTCGGCCAGTACAAGCGCATCACGAACCGCTACGAGTCCGGTGTGCTGACCGGCAAGGGGCTGACCTGGGGCGGTTCGCAGGTGCGCACCGAGGCCACGGGCTACGGCACCGCGTTCTTCGTGGAGGAGATGCTCAAGACCCGCGGTGATTCGTTCGACGGCAAGAAGGTCGTCGTCTCCGGTTCCGGCAACGTCGCGATCTACGCGGCGGAGAAGGTGCGGCGGCTGGGCGGCACGGTGATCGCCTGCTCCGACTCGAACGGCTACGTGGTCGACGAGCAGGGCATCGACGTCGACCTGCTCAAGGACGTCAAGGAGAAGCGCCGGGCGCGCGTCGCGGACTACGCCGAGGCCCGGCCCGGTGCCCGGTACGTCGAGGGCGGGTCGGTGTGGGACGTCCCCTGCGACGTCGCGCTCCCCTGCGCCACGCAGAACGAGCTGAACGGGCGCGACGCGGCCACCCTGGTCGGCAACGGGTGCGCCATCGTCGCCGAGGGCGCCAACATGCCGTGCACCCCCGACGCCGTGCGGCTGTTCGCCGACGCGGGCGTGCTGTTCGCCCCGGGCAAGGCGGCCAACGCCGGCGGTGTCGCCACGAGTGCCCTGGAGATGCAGCAGAACGCGTCCCGGGACTCGTGGACCTTCGACCACACCGAACGGAGGCTGGCGGACATCATGCACGGCATCCACGACCGTTGCCTGGAGGCGGCCGACCTCTACGGCAAGCCGGGGAACTACCTGGCCGGCGCGAACATCGCCGGTTTCATCCAGGTCGCCGACGCGATGCTCGCCCTGGGCGTGATCTGAACCGGCGTCGGGACCGCGGGTACCGGGCACCGGAGCGGGAACCGCTCGACCGCGGCGACCACGTGGCCGGGCGGTGGCCCGGCCACGTGGTCGTCGGCGACTAGAGCAGGTTGGTGTTCGGCTCCAGGCCGCACAGCACGCGGCCGTAGGTCTCCAGGTTCGAGTTCGGGTGCAGCACGCCGTTGAGGTTCAGCGCCTGGATGTCCCGCTCGATGCGCTGCATCGACTGGTCGGAGTAGATCGACGAACCGCCGCTCGCGGTGTTGAGGATGTCCACCGCCTCCTTCGAGCGCAGGCACGCCGCCGCCGCGTCCATCTTGCCCAGGGCGCGCTCCTCCACCGACCACTGCTCGCCGGCCAGCGCCTTGGTGTCCAGGCGCTCCGCCGCGCGGCGCACGTGGAACTCGGCCTCGTCCAGCTTCACCGCCGCCTCGGCCACCTGCAGGTGGGTGATGGGGGCGTCGGCCTGGCGCTCGTAGTTGGTGTAGGTGATCTTCCGGCTGGGCAGCCGCTCGAAGAACGCTTCCTTGGCCGCCTTCGCCATGCCCAGCGCCGAGGAGCTGGTCACCGCGACGGCGTGCGGCACGAACGGCAGCTTCCACGTCAGGGAGTCCGCGTTCAGCTTCGACTGGTGCTGACCGTGCATGAACACCGGCAGCATCTCCAGCACCCGCGCCGAGGGCACGAAGACGTTGTCCGCGATCGTCGTGACGCTGCCCGTGGCCCGCAGGCCGGCGGTGTGCCAGTCGTCCACGATGGTCAGGTCCGACAGCGGCACCGCGACCGTGGCCGGGACGAAGCCACCGTCCTCAGTGGCCAGCAGCACGGAGTGGGTGTCCCACTGGGCGTGCGGGGCGCCGGAGTTGAAGTGCCACCGACCGTTGAGGATCACGCCGCCGTCGACCGGGGTCGCCACGCCGCTGGCGTTCACGCCGCCCGCGATCCGGACGTCCGGGTCGGCGAAGATCTCGTCCTGCACCTCGTCGGGGAACAGGCCGGCCAGCCAGGAGCCCATCGTCAACGTGCTGATGGTCCACCCGACCGAGCCGTCGCCCCGCGCCAGCTCGCTGATCACGGCGGACACGGTCCGCACGTCGGACTCGTAGCCGCCGTAGCGCACCGGGACCCGCATCCGCATGATCCCGGCGTCCGTGATCGCCTGGATCACCTCTTCGTGGATGACCCGGTTCTCATCTTGCCACGCGACGTGCTTGCGGATCACCTCGACCAGGTCCGTTGCCCGGCCGACGAGGTCAGCCTGCGGCGGCGCCTCACTGATCGTCATCTCTGCTCCTCGATACGGTGACAGGGTCAGGAAAGTGGAGTGGAACTTCCGCCGGACGTTGGCGGTATCCGCGGGACCGTGCAGCAGGTCTGGCCCCTGCTGTTCGACTGGGCAACGATTCACCGTCGGTTGTGGACAACTCTGGCACGGTGCCGCAATCGGGACTTCTTCCACGTTGCGGTGTTCCGGCGACAATGATCTGCAATCGATTCGTCCGGTTCGGTCCCGGTACAGTCTTTCCATGGACAAACCGAAACCGGAGATCGTGTCGTCGGCGGAGTGGCAGCGGGCCCGGGACGAGCTGCGCGCCGCGGAGAAGGAAGTGACGCGGGCGGCCGACGCACTCGCCGCGCGTCGCCGCCGGTTACCCATGGTGAAGTTCGACAGCGCTTACACGTTCGCCACGCCGACGGGCGGGAAGTCGCTCCTCGACCTGTTCGACGGTCGTGACGAGTTGATCGTCTACCAATTCATGGACAACGGCCCGGACCGCTACTGCCCCGGCTGCACGTGGTTCACCGACAACATCCCCGGGAGCGCGCCCCGGCTGCTGGCCGAGAAGGGCGTGACCTGGGTGGTCGCGTCGGACATGCCGCTGGAGCAGATCGAGCGGTACAAAGCGAGGATGGGGTGGACGATGCCTTTCGTCTCGTCCCGGGGCACGTCGTTCGCCGCGGATTGCGACGCCGGTGGCGGCTTCATGCTCACCGCTTTCCTGCGCGACGGCGACGAGGTCTACCGCACGTACAGCACCACCGCCCGCGGAATCGAGAGGCTCGTTTTCACGACCGGTGTCCTGGACCTCACCCCGTACGGCCGGCGCGAGGACTGGGAGGATTCGCCGGCCGGGTGGCCGCAGAACCCCACCTACGTCATTCCCGTCCCGATGGCGTGGGACCACGTGTCCACCGGGTTCGGCACCCACCGGTAGGGAACGGGACGCCGCCGGGGCGTGGCCGGCGGCGTTCCACCGCGTGGAGGAAAAGCGGTCGGACCGCGGTTCGGGAAAAAGCGGTCCGGTTCCGGGGGCGTTCGGTCGGCGGTGTTCGGTCGGCGGTGTTCCGGTTCAGAGGCCGGACAGGAACTTCAGCAGTTCCGCGTTGACCTCTTCGGGCCGTTCCTGCTGCGTCCAGTGCCCGACGCCGGGCAGCACGACCGTGCGGGTCAGGTTGGGGACGAGGTACTGGAGGTTGGCGATCAGCTGGTCGAAGCCGGGGAGCTGGACGCTGCCGTCCCGCTCGCCGTGCACGTACAGCGCCGGGGTGGTCATCGGCGCGGTCTGCCACGGCGCCGTCAGCTCCCAGGACAGGTCCATCGTCCGCCACCAGTTGAGGCCGCCGGTGAACCCGGTGCGGGCGAAGTCCTCCGCGTAGGCGTCGAGGTCGGCCTCGGTCAGCCAGTCGGGCAACTCGCCCGGCTCCGGCAGGAGGTCGGAGAGCGTGCCGCCCTCGGGCACGATCGGCAGGGTGGGCGCGTCGGCCTGCGGCGAGTCGCCGAAGCCCCACTGGAAGAAGCGCAGCACGCTGCCGCGCGGGTCGCGCGCCAGCTCGGCGTCCGCCACGCCGGGCTGCTGGATGTAGTTCATGTAGAAGCCGGGGCCGAGCGCCTGGGTCAAGCCGGTCAGGGCGCTCACCGGGCCGCGCGGCAGGTACGGCAGGCTCAGGGCGACGACGCCGCTGACGCGGTCGGGCCGCAGCAGCGCGGTGTTCCAGGCGACCGGCGAGCCCCAGTCGTGGCCCACCAGCACGGCCTTCTCCGCGCCGAGCGCGTCGATCAGGCCGACGACGTCGCCGACGAGGTGCAGCTGGGAGTACTGCTCGACCGCCTCGGGGCGGTCGGTCCGGCCGTAGCCGCGCTGGTCGGGCGCGACCACGTGGTAGCCGGCCGCCGCGAGGGCGTCGAACTGGTGCCGCCAGGAGTACCACGTCTCGGGGAAGCCGTGCAGCAGCACGACCAGCGGCCCCTCGCCCTTCTCGGCGATGTGCACGCGGATTCCGTTGACCTCGATGAACCGGTGACCGACCTCGGTTGCCGCGCCCTGGCCCGGTGTTACCTGCGGGTCATTCATGGCACACCTTTCCTGTGTGTGCGAAATGGGGGGTTCCTGGAAACCCTCTCACCGCGGTCGGTCTCGCGACCACTTCCTCGTTGCCATATCCGCCGGTTAATACCTCGCATTCCGCAAGATCGGCCGCCATGGTCAATGGCGGCCGAGCGGTATTGCGAAAACCGATGGCACGGTGGTGACGGGGATCGGGCCGCCACCACCGTGCCACCCGAGGGGTGCGACAGGTGGTCCGAGGGGTGGCGTTACGCCGGTTCCGTCGCGGTCTGGGTCGTCGTGGACGGCTCCTCGACGACCGGCGCCTTCAGGTAGCTGGTGCCCCAGGCGACCGCGATGGTCACCAGGGCGAAGATGAAGCCCGCGATGACGGGGGCGGAAGCGGTGTAGTTGTCGATCGCGACACCGCCCGCGAACGCGCCGAACGCGATGCCGACGTTGGCCGCGGACACCGGCAGCGACTGCGCGAGCTGGCCGCCGGGGCCGGCCAGGGTGATCACCCGGACCTGCAGCGACGGGACGATGCTGTAGAACGACAGGCCCCACGCGATCAGGGCGAGCGCCACGAGCCACGCGATCGTGCCGACGAAGTAGAGCACCAGCAGCGACGCGGCCAGGCCGATGGACCCGATGATCAGCGTGCGGCTCGCGTTCCAGTCGGCGAACTTGCCGCCGCGGAACGAGCCGATCGCCGTGGCCGCGCCGTACGCCAGCAGGAACACGCTGAGCATGCCGCCGGAGATGCCGGTGACGCCCTGCAGGAACGGCACCAGGTACGTCAGCGCCGCGAACGTCGCCGAGAACACGATGAAGTTCAGGAACAGCACGGCGAGCACCTTGGGCGCGAACGCGTACTTCGCCTGGTGCGCGGCGCCCGCGCCGGCGGGCGGCACCGACGGGATGAGCGTCAGCAGGCCGACCAGGGTGATGACCGCGCCGACCACGATCGCCACGAACGAGCCGCGCCAGCCGAGGGTCTGGCCGACCAGGGTGCCCAGCGGCACGCCCAGCGCGCCGGACAGCGCGACGCCGGAGATGACGATGCCGATCGCGGCGCCCATGCGCTCCGGCGTCACGACCGCCATGGCGGCGATGAACGCGCCGGCGATGAACAGGCCCTGCGACGCGCCGATGAGGAAGCGCAGCACGAGGAACAGGCCGTACTGGGCGGTCAGGACCGCGATCACGTTGCACGCGATGAACAGCACGACCGAGCCGATGAGGACCAGCTTGCGGTCCACCTTGATCGTCAGCGCGGTCAGGATCGGACCGCCGATGGCCAGGCCCAGCGCGTACACGGTCACCAGGGTGCCCGCCGCGGGGATGGTCACCTGGAGGTCGGCGGCGATCCGGTCAAGGACGCCGACCACGAGCAGCTCGCCACTGCCCAGAACGAACATTCCCAGGAACAGCGTGGCCAGGGCGAGGTTCGCCCTCCCCGGGCTCACTGCCGCTTGCTGCGTACTCATCTGCACTCTTCCTTGTCCTGTTGCGTGGAGCCGTCTCAACTAACGGGGTCGACCGACCTGTCCGCGCCGGCCCGGCGACCGGGGGCGCACCGGGGCGGTGGGGTGCCGTGCCCGGTCGACGGGAGACGCCAACCGGGCACGCGAGGACGTCCGGACCGAGGGCTCGCTATTTCCACTGGATGATCTGGAGGTAGTTGCCGTCCGGGTCGGCGAACGTGCCGAACTTGCCCTTCTCCCGGTCCTCGATGGAGATCCACTCCACGCCGGCCGCGTTGAGCTGGGCCTCCATGGCGTCGAAGTCCTCGACGTGGAAGTTGATGATCGTGCGGCCCGGCTCGCTGTTCTTGACGTCGACGTCGTCGCGGCCGTCGATGACCAGCAGGAAGCCGCCGAGGTCGATCGCGCCCTCGCCGGTGAACTCCGGCGCCAGCGCCTTGACGTACCACTCCCGCATCTCGGCGGGGCGGGTGGTGCCGAGCAGCATGCTCCCGGGCTTGAGCGTCGTCATGTCGGAATCTCCTCGTTCGTGTGGTCACGGGTCGCGGCGGCGGTCGTGCCCACGCCGCGCGCCCGGTGCTAGTTGAAGTCGCGTTCGGCCGCCTCGGCGGCGCGCTTGATGGCCGCCAGCCGGCGGTCCCAGTCGGCCGCGAGCGAGGACATCCACCTGGTGGTGGTGTCGAGCCCCGCGGGCCGCAGCGAGTACCTCACCTCGCGCCCCACCCGGCTGCCGACGACGAGGCCGGCGGCGTCCAGGACGGCGAGGTGCTTGACGATCGCCTGCCGGGAGACGGGCAGCCGCTCGGCGAGCGTCGTCGCGGTGACCGCGCCCTGGGCGGCGAGGATGTCGAGCAGTCGGCGACGGGTGGGGTCGGCGAGCGCGACGAGAACGCTGCCGACCTCCTCGACCGCGTCGTCGGGTTCCGCCCTCACACAGTCGACTCTTCGACGCGCTGCTTGGCATCGGCGAGCACGTGCGGCCAGCCGGCGGTGAGGTTCTTGACCGTCTGCTCGCGCACGTCGTCGGGCACGGCCAGCGCGGCGAAGCCGCTCTCGACCACCGTGAGGCGGGTCTTGCCGTCCTCGGCGGACAGCGTGAACTCCACCAGGGTGCTGTTGTCCTCGGTCAGCTCCTCGCCCGGGGTGGCCGGAGCCCAGCGGTAGGCCACGTAGGACTGCGGCTCCACCTTGACCACGCGCACCGGGAAGTCGCCGTTGTCGGGGTTCTTGGCGACCATCGACTCACCCTCGACGGCGGTCGTGCCCTTGATGCTCTCGGCGTCGGCCACCCAGAAGCCGGGTGCGGACACCAGCGACCAGACGCGCTCGACCGAGGCGTCGATCAGGGTGTCACGCTCGATCCGGTCTTCGCTCATGGGGATAACTCCTTGCGGTTCCGGCGTTCAGTGCAACCAGATGATTGCACGTCGGGCTCGCGTCGTGCAACCTTCTAGTTGCAGGACGAACCGGGCGCCGGCGGACCGGCCGACCGGGCCCGCACCCCCTCCCCGAGACCCCTCCCCCAGACCCCGGAAAGGTTCAGACCACCTCGCGCGGATCGCCGGTCCGATCCGCGACTTCGTGGCGCCCCGTGACGTCGCCGGTACGCCGCGTAACTCCCGGATGCCCTTTTCGTGACCTCTTCACCGGAATATTCTCCTTCGCGCGAGCTGACGACATAGCGACGTTTCGCTGTTTTGCGATCCAGCCCGGGGACATGCAGCAAGGCACGCTGGAAGAAGTAATGCGGCCACCCCCGGAGAGATGCTGGCTGCACCGTTGGCCCAGCCATCCCAGCCTTTCCCCCCAATGAACCGGCCGAACGGTCGACAGTGAGGCGCGCCCCCTCGCCTGCAATAAGAAAGGCCTATACATGATCACGCTGGCAACCGTGAACCTGGAGATCGACGGCCCCACCGCCACGATCCACTTGAACAGGCCGGACAAGAAGAACGCGATGAACCCCCAGATGCACCGGGACATGAACGCCGCCCTGGACGCCATCGAGGAAGCCGGGGACGTCAAGGCCGTGGTGATCACCGGCACCGGTGACAGCTTCAGCGCCGGCATGGACCTGGAGGAGTGCTTCCTGCAGCCGTTCGACGACCCGCAGCTGTTCTACAAGACCAACCTGGTCGCGCTCCGGTGGTTCCAGCGCCTCAAGGCGTTCCCCGCCGTCACGATCGCGAAGGTCAACGGGTTCGCCTTCGGCGGCGGCTTCCTGGTGGCCGGGCTGTGCGACCTGGCCGTCACGGACGAGGAGGTGCTGTTCGGCCTGTCGGAGATCAACTTCGGCATCTTCCCGGCGGGCGGCGCGACGTGGGCGGCCACGCACAACCTGCCGCGCAAGAAGGCGCTGTACTACATCCTCACCGGCGACACGATGACCGGCGCCCAGGCCGCCGAGTACGGCCTGGTCAACCTCGCCGTGCCCGCCGGCGAGCTGGACGCGGCCACCGACCGGATCGTCCGCAAGATCGTGAAGAAGAACCCGGTCACCCTGGCGCTGGCCAAGCAGGTCTACGAGCGCACCACCCAGCTCGACCTGCCCGCCGCCATCGACTACGACCAGGCGAAGCTGTGGGAGCTGTCCCGGCTCAGCGGCAACGAGTGGATCAACGTGGCGCTCAAGCAGTTCGAGAAGCGCGCGTACCAGCCGGGGCTGTCCACGTACAACCGACCCGCGGACGTGAAAGCATGACGGTCGCCGGTCCCGACGTCGAGCTGCCCCGGACATCGCTCACCTCGTGGGTCCTGCGGCACGCGGAGGAGCACGGCTCCGCGGTCGCGACGACCGACGTCTCCGGGAACGCCTCCTACACCTTCGCGGAACTGGCCGCGAACGTCCGGCGGGCCGCCCAGGGCCTGCGGGAGCTGGGGCTGCGCAAGGGCGACGTGCTCGCCATCCTCGCCCCGAACGTGCCGGAGTACCCCATCGCCTACCACGCCGCCGCGCTGGCGGGCGGCATCGTCGTCGCGCTCAACCCGCTCGACACCTCCGACGACCTGGTCGACCGGATGGAGGAGGCGGGCACGCGCTTCCTGGTGACCGTGCCGCACGAGATGCCCAAGGTCACCGGCTTCCTCGACCGCACCGACGTCGAGCACGTGATCGTGCTCGGCGGGGCGGAGGGCGCCACGCCGTTCTCCTCGCTGCTCACGCACGGCGAGATCGTCGAGACGGCGCTGGACCCGTCCGAGGACGTGGTCACCGTGCTGCACTCCAGCGGCAGCACGGGCCTGCCCAAGGGCGTACTGCTGACGCACCGCAACATGATCGCCAAGGCGTTGCTGACGAGCCTCGTCGCGCCGACCGGGCCCGGCGAGCGGGCGCTGGCCATGCCGCCGTTCCACCACGCCTTCGGGCTGTCCATGATGATGAACGCGAGCCTGCACCAGGGCACGACGCTGGTCACCATGGAGCGCTTCGAGCCGGAGGCGTTCCTCCGGGCGATCGAGGAGCACCGGATCACCCGCCTGTACATCGTGCCGACGATCGCCGTGCTGCTGGCGAAGAGCCCGCTGGTCGACCGGTTCGACCTGTCGTCGCTGCGCTCGATCGTCTCCGGCGGCGCGGCGCTCGACCCGGAGGTCGCCCGGCTGGTGCGCGAGCGGATCGGCTGCGAGATCGGCCAGGGCTACGGCATGACCGAGGCGATGTGCTCGTTCATGCAGTCGCCGGACCTCACCACGGGGTCGGTCGGCCGCACCGCGCCCGGCGTCGAGTGCAAGATCGTGGACGTGGACACCGGCGAGGAGCTGGGTCCCCACGAGAACGGCGAGGTCCTCATCCGCGGGCCGCACGTCATGAAGGGCTACCTGAACGCGCCCGAGGCGACGCGGGCCGTGCTGGAGCCGGACGGGTTCCTGCACACCGGGGACCTCGGCCACCTGGACGAGGGCGGCGAGCTGTACCTGGTCGACCGCATCAAAGAGCTGATCAAGTACAAGGGCCAGCAGGTGTCGCCGGTCGAGCTGGAGGCGATCCTCATGCGGCACCCCAAGATCGCCGACGCGGCCGTCATCGGCGTCCCCGACGAGGAGTCCAGCGAGATCCCGAAGGGCTTCATCGTCACCCGCGAGGTCATCACCGCGCAGGAGATCATGGACTGGGTGGCCGAGCGCGTCGCGCCCTACAAGAAGATCCGGCAGATCGAGTTCATCGACAAGATCCCGCGCACGCCGGTCGGCAAGATCGAGAGGCGCACGCTCAGCACCCGCGCGACCGCACCGGCGCGCTGAGCGGCACGTGCGGTGACCGGGGGGTCATCGCAGGTACCACCGGCGCGCTGCGCCGCTCCGCAAGGGGGTGTCACCGCGCCCGCCTCCGGGCGCGGTGACGACGGGACCGGTGCCCGCGCCGGCCCGACGACCCGCGTCCGGTGCCGGGCGCGGGTGGGACGACGCGCGTCCGGTGACGAGGGCGTGGGACCAGGGCCGAGGTTCGGCGGCCCGCGGTCCGACAAGGTGTGGTGCGGCCGGAGCGATCCGGCCGCCCCGCCACGGTGATCGCGAGCCTGACGGGCACGACATCGCGACACCCGCGAGGGAGCGCCCCGAAAGTCCACTGTGGAGCGTCAAGGGCGTCGATCCCGCAGCGCCGCAACGACTCCGCCCCCGTTGGCCGGGCGTTCAGGACCGCCGCACGCGCACCGGGCGACCGCGCAGGACCGCGGCCGGCGGGTGCGCCAGTCGGTCCAGGTCGGTTCGCGGGTCCTCCTCGTAGACGACGGCGTCGGCCGGGGCGTTCGGGAGCAGGCCCGGCAGGCCCAGGTACGAGCGGGCGCTCCAGGAGGCGGCGGCCAGGGCGTCGTGGTGGCTCAGGCCGGCGGCGGCCAGGGCGCGGACCTCGTCGACGATCCGGCCGTGCGGCAGGGAGTCCGTCCCCGCCAGGATGCGCACGCCCGCCTCGGCGGCGGCCGCGACCAGCGGGGCGTGGGCCCGCGCGCCCCGGAGGTACCACCGCCGCCCCGGGCTGTCGGGGCGGTCGCGCACCTCCGGCACGGTCCGTTGCAGGACCGACGACGTCGGGGTCAGCGCGGTGCCCTGGGCGGCCATCCGGGACAGCAGGTCGGGGTCCGGCAGCATCCCGCGCTCCGGCCGGCGACGGAGGCCCCTCGGCTACCGTGGAGGTCGAACCAGGCATCCGGGGGGTGTGGCGTGCGGATCGGGGAGCTGGCCCGGCGCACCGGGGTGAGCGTGCGCTCCTTGCGGTACTACGAGCAGCAGGGGTTGCTGCCGGCCGACCGCACCGCCGGCGGCCACCGCGACTACCCCGACCGCGCGGTGGACCGGGTCATCCGCATCCAGGAGCTGTTCGCCGCCGGGCTGAGCAGCAGGAAGATCGCCCTGATGCTGCCGTGCATGCGGGACGCGGACGGCGGCCCCTCCGAGATCGCCACCCCGAGGCTGGTGGACGACCTGACCGCCGAACGCGCCCGCATCGACCGGTTGATCACGGACCTGGTGCGGTCCCGGGAGGTGCTGGACGAGGTGATCGAGGCGGCCTCGGACCGGCGCTGATCAGTCGTTGACGCGCCGCCGGTACAGGGCGGTGGCCACGGCGACCGACGCGGCCAGCAGGCCGACGCACCACAGCACCGCCACCCACCCCCGGTCCCCGATCGGCGTGCCGGTGAGCAGGCCGCGCACGGTCTCGATCACCGGCGTGATCGGCTGGTGCTCGCTGACGCCCCGCAGGAACGGCGGCATGGTGTGCGTCGGCACGAACGCGCTGCTCAGGTAGGGCAGGAACAGCATGAGGAAGCTGAACGCGCTCGCCGACTCCACCGACTTCGCCACCGAGCCGAGTCCCGCCGCCAGCCACGACAGCGCCAGCACGTAGAGCAGGAGGAGCCCGGCGGTGGCGAGCCACTCCACCGGTGCCGCGGACGGGCGGAAGCCCATCGCGACCGCCGCGCCGACCACGACCGCGGTGGACAGGGCGTTGCGCGCCACGCTCGCCGTGACGTGCCCGGTCAGCACGGCGAAGCCGCCGACCGGCATCGACCGGAGGCGGTCGACCATGCCGCCGTTCATGTCGTCGGCGACGGACACCGCGGTGGACGCGGCACCGTAACCGGTGCAGAGCAGGACGATCCCGGGCACCACGTAGTTGACGTACGCCGTGCCGGTGGTGATCGCGCCGCCGAAGACGTACACGAACAGCGCCATCATCATCAGCGGCAGGACGATGGACATGACGAGCGTGTCGACGTTGCGCCTGCCGAGCCGGATGCTGCGGCCGACCATCGTCAGCGAGTCGGCGATCGCGTGGCTCATGCGGGCACCCCTTCACGGGTGGTCAGGGCGAGGAAGACGTCGTCGAGGGTGGGCCGGTGCGAGGAGACCCGGACGGGCACGGCGGAAGCCGCGCGCAGGTCGTCCAGCACGGCGTGCAGGTGCGCGGCGCTGCCGTCGGAGCCGACGCTGAGCACCAGCCGCTCGCGGTCGGTGGAGCCGCCGAGCACCGCGGCGGCGACGTCGAGCGCGGCGGCGGAGGCGAAGCGCAGGTCGAGCCGGTCGCCGCCGACCCGGGCCTTGAGGTCGTCCGCGGTGCCCTGGGCGGCGACCTTGCCCCGGTCCAGCACCACGATCCGGTCGGCGAGGCGGTCGGCCTCGTCCAGGTACTGGGTGGTGAGGAAGATCGTGGTGCCGGTGCGGACGAGGTCGCGCAGGGCGTCCCACATCGTCGTGCGGGCGGCCGGGTCGAGGCCGGTGGTCGGCTCGTCCAGGAAGACCACCCTGGGCGCGGCGACCAGGCTCATGGCCAGGTCGAGCCGCCGACGCAGGCCGCCGGAGTAGGTCTTGACCCGGCGGTCGGCGGCGGCCACGAGGTCGAACCTCTCCAGCAGCCCGGCGGCACGCTCCCTCGCCGCGGCCCGGCCCAGGCGCCGCAGCCTGCCGATCATGACCAGGTTCTCCCGGCCGGTCTGCTCGGCGTCCACGGCGGCGTACTGCCCCGTCAGGCTGATCACGTCGCGCACCCGGGCCGGTTCCCGCACCACGTCGAACCCGGCCACCCGCAGCCGCCCGCCGTCCGGGCGGGTCAACGTCGACAGGATGCGGATCGTAGTGGTCTTGCCCGCGCCGTTGGGGCCGAGCAACGCGAAGACCGACCCCTCGGCGACCTCCAGGTCCATCCCGTCCAGCACCGCGGTCGACCCGTACGCCTTGCGCAGGCCGGTCGCCTCGACGATCATCACTGCCCCCTAGATGTGTATCAGGTACGCCTAAAAGCGTATCTCATACGCAGTTGCTCGCGGTAGCCCTAAACTGGCCGGCGGCGGTGACGAGAGGGTGGACATGACCGAGGACGACGGCCTGCCGGCGGAGATCGCGATGCTGTGGGGCCTGCGCGAACCGCCGCGACGAGGCCGCAAGCCGTCCCTCACGGTCGGCGACATCACCCGGGCCGCGATGGAGGTCGCCGACGCCGAGGGGCTCGGCGCGGTGTCCATGGCGCGGGTGGCCAAGGAACTGGGCAACTCCACCATGGCGCTCTACCGGCACGTGGACGACAAGGCGGCGCTGCTCAAGCTGATGGCCGACGCCGCGCTGGACGAGCCGCCGGAGATCCCCGCCGGGGGCGACTGGCGGGCCGGGCTCACCTCGTGGGCCACCAGCGTGCTCACCGCCCTGCGCAAGCACCCCTGGTACTCGCGCGTCCCGCTGCACGGGCCGCCCGCCGGACCGCGCAACCTGGCCTGGTTCGACCGGGCGCTCGGGACGCTCGCCGACACCCCGCTGGAGGAGGCCGAGAAGGTCGGCGTGGTGATGGGGCTGATCACCCTGGTGCACGGGCAGCTGCGGTTCAGCGTCGAGCTGATGGAGGGGTTCCAGGACAACCCGGAGGCGTTCGGCCGCACCTACGGGCACGCGCTGCGGGTGCTGGTCGACCCGAGGCGGATGCCGGCGCTGGCCCGGGTCGTGGAGGCGGGCGTGTTCGACCACGACGAGCGGTACGACGAGAGCGACGTGGACGCCGACTTCACCTTCGCGCTGGGCCTGTACCTCGACGGCGTGGCGGACCACCTGGCCCGTCGGGGGTGATGGCGCCGCGGGGCCGGTCGGGACCCCGCGGCACCGCGATCACCGCCGGGCGACGTCGGCCCGCGCCACCCGTTGCCGCACGGGTGCGTCGGCCGACATGACTGCCAGGCCCGCCGTGATCAGGACCAGGTTCTTGACCACGAACTCGCCGGTCATGGTCAGCAGCAGCGGGTTGCCCGCCTGGAACGCGACGGACGGCTGCACGACGAGCGTGGCGAACGTCCCGGCGAGGTGGAGCACGACCAGCAACGCCACCCAGCGCAACCGGAAGCCCACCACCAGGGCGACGCCCAGCACCACCTCGACCACCCCGAGCCCGCACACGAACGCGGTCGGGTCGAGCCACGGGACGGTCCGGGCGACCAGTTCGGCCACCGGCGTCGTGCCGGTCACCTTGAGCGCGCCGAACCACAGGAAGACCACGCCGAGCGAGCCCCGGAGCAGGGGGACGCTCACCGTGCGCAGGGCGTTCGCGGGCGCGTCCAGACGGGACGGGAACTCCGTCATCCACATCACTTCCTCACGCGTGCGGGACCTCGTCGACCCGTGGCGGAGTCGGCCCGTCGTTCGGTCCACGCTGACCGGACAGTTCTGGGAGCGCTCCCAGAACTGTAACGGTAAGGAAACTCCCTGTGAAGACTCGATTCCACATCGTCCGGACGGCGGTGCCGCGAGCCGGCACCGGTGAGGCCGCTAGTCGTACCACTCGATCGGGTCGTGGAACGCGCCCGCCGGCAGCGGGTCGCCGAAGAACGGCCCGGTGCCCGCCACCGCGCCCGCCGCGCGCCACCACTCGGCCTGCTCGCGCGTCGCCAGCCCGTCGACCAGCACGCGCGCGCCCGCCCGCGCCACCAGCGGCACCAGGTCGGCCAGGTGGTCGGCCTGCCCCGCGGCCTGGCGCGCGACCAGCCGGCCCGCCACCCGCACCGACCGGATCGGCAGCTCCGCGGCCACCGCCAGGTCGTCCGGGCCCAGCCCGAAGTCGTCCAACGACGTGGCCACGCCCAGCTCGGCCAGCACGGTCAGGTTGTCCACCGCGTCGGACTCCGCCAGCACGCCGACCGGCATCCCGATCGTCAGCCGCGCCGGGGGCAGGCCCGTGCCGTCCAGCACCCGGCGCACCCTCCGCACCAGGTCGCCGTCCCGCGACTGGTTCCGGGTCAGCGAGACGTGCAGCGGCGCGGCGGAGCCGGCGCGCCGACCCCACCACCGCACCTGGCCGCACGCGGTCGACAGCTGCCACTCGCCCAGCGGCAGGATCAGGCCGGACCGCTCCGCCAGCGCGACGCACCCGGCGTGGTCCACCGGGTCGTCGCCCCGGTCCCAGTGCAGCGTCGCGACCACGCCCGCCAACGCCCGCTCCGCCAGCCCGACCAGCGGCTGGTAGCGCACGTCGACCTCACCCTGCTCCCACGCGCCCGGCATGGCCACGGCCAGCGCGTCGACCCGCCGCTCCTCCGCGTCCTGCCGCTCGTCGAACAGCGCCCACTGACCGCGACCGCTCGCCTTCGCCCGCCGCAACGCCTGCTCCGCCGCGCGCATCACCTCGGCGGGCTCCCAGCCCGGCGGCGGGCGGCGCACCACGCCCGTGCTCACCGACACGGCCAGCCCGCGGTCGTCGAAGTAGACCGGCTCGGCCAGCTCCCGGTTGATCTCGGCGACGGTGGCGGCCACGTCCGGCGTGGTGGCGGTGTTCTCGACCAGGACGGCGAACTCGTCGCCGTCGAACCGGGCGATCATCGCCTTCTCCCGCGCCAGCACGGCCTTCAGCCGCTGCGCGACGTGCCGGAGCAGCCGCTCGCCGGTGGGTCGGCCGAGGCTGTTGCCCACCATGCCGAACGCGTCCACGTCGAGGTGGAACACGCTGATGCCGCGCACCGGGTCCGCCCGGCGCAGCGCGCTCTCCAGGTAGGTGGTGAAGTACTGCCGGTTCGGCAGCCCGGTCAACACGTCGTGCAACGCCTGCCGCCGCAGCTCCGACTGCAGCAGCATCAGCTCGGTGCCGTCCTCGACCACGGCGACGAAGTGGCCGGGGCGGTCGTCCGCGCCGCGCAGCAGCGACAGGGCGACCGTGATGCGGGCGACGTCGCCGTCCTTGCGCAGCAACCGCTGCGGCTGCCGCACCCGCTCGCGCTCGCCGTCCAGCAGCGAGCGCATCGCGTCGCCGAGGGCGCGCACCGACGCGGGGTGCACGAGGTCGAGCAGGGCGAACCCGGTCAGCTCCTCGGTCGAGTAGCCGAGGATCTCGCCGATCGCTGCGTTGGCCCGCCGGATGCGGCCCTCCGGGTCGACCACGAGGATGCCGCTGGCGGACGAGGTGGCGACCTCCTCGAACCGGGCCTCGCTCTCCCTCAGGTGCCACTGCGCGTCGCGGACCGCCTTGAGCAGCGACAGCTGCATCGACTCCTGCTGCTCGAATACCGCGCGCCTGCTCGCCGCCAGGAACCCCGAGGACAACGCGCCCAGCACCGCCACGACCGGTTCGGCGTACCGCTCCGCGGGCTGGAACTCGGACAGCCCGAGCAGCCCTTTCCCGAGCACGCCGAGGGTGGCGCGCAGGCCGTCCTCGGTGACGTACCCGAGCGCGACGAGCTGTTCGCCGATCTGCTCGCCCGCCGGGTTCACCGACGGACCGGAAGAGGCTCGGGCGTGCACGGCCGCGCACAGGTCGTCCAAGCGGTCGCGCAATTCGCGGTCGAGGTCGGTGCGGCTCAGCGCGACGGCGACGGCGCTGCTGAGCAGGTACGACCACTTCCGCGCGAGCACTTCCCGACCACGTCCGGGTGGTGACGTCGGCCCTTGTCTCTGACTGGGGATAGACATTTCCCGTTGTCCTGTTGTGATATGCGGACTCGCGGGAGTTTACTCACTCCCCACTGGTCGACACTCGACCGGACGTGTGAATCGCGAACACCCGCGGTGACTTTCCGCCGGCTATTTCCGCCTTTTCGTCGGAACCGGGCGCGGGCCGGCGCTCCCGCCTCGGCGGAGCGGCCGACGGGCCGGCCGGGTGCGACCACGCGTCAGCGGTCGCCGAGCGATTCGAGCAGGTGCCTGAGCGCGGCGGCCAGGCGGGACCGCTCCTCGGGCGGCAGCGCCCGGAGGAGGCGGTCCTCCGTGGCCAGGTGGTCGGGCAGCGCCCGGTCGACCAGGTCGCGTCCGGCGTCGGTGAGGGACACGACCACCCCGCGCCCGTCGTGCTCGTTCGGGGCGCGGACCACCAGGCCGCGGGCTTCGAGGCGGTCCAACCGCTGGGTGACCGCGCCCGAGGTGACCATGGAGGCCCGCATCAGCTCGGTCGGGGTCAGCCGGTGCGGCGGCGCGCTGCGGCGCAGGGTGGCCAGGACGTCGAACGACGCCCGGTCGAGGTCGTGGGCGGCGAAGGTCTTGCCCAGCTCGACGTCCACCAGGCGGGCCAGGCGGCCGAGCCTGCCGATCACCGCCATCGGCGAGACGTCGAGGTCGGGCCGCTGCGCGTGCCACTGGCCGAGCACCAGGTCGACGTGGTCTGCCACGGAACTACCTTAGCGGTGAGGTACGTCACGACCGAGATAGCTTAGCGCTGAGCTACTTTGTCTTAGTGCTAAGCAAATGGGTGACCGCGTTCGCCCCGGCCGTGTGGGGCACGACCTACTACGTCACCACCGAGCACCTGCCGCCCGACCGACCGCTGCTGGCGGGCTTGCTGCGGGCGCTGCCCGCCGGGTTGCTGCTGGTGGCGGTCACGCGGCGGCTGCCGAGCGGCGAGTGGTGGTGGCGGTCGCTGGTGCTCGGGACGCTGAACATCGGCGTGTTCCTGCCGCTGCTGTTCCTGGCCGCGTACCGGCTGCCCGGCGGCGTGGCGGCGACGGTCGGCGCGGTGCAGCCGCTGCTCGTGGCCGGGTTGGCGGTGGTGCTGCTCGGGCAGCGGGTGACCGCGCGCGTCGCGCTCGCCGGGCTGGCCGGCGTGGCGGGGGTGGCGCTGCTCGTGCTGCGGGCCGACGCCCGGCTGGACGCGGTCGGCGTGGCGGCGGCGCTGGGTGGCGCGGTGTCGATGGCGGCCGGGGTGGTGCTGGGCAAGCGGTGGGCCGCACCGGCGCCGCTGCCGGCCGTGACGGGGTGGCAGCTGGTCGCGGGCGGCGTGGTGCTGCTGCCGGTCGCGCTGCTGGTCGAAGGGCTGCCGCCCGCGTTGACTGCCGAGAACGTCGGCGGCTTCGCCTACCTGGGGCTGGTCGGTGGCGCGCCGGCGTACGCGCTGTGGTTCCGGGGCGTCCGGGAGCTGGCCGCCACGCAGGTCACGTTCCTCGGCCTGCTCAGCCCGGTCGTGGCGACGGCGGTCGGGTGGTTGGCGCTCGGGCAGGGGTTCACGGCGTGGCAGGCGGTCGGCGCGGCGGTGGTGCTCGGCGCGCTCGTGGTGGCGCAGCGGCGGGTCGCCCCGCGGGAGCGGACCGCAGTCGGGCGGTGAGCGGGGTGGGGGCGGGACGGGCCCGCCCCCACCCGCGGTCACGTCAGTTCCGCGCACGTCCTCGCATCGGGGTCGGCGGCGGCCTTGGGGACCCACCGGATGTTCGCGAAGGACGCCTGGAACGCGCCTTCGGTGTAGACGAGGAACGGCGTGTTGACGTTCTCCAGGTCCAGCCCTCCCTGGGCGAAGCAGGAGATCGGGATCTTGACCGTCGACTTCACGCCGGTCGGCAGCGCGGTGAACAGGCCCGTCGCGTTGACCTCGGCGAAGCACGGGTACTGGCAGTGCGTGCTCACGACGGTCCGGGCGGCGGGCGGCTGGTGGACGATCACGTCGAAGACCAGGGCCGCCCCGGCGTTGAGGTAGCCCCGCAGGTCGGTGCCGCCCGCCGGGTCCTGCACGTAGACCTGGCCCGGGCCGGTGCCGGTCCAGGTGGTCTTCATCGCGTCGCCCTGCACGTTCACGTCGGCCGGGACGACGGTGATCGGGCCGTGCGCGGCCTCGCCGTCCGGCCCCAGCTCGGTGCCGCCCCAGTTGTCCGGGGAGCCGATGTAGCTCTTGTAGGGCGCGACGTCGGTCCGGACGTGCAGTTCCAGGTCCTCGGTCGCGGTGCCGCCACCGCCGCTGCCCGAGCAGCCGGACTCCGGCGAGGTCTCGTCCAGCTCCCCGACCCGGCCGGTCTGCCAGGTGCTCAGGCCGTAACCGGGCTTGAACAGCGGGTCGTAGCCCTCCGCGCCCGGGTTGAGCGGGGTCTGGCAGGCGCTGCGCGGCCAGGAGAATGACAGCTTGCCCGTGTAGCCGGGGTAGGTGTGCCTGCCGCGCACGAGCAGGTCGGCGACGCCGCCGCCCTCGGTGCCGGGCAGCCACGCGGCCACGAAGGCGTCCGAGCGGTTCAGCTCCTTGTTGACGTGCAGCGGGCGGCCGGAGAGGTAGACCGTCACGACCGGGGTGCCCTTGCCGGCGACCTTGTCGAGGACGGCCAGGTCGTTCGGGTAGAGCTTCGCGGCCTCCAGGGTGCGCTTGCCGATGTCCCCGACGCCCTCCGCGTACGGGGTCTCGCCGATCACCGCGACCACGGCGTCGAAGCCCGTCGGGTCGACGTCACCGGTCTCGCTGAAGACCACGTTCCGCTCGCCCAGGGCCTCCTTGAGGCCGCCGAGGACGGTCGTGCCGTTCGGGAAGTCGGCGTTGGTGTTGCCGGTGCCCTGCCAGGTCAGGGTCCAGCCGCCGGTCTGGTTCTGCAGGCTGTCCGCGCTCTTGCCGACGACCAGCACCTTGGAGCGGGGGCTCAGCGGCAGCACGCGGTCGTCGTTCTTGAGCAGGACCTGGCTCTCGCGGACGGCCTTGCGGGCGAGCTCGCGGGCCGCCAGGGCGTCGGCGGACCCGGCGTGGTCGCGCAGGGAGGGCTTCTCGCCGTCGAGCACGCCCGAGCGCAGCTTGACGCGCAGGATGCGGGTCACCGCGTCGTCGATCCGGGCCACCGGGATCCGGCCGTCCTCGACCTGGGCGACGGTGTTGGCGATGAACGCCTTCCAGTCGTTGGGCACCATGACGACGTCGATGCCCGCGTTGATGGCCTGCGGGCAGCTCGCGTTGGTGCAGCCGGCGACCTGGCCGATGCCGTTCCAGTCCGACACGACCAGGCCGTCGAAGCCGATCTTGCCCTTGAGGATGTCGGTCACGGCGAGCTTGCTGCCGTGCAGCTTGCCCTCCTCGATGCCGAGGTCGGGGTTCGTCCAGCTGTTGAACGACACCATGACGGTCTGGGCGCCGGCGGCGAGCGCGCCGTAGTAGCCCTGGCCGTGGATGTTGATCATCTCGGCCTCGGACGAGGGGTTGACGCCCTGGTCCTTGCCGCCGGTCGTGCCGCCGTCACCGATGAAGTGCTTGGCGGTGGCCAGCACGTCGACCCGGTTGCGGCTGCCGCCCTGCAGGCCGCGGGTGGCCTCGTAGCCGTACGCGCGGGTGATCCTCGGGTCCTCGGAGAACCCCTCGTAGGTGCGGCCCCAGCGGTCGTCCCGGGGCACGGCCAGCGTGGGCGAGAACGCCCAGTCCTGGCCGGTGGCGCGGATCTGCTCGGCGGTCGCCCGGCCGATGTCCCGGACCAGGCACGGGTCGTGCGCCGCGCCGAGGCCGATGTTGTGCGGGAAGACCGTCGCGCCGTAGACGTTGTTGTTGCCGTGCACGGCGTCGATGCCCCAGATCACGGGCACCTTCGTGCGGCTGGCCCTGGACGCGTCCCAATAGGCGTCGGCCAGGCGGAGCCACGCCTGCGGTGCGGCGTGCTTGTCGCGGTCGGGCCACGAGCCGCCGCCGTTGAGGACCGAGCCGATGCCGTAGTCGCGCACCTCGTCGGGGGTGATCGCGCCGATCTCCGGCTGGGTCATCTGGCCGACCTTCTCGGCCAGGGTCATGCCGGCGAGGATCTTCTTGACGCGCCGCTCGTCGGCGGGGTTCGACTTCACCCGGCTCTCCACGCGCGGCCACTGGGCCAGCTCCGGGAGGTCCTTCTCGATGCGGGCGCAGCCGTGCTCGGTGCGCGGCTCGCCGATGACCGGCTGGCGCGGGCCGGGTGACGCGGCGGCGCCCCCGGTGAGGAGACCGGCGGCGAGCACCGCGACCAGCGCGGCGCCCAGGTGTCTGCGGGACATCGGTGTTCCGTTCGTCAGACGGCTGTGTCCGCCCGATCCTCGTTA
Organism: Actinosynnema sp. NPDC053489; assembly: GCF_044544865.1. Taxonomy (NCBI): domain Bacteria; kingdom Bacillati; phylum Actinomycetota; class Actinomycetes; order Pseudonocardiales; family Pseudonocardiaceae; genus Actinosynnema; species Actinosynnema sp. NPDC053489. The sequence continues at coordinate 105,246 of NZ_JBITXT010000010.1, read as the reverse complement.
CCGGCCGGGACGCGGTCAAGAGTCCCGTGGGAGCGCTTCCTCGCAGGTGGCGGTTACGGTCCGCGATCTTCGTCCCGGTCCGGGTTCGTGAATTGGTTTCGGGTTGGAATTGCTTACTTGACTCCGGAGTAGGTAATCGACCAGACTCGACCGCGGTCAGCAAGGTCCACTCAGGACTCTCTCCGCCAAGTCCTTGCCACGCCTGGAAGAGCACACCATGTCACTGAGGTCACCCCTGTCCCGTCGCGCCCTGATCCTGGCCGCGGCGGTCACCCTCGGCTTCACCGGTGCGGTCGCGCAAGCCGCCGAGAACCCCTACGAACGGGGTCCGGCCCCGTCCAACTCGAGCATCGAGGCCGTCCGCGGGCCGTTCGCGACCAGCCAGACGACCGTGTCGTCGCTGAGCGCGCGCGGCTTCGGCGGTGGCACCATCCACTACCCGACCACGACCGCGGAGGGCACCTTCGGCGCGGTCGCGGTCGCCCCCGGCTACACGGCCTCGCAGTCCAGCCTGTCCTGGCTCGGGCCGCGCCTGGCCTCGCAGGGCTTCGTCGTCTTCATCATCGACACCAACTCCCGGTACGACCAGCCCGCCTCGCGCGGCGACCAGCTCCTGGCCGCGCTGGACTACCTGACGGGCAGCAGCTCCGTGCGCGACCGCGTCGACGCCACGCGACTGGGCGTCATGGGCCACTCGATGGGCGGCGGCGGCGCGCTCGAAGCCGCTCGGGACCGGCCCACCCTGCAGGCCGCGATCCCGTTGACCGCCTGGAACACCACCAAGACGTGGTCGACCGTGCGGACGCCCACCCTGGTCGTCGGCGCGGAGGACGACACGGTCGCGCCGGTCGCCACGCACTCCGAGCGGTTCTACACCGGGCTGCCGTCCACGCTGGACAAGGCGTACCTGGAGCTGGCCGGCGCGAGCCACTTCGCGCCCAACACCTCCAACACCACGATCGCCAAGTACAGCATCGCCTGGCTCAAGCGGTTCGTCGACGACGACACCCGGTACGAGCAGTTCCTGTGCCCCGCGCCGCGCGGGGTGGCGATCTCCGAGTACCGCGACACCTGCCCGCACTCCTGAAGTACCCGTTCACCAGCGTGAATGGTATCGGAAAGCGCTTGCTGCGCTGACCGGCGGTGCGCTACCGTCGCCCCTGGGAACGTTCCCAGAGAGTGGCGTCCCGCAACGCACGGCGGCGGCGTTGACGGGTTCGAGGGGCCGTCGTCGGCACGGCGGGGCGCGGGGCGAGAGCGCTCTCCCCCACGCCTTGGAGACCTCGACGAAGAGGTCAACCCGGCCGGCGACGGCCCTTCGCCGTGCGCCGGCCCAGGACGCGCCCGCTCAGGTCGGTGACACCCCGCGGTAGGGCAGCGTCTGGCGGTAGACCACGTTCGTCGTCGTGGAGCCCAGGCCGGTCAGCGCCTCGACCACCCGCTCCAGGTGCGGCATCGACGTGGCGGCGACCTTGAGCGTGTAGCAGTCGTCGCCCGTGGTGCGCAGGCACTCCAGGATCTCCGCGCGGTCGGCGATCAGCGCGTGCAGCGGCTCGTGCCGGTTCCCCGGGTACTTGAGCCGGACGACGGCGAGCACCGCGTAGCCGACCTTGGCCAGGTCGACCTCGGCCCGATAGCCGGTGATCACGCCGGCGGCCTCCAACCGGCGGACCCGTTCGGTGGTGGCCGAGGCGCTGAGGTTGACCCGGCGACCCAGCTCGCTGAGCGCGATCCGGCCGTCGCGTTGCAGCTCGCCGAGGATGGCCCAGTCGGTCGGATCGAGGTTCCCGGTCACCACGGCATTTTACCGGGGATTCCACGGCCGGACGGCGTGCGGACCGGGGTTGGTCCCTTCAGGAGCGAGGGGGTGCGCGCCTAGCGTTGGCGGCGTGGAACAGGATCGGGCGAACTTGCGCAGGGCGGTCGAGTTGGCGGGGCAGGCGCGTGCGGCGGGCAACCCGCCGTTCGGGTCGTTGCTGGTCGGACCGGACGGGTCGGTGCTGGCGGAGGAGCGCAACACCAGCGTGACGGACGACGACATCACCGCGCACCCGGAGTTGAAGCTGGCGCGGTGGGCGGCGCGGTCGCTGGCGCCGGAGGTGGCGGCGGCGACCACGATGTTCACCAGCTGCCAGCCGTGCGGGATGTGCGCGGGCGCGATCGAGCGGTCGGGGTTGGGGCGGGTGGTGTTCGCGCTGTCGACCGAGCAGCTCAACGCGCTGAAGCCGGGCGGCGGCTTCGCGCCCGTGCCGCAGGAGGGGCCGGCGCTGCCGGAGGAGGGTGCCGCCGCGGTGGCGGAGTACTACCGGGCCTGAGCGTTGAGTTCGAGGGGTCTCAACGTTCGACACACGCGACCCGGGCGTTCGACACACCGGGCTTGAGCGTTCGACACACGTGACCTGAGGGTTCGACACACCGCGCGGGGGGGCGCGGTGTCCGATTCGCGCGGTTGGGGTTCACAGAACGTGTGCGGTTCGCTACCTTGAGGTCTGGGAGCGCTCCCAGCCCGGTAGTCGGTTAATCCTCAACGTGGAGGACACACACATGACCTTCAAACGCGGTCTCCGCTCGGTGATCGGCGTCATCAGCTCCGTCCTGGCGGTCGCGTCCGCCAGCGTCGTCGTGCTGGTCGGCGCGTCGGGCGTCGCGAGCGCGCACGGCTCGGTCACGGACCCGCCGTCGCGCAACTACGGCTGTTGGCAGCGCTGGGGCAGCGACCACCTGAACCCGAACATGGGTCAGACGGACCCGATGTGCGCCCAGGCGTGGAAGACCGACCCGAACGCGATGTGGAACTGGAACGGCCTGTACCGCAACGGCGTCGGCGGCAACCACCAGGGCGCCCTGCCGAACGGCCAGCTGTGCAGCGGCGGGCTGACCGAGAGCGGCCGCTACCGCGCCCTCGACACCGTCGGCGCGTGGAACACCACCACGAAGCCGCGCCAGTTCACGCTCACGATCACCGACCAGGCCAAGCACGGCGCCGACTACCTGCGGATCTACATCACCCGCCAGGGCGTCGACACCACCACCACGCCGCTGCGCTGGAGCGACCTGGAGCTGGTCACGTCGACCGGCCGCTACGGCACCACGGGCCTCTACCAGGCCCAGGTGAACGCGGGCAGCCGCACCGGCCGCCACACGGTGTTCACGATCTGGCAGGCCAGCCACATGGACCAGGCCTACTACCTGTGCAGTGACGTGGTCTTCCAGTAAGACCCCGGCCCCGGTGGCGTGACGCTCGCCGACGGGCGCACGGGGTGCGGCCGCCCTCGCCGCATCCCGTGCGCCCACCCGCGCCAGGGCAGTTCTCGTCAGGGCAGGTACCTCGGGGCAGGTACATCAGGGCAGGTTCGTGGTGGCCCAGAACGCCTCGCCGGCACCAAAGACCCCGGCCGCGTCGGCGTTGTGCGGCAGGAACACCGACTCGCCACCCCGCAGCACGACCTCCTCGCCGCCGCGCCGCACCACGACCGAACCGCTGGTGCACAACAGGAGTTGCGGCCCGCCGCCGGCCAGCACCGCGCCCGGTCGCACGGCGTGCAGCAGGAACTCCGGGTCCGGCGTCCGGTAAGTCCTCAGTGGACCGTTCCCCTCACCGTCGAGCACGGCGGCCGGACCGGACCGGTGGTCCACCAGCGACAGCACCCCCGGCACGTCCACGGGCTTGGTCGTCAGGCCGGCGCGGAGCACGTTGTCGGAGTTCACCATCAGCTCGACGCCCGTGCCGCGCAGGTGCGCGTGCAGGACGCCCGCGCCGACGTGGAGCGCCTGCCCGGGCCGCAGCCGCACCGCGTTGAGCAGCAGCGCGGCCACCACGCCCGCGTCGGCCGGGTAGTCCTCGGCCAGCCCGGCGACGTGCGCGAGCGCCGGCACGCGGGCCGCCGCGTCGGCCACCTCGGCGACCAGGGCCCGATCGGTGCGGCACAACGCCCACCGCAGCGCGCTCCCGGTGTCGTCGGACGAGAGCGCGGCCCGCATCGGCGCGAGCGACGGCAGGCCCAGCTCGTCCAGCAGCGCGACCGTCTCGACGGGCCGGCGGAAGCCGGACAGGGTCTCGAACTCCGTGAGCGCGACCAGGACCTCCGGCTTCGCGCGGTCGTCGCGGTAGCCGCGCTCGGCGAACCCGGTCGCGGCCTGCTCCCGGTTCGGGTGCACCTGCAGTGACAGCGGCGCGTCCACGGCCAGCACCTTGAGCAGGAACGGCAGCCGCGGCCCGAACGCGGCCAGGCTGTCCGGACCCAGCAGCCCGGCGGGGTTGGCCGCGAGGTGGGCGTCCAGCCGCACGTCGCAGCCCGCCAGCCGGGACGGGTCGTCGGGGTGCGCGCCGACCCACAGCTCGGCCTGCGGCACGGGGCTCGGCCCGGTCTCGCCGCGCATCCGCGCCAGCGCGGTGCGCGAACCCCAGTGGTACTCCCGGACGATCGCGTCCAGCTTGCGCACGGTGCTCCCTCAAATCCCCACGGGCAGCGGCGGCACGGGGGCGTCCGCGAGGAGCGCCGCCGCGCCGATCAGCCCCGAGTCGACGCCCAGCACCGCCGGGCGCACCTCGACCCGGCGCATGAACTCCAGCCCCGCGTAGTTCGCGAGCGGCCGGGTGACGGCCGGTTCGAGCAGGTCCCACGCCTGCGCCACGCCACCGCCGATGACCACGCGGTCGATCTCGCACAGCGCCGAGGCGACCGTGACGACCCGCGCGACCGCCGCGCCGGACCGCCCGAACGCCGCCCGCGCGGTCGGGTCGCCCGCCCGTGCCGCCGCGGCGAGCGCGACGCCGTCCGCCGTGCCGCCGAGGGGCTGCCAGCCCTGGTCCAGGGCCCAGCGGACCATCGACGGCCCGCTGGCGATGGCCTCGGCGCAGCCGGTGGCGCCGCAGCCGCACGGCGGGCCCGCCGGGTCGACCACGAAGTGCCCGACGTGGCCCGCGTTGCCGGTGGTGCCGAAGTGCGGCCGGCCGGCGAAGACGAACCCGCCGCCGATGCCGGTCGAGACCACCATGCCGAGCAGGCACTCGCTGCCCCGCCCGTTGCCGTGGTGGTACTCGGCCAGTGCCGTGCACAGCGCGTCGCCGCCCAGCCGCACCGGCAGCCCGGGCAGCAGCTCGCCGACGCGCGTGGTGATCGGGAAGTCGCGCCAGCCCGGGATGTTGACCGGGCTGATGGTGCCGGTGCGCAGGTCCATCGGGGCGGCCGAGGCGATGCCCGCGCCGAGCACGGTCCGGTCCGCGGCCAGGGCGAGCAGCTCGCCGAGCACGCCCGCGAGGCCCGCCCAGACGGTTTCCGCGTCACCGGGCGGCGTTGGCGTGGTGCGGCGGGCCAGGACGGACCCGTCGGACCCGACCAGCGCCGCGGCGAGCTTCGTGCCGCCGATGTCGATGGCGACCGCGATCGGGTCGAGTGCTTGCCCCATGGACTTAGTTAAGCGGTTAAGCAAAGTTTCGTCAAGGTCCGTTGACGCGCCGGTCACCCGAGGTGAAGCGGTTCACCTCGGGTGACCGGGTGGTCACAGGTGCCGTTCGATCTCGGCCAGCTCGTCGTCGTCGAGCGCGAGGTTCGCCGTCGCTGCCACGTTGTCCTCGAGCTGCTTCACGCTGGAGGCGCCCACCAGCGCCGACGTGACGTTGCGCAGCACCCACGCGATCGCGAGCTGGGCGAGCGTCTGCCCGCGCCGCCGCGCGATCCCGTCGAGCGCCCGCACCTTCGCCAGCGTCGCCTCGTCCAGGTTGGACGCCGACAGGAACGGCGACGCGCCGGCCGCGCGCGAGCCCTCCGGCACGCCGTCGAGGTAGCGGTCGGTCAGCACCCCCTGCGCCAGCGGGGAGAACGCGATGCTGCCCGCGCCGACCTCGGCCAGCACGTCGAGCAGGCCGTCCTCGACCCACCGGTTGAGCATCGAGTACGACGGCTGGTGGATCAGCAGCGGCGTGCCCAGCTCGCGCAGCACCCGGGCGGCTTCCCGGGTCTGCTCGGCCGAGTAGTTGGAGATGCCGACGTAGAGCGCCTTGCCCGAGCGGACGAGGTGGTCCAGCGCGCCCATCGTCTCCTCGACGGGCGTGTCCGGGTCCGGCCGGTGGTGGTAGTAGATGTCCACGTAGTCCAGGCCGAGCCGGGTCAGCGACCGGTCGAGCGAGCCGACCAGGTACTTGCGCGAGCCCCACTCGCCGTACGGGCCGTCGAACATGTGGTAGCCGGCCTTGGTGGACACCAGGATCTCGTCCCGGTGCGGCCGGAAGTCCCGCGCGAACAGCCTGCCGAAGTTCTCCTCGGCGCTGCCCGGCGGCGGCCCGTAGTTGTTGGCCAGGTCGAAGTGGGTCACGCCGAGGTCGAACGCGCGGCGCAGGATGGCCCGCTGGTCGTCGAGCCGGCGGTCGTGGCCGAAGTTGTGCCACAGGCCCAGCGACACGGCGGGCAGCTTGAGCCCGCTGCGGCCGGATCGGCGGTAGGGCATGGCGTCGTACCGCGACTCGGCGGCGAGGTAGGTCATGTGGTTGTCCTCATCGGGTGCTCTCCCGCGGGATGAGCGCGGGCTTGGGCGACCAGCGCTCGGCGACCTCCACGCCCTCGATCAGCTCGAGCACGGACTCGGCGACGGTGACCCCGAACTGGTGCACGTCCACGCTCATCGTGGTCAGCGCGGGCGACGCGAGCCGGCACAGCGACGAGTCGTCCCACGCGACCAGGCTGAGCCGGTCGGGCACGGCGACGCCGAGTTCCTTGGCGACGTTCAGGCCGGCGACGGCCATCACGTCGTTGTCGTAGATGATCGCGGTGGGCGGCTCCGGCGCGGTGAGCAGCGCGGTGGTGAGCTTCGCGCCCGACTCCTCGGAGTAGTCGCCCTCCACCACCACGGGCTCGATGCCCGCCTCGGCGCACCCCTCGACCAGGGCGGCGGTGCGCGCCCTGGTGTGCAGCAGGGCGTCCGGGCCGCTGACCCGGGCGATGCGGCGGTGGCCCAGCTCCAGCAGGTAGTCCAACGCCTCGCGCACGGGGGTCGCGTCGTCGGTGCGGACGGCGGGCACGGCCAGCTCGTCCGGCTCGCCGACGTACAGCGCGGGCAGCCCGATCTCCCGCAGCACCGCCGGGCGGTGGTCGTCGACGGTGCGGTTGACCACCACCACGGCGTCGACCACACCGCCCGCCGCCCACCGGCGGTAGGCGGCGATCTCGGCGTCCTGGGTGCCCACGATGTGCAGGAGCACGGACCGGTCGCCCTCGGCGAGCCGCTCCTCGATGCCCGCGATGAACTCCATGAAGAACGGCTCCGCGCCCAGCAGCCGCGCGGGGCGGGCCAGGACCAGGCCGACCGGACCGGTCGAGCCGGAGGTCATGTCCGCACCGCGCACAGGCTGTTGGCCGAGCGCAGCACCAGCGGTCCGGTCAGCTCGGACGGGTCCGCCAGCTCGGCCGAGGTGCGGACCAGGAACGAGTGCGCGGCGCCGGCGGGCAGGCTGACCAGGGCGTCGTCCACGACGGCGTCCTCGGCGACCCGGTCGGCCAGCACGGTCACGTCGCGGGCGAAGGAGGACGCGGTGACGTCCACCCGGTAGCCCTCGGGCACCCGGCGCACCTCGGCGGTCAGCGGCGCGGGGTCGTAGGCCAGCTCCAGGTCCTCGCGGAACAGGTGCGCGGTGCGCGCGTCGGCCGTGCTCGCCACCAGCACCTCCCCCTTCGCGTCACCCGGCGTGACCAGGTCCGCCGCCAGGTCGAGCCCCGCCACCGACCTCGCCGGCACGTCGAGCGGGAGTTTAGCCGTCACGAGCACGTCGCCCGCGAACGTCCGGCGCTCCACCGCCACCTCGCCGGTCCACGGCTCGTCGGTGTCGTTGACGGCGACCAGCACGTCCCGGCCGTCCCGCGGCTGCACGGTGAGCAGGCGCGGCGCGAAGGAGTGCCGCAGCGCGTAGTACAGCGGCTTGGGCCGCTCGTCGCCGTCGATCGCCGCCCACGAGGTGACCGGCCAGCAGTCGTTGAGCTGCCAGACCAGCGCACCGGCCGTGCGCGGCCAGTGCGAGCGGAAGTGCTCGACGCCGAACGCGACCGCGCGGGCCTGGTTGAGCTGGGTGGCCCAGTGCCAGTCCTCGAACGCCTCCGGCGCGGGCAAGTGCGGCGCGAGGCCGCGGTCCAGCTTGCCGTTGCCGTCCTCGGCCTTCTGGTGCAGCAGGAACGCGGGCGAGGTCGGCGTCATCGGCTCGTCGTGCACCCACTTGGTGAGCGTCGCCCAAGTGGGCGGGCCCTGGAAGCCGAACTCGGAGCAGAACCGCGGCACGGAGTCGCGGTAGTGCGCGTAGTCGACCCGGTTCCAGACCTCCCACTCGTGGCGGGTGCCGTGCGTCTCCGCGTTGGGGTGCAGCTCGCCGGGGCTGTACGGGCTGCCCGGCGAGTAGTGCCTGGTCGGGTCGAGTTCGGCGACGATCGCCGGCAGCAGCTCGGTGTAGTAGCGCAGCCCCCAGGAGCGGCCCCGCAACTGCTCCGACCACCCCCAGTCGGCGAAGCCCCACAGGTTCTCGTTGTTGCCGTTCCACAGGGCCAGCGAGGGGTGGGAGGTGAGCCGGGCGACGTTCTCGCGCGCCTCGGCCTCCACCTCCTGCCACAACGGCGGCTCCTCGGCGTACGCGGCGCAGGCGAACAGGAAGTCCTGCCAGACCAGCACGCCCCGCTCGTCGCACACGTCGTAGAAGTCGTCGGTCTCGTAGATCCCGCCGCCCCACACGCGCAGCATGTTCAGGTTCGCCGAGACGGCCTGGTCGACCCGGCGCGCCAGCCGGTCGCGCGTGACGCGGGTGAGGAAGTGGTCGTCGGGGATCCAGTTGGCGCCCTTGGCGAACACCGGCCTGCCGTTGACGACGAACGTGAACGGCGTGCCGATCTCGTCGGGCGTCGTGTCCACCGCGATCGTGCGGAAGCCGATGCGACGATCGACGCGGTCCACCACGCGGTCGTCCGACCGGAGCTCGACGTGGAGGTCGTAGAGGGGGTGGTCGCCGTAGCCCACGGGCCACCACAGCTCGACGTCGGGCACCTCGACGGTCACCGCGGCGGAGTCGCCCTCCACCCGGACGCGCCCCTCGGCGCCGGCGACGGTGGCGACGGCGGTCAGCCCGGTCTGCCGAGCGCGGTCGACCTCCACGTGCACCTCGACCCGGCCGGTGCCGTCTCCGGCCACGGTGACCAGCGGGCGGACCCCCGCCAGGCGCGCCTCGGTCCAGCGCTCCAGCCGCACCGGCTTCCAGATGCCCGCGGTCTGGAGGTCGGGCCCCCAGTCCCAGCCGAACGAGCACGCCATCTTGCGCACGGCGTTCATGGGGTGCGGGTACGCGCGATCGCGCCGGCCCAGCACCTCCTCCTGCCGCTCGGCGTAGGCGAGCGCGGAGTGGAAGGTGACCACGAGGTCGTTCGGGCCGTCCGCCAGGTGCTCCCGCACGTCGAAGCGGTAGGAGCGGAACATGTTGGCCGTCTCGCCCAGGACGTGGCCGTTCAGCTCGACCGTGGCGACGGTGTCGAGGCCGTCGAACGCCAGCTCGACCGCCTCCCCCGGCCGGGCGGCCTCCGCCTCGAACGTCGTCGCGTAGCGCCAGTCCACGCGGTGCATCCACGCCAGCGCGGCTTCGTTGGTGTCGAGGTAGGGCTCGGGGACGAGACCGGCGGCCAGCAGGTCGAGGTGCGTGCTGCCGGGCACGACGGCGGGGACCTCGCGACCGGCGACGCCCTCCGGGACCGGCCCGCCCACCGCGCTCAGGCGCCACCCGTCGTGCAAGGTCGTGCGAATCATCTGTCCTCATTTCCCGGGAGCGGCGGTGGGTTTCTGCCGTGTGACGGTCCAGGTATGGCGATTCTTACGCCAGCAACTAAAGTAAGTCAACGAGGATCACCGCCAGAGAGGAAGACCACAAGTGGCAGACGTGACGCACCTGCGGGCAGCGGGGGTGAGCCTGGTGCTCGACTTCTCCGGGGGCACCCTCCCGCGGGTCCGCCACTGGGGCGCCGACCTCGGTGAGCTCACCCCGGAGGAACTGGCGGCGGTGGTGTCGGCGCAGGCGCCGCACCCGATCGGGTTCTCCGTCGACGGACCGGTGGACGTCGCCGTGCTGCCCGAGCAGTCGGCGGGCTGGCTCGGCACGCCCGGCGTCGTCGGCAACCGCGGCGGGCGCGACTTCTCCACCGCGTTCCGGGTGGTGTCGGTGGACGGCCCCGCGGTGCGCGCGGTGGACGAGGTCGCCGGGCTCGCGCTGGACCTGGTCGTCGAGCTGACCCCCGCCGGGTTGGTGCGGCAGCGGGCCGCGCTGACCAACACCGGGTCCTCGGACTTCGCCGTGGACGCGGTCAACCTGACCCTGCCCGTGCCGCCGCAGGCCGTCGAGATCCTCGACTTCACCGGCCGGTGGGCGCGGGAGCGCAGCCCCCAGCGCACCGCGTGGACGCACGGCCTGCGCGTGCGCGAGAACCGCACCGGCCGCACCGGCTACGACTCGGCCTACCTGTTCGCCGCGGGCACGGCCGGGTTCGGCAACCGCTCCGGCGAGGTCTGGGCCGTGCACACCGCCTGGTCGGGCAACCACCGCACGTTCGCCGAGCGCGGCTACCACCCCGTGTCGCTGCTGGGCTCCGGTGAGCTGCTGCTGTCCGGCGAGGTCGTGCTGGCACCGGGCGAGTCGTACACCTCGCCGTGGCAGTACGCCTCTTACGGCACCGGGTTGGACGAGGTGTCCGCCCGGTTCCACCGGCACCTGCGCGCCCGGCCGTCCCACCCCGCGTCACCGCGGCCGGTCGTGGTGAACACGTGGGAGGCCGTGTACTTCGACCACGACCTGGACCGGCTCAAGGCGCTCGCGGACGCCGCCGCGTCGGTCGGCGCGGAGCGGTTCGTGCTGGACGACGGCTGGTTCGGGTCGCGGCGCGACGACCGGCGCGGCCTGGGCGACTGGTACGTGTCCGACGAGGTGTGGCCCGACGGGCTCGGACCGCTCACCGACCACGTCACCGGGCTGGGCATGCGGTTCGGGATCTGGGTCGAGCCGGAGATGGTCAACCCGGACTCCGACCTCGCGCGGGCGCACCCCGACTGGATCATGGCGGCGGGCGACCGGCTGCCCCGCCCCGCCCGGTCCCAGCAGGTGCTCGACCTGGCCCGGCCCGAGGCGTTCGCGCACGTCCTGGAGCGCCTGGACGACCTGCTGACCACCTACCCCGTGTCGTACCTGAAGTGGGACCACAACCGGGACCTGGTCGAGGCGGGCCACCGGCCGACCGGGCGCGCGGGCGTGCACGGCCAGACCCTCGCGGTGTACCGGCTGCTGGACGAGCTGCGCCGGCGCCACCCGGACGTGGAGGTCGAGTCGTGCTCGTCGGGCGGCGCGCGGGTGGACCTGGAGGTGCTGGAGCGCACCGACCGGGTGTGGGTGTCGGACTGCATCGACGCGCTGGAGCGGCAGTCGATCCAGCGGTGGACCAACGCGCTGATCCCGCTGGAGCTGATGGGCACGCACGTGGGCGCGCCCGAGTCCCACACGACCCACCGGTGGCACCCGGTCGACTTCCGGGCCGGCACGGCGCTGTTCGGGCACTTCGGCATCGAGTGGGACCTCACCGCCGCGTCGGAGGAGGACCTGGCGCGGCTGAGGGCGTGGGTGGCGCTCTACAAGGAGCTGCGGCCCCTGCTGCACACCGGGGTGTCGGTCCACGGCGACCACCCGGACCCGGCGGTCGAGGTGCACGGGGTGGTGGCGGAGGACGGGTCGGACGCCGTGTTCGCGATCGTCGCCCTGGCCACGTCCGCCTCGTACCCGCCCGGCCCGGTGCGCCTGCCCGGCCTGTCGCCCGACACGAGGTACCACGTGCGGCCGCTGCCGCCCGGCGACGTGCCCGACGGGAACGCCGACAACTGGGGCGTGCGCCTGCCGTGGTGGCGCGACGGCGTGACGCTGCCGGGGCGGGCGCTGTCGACGGCGGGCGTGCAGGCGCCCGTGCTGCACCCGGAGCGGCTGGTGCTGGTGCGCGCGACGGCGGTCGGCCGGGACGGCTGACGGCGTACGTCTACGGGGTGAAATCGGGCCCCCGAGCGCCCCGCCTACCGGAGCGGCGGACCCGGAGGCGCTACAGATCACCACTGCCGGTGCAGGGCACGTGCGACGCCACCAGGGAGCGGTGATCACCGTGGAGGGACTTTTCGGCGGGACGGGCGCGGCGGTCGGCGAGGTCGGCCTCCGCGCCGCGCGCCCGGGGGCGAAGCCGTGACCCCCCGCACGGCCCCGACCGGCCTCCTGGTCGCCGTGCTCCTCGGCGCGTCGGCGTGCGCCAACGCGGTCGAGGGCAGACCGGTGCCGCTCGGGGGCTCCGCCTCGCCCGCCCTCGACCGGACCGACCCGTGCGCGCTGGTGGACCGGGAGGACGTCGAACGGGCCGTGGGCCCGCTGGACGAGGAACCCCGCCGCCGCGACCTGGGCACCGCGCGCAGCTGCGAGTACGAGGTGGACTCGCAACTGGTCGTCATCGACATCCGCACCAACGTGGGCCTGGGCGGCGTGAACGCGGCGGGTCCGGTGACCGAGTCGACGCTGGGCGGGCACCGGGTGAAGAGCTGGGTCACCGAGAGCGGCAGCTGCTTCTACGCGTTCGGGGTGACCGTGTCGTCCCGGGTCGACGTCGCCGTGCAGGCCAAGCAGGGCAAGGCCCAGTGCGACCTGGCGAAGCGGCTGGCCGAGGTGGTCGAGCCGGAGCTGCCCTAGCCCGGCGGACCGGTGACCGGAAGCCGGCCGCGGAGTCGGGCCCGGCGCGATCCCGCTCTGCGGACCTTCGGTCTGGTAGCGCTCCCAGAACGTGCGCTACGGTCGGCGCACGGAGTGTCGGTCCCGGTTGTGAGCGTCACCGGGGCGAGGACCGACCGGAACGCCGGCGGCGCGCCCTCACCGCCCTGACCGACCGGGGAACGACCCAGTGAACCCTCGCACCACGCTGGCCGCGGTCGCGGTCCTGCTCACGGCCGTCGCCTGCGGCGGCCCCGCCGACGACCAGGCCGCACCGCCCGCCGCCACCTCGTCGCAGGCGTCCACCGCGCCGCGCGGCGTCGGCCCGGTCAAGGGCGGCCCGCTGGACGGCGTCGACCCGTGCACCCTGCTGACCAAGGCGGAGGCCGAGCGGGTCACCGGACCCCAGACCGCCGAACCCGCGGTCGAGCAGCTCGGCTCCGCGCGGGTCTGCAACTTCGCCCCCCGGCAGGCCCTGCTCGGCGTCGGCGTCCGGACCGCGCAGGGGCTCGACCAGGTGCAGTCCAACGGCAACGTCGTGCAGGAGGTGGTGGTCGGCCGCCACCAGGCCAAGCAGGCCGTCGGCGCGACGGGCAGCTGCGGGGTCTTCATCGGCGTCACCGAGACGTCCCGGGTCGACGTGCTGCTGAACTCGGGCAGCGCGACCGAGGACCCGTGCCCGGCGGCGATGCGGGTCGCCGAGCTGGTCGAGCCGAGGTTGCCCTAGCACCATCACTCGACCGTGGGTCCGTCGGCCGGATGAAGATCTTCACGACCGGGTCGTTTTCCCCGTCACGCCAACGGTTCCGCCGGCCGCTGCGCTTAGGTTCGGGGCGCTGAGCTTCGACGAGTGCCAGTGGAGGGTGACGATGGCTGACCACCAGCAGGAGCGACCGGGCGAGCCGCTCGGCGGCGCGGACCGGCGGGGGTTCCTGAAGGGCACCGCGGCGGCCGCGCTGGGCGCCGGCGCGGCGGCGGTGGCGGGTCCCGCGAGCGCCGCCGCGGCCGAGCGGACCCACCCCGACGGCCTGCCGCCGGTCGGCGCGGAGATCCCGTGCAGCTGCCTCGCCGTGAACACGCCGCTGCGGATCAGGACGAGCCTGGTGACGGTGGACTTCCGGGGCGGCATCAAGGTCCGGGTCGAGACCAACCCGGACGACCCGGAGAACTCGGTGCGGTTGCGGGTGGTCGGCCACCGGGTGTCCGCCGAGCTGCCCGGCGGCGACTCGGCCGACACGTCGGCCGGCACGATCACCATCGAGCAGAACGACGTCGACGTCACGCCCGAGAGCGTGCTGCGGCTGACGCAGAAGTACCCGCCGCGCTACGAGCAGGTGATGGTGCTGCGGTTCACCATGACGATCGACCAGCCCGACGAGGTGCTGCGCCGCGCCGGCGTCCGGTCGCCGAAGGCCTACGAGCCACTCGTGCTGGAGACGAAGAACCCGGCGGTGCTCGTCGGCACCGTGACGCAGTTCCCGCCGAGGGGCGACGTCTACCGGTTGCAGAACCCGGTGGACCTGGTGCTGCCGGACGACCCGGACACCGTCATCGCCACCATCGAGGAGTTCCCCGTCAAGGTCGGCGGGCTCTGACCGCGGGGGGTCGGCCGGAGCCCGCGCCCTGGTGCGCGGGCTCCGGCGCCTCGACCGCGGCGCGTTGCGCCGGGACCGTCCACCCCGGTCGGCCCGCCGCGAGGACGAGGACGCCGGCGCGCAGCACGCAGGTGGTCACCAGGGCGAAGAACAGCCCGAACACGACGTGCAGGTGCACCAGCAGCCCGTAGACCGCGGCCGTGGCCAGGCCGAACGCGACCTGGTTGCGCGGCCGGGTCGGCGTGGTGCCCGGATCGGTGATCATGTAGTTGGTGTAGAGGATGAACGCCGTGCCGGTGATCGGCAGCAGGGCGCTCACCGCCGAGACGTCCGTGACGGCCGCGCGCACGAGCGCCTGCGCCACGAACCCGCCCACCCACGCGGCGATCAGCGGCACCCGCCCGGTCAGCTTGGCGTTGACCAGCGTCCCGGCGATCAGCAGCAGCGCCGGGACGACCGCGTCCCACCACCCGGTGAGCCACTCGGTGAACTCGTAGGGCGGTGCGACGGACACCCACGGGAACAGCAGCAGGACCACGACGATCCCGGCGTTGCTCGGGTTGAGCACGTGCCGGGACCTCCCGCCCACCGGCACCCGCACGACGTACTTGCCGGCGACGCCGACGACCGCGGCCAGCACCGTCGGCAGTAACCGGTCGTTGGCGTACAGCAGCATCGCGCACGCCATGCCGGTGATGTAGGCGGGCAGCAGGAAGTCCACCACCTCGCCGAGCCGGCCCAGGCAGCGCGGCCGACGACCGTCCACGACGGCTTCCAGGCCGTCCAGCACGAGTTCGGCGACCACCGCGGCCGACACCGCGACCACCGGGGTCAGGTACGCCTGCTCGAAGCCGAGCACGGTGTGGCCGAGCGCGGTCAACGCGGTGATCGACACGCCGAACCGCCGCAGCGCCGCGGAGCGCCGGGCGGCGGGTGACTTGGCCACTACTCCTCCTCGATGGAGCCGTCGGGGTGGAGCAGGAGCCGGTGCCAACCCGGGGCGAGCGGCACCGACGCCGCGTGGCGCCGCCCGCAGTCGTCGCGCCACGAGAGGCGCACCGGCACGGTCGCGGGAGGGGCCGGGCCCAGGCCGAAGTGCAGCTCCGGAGCGTTCACGCCGTTGTGGCCGTTGGCCGGGTAGAGCTGCCGCAGCACCGTGCCGCCGGGCACCGGCACCTCGGCCTCCGCGCCGATCGCCGGGGTGGTCGCGCCGGTGGCGACGCCCCCGCACGCGCCCACCGGCTCGCGCAGCCGCAACCCGAGGAACGCGCCCGCCGGCGAGGTGTTGCGGTAGAGGGTGGACCGGGCCCACTGGTTGGCCACCGCGAAGTCGAGCCGCCCGTCGTCGTCCACGTCGCCCACGGCGAAGGCCCGGCTGACCGCGTCCGTGCCGACGCCGACGTCCCGCGCCACGTCCACGAACCGACCGGTCGCGTCCCGGGTGAGGAAGGTGTTGCGGTCGTGGCCGGACAGGTCGGCGTCGCCGGTGAACCGCGGCCACAGCGCCGGGTGGCGCAGCGCGAGGTCGTTCGCCATGGCCAGCTCCTGCAACTGCGGCCAGCCGTCCACCCCGCCCGCGAAGAACCCGGTCGCGTGCATCACCTCGTCGCGGCCGGAGTTGTCGAAGTCGGCCGCCTTGACGTCCCACGACCAGCCCGAGCGGGACAGGCCCAGGTCCTCGGCGAGGTCGTCGTAGGGCGCCTCGCCCCGTGCCAACCGGTCCGCCACGGCGGCGCGGCCGGCGGTGGCGACGAACGCGAAGTTGCTCTCCTGGAGGGCGAACGGCTCGGTGATGTTGCTGACCAGGATGTCCGGCACGCCCCGGGCGTCCAGGTCGGTGAACGCCACGCCCATGCCCTTGAACGAGTCCGCGCCCAGCACCTTGGACTTCGGCGTCGTCGCGTGCCGCCTGCCCCGCACCGCGCGGAAGGACGGGAAGCCGGGCGCGGACTGGTTGACCAGCAGGTGGTCCGGCCCGAAGTCGTTGGCCACGTAGAGGTCCGGCAGCCCGCGCCCACCGAGGTCCTGGGCGCCCAGGGCCAGCGCCCAGCCCGTGCGGACGCGCGCCGGGAACGCGTCGGGGGCTTCGGTGAACCGACCGCCGCCGGCGGCGCGGAACAGCCGCAGCGGGCCGCCGTTGGTCGCCTGCGAGAGCGAGTCGGGCATCGGCTGCGGCCCGGTCGCGGCCGGGTCGAGCAGCCGGGCGCCGCCCGGGAAGTAGTCGCCGAACACGAGGTCGACGTGGCCGTCGCCGTCGAAGTCGCCGACGGTCGCCGCGTTGGTGTTCCACACCCGCCGCGGCTCGACCAGCTCCCGGGCGCGGAACGCGGACGCCGAGGGCGGTTCGCCCGGCGACCGCAGGAACAGCACCGGGGAACGACCCCAGTAGTACACGACGACGTCCTGCCACCCGTCCTCGTCCAGGTCGACCGGCAGGCACCCCATCGGCGCGGTGGGCGGGTCCGCCGCCGGGCCGCCCGGTTCGAGCGCGAACGGCGCGTAGCGCGGGCCGGTGGTCGGCGCGGGCCGGACCTCGACCCGGTCGGCGCGCGGGTCCACCAGGCAGACGTCGCGGGACACCGCGCCGCCGTCCACCGCGAACAGGGCGGCGGCCGCGCCCATCGAGGAGATCCACGACCTGATCCCCTCGTACCCCGGCGCCACGGTCCGCGCGCCGGCGGCCCGGCCCTCCGCGCCGAGCGGGTGGGCGGTGAACCCGAACCGCTGCGCCAACGCGGCCCGTTCGGCGGGCGGCGGTGCGGGCGTGACCGTGAAGCCGACCACGGCCAGGCACCCGAGCAGCGCCACCGCGCGCACGAGGTGGCGGCGGACCAGGGCCCTCACCGGGCGCCGTTCCCGATCAGCGCCCGCTCCATCAGGGCGGTCGTCAGGTACGGCCGGGCGAGCCGCTGGAAGTCCGCGTCCGGGTCGAACTCGCGCACGGTCCCCTCCAGCACCAGCAGCGACAGGATCGGGAAGGCGAACCGGGGGTCGGCGGCGTACCCGTGCCGCCGCTGGGCGTCGAACAGCCCGGCGGCGAACGCGGCCAGGTCGAACGCACCCGCCCGGCGACCGGCGTGCACCGCGACGAGCGCGGCGAGGTCGGCGCGGAACGCCACCGGGTCCGCGCCGCGCGCCGGGGTGGCCGTGGACAGCACGATGTCCGCGCACGCCTCGCCGTCGCCCTGGCCCAGGCAGTAGAAGAACGCGGCGAACTTCTCCCGCGCCGCGTCCGGCAGCCGGACCGCGAACCCGGCGTCGAGGAGGACGACCGTGCCGTCCGGCCGGAAGTAGAGGTTGCCCGGGTGCAGGTCGCAGTGCACGACGCCGTCGACGAACAGCATCCGGTACACCGCGCGCAACGCCGACGCCACCGCGGCCCGCCGCTCCCGCTCGCCCAGGTCGCCGGGCCGCCGCCGGTCCAGCCCGTCGACGTACTCCATCACCACCATGTCGTCGGTGGACAGCAGGCGGTCGACGCGCGGCACGAAGACCCCGGGCACCTCGCGCAGGGCGTCGCGGAAGCCGTCGAGCAGCTCGGCCTCGCGGGCGAGGTCGAGCTGGGCCAGGACGCGCTCGCCGACCTGCTCGACGACCTCGACCACCGGCGCACCGCGCAGGGCGGGCCACCGCGCCACGACCCGGGCCACCGCGTCGACCAGCGCGAGGTCGGCCGCGAGCGCCCGCTCCACCCCCGGTTTGCGCACCTTGACCGCGAGCACGCCGCGCCCCGGCACCACCAGCCGGTAGACGCAGGCGATGCTCCCGGCCCGGACCAGGACCGGGTGCGCGCCCCCGAACCGCGCCCGCAGCCTGCGGACCGCCGACCGCGAGGGCACGGGTCGGGCGCGGTCGTGCAGCGGCGCGAGCGCCCGGCGCCACCGGAGCGGCAGCACGTCGGCCCGGGTGCTGAGCAACTGCGCCACCTTGACGTACGCGGGGCCCAGCGCCACGACCGCGTCCGACAGCCACCGGTCGACCGCGGGCCGCTCGCCCCGGACCCGCGCCGACACCGCCGCCAGGGCGATGAGCGCACCGCGCCCGAGGACGACGGCCACCGCGCGGGCCGCCCGGCCGATCACCACACCAGTGCCGAGCGCGCGCGAAGTCATCGGTCGGGTCACTCCTCGGGTCGGGCGCCGGGCTCCTGCCGCCGGCGCCCTCCTCGATAACGACCCGGGCCGCGGCCGGGCAAGCCGCTTAACGCTTCCGGGGACCGCTGTCACCGATCGGGGTGAACCTCTCCGGACGGCGTGCCGCGAGGTGGCCCGACCGGGCCACCCTCATGCGGTGGCCTCCTCCCACGCCCCGGTGGTGTGGTCGTACGCGGCGGCGGCCCCGGCGCGCTCGACGTCGGCCGGGTCGATGTCGACGGACCGGCCGCGCGCCTCGGGGTTCGGCGCGGCGGAGGCCAGGATCTTCGTGTACGGGTGCCGCGGGTCGAGGATCACGTCGTCGGCCGGCCCCCGCTCGACCACGCGCCCCTTGTAGAGCACGAGGATGTCGTCGGAGAAGTGGCGGGCGGTGGCCAGGTCGTGCGTGATGTAGAGGACGGCCAGGTCCTCCTCGCGCTGCAACCGGGCCAGGAGGTTCAGCACGCCCAGCCGGATGGAGACGTCCAGCATCGACACCGGCTCGTCGGCGACGACGACCTTCGCGCCCGGCGCGAGGGCCCGGGCGATGGCCACCCGCTGCCGCTGGCCGCCGGACAGCTCGTGCGGCCGCCGCCCGGCGATGTCGCGGCCGGGCAGCGACACGCGTTCCAGCAGCCGCACGACCTCCTCCCGGCCGTGCGGCCTGCCGTGCAGCTCCAGCGGCCGGGCGAGGTGGTGCTCGATGGTGTGGAACGGGTTCAGCGAGGCGAACGGGTCCTGGAACACCATCTGCACGTTGTCGCGGTACTGCCGGTCGGGCACCGCGCGGCCGTCCGGCCCGGTCAGCGCGATCGCGCCGCCGGTGGGCTTCTCCAGCCGGGCGATCATCCGGGCGATGGTCGACTTGCCCGAGCCGGACTCGCCGACCAGGGCGACCGTGCGGCCGGGCGTGAGGGTGAACGACACGTGGTCCACCGCGCGCAGCCGGACCCGGCGCAGGCCGACCCGGACGTGGAAGTCCTTGACCAGGTCGCGAGCTTCCAGCGTGGTCATCGGACGCCTCCCGGCGAAGTGGGCTCGCCGGACCGGTCGACCGGCGTCGCGCGCTCCCCGGAGCGGACGAACGAGCCGCGTTCGCCGGTCAGGCTGGGGAACGAGTCGAGCAGTTGGCGGGTGTAGGGGTGCGCGGGCCTGGTCAGGACGTCCTCCGCGGTGGCGTACTCGACCACCTCGCCCTCCTTCATGACGGCGATGCGGTCGGCGAGTTCGAGCAGCAGCGGCAGGTCGTGGGTGATGAACAGGACGGCGAAGCCGATCTCGTCGCGCAGCCGCAGGATCTCCCGCAGGATGCCGCGCTGCACGACCACGTCCAGCGCGGTCGTCGGCTCGTCCATGATCATGACCTGCGGGTCGAGCAGCAGCGCCATGGCGATCACCACGCGCTGCCGCATGCCGCCGGACAGCTCGTGCGGGAAGGAGCCGAGCCGCCGCGCGTCCACGCCGACCAGTTCGAGCACTTCCTCGCACCGGGCCTTGCGCTGGGCCCTGGTCATCCCCGGCCGGTGGGTGGTCAGCACGTCGTCCAGCTGGGCGCGGACGGAGGTGACCGGGTTGAGGGCGTTCATCGCGCCCTGGAAGACCATCGACAGCTTCGACCAGCGGAACGCGCGCAGCTCGCCCGGTGCCAGCGCGAGGACGTCGACGTCGCCGCCCTCGCGGTCGTGGAACGTGACGGAGCCCGCGGTCACCTCGGCGGGCGGGCGGTGCAACCGGTTGACCGCGTAGGCCAGGGTCGTCTTGCCGCAGCCGGACTCGCCGGCCAGGCCCAGGATCTCGCCGCGCCGCAGGGTGATCGACACGTCCTTGACCGCGTGCACCGGCCGGTCCACCCGGTAGACGACCGACAGGTCCTTCACGGTGAGCACCACGTCGTCGTCCACGCGCCGCACGGGCTCGGGCGTGCGCACGTCGTCGGCCCGGGCGCGGCGGGGGATGTCGCGCAGCTTCGGGTTGATGATCTCGTCGATGCTGAAGTTGACCAGCGCGAGGCCGCACCCGAACAGGGCGATGACCAGGCCCGGCGGCACGAACCACCACCACGCGTCGCGTTGCAGCGCGAACCCGTTCTGGGCGTAGTAGAGCATCGTGCCCAGCGTGGAGGAGTTGGACGCGCCCAGGCCGAGGAACGACAGGCCGGCCTCGCTCAGGATCGCGTAGATCACCGAGAACACGAACTGCGAGGCCAGCAGTGGCAGCAGGTTGGGCAGGATCTCGACGGTGATGACGCGCCACGGCTTCTCGCCGGAGACCTTGGCCGCGGCCACGTAGTCCCGGTTGCGCAGCGACAGCGTCTGCGCCCGCAGCACGCGTGCCGACGCGGCCCAGCCGGTGATCGCCAGCACCACCGCGATCGTCCACGAGCCGCGCTGGTCGGCGGGCACGAACGCGGAGATCACGATCACCAGCGGCAGGCCGGGTATCACCAGCACGACGTTGGAGAACAGCGAGAACGCCTCGTCGACGTACCCGCCGACGTAGCTGCCGACGATGCCGAACAACGCCGACAGCGCGGTCGCCATCACGCCGACCAGCAGGCCGACGTAGAGCGAGCCGCGGGTGGCGTGCGCGAGCTGCGCCACGATGTCCTGGCCGGTCAGGGTGGTGCCGAGCCAGAACTCGCCGCCGGGCGGGGTCAGGCCGATGTCGCGGATCGCGTCGGGGTCGCCGACCAGCAGGGGGCCGACCACGCCGAGCAGCGTGATCAGCCCGATGAGGACCACGCCGACGACGAGCTTGGGCGACCGGCGCGGCAGCGTGGACCGCCACCCGGCCCGGCCGCGCGAGGGCTCGACGGCGACGGCGCTGAGGTTCGTCACGGTGTCCGTTCCCCTTCTCAGCCGCTCGCCCGGGTGCGCGGGTCGATGACGGCGTAGAGCAGGTCGATCACGAGGTTCGCGCCGAGGACGGCGACCGTGATGACCAGGAAGATGCCCTGCATCAGGGCGTAGTCGTTGTTCTGCACGGCCTGCAGGAGCTTCGAGCCGATGCCGGGGTAGGAGAAGACCTGCTCGGTGATGATGGAGCCGGCCACCACGAACCCGAGCGAGATCGCGAACCCGGCCACGGACGGCAGCACGGCGTTGCGCGCCGCGTACCTGATCATGATCCGGGAGTCGCGCAGCCCCTTGGCCCTGGCCGTGAGCACGTAGTCCTCGGCGGTGGCCGACACCATCATGTTCCGCATGCCCAGCAGCCAGCCGCCGACCGAGGAGATGACGATCGTCAACGCGGGCAGCGTGCCGTAGTGGATCGCCGAGCCGATGAAGTCGGCGTTCCAACCCGGTGACAGGACCACGTCGTAGCCGCCCTGCAACGGGAACCAGCCCCAGGCGGAGGACAGCAGCGCGACCAGGATCAGCGCCAGCCAGAAGTACGGCACGGCGGCGAGCACGGTGGTGGCGGGCACCAGGCCGTCCAGCCAGGTGCCGCGCCGCCAGCCGACGAACGCGCCCAGGACGATGCCGAGGGCGAACGACAGGAACGTCGCGATGCCGACGAGCACCAGGGTCCAGGGCAGGGCTTCCGAGATGATCCGCGACACCGGCGCGGGGAACGCGCTGACGGAGATGCCGAGGTCACCCCGGACCATGTTGCCCAGGTAGGACAGGTACTGCCGGGCGAGCGACTCGCCGCTGTTCGTGCCGAGCAGCAGTTCGTACGCCCTGCGGGCCGACGGGTCCACGGTGCCGCCCCGCTGGGCGAGCTTCGCCATGAGGATGTCCACCGGGTTGCCCGGCATCAGCCTCGGGATGAAGAAGTTCAGCGTCAGCGCCGCCCAGAGGGCGACCAGGTAGAACGCGAACTTTCGGGCGTAGTACCTCATCGGTCCGCCTATCGCCTCACTCGGTCGTTCACTGCCCGGTCGGCTTGAGCTTCAGGTAGATCTCGGAGTGCTCGGGGCGCGCCCAGACGGCCGGGAACGCGTAGAGGTCCTCCTCGGTGGGCCAGCCGGTGAACTTCTTGGCGTTGAACTCGCTGGTGGTGCCGCCGGTCAGGACCGGGATGTAGGGGATCGACTCCTCGATCTCGGTCTGGATGGTGTCGAAGTACGGCCGGCGGGCGGCGTCGTCCTCGGGGTCGATGCCCTTCAGCGCGGCGAGCGCCGCGTCCACGTCGGGGTTGGAGAAGCGGGCGAAGTTCGGGTTCGCGACCTCGCCGACCTTGGCCGTGGTGGCGGTGCTGAAGAAGTAGGAGGCGTTGTAGAACGGGTCGGGCGCCGGGCCCTGGTTCAGGGAGTCGATCAGCAGCTCGAACTCGCCGCGGCCGCGCGCGTCGGACCACTCGTTCCAGGACAGCTGCTGCGCGGTGATCTTGATGCCGACCTGCTGGAGCTGCTGCGTCATCGTGTCGACGGCGGTGATGTAGTCGGTCCAGCCGGCCACGACCTTCAGCGTCAGCGCCAGCGGCTTGCCGTCCTTCTGGTAGATGCCGTCGCCGCCCTTGGTGTAGCCCGCGCCCTCCAGCAGTTGCGCCGCCTTGGCCACGTCCGGCTGCATCGGCGCGGTCTTCTCCTTGAGCTTGCCGGAGATCTGCGCCTTGTCCCGCTCCACGAGGGCCGCGCCCGGCGAGACCTCGCCCGCGGTGTTCTCGAAGGCCAGCGAGTTGATCTGGGTGCGGTTGATGCCGTAGTAGATCGCCTTGCGCACGGCCGCGTCGGTCTGCGGGCCCTGGCAGCCCAGCGCCGCGTTGGAGCAGGTGAAGAGGGCGACCTGGTTCATCGGGACGGTGATCGCCCGGTAGCCGGGGTAGTTCTTCTCGACATCGGCGATGTCCGGGACCGGGCCGGTCTGCCAGTCGATCTGCCCGGCCTTCAGCGCGGCCTCACCGGACTGGTTGCCCGACAGGGCGAGGTAGCGGACCTTCTTCAGCGCGGGCTCGCCGGAGTGGTAGTCGGGGTTGGCCTTGAGCGTGAACGCCTGGGCCTTGAACTCCTCCAGCAGGAACGGGCCGGTGCCCACGGGCTCCTTGACGACGTCGGTCGCCGGGGTCGCGATGTCCTTCCACTTGTGCTCGGGCACCATCCACACCCGGCCCAGGACCTGCGGGCCCTCCATGAAGGACGGCTCGGGGAACTCGATCGACACGTGGGTGTCGTCCACGGCGGTGGCGACGCCCTTGTAGCCCGTGCCGTTCATGGCCGGGTTCTTGGTGATCATGTCGAGGGTGAAGACGACGTCCTTGGCGGTGAACCTCTGACCGTCGGTCCACTTGGCGTCGTCGCGCAGCTCGACGTCGAGTCGGGTGCCGTCGGCGTTCCAGGTGAAGCTCTTGCCCAGCCGCGGCCGAGGTTCCACGTCGCGGATGTTGTTGAAGAAGAACAGCGGCTCGAAGATGGTGCCCGGGCCCTCGAGCGTGGTGGGCGAGAACGGGTTGAAGTTCAGCTGCCAGTCACCGGACTGGCCGGTGTAGACGACCAGAGTGTCCTTGTTCGCGTCGCCGCCCGACGCCGATCCGCCGCACGCCGTCGCGAGCACGGCGACCGCGGCCAGCCCGGCCGCCGCCCTGCGCGCCCGCGAGGAGCGCCTTGCCTTCAGGAACATCGTCGTTTCCTCTCGTGGCCCGAGACCGGCCGCGGTCCCGCGTTGAGGCAGATTGTTAAGTCATCGAAGAAACGAAGTCAACACCTCGGCGTCATCTGCCGGCCAAGTTGCTACCCTTCGTCCAACGAACGAACTAAGACGGACGCGGGGGACCACGTGAGCGGACCGGCGCGGGCGACGCACCACGCGAGCAGCAAGTCCGCGGTGCTCGACGTCATCCGCGCGGCGGGCACCATCAGCCGCGTCGGCCTCATCAACGCCACCGGCTTCACCGGCGCCACCATCTCGACCGTCGTCCGCAAGCTCATCGACGAGGGACTGGTCGTGGAGACCGGGCGCGCCGAGTCGACCGGCGGCAAGCGCCGGGTGCTGCTCCAGCTCAACCACTCCTCCCGCTACGCCGTGGGCGTGCACCTCGACCACGCGGGCATCACGTACGTGCTGACCGACCTCGGCGGGTCGGTGGTGGCGCGCATCTCCAGGGCCGGTGCCGGCGCGGCCGAGCCGCGCACCGTCGTGGGGCGGATGGCGGCCGAGGTCAAGGCGTTGATCGACGGCGTCGGCGTCGAGCACCAGCGCGTGCTGGGGCTCGGCCTGGTCTCCCCCGGACCGCTCAGCTCCGACACCGGCATGGGCCTCACCCCGCCGGCCATGCGCAAGTGGGAGGACTTCCCGCTCGACCAGGAGCTGGAGCGGGCCACGGGCCTGCCGGTCGTGCTGGACAACGACGCCACGGCGGCGGCGCTGGGCGAGCACTG
Source organism: Actinosynnema sp. NPDC053489 (assembly GCF_044544865.1). Lineage (NCBI taxonomy): Bacteria > Bacillati > Actinomycetota > Actinomycetes > Pseudonocardiales > Pseudonocardiaceae > Actinosynnema > Actinosynnema sp. NPDC053489. The sequence goes on along the minus strand of NZ_JBITXT010000010.1, from coordinate 80,460 downwards.
GTCGGGCGGCATCGGCGGTACGGCCGTCTCCGCCGCGCTGTACATGGGCACGGGCATCGGCGCGGGGCTGATCATCAACGGCATCACCTACCGCGGCACCAGCGGCAACGCCGGGGAGATCGGGCACATCTGCGTCGACGCGAACGGGCCGCGGTGCTGGTGCGGCGCGCGGGGGTGCGTGGAGGCGCTGGCGGGGCCCGCGGCCGTGGTCGCGGCGGCCCGCGCGGACACCGCGCTGGCCGGGTCGGCGGGCCTGACCGGGCGGGCGCGGTCGGTGTCGTCGGACTTCGCCGCGGTGAGCCGGGCGGCGCGGCGGGGCGAGCCGGCGGCGCTGGCGATCCTGGAGCGGTCCGCGCGCTACATCGCCGTGGCGGCCCGGACGCTGGCGAACGTCATGGACCTGGACGTGCTGGTGCTGACCGGGCCCAGCTTCGCCATCGCGGGCTCCGTCTACCTGCCCGTGGTGCGCGACGAGCTGGACCGCACGTTCTTCTCCCGCGCCGCGCACGGCGTGGACGTGCGGCTGTCCCGCTCGGCCGCCACGGCGTCCGCGATCGGCGGCGCGGCGCTCGTGCTGCAGTCCGAGCTGGTGCCGCTGCACGAGGGCCTGCGGCTGCCGGAGAACCTGGCCGACTCCGAGCCCGCCGCCCTGCCCGCCTCGGGCGGGTGACGCGCGAACACCGCCGCCGCCTCAACGCCTGCGGACGGCTGCGGTGTCGACCACCGATTTTCCGTACGACGTACGGAATGACGTTCTTATGATGGGCGCATGGCCGACACGGGAAGCAGTGGCAGCGGGGACCCGGCACGCACGATCGCCACGCTGTGGGGCACCCGGCAGCCACCGCGGCGCGGGCCCCGGCACACCCTGACCACCGCGCGGGTGGTGGAGGCGGCCATCGGCATCGCGGACGGCGACCAGGACCTGGCGGCCCTGTCCATGCGGCGGGTCGCGGAGGCGTTGGGCGTGGGCACGATGTCGCTCTACACCTACGTGGCGTCGCGGGACGACCTGGTGGAGGCCATGCTCGACACGGTGTACGGGGAGGCGGTGGAGCGGCTCGACGTGCCCGCCGGCCTGCCGTGGCAGGAAGGGCTGCGGCGGGTCGCGCGGGTCAACTGGGACCTGTGCGTGCGGCACCCGTGGGTGTTGCAGGTGTTCACCGGCCGCCCGCCGCTCGGGCCGCACACGATGGCCAAGTACGAGCGCGAGCTGGGCGTGCTGGAGGGCATCGGGCTGACCGACGTCGAGATGGACGCCGTGATCACGCTCGTGCAGACGCACGTCGAGGGGGTCGCCCGCCGCCGGGTCGAGGCGGACCGCGCGGTGCGGCGCACGGGCCTGACCGACGAGGAGTGGTGGCGCCGGGTCGGCCCGCTGGTGGCCGAGGTGGTCGACCCGGCCCGCTACCCGGTCGCCGCCCGCGTGGGCTCGGCCGCGGGTCGGGCGCACCGCTCCGCCCACAACCCGGAACACGCCTACGCCTTCGGCCTGGACCGCCTGATCGACGGCATCACCACCCTGATCACCACCCGCCCCTGACCCCTCCCGTGCGTCGCCCCCCACCCCCGTGTGTCGAACGCTCAGGTCCCGTGTGTCGAACCTCCAGGTCCCGTGTGTCGAACGCTCGTGACCCCCGTGTCGAACGCTCGGGTACCGGACGTCGACCCGTCCCACCGGCGTTCCCGACCTGAACGTCGAACTCGGGGGTCGCGAGCGTTCGACACGGTGGGCGTGAGCGTTCGACACACGGGGGCTGGGGGTTCGACACACGGGGTCAGCGGCGGGCGGACCAGAGCAGGCCCCGTTCGACCAGGGTGCGGACCGGCTGGGCGGCCAGGTCGGACGGGTGGTGGCCGATCGTGCACGCGAAGACGCGGCCCGCGCCCCAGCGGCGGGTCCACACGGCGGGCACGGTCAGCGGCGCGTGCCACGGCTCCGCGCCGGCGAACGTCGTGGTCGCGTGCACGTCGTTGAGCGCGTCCGTCAGCACCCAGTACTGCTCGGTCCGCAGGTCGAACCCCTCGATCCCGGCCACGATCGGGTGCGTCGAGGTGATCTCCACCCGGTGGTCCACGAAATCACCCGGGTGGGCGACGAACTGGCCACCGACCATCCGCAGGTACCCCCGGGAGTGGCGGAACGCGTCCACCAGGCCCCCGTGCCACCCGGCGAGCCCCGTCCCGCCCAGCACCGCCGCCTCCAGGCACGCGAACCGGTCGTCGGTCAGCACGCCGTCGCTCCAGCACTGGACGATCAGGTCGTACGAGCCGAGGCGGTCGTCGTAGACCTCCAGCGACTCCGCCACGTCGACCGCGAACCCGGACGACCGCAGGAACGGCAGGAACAGCTCGGTGGCCTCCACCGGCGAGTGCCCGGCCCAACCACCGCGAACCACGAGTGCCTTCACGACCACGACCCTAGGGCCGCGCGCCCCCCGCTCGGGCGACCAACCCGGCCAGCTGGTTCACCAGGCCCTCCACCAACCCGGAGCGCACCAGCTCGTCCGCCGGCGGCCCGCCCAGATCCCGCACCGCCTGCGCGACCGCCGGGGTCGGGTTCGCGTGCGGCCACAGGCCGGCCGTCATCACCAGCACCGCGCCGGCGAAGTGCCGCGCCGCCGCCTCGTCGAGCACCGGCACGCGGGCCCGCACGAGGTCGGCCAACCGGGCCGTGCGCGCGTTCGCCCGCCGTTTGAACGCCCGCGCGAAGTCGACGCCGACGTTGCGCTCCAGCACCCCCGCCATCCCGCTGACCAGCTCGCACAGCGACGACCGGGCCAGCAGCGACGTCGCCACCGCCGTCGCCACCCCCTCCGCGCCCGTCGCCGGCAGCCCCTCCGCCAGCTCGTCCAGCCAGGCGTCCCACTCCCGGTCGAGCAGCTCCAGGAAGATCGCCTCCCGGCTGTCGAAGTACCGCAGCACGTTCGACTTGGCCAGGCCGACCCGGTGGCTCAGCTCCCGCAGGCTGACCTCGGCGACGCGCCGCTCCCGCAGCATCGCGCCCGCCACGTCGAGGATCGCGCGCCGCCGCTGCTCCACCTGGTCGGGTCGCCGGGCGCGCTGGAACTCCACGGCCGCAGGTTAACAGCCCACCGGTCTGTTGCCGTCCGCGCGCTTGACCGCCCGCACCCGGGGTAGGCCGCTGGGGTGCAGACGTTCCTCCCCTGCGTCACGTTCGCCCGCAGCGCCGCCGTGCTGGACTCGCGGCGGCTGGGCAAGCAGCGCGTGGAGACCCTCCAGATCCTGCGCGCCCTGGTCTGGCCCGCCTACGGCTGGAAGCGGCACCCGGCGGTGCGGATGTGGCGCGGGTTCACGCCCGCGCTGGTCGCCTACGGCGTGGCCGTCTGCGACGAGTGGCGCCGCCGCGGCCACCGGGACGGCACGCGCGCCGCCCTCCTCGACTTCACCGGCGGCCGGGAGCCGACCTGGTCGTGGTGCCTGGCCGAGGGGCTCCTCCCGCCCTGGCTCGGCGACGAGGAGCTGCACCGCAGCCACCGCTCCGCCCTCCTGCGCAAGGACCCGGACCACTACCGCCCCCTGTTCCCCGACGTGCCCGACGACCTCGCCTACTCCTGGCCCCCGCCGGTGTTCCCGCTGGACGTCCCCGACACCGACGGCCTGGTCGCGTGCCGGGTCGACCGACCGGCCCTGCCCGACGAGGAGCACCCGCCGCCACCGCCGCCGGACCACCGCCCCGGCCCGTCGATCGCCCGCGCCCCGACCGAGGCCGACCTGGCGGCCATGCGCGCCGAGGCGGCCGACCCCCGCCGGGTCCGCTTCTTCCGCCGCGGCCAACCCCTGCCGGCTCCGACCGGCCGGTTCACCCTCCGGCTCGACTTCGTGGGAAGAAGTTCGGAGGACGTGTCGATCCGGCCGGGCTCCCGTTCGTCCTCCGGGTGACACCACCGAGAAGGGGAGCCCGAGATGACCACCACGACCGACGCCCGCACCGCCACCCAGGACGCCACCGCCAAGCGGAACGACGTGGTGCTCGCCGCGTTCCGCGTCGTCGCGTCGTTCCTGTTCGGCCTGCACGGCCTGCAGGGCCTCGGCTTCCTCGGCGGCGTCGACGGCCGGGGCGGCGCCGTCCCGTTCGGCTCGTGGCCGGGCTGGTACGGCAGCGTGCTCGAACTGGTCGGCGCGGCCCTGGTCCTGGTGGGCGTGGCCGCACGCCCGGCCGCGTTCCTGCTGTCCGGCGTCATGGCCTACGCCTACTTCACCGTCCACCAGCCGCAGGCCCTGCTGCCGATGCACAACGGGGGCGAGTTGGCCGCCGTCTACAGCTGGGTGTTCCTGCTGCTCGCCGTCCTCGGCCCGGGGGCGTTCACGCTGCGTCGCGCCCTGCGCCGCTGACCCCGCCGGACCACCACCCGCCCGTGGGCACGCCTCCACCCGGAGGCGTGCCCCGTCGCGTGTTCAGGTCGCACCGGCCTGGGCACCCTGCGGGCATGGCCGAGACCCCCATCAAGCACCCCGGGTTGACCGACGACGTCCACCCCACCCCCGACCACGGTGAGCAGACCTACCGCGGCACGGGACGGCTCACCGACAAGCGGGCCGTCATCACCGGCGGCGACTCCGGCATCGGCCGCGCGGTCGCGCTGGCGTTCGCCCGGGAGGGCGCGGACGTGCTCATCTCCTACCTGCCCGAGGAGGAGAAGGACGCCCGTGACACCGCGCGGCTGATCGAGGAGGCCGGGCGCAAGGCGGTCACCGTGCCGGGCGACCTGGTCGAGGAGTCGCAGTGCGCGAGCGTCGTGGCCCGCGCGGTCGAGGAGTTCGGCGGGATCGACGTCCTGGTCAGCAACGCCGCCTACCAGATGTCGCAGGACGAGGGCCTGCTCGACATCACCACCGAGCAGTTCGACCGGGTCATGAAGACCAACGTGTACGCGATGTTCTGGCTGTGCAAGGCGGCCGTGCCGCACATGCCCGAGGGCTCCGCGATCATCACCACGTCGTCCATCCAGGGCTTCCAGCCCTCCCCGCAGCTCCTGGACTACGCCACCAGCAAGGCCGCGATCGTGAACTTCACCAAGGGCCTGGCGCAGAACCTGGTCGACCGCGAGATCCGGGTGAACTCCGTCGCGCCCGGTCCGGTGTGGACGCCGCTCATCCCGGCCACCATGCCGCCGGAGAAGGTGGAGAGCTTCGGCGAGCAGGCGCCGATGGGCCGCGCCGGGCAGCCCGCCGAACTCGCCCCGCTGTACGTCTTCCTCGCCTCGGCGGAGTCCAGCTACATCACCGGCGAGGTCATCGGCGTCACCGGCGGCTCGCCCATCACGTGATCGCGCCGGCCGGGGCCCGCGAAAAAATCTTCGGAGGAATCGGTCCGCGGTGTCGATCCCGGCCCCCGGTCGATCGTCGCGTCGGTGACGGTCAGGATGGGCCGGACGAACGGACCGACAGGGAGATCGAGATGCGTTTCATGGTGATCGTGAAGGCGACGGAGGACACCGAGCGCGGCGTGCAGCCGACCGCGGAGCAGCTCAACGAGATGGCCGCGTTCAACGAGGAGCTGGTCAAGGCGGGTGTGCTGCTCGCCGGTGAGGGCCTGCACCCCAGCTCCCGGGGTGCGCGCGTCTACTTCTCCGGCGACAAGCGCACCGTGGTCGACGGTCCGTTCACCGAGACCAAGGAGCTGATCGCCGGCTTCTGGCTGATCGAGGTGAAGTCGCTGGAGGAGGCCGTCGAGTGGGTGAAGCGGGTGCCGAACCCGACCGGTGACGAGTCCCAGATCGAGATCCGGCAGGTCTTCGGCGAGGACGACTTCGTCAACGCCTCCGAGGAGTTGAAGGACCGCGAGCGCGAGCTGCGGGCGCGGCAGGAGTCGCGCGCCTGAGCCCACCGCGCCGCTTGCCGACGCGCGTCGGTAGCTGATCTGATCCCGGTCGTGATGGCTACCGACGCGCGTCGCGCGGTCGAGGCGGTGTGGCGGATCGAGTCGGCCCGCCTGGTCGCGGGGCTCGCCCGGGTGGTCCGCGACGTCGGCCTCGCCGAGGAGCTGGCCCAGGAGGCCCTGGTCACGGCCCTGGAGCAGTGGCCGGAGCACGGCGTGCCGCGCAACCCGGGCGCGTGGCTGATGACCGCGGCGAAGAACCGGGCCGTGGACCGGTTCCGGCGCGAGCGGAACTACCGGCTCAAGCTGGAGCAGATCGGCCGGGACAGCGGGGACTTCCACGTCGCGGACGCCGCCGCCACCGTCGGTGAGATCGACGACGACCTGCTGCGCCTGGTGTTCACCGCGTGCCACCCGGTGCTGTCGACCGAGGCGCGGGTGGCGCTGACCCTGCGCGTGCTCGGCGGTCTGGGCACCGACGAGATCGCCCGCGCGTTCCTGGTGCCCGAGGCCACCGTCGCGCAGCGGATCGTGCGGGCGAAGAAGGCGCTGGCGAAGGCCGGCGTGCCGTTCGAGGTGCCGGCCGAGGACGAGCGGCCCGCCCGGCTGGCGTCCGTGCTGGGCGTCGTCTACCTCATCTTCAACGAGGGCTACTCGGCCACCGCGGGCGACGACTGGATGCGCCCCGCGCTGTGCGAGGACGCGCTGCGGCTGGCCCGCGTGCTGGCCGGGCTGATGCCCCGGGAGCCCGAGGTGCACGGGCTGGTGGCGCTGCTGGAGATCCAGGCGTCCCGGACCAGGGCGCGCACGGGACCGAACGGCGAGCCCGTGCTGCTGCTGGAGCAGAACCGGGCCCGCTGGGACCAGCTGCTGATCCGCCGGGGCCTGGCGGCGCTGGCGCGGGCCGAGTCGCTGGGCGGCGCGGGCGGGCCGTACGCGTTGCAGGCGGCCATCGCCGCGTGCCACGCGCGGGCCCGCGTGCCGGAGGACACCGACTGGACCCGGATCGCCGGCCTGTACGAGGCGTTGTCGCTGGTCGCGCCCTCGCCGATCGTGGAGCTGAACCACGCGGTGGCGATCGGGATGGCGTTCGGGCCCGAGGTCGGGCTGGAACTGGTGGATGAGCTGGCGGACGAGCCCGCGCTGCGGGGCTACCACCTGCTGCCGAGCGTGCGCGGCGACCTGCTGGCCAAGGTGGGCAGGCACGCCGAGGCGCGGGCGGAGTTCGAGCGCGCGGCCGGCCTGACCCGCAACGAGCGGGAGCGCGGGCTGCTGCTGGACCGCGCCGCCGCCTGCGGTGCCGGGTGAGGAGGTTGGCGGTGCGGGAGGAGGACCACGAGCTCGGCGGCGGGTGGGACAGCGTGGCGCGCCTGGTGGCCGGCCGGTGGGTCGTGCGGCGGCCGAGGCGTCCCGACGTGGTGCCCCAGCTGCGCCGGGAGACCCGGCTGATGCCGTGGCTCGCGCCCCGCCTGCCGCTGCCCGTGCCGGTGCCCGAGGTGGTGTCCGAGGAGCCGTTCGCGGTGCGGCACGCCCTGGTGCCCGGCGAGCCCCTGACCCACCCCGCGCACGGGCGCGAGCTGGGGTCGTTCCTCCGCGCCCTGCACGACTGCCCGGCCGACGAGGCGGTGCGCCTCGGGGTGCCGACCCGGCCGCCGGGCGACGGCCCGGCGCGGTTCGAGGCGGAGGTGCTGCCGCTGCTGCCCGCCGAGCTGCACCCGGCCGCGCGGGCGCTGCTCGCGGCGGGGCGGCGGCTGACCGGCGACGCGCTCGTGCACGGCGACCTGGGACCGGAGCACGTCCTGACCGACGGCGACGCGCTGACGGGCGTGATCGACTTCGGTGACGCGCACGTCGGCGACCCGGCGATCGACCTGGCGTGGGCGCTGCACGGCACCCCGCGCGCGTTCGCCGACGACCTGGCCGAGGCGTACGGCGTGACCGGGGACGAGCGGGCCCGCGCGCTGACCTGGCACCGGCTCGGCCCGTGGCACCACGTCACCTTCGGCCTCGACCGGGGCGACCCGTCGATCGTCCGCGAAGGGCTGGCCGGCGTCGTCGAACGGCTGGCCGCGTGACGCCGTTTTCCGCCCGCGACCGCTAGCAGTACGTCGCCGCGGGCAGGTCCCCCGCCAGGTACGCGCCCGGCGGCACGCCCATCGCGGCCCGGAACTCGCGGGTCAGGTGGGCCTGGTCGTAGTAGCCCAGCTCGGCCGCGAGGCGGGCCCACCCGCCGCGACCGCCCCGCGCCACGACCCGCCGCACCCGGTCCACCCGCGCGTACCGCTTGGGCGACAGCCCGACCGCCCTGGTGAACAGCGTCCGCAGGTGCCGCTCGCTCACGTCCAGCGCCCGCGCCGTCTCCGCGACGCCCCGCGCGCGCAGCAGCCGTGCCGCCGCGTGCACCAGGTCGGAGTGCCTCGGGTCGGTGGCCGCGAGCCGGCTCAGCAGCGCCGACCGCAACGCCTCCTCGTCACCGATCGGGCGGCCCCACAGCTCGCCCAGCGGCACGACCCGGCCGGCCAGCTCGTCCACCGGCACGTCCAGCACCGCCTGCGCCCGGCCCGGCGTCAGCCGCACGACGGTCCGCCGCGCCCGTTGACCGGCCGTGTAGCGGGCCCGGTCGCGCGGGCCCACCACGAACGCGCCCTCCGACGCCGTGCACAGCACCAGCGTGGTGGCCGTGTCCGGTGCGTGGACGAACCTCCCACCCTCGAACCGCTGGGTGCCGATGCCGGCCACCCACGGCCGCAAGCGCTGCTCCACGTCCGACGACAACCGCCGAAACGTCCAAGACCTTCCCGCCCCGCGGGGCCGAGACTCGTCCCATGTTGCTGATCACGGGTGCCACCGGCACCACCGGCCGCGAAGTCGTCCGCCTCCTCGACGACCGCGGCGTCGCGTTCCGCGCCATGTCCCGCACGCCGACCGGCGACCAGGTGCGCGGCGACCACACCGACCCGGCGTCGCTGGACCGGGCGCTGGAGGGCGTGTCCGGGCTGTACCTGGTCGGTCCGGGCACCGCCGACCTGCCCGCCTACGAGTCGGCCGTGCTGGACGCGGCCCGGCGGGCGGGGGTGGCGAAGGTGGTGAAGCTGTCCTCGATCCCCGTCGGCCCGGTCGCCCGGTGGCACGGGCCGGGTGAGGAGGGCGTCCGCGCGTTCCCCGCGTGGGCGGTGCTGCGCGCGAGCCTGTTCGCGTCGAACTCGGCGCAGTGGGCTCCGCTGATCGCCGCGGGCGAGCCGATCCCGAACCCGACGGGCACCGCCCGGCTCGGCGTCGTGGACCCGCGCGACCTGGCCGAGGTGGCGGTGGCGGCGCTGCTCGGCGACCACGGCGGCACGTACACGCTCACCGGCCCGGAACTGCTGGACGTGCCCGAGCAGGTGGCCGTGCTGGCCGACGTCCTCGGCCGCCCGCTGTCCACCGCGGACGTCCCGCCGGACGCGCTGCCGCCTGCCTATGCCGAGGGCGCGCGGGCGGTGCGCGAGGGTGGCGGTTCGGTGCTGTCCGACGACGTGGCCGCGATCCTGGGTCGGCCGCCGCGCGCGTACGCCACCTGGGTCCGCGAGTGCTTCCCGGGGCTCGCGACCACGTAGTCCGCACCGGTACCGGTCAGCCCGACGCGCCCAGCCGCCTGATGCCCTCGCGGGCGATGTCGGTGCGGGAGCGGACGCCCAGCTTCGCCAGCACGTGCGAGACGTGCGTGGCGACCGTGCGGCCGGACAGGAACAGCCGTTCCCCGATCTGCCGGTTCGACAGGCCGGCCACGACCAGCTCGGTGACCTTCAGCTCCATCGGGGTCAGGCTCTCCCACCCGTGCGTGGCCCGCCGGTGCTTGGCGTGCGGGCCGCGCCGGATGCCGTGCTCGCGCAACCGCGCCAGCAGCCGGGTCGAGTCCCAGTCCGCGCCCAGCTCGGCGTGCACGTCCACGGCGTGGCTCAGCGCGGCCCGCGCCGACGTGCGGTCGCCGGCCGAGGCGAACAGCTCCGCGGCCGCCGCCAGCGCCTTGGCCCGGTACAGCGGCCGGCCCGCCACCCGGTACTCCTCGGCCGCGTGCAGCAGGCCGACCGGGTCGGCGGCCACCAGCGCCCGGCAGTACGCGGCGGACGCGCGCCGGTGCGGCACGGCGGGCTCGGCGGCCAGCGCCTCGGCGTGCGCGACGGCGGCGGAGGCGTCCTCGCCCAGCTCGACGGCCAGCCGCACGAAGTCCGGCAGCAGGTCTTCCGCGCAGTCCCAGCCGGTCAGCACCGACCACGCCTCGCGCACCCGCCCGGCCTGCTCCGAAGACAGGCTCACGGCCAGCGCCAACGGCCCGATCACGTGCCCTTCCAGCCCGGTGCCCGCCGCGTCGAGGTGCCGCCGCGCGCCGGCCGCGTCACCGCGGTGCAGGTGGATCAGCGCCGCCACGCCGTGGTCGCAGCGCGACACCATCGGGTGCTTCAGGTCGTCGGCCAGCAGGTCGACGTCGACCAGCGCCTCGTCCCACCGGCCGGCGTCCAGCAGGAGCTGCCCGAGCGCGCTCTGCGCCTGCGCGAGCCGCACGAGGTTGCCGACCTGGTCGGCCGCGTGCCGGACCACCTGGGCGGACGAGATGGCCTCCGCGCCGCGGTCCAGCTCGCCCAGGGTCACGGCCTGGTTGATCTGGAGCAGCAGCCTGAGGTCCGACGTGGCCGGTTCGCCCATGGCCACGGCGAGCGCCCGGTCGAACAGCGGCAGCGCCTCGGCCATCCGGCCCCGGGCCATCGCCACGATGGTGCGCACGTGCAGCGCCCAGCTCGTGGCCCACCGGTCGCCGCCGACCAGCGCGGCCTGCGCGAGCCGTTCGGCGTCGTCCAGCCCGCCGACGTCCCAGTGCGCGCGGGCGGCCAGCACCAGCAGCCTGGCCCGGTCCACCGCCGTGACGTCCGGCGCGGCGAGCGCGCGCTGCACCTCCACCAACGTCTCCGCCGACCGCCCGGTCATGCTGCGGCACTGCGCCAGCGTCCAGTGCAGGTCCACGAGCGTGCCGTGCTCCAGCCCGGCCAGCGCGACGGCCTCCGCGCCGTGGTGGTCGCCCAGCCGGAACCGCGCCTCCGCCAGGTGCGCCAGCAGCACACCGCGCCGCGCGCCCGCGTTCGGCGCGACCACGACCCGGCCGAACAGGTCCACGGCGGCCTCGGGCGCGTGGGCGACGAGCACCGAGCCGTGCTGGACGAGCCAGTCCGTCACCCAGTCGGGCACCCGGTCGTCGGCCGCGAGGAGCTGCCGGGTCACCCGGTCGACGCCCGCGCCCGTGTCGGCCAGCGCCCGCGCCGCCTCGACGTGCCACGCGCCGCGGGCCGCCTCGGGCACCTCGTCGTACAGCGCGGTGCGCACCAGCGGGTGCCGGAACGACAGGCCGGCCGTGCCGTCCACCAGCACGCCGGCCACGGTCGCCTCCTGCAGCGCGGGCAGCAGCTCGACCACGCGCACGCCGAGCACGGCGGCCAGGTCGGCGACCGGGAAGTCCACGCCCAGCAGCGCGGCGGCCACGAGCACGCGCCGCACGTCCGCGCCGAGGAAGCCGATGCGGTCGGCGATCGCGGCCGACAGCGACGGCGGCACACCCGCCGCGACCAGCCGGGCCACGCCGGCGTCCACGACGACCGCCGAGCCGCGCAGCAGCGCCTCGACCAGCTCGACCAGGTAGAGGGGGTTGCCGCCGGCGTCCTCGGCCAGCCGCGCCAGCCCGTCGTCGGGCGTGCCGCCCGCCAACCGCCCGACCAGTTCGGCGACGGCGGAGGGCGCCAGGCGCGCGAGCGGCAGCCGGGCCACGCCCTTGCGCAGCACGGCCAGGTCGTCGCGGCGCGGCAGCGGTCGCAGCACGCCGACCAGCAGCAGGGGCAGCTGCGGCACGAGACCGGCCAGCCGCCGCCACACCGCGACGCTGGCCTCGTCCGCCCACTGCAGGTCGTCCAGCACCAGCACCACCGGGCCGATGGCGCACAGGTCGTCCACGCGGGCCAGCAGGCGCTCGGCGGTGACGGCGGCGCTCTCGGACCGGGCCACGGCGAGCGCGTCGAGCAGCGGCAGCAGCGGGAGGGGGCGGCCCAGCTCGTCGCCCGCGCCCCGGCACACCCGGAACCCGCGGGCCGCCGCGGCGTCGCAGGCCGCGCGGACCAGCGCCGTCTTGCCGATGCCCGGCTCGCCCTCCACGAGCAGCGCGGCGCCCCGCCCCTGGGACAGGTCGTCCACCAACCCCAGGAGGCGGTCCAGCTCGCGCTCGCGGCCCGCGAGACGCACTGTGACGGCGCGCACACCGCGAGAATACGGCGCTAACTCCCGGTTAACAAGATGTTACATTGCGTCGCAATTTACCTGGTCGTCAACCAGTTACCGGATTGTTCACACCGATTTCGCCGCACACCGGTCCGAGGGCTGCCAGGGTAATCGCCGAAATTCCCCCGACCCGTCCACTGGAGAACGCATGCGAATCGCCCGAGTGCTCGTCGCCGCCCTGCTGATCGCGGTCTTCACGACCGCCGCGCAGGTCTCCACCAGCCCGTTCGGTGGGATGCCGTACAACTGACCGGCGATATTCCAACTCGGTCGGAAACATTCCACCCGACGTGTGGTGGGCAACGGCGAATAGGGTCGCCCGGACAACGGAGTCCGGCGAACCCGTCGCCGGTCGCCGAACATTCGTTCTTCTTCAGCCCCGGACGGGCCGCTACGCTCCGGAAGCGTGGCACCGACGCCGACCCGAGGAGCCGCGCGCGCCCTGCGCTGCGGCGCGGTCGGCCTGTCCACCGGCCTGCTGGCCGTGCTCGCCCACGCGAGCGCCGGCGGCCACCTGCCGTCGCTGCCCCACGTGCTGGTGTTCGCGCTGGCCATCGCGTGGACGTGCGTGCCGCTGACCGACCGGCAGCTCGGGTTCGCCGAGCTGCTCGGGCTGGTCGGCGTGGTGCAGGTCGCCGCGCACGTGTTCCTCGCCGTGCTGTCGCGGGAGCCGCGCGAGGTGATGCCCGCGCCGCCCGCGCTGCTGACCCACCTCGTGGCCACGGTGGTCGTCGTGGTCGCCCTCACCGGCTTCGAGCGGGCCGTGTTCCGGCTGGCCGCCGTCGTGGCGGCCGTGCTGCCGCGCCGGCTGGCCCCGCCGCCCGCGTTCGCGCCCCTGCGCATCCCGATCGCCGCCCACCCGCAGCAGCCCCTCTCGGAGGTGCTGCGCCGCCGCGCGCTCCCCCGTCGCGGCCCGCCCCGCTCCTAGGTACCCGCGCTCCCCGACCACCGTCCCGCGTCCGCCGGGACCGGTGGCATCCCCCCGTACCCAGGAGTTGTCCCCATGACCGAGTCCTGGCGCGGCCTCGTGCTGCGCTTCCACTTCTACGCCGGCGTGCTCGTCGGCCCGTTCGTGCTCATCGCCGCCCTCACCGGCGTGCTCTACGCCGCGACGCCGCAACTGGAGTCGTGGCTGTACTCCGACCACCTGCGGGTGCCGGCCGCCACGTCGTCCGTGCCGCTGTCGGAGCAGGTCAAGGCGGCCATGGCCAGCCGACCGGGTGACGTGCCCGCCGCCATCCGGCCCGCGCCCGAACCGGGCGCGACGACCCGCGTGCTCTTCGCCGCCGACGGCGACGCCCGGCCGACCGTGTTCGTCAACCCGGCCGACGGGACCGTGGTCGGCGAGCTGATGACCTACGGCACCAGCGGCGTGCTGCCGCTGCGCACCACGATCGACTCGATCCACCGCAACCTGCTGCTCGGCGAACCCGGCCGGCTCTACAGCGAGCTGGCCGCGTCCTGGCTGTGGGTGGTGGCGCTGGGCGGCGTGTTCCTGTGGTTCAGCCGCCGCCGCGCCCAGCGCACCAGGCCGACCACCCGCCGGCACGCCACCGTCGGGCTGACCGTGCTCGTCGGCGCGCTGTTCCTGTCCGCCACCGGCCTGACCTGGTCCGCCTACGCCGGTGAGAACGTCGCCGACCTGCGGCAGGCGCTCAACTGGTCGACGCCCGCCCTGGAGGGCGGCGGCGACCACGCCGGGCACGACATGACCAACCCCATCCCGCCCTCGCCCGGCCAGGTGGACTCCGTGCTGGCGACCGCCCGCTCGGCGGGCATCGACGCGGGGCTCATCGAGATCACCGTGCCGCCGATGGCCGGCATGGCGTGGAACGTCACCGAGATCGACCGCTCCTGGCCGACCCAGGTCGACGCGGTGTCCGTCAACGGCGGCGAGGTGGTCGACGAGGTGCGGTTCGCCGACTACCCGTTCGCGGCGAAGCTCGCCCGGTGGGGCATCGACGTCCACATGGGCGTGCTGTTCGGCTGGCCCAACCAGCTGCTGATGCTGGCGATCGGCCTCGGTCTGGTGGCGCTCGTGGTCCTCGGCTACCGGATCTGGTGGCTGCGCAGGCCCACGGCCGGCTTCGGCCGGCCGGTGCCGCGCGGCCAGTGGCGCAAGGTGCCGCGGGCGCAGCTCGTCGTGGTGCTCGTGGTGGCCGCGGCCATCGGCTGGTTCCTCCCGCTGCTCGGGCTGAGCCTGCTGGCGTTCCTGGTGGTGGACGCGGTGCTGAGCGCCCGGTCGCGGCGGCGGCGGACGACGTCGGAGGTGGAGTCGTCGCCGGTCGCCGGGTAGCTCGCGCGGCGGTCGGGCCGGGTGCGGCCCAACCTCAACCGGCCCAGCCTCAACCGCGCGCTCCGGTTGACGCTCCCCGCCCGGCCCGGCCGCCTCGGTGCCCGCGTTCCGCCTCCTGTTCCCGGCCGGGAACGCACCCGGCCGGGACCGGACGGCGCGGTCGTTTCACCAGCGTGAACGTTGTTGACGGCTGTGGTCCAGACCACACAAACTCCGTGGCATGGTTGGGAAATCGGTCTTCACCGCCATCGTGGTGGCGGTCGGCTTGGTGGTGGTGCCGGCGCAGTCGACGGCGGCGCCCGCCACGTTCACCCACCCCGGGGTGCTGGTGAGCAAGGGGCAACTGGACTTCGTGCGGGCCAAGGTGAACGCGGGCGCGCAGCCGTGGCGCGGCGCGTACGACCAGATGCTGGCGCACCCGTTCGCGTCGCTGTCGCGGGTGCCGAAACCGCGTGCCGTGGTGGAGTGCGGGTCGTACTCCAACCCCAACTACGGGTGCACCGACGAGCGCGAGGACGCGTTGGCCGCGTACACGTTGTCGTTGGCGTGGTACGTGACGCGGGACGACCGCTACGCCGCGAAGGCGATCGAGATCATGGACGCGTGGTCGGCGACGATCCGCGACCACACCAACAGCAACGCGCCGCTGCAGACCGCGTGGGCCGGGTCGTCGTGGCCGCGCGCGGCGGAGATCATCAAGCACGTGCGCGGGAACTGGCCGAACGCCGACCGGTTCGCCACCATGCTGCGCGACGTGTACCTGCCGGAGGTCGTCGGCGGGCGGCCGGCGACGAACGGCAACTGGGAGCTGTCCATGATGGAGGCGGCGCTCGGGATCTCGGTGTTCCTGGAGGACCGGGCCACGTACGACCGGGCGGTCTCGACCTTCCGCACCCGGCTGCCCGCGTACGTCTACCTGACCACGGACGGCGCGCTGCCGAGAACGCCGCCCGGCAGCGGCATCGACACCCCGGACGAGATCATCTCGTACTGGCACGGGCAGACGACGTTCGTGAACGGGGTGTCGCAGGAGACGTGCCGCGACTTCACCCACACCGGTTACGGCCTGGCCGCCGCCGCGCACATCGCCGAGACGACCCACCACCAGGGCCAGGACCTGTGGGGCGAGGTGAGCGAGCGGTTGCGGCACGCGTACGGCCTGCACTCCCGGTACCAGCTGGAGCCGATGCCGAGCTGGCTGTGCGGCGGCACCCGCACCCAGGCCCTCGGCCCGACCACGGAGGTCGCGTTCAACGCCCTCAACACCCGCCTGGGCATCGCCATGACGAACACCCAGGCCCTGACCGAGCGCCAACGCCCGGCCGGCACCGACCGCCTGTTCGTCGCCTGGGAAACCCTGACCCACGCCACCAACCCCAACTGACCCGCGAGAGTCCTACGTTCACCGCGCGAGAGTCCTACGTTCGCGATGCGTGAGTTGAACGCTCAGCGTTGAACTCACGTGTCCTGAACGTAGGACTCTCGACGCTTGGGCGTTGGACTCTCGAGGGGGAGGTGGTTGGTCTCCTGGTAGGTGGGGAGGTCCGGCGGGGGCGGGGTGCCGGCGCGGACGGCGGCGGCGGTGCGCACGGCGGCGGACAGGGCGGCGCGGAACGGGAGCGAGCCCGTGCTCACCCGCCGCACGCCCAGGTCCCGCAACGTCGGCACGGGCAGGTCCGGCAGCACGTTCAGCGGCACGGGGACCGCCGCGACCGCGGCGGCGATCCCGGCCTCCTCCCGCAACCCCGGGACGAACACGCCGTCCGCCCCCGCCTCCACGTAAGCCGCCGCGCGCACGAGGGTCGACGCCCGGTCCACCCCCAGCCAGTGCGTGTCCACGCGGGCGTTCACGAACAACCCCGGCGCGGCCCTCTTCATCGCGCGCACGACCCGCGCCTGCGCAGCCGGCTCCGCCAGACCCGCGCCCCGCCCGTCCTCCACGTTCACCCCCGCGACCCCCAGCTCCCACAACCGCGCCGCCAGCTCCCCCGGGTCCCCGCCGAACCCGGCCTCCACGTCCACCGTCACCGGCACGGGCAGCCGCACCAGCAGCCGCGCCAACGCCACCGTCTCCTCCCCCGCCACCCCCGCCGCGTCGGGCAGCCCGTGCGCGACCGCCACCCCGAGGCTGGTCGTACCCACCGCCGCGAACCCCGCCCGCACGAACGCCGCCGCCGACGCGAAGTCCCACGCGTTCGGCAGCACCAGGAAGTCCTCGTGCAACCGGTGGAACGCCCGCGACCCCTCCACCAGCGCGAGCGCGTGCTCCCGCCCGGGGCACGCGTGCCGCCCCGCGCCGAACCACGCGTCACGCAGGTCGACCTCCACCTCCGACCCGTCCGGCCCGACCCGCCGCGTCACGGGCACCGGGGGTTCGACCCCCGCGATCAGCGCCCGGGTCGCCGCACCGGCCTGCACCAGCACCCCGATCCGGTTCGCCGTCCCCTCGTCCCACACCCCGCCGCAGGCCGCCACGAGCCGAGCCACCGCCGCGTCCGCCGCCGCGGTGACGGGCACGTGCGGCTGGTAGCACGCGGCCACCGCGGTGACGTCCGGCGCGACGGCCCGGGGCAGCCCCATCGCCTCGGCCAGCACCGCCACCGGGTCGCCGGGCCGCCGCAACGACCCGGGGTCCACCCCGTCCAGCACCCGCGCGACCAGCGCCCGCCGCCGCACGTGGTCCGCCCCCTCGCTGAACCGCGCCACCCCCGCCCGCAACCAGGCCACCCCGCTCGCCGCCGCGGGCACGGGTGGGACCACGTAAGTCGGATCCGCCAAGACGTCCATGCCGCGACCGTAGGCCGCCGTCACTTCGGCGCACGCCGAACCGTCCGCGGCGCACAATGGCCGGGTGGCGGCGGACGACCTGGCGACCCTGGCCGCGCTGCTGGCCGACCGCAGCCGCGCCCGGTTCCTGCTCGCGCTGCTGGACGGCCGGGCGTGGACGTCGGGCGAGCTGGCCCGGGCGGCCGACGTCGCGCCGTCCACGGCCAGCGAGCACCTGACCCGCCTGGTCGCGGGCGGCCTGCTGGTCGAGCACCGCCAGGGCCGCCACCGCTACGTGCGGCTCGCCGGCCCGCGGCAGGCCCGCCTGCTGGAGGACCTGCTCGCCTACCTCGGCCCGACCGACCCGCCGAGGCCGACCCTGGCCGCGGCCACCGCCACCGAGGCGTTGCGCCGGGGCCGGACGTGCTACGACCACCTGGCCGGGCGGCTGGGCGTGGCCATCACCGACGCCATGACGGCCCGCGGGCTGCTCACCGGCGACCTGGCCGTCACCGACGACGGCCTGGCGTGGCTGACGGCGGAACTGGCCTTCGCACCGCCGCCGAGCCGCCGCCCGCTGGCCAGGGCGTGCCTGGACTGGACCGAGCGCCGCTCCCACCTGGCGGGCGCGGCGGGCGCGCACGTGTGCGCCCACCTGCGCGAGCGCGGCTGGGTGCGCGGGATCGGCACGGGCCGCGCCGTGCGGCTCACCCCGGCGGGCGAGACGGCGCTGCGCGACCTGCTGGGCGTCACGCCACCGCCGTGACCGGGGACGGCCCTAGCCCGCGGGCAGCACGTCGATCACGACGCAGGTGATGTTGTCCGGGCCGCCGCGCGCGTTGGCCGCCGCGATCAGCGCCCGCACGGTCTGGTCGCCGTCCGGGTCGGCCGTCAGCAGCTCGGCGATCTCGGCCGCGCTCACCACGTCCGACAGCCCGTCCGAGCAGATCAGGTACCGGTCGCCCGCCTCGACCTGCTGGAAGAACAGGTCGGGGTCGTGCGCGCTGCCCGCCTGCAACGCGCGCATGAGCATGGACCGGCCGGGGTGCTCGGCGGCCTGCTCGGCGGCCATCCGGCCGTCGTCCACCAGCGCCTGCACCATGGTGTGGTCGCGGGTGACCTGGGTCAGCACGCCCGCGCGGATGACGTAGCAGCGCGAGTCGCCGATGTGCCCGACCGCGAACCGCTCGCCGTCCCAGACCAGCGCGGTGAGCGTGGTGCCCATGCCGCGCATGTCGAAGTTCTCCTCGGCCAGGTCGGTCAGCCGGATGGCGATCTCCCGCGCCGCGCCCGCCAGCTCGCCGAGCGGGTCGTCGGCCTCCACGTCGAGGTCGGCCAGCACCGCCACCGCGATCGAACTCGCCACTTCGCCGTACGCGTGCCCGCCCATGCCGTCGGCGACGGCGAACAGGCGTTCGCTGAAGTACACGGAGTCCTCGTTCGCTTCACGGCGCAGGCCGGGGTCGGTGCCGACGGCGTACCGGAGCGCATACATGCCGCACAGTGAATCACCCGCCCGAGTGCCCGTGAGCAGGGCATGTCCAATCGGGGCGGCCGGTGGTCAGCGCGGACGCCCGTAGAACTCGCTCAGCACGAGCATGGCCGCCCCCGCCGCGACCACGTCATCACCCAGCGGGGTGATCGACACGTCCACCGGCAGCCACTCGTCCTTGGGCAGCCGGGCGCGCACGCCCTCGAGGTACGCGGTGGGTTCGGCGAGGACCGCGCGACCGGCCAGCACCACGTGGTCGATGTCGAGCAGCTGCACCAGGTCGGCCACGGCGACGCCCACGACGGACGTGGCCTCGACCAGGTCGCCCCGGGAGGCGGCCAGGTTGTGCAGCGCCTCGATGCACCCGCTGCGCCCGCAGACGCACGGCGGCCCGTCGAGCTGGAGGGTGGTGTGGCCGTACTCGCCCGCGTTCGTGCGCACGCCCCGGTGCACGCGGCCGTCGAGCAGCATCCCGATGCCCAGGCCCGTGCCGACGAGCACGAGCACCGCGTCGCGCAGCTCCTCGCCCCGCCGCCACGCCTCGGCCACGACCGCCGTGTTCGTGTCCTTGTCGAGCACCACGGGCAGGCCGAGCCGTTCCTCGGCCAACGCCCGCAGCGGCACGTCCTGCCACGCCGTCAACCCGGTCGGGTAGTGCACGACGCCGCTGCGGTGGTCGAGCGGGCCGACGAACCCGATGCCGACGCCGAGGAGCCGTTCGCTGCGCAGGCCGTCGACCAGGCGGGTCAGCTCGGCCACGAACGTCGGCGGGTCGAAGTCGGGCGGCAGCGGCGCGACCGCGCGGTCCAGCACGGTGCCGGCGAGGTCGGTGAGCACGACCCGCAGCTCGTCGCGCTCGACCTGCGCGCCGAGCGCGAGGCGGGAGTCGGCGACCAGCTTGAGCAGGGTCCGGGGCTTGCCGACGCCGACGTTGCGGGTGCCGGACTCGACCAGCAGGCCGTCGTCGATGAGCCTGCTCACGACCTTGGACACCGCCTGCGGGGTGAGCCCGCTGCGGTCGGCCAGCTCGACCCTCGTGACGGCTCCGGAACGGGCCAACCCGAGCACCACCGCGTCGTTGTACCCCCGCAGGAAGCGCAAGTTCGCCACGGACCCATCATCGCACCTGGCGTTTATCTACACACCGTTGCTTTAATCGGCACATGCCCCTCCGCACCGGACTGCTCGGCTACGGCATCGCCGGCCGGGTGTTCCACGCACCGCTGATCGCGACGACGCCCGGGCTGGAGCTGAGCGCCGTCGTCACCGCCGACCCGACCCGCCGGGCGCACGCCCGGGCCACCTACCCCGACGTGGCGCTGCCGCACGCGGTGGAGGACCTCTTCGCGCTGGACCTGGACGTCGTCGTGGTCGCCACGCCGAACCGCACGCACGTGCCGCTGGCGCTCGCGGCGGTCGAGGCGGGGCTGGCGGTCGTCGTGGACAAGCCCTTCGCCCCGTCCGCGGCCGACGCCCGCCGGGTGATCCAGGCGGCGGCCTACCGGGACGTGCCCGTGACGGTGTTCCAGAACCGGCGGTGGGACAGCGACTTCCGCACGCTCCGGTCGCTGCTGGCCGAGGGCGCGCTGGGCGAGGTGACGCGGTTCGAGTCGCGGTTCGAGCGCTGGGTGCCCGACGTCTGGGACAACTGGCGGGAGTACAGCGCGCCGGAGGAGGCGGGCGGGCTGCTGTACGACCTCGGCGCGCACCTGGTCGACCAGGCGTTGGAGCTGTTCGGCCCGGTGTCGGCCGTCTACGCGGAGCTGGACCGGCGGCGGGCCGGCGTCGAGGTGGACGACGACGTGTTCGTGGCCCTGACGCACACGAACGGCGTGCGGTCACACCTCTGGGCGAGTTCCGCCGCGCCGCACCACGGACCCCGGCTGCGCGTGCTGGGATCGACCGGCGCGTACGTCTCGCACGGGCTGGACCGGCAGGAGGACGCCCTGGCCGCCGGCAAGCCGTTCGAGGACTTGTCGACCAGCGGCCGGTTGGGGTTGCTGGACGACGCCGAGGAGGTCGTCGGCTTGCCCGGCGCGTACTCGGAGTTCTACCGGCTGCTGGTGACCGCGCTGACCGACGGCGGCCCGCTGCCGGTCGAGCCCGAGTCGGCCGTGCGGTCGCTGGAAGTGATCGAGGCGGCGTTCACCTCCGCCCGGACCGGACAGGTGGTGGCGCTGTGAGCCTGCTGGAGGCGTTGGCCGAGCAGGAGGCCCGGCTGGTGTTCACGTCGTTCGACAACGACGTCGCGCTGGCCCTGGGCGCGTTCCTGCTCGAAGCCGCCCGCGAGCGCTCGCTGCCCGTGACGATCTCCGTGCGGCGGGGCCGGCAGCGGCTGTTCCACGCCGCGCTGCCGGGCACGTCGGCGGACAACGACGAGTGGATCGACCGCAAGAGCCGGGTCGTGGACCGGTACGGGCAGAGCTCCTACCGGGTCGGTGAGGGCTTCCGCGCCAAGGGCTCCACGTTCGAGGCCGACTCGCGCCTGGACCCCGACCGCTACGCGGCGCACGGCGGCGTGTTCCCGGTCAACGTCGCCGGCGTCGGCCTCGTCGGCACGGTCGGCGTCTCCGGCCTGCCGCAGGCCGAGGACCACGCGTTCGTCGTGGAGCAGCTCGAGCGGTTCCTCGCCACCCGATGACCCCGGGCGCGCAGGCCACCGCCCGGCCGACGCGCCCGTGCCGGCCGACGCGTCTCGCCCCGGACGCGCCGGCGGAGGGTGGTGAGGGGCTTCCCCACCCCCGGAAGCCCCTCACCACCTCAGCAGAACACCTCGTTCAGCAGCTCCTCGACGCCCGTGACGGCGCCGGGGTCGGGCGCGGAGGTCACGGACGCCGTCAGGCGGGTCTTCGCGTCCGGGGTGCCGACCATCAGGCTGGAGTAGCCCGGGATGTCACCGCCGTGACCCCACACCGTGACGCCGCACGGCAGCTGGGTCGCCTCGACGCCGAGGCCGTAGCCGTTGCTGATCGGGGTGGTCGACGTCAGCTCGGCCTGCTGCGCCGGGCGGAGCAGGCGGCCGGCCAGCAGCGCGTCCAGGAACCGGTCGAGGTCCGCCGTCGTGGAGATCATCTCGCCCGCGGCGGAGGCGACCGACGGGTTCAGCTCGGTGATGTCCACGACCTGCCCGCCCGCCCGGACGTACCCGTGGGCGTGCGGGCCGGGGACGTCGGTGCGCGTGCCGGGCAGGAACGTCGACCGCAGGCCCAGCGGCCGCAGGACGCGCTGCGCCACGGCCTCCCGGTACGGCCGACCGGTGACCTCCTCCACCAGCATCCCGGCCACGACGTAGTTCGTGTTCGAGTAGCGCCAGCCCGTGCCCGGCTCGAAGTCCAGCGGCCGGGCGGTGGACAGGGCGACCAGCTCGGCCGGCGTCCACGTCCGGTACCGGTTGGCCAGCAGGCCGTCCGGGTCGAGCGGCAGCGCTGCGGTGTAGTTGTAGAGCCCGCTGGTGTGCTGCAACAGGTGCCGCACGGTGATCCGGTCGCCCTGCGGGAGCAGCCCCGGCAGGTACCGCTGCACGGGCGCGTCCAGCTCGACCCGGCCCTCGCCGACGAGCTGGAGCACGACCGTCGACACGAACGTCTTGGTGATGCTCCCGACCCGGAACCGGCCGTCGGTCGGCACGGGCCGCGGCGAGCCGACCTCGGCCGTGCCGGCGCGGGCGGTCCACTGCCGCCGCCCGTCGGTGATCCGGACCTGGACCCCCTGCGCCCCCGTGCGCGCCATCTCGTCCACGGCCCGCTGGACGACCTGCCGGTCGACCCGGCCCGCCCGGTCGGCCGGCGGTTCGGCCACCGCCGTGCCCCCGGTGCCCACGACCGCCAGCCCCACGACCGCCGACCCCACGATGGCGGCCAGGGCGGTTCCCCTCTTGCCCATCGACGAACTCCTGCCTGTCGGATGCGTCGAGTCCCCCTCGACGGCACCGAGTCTGGCGGCACGGCGGGCGGCGCACGTCGGACCCAGGTCTGGGTCCCGATCAGACTTTCGACCGACCCACCCCTAGTGGTCGATCGTGTTCGGAACCGGTTCCGAAAGGTTTCCCACTACTCCGTTCGAGTGACACAAATGGTCTAGACCTTGACCGTGAAGTGGTCTGAACCACATGGTGGCCTCAACCCTGCACTCCTTTCCTGACAAGGAGCACGATGTCCAAGATCCGATGGCATGTCACAGCGTTGTTCGTGGCGGTTGCCACGTTGGTGGTGGGCCTGGTCGTCGCACCCGCGGCCAGTGGCGCGGGCGGCGTCTCGGCCACCTTCAGCAAGGGCTCGGACTGGGGCACCGGGTACGAGGGCAAGTACACCATCAAGAACGGCAGCACCGCCGCCCTGACCTCGTGGACGGTCGAGTTCGACCTGCCCGCCGGTCACAAGGTCAGCTCCGTGTGGGACGCCTCCTACACCACCAGCGGCCAGCACGTGACGGTCAAGAACACGTGGAACGGCAACGTGGGCGTGGGCGCGTCGGTGAGCTTCGGCTTCAACGTGGCCTACTCCGGCGCGTTCAGCGGCCCGGCCAACTGCAAGCTGAACGGCGCGTCGTGTGACGCCGGGGGCACCAACCCGACGACGACCACGACCACGTCGACCACCACGTCCACGACGACGACCACGACGACCACCTCCACCACCACTTCCACGACGACCACGAGCAACCCGCCCGTGGGCGCGCGGAAGAACCTGGGCTACTTCACCCAGTGGGGCGTCTACGGTCGCCAGTACTTCGTCAAGAACATCCACACCTCCGGCTCGGCCGCGAAGCTGACGCACATCAATTACGCGTTCGGCAACGTGCAGAACGGCCAGTGCACCATCGGTGACGCGTACGCCGACTACGACATGGCCTACACCGCGGCGAACTCCGTCGACGGCGTCGCCGACACGTGGGACACCGGCGCGCTGCGCGGCTCGTTCAACCAGCTGCGCAAGCTCAAGAAGATGTACCCGAACCTGAAGGTGCTGTGGTCGTTCGGCGGCTGGACCTGGTCCGGCGGCTTCGGCCAGGCGGCGCAGAACCCGGCCGCGTTCGCCGACTCGTGCTACAAGCTGGTCGAGGACCCGCGCTGGGCGGACGTGTTCGACGGCATCGACATCGACTGGGAGTACCCGAACGCCTGCGGCCTGACCTGCGACACCAGCGGCTTCGGCTCGTTCAAGACGCTGACCCAGGCGCTGCGCAGCCGGTTCGGCTCGAACAACCTGATCACCGCCGCCATCACGGCGGACGGCTCCAACGGCGGCAAGATCGACGCGGCCGACTACGGCGGCGCGGCGCAGTACCTCGACTGGTACAACGTCATGACCTACGACTACTTCGGCGCGTGGGCGGCGAAGGGCCCGACGGCTCCGCACTCGCCCCTGACCTCGTACGCGGGCATCCCGACCGAGGGCTTCAACTCCGACGCGGCGATCCAGAAGCTGAAGAGCAAGGGCGTGCCGTCGGCCAAGCTGCTGCTGGGCATCGGCTTCTACGGCCGCGGCTGGACCGGCGTCACCCAGGCCGCCCCGGGCGGCGCGGCGACCGGCGCGGCCCCCGGCACGTACGAGGCGGGCATCGAGGACTACAAGGTCCTCAAGACCAAGTGCCCCGCCACCGGCACGATCGCGGGCACGGCGTACGCGTACTGCGGCAACGAGTGGTGGAGCTACGACACCCCGGCCACCATCGGCGGCAAGATGAGCTACGCCAAGACCCAGGGCCTGGGCGGCGCGTTCTTCTGGTCGCTCGACGGCGACACCTCGAACGGTGAGCTGGTCACCGCGATGGGCAACGGCCTGAAGTAACCCCGGCACCACCTCGGAGGGCCCTGCGGGCATCGCGCCCGCAGGGCCCTTCGCCGTCCTGAGCGTTGAACTCGGGGGTCGCCGACGTAGGACTCTCGCGCTCCGAACGTAGGACTCTCGGGACCTGAACGTAGGACTCTCGGGACCCGGAGGTACGACTCACGCGGGTGGGGCGTAGGGGTCGGCGGCCCTCTTGGCGGCGTAGGTCAGCATCGGCCCGACCTTCGGCCAGAAGGTCGAGGTCTGGCACGAGTAGGTCGGGAAGAACCCGGAGCACGACCCCGAGGCCGGGCCGACCTCCCACACGAACGACGCCACGCCCAGCTCGTCGTACACCCAGTCGTCCGTCCCGCCGGCCGCGTCGTAGAGCACCTCGCCGGGCTGCCCGTACTTCCAGCCGCCCGCCAGCGCGGCCAGGTCCTTCGCCATCGCCCGCAGCGGCGCGTCGTTGCCCGTCTTGTACGAGGTCGTCCACCCCCACGGGAACAGCACCAGGTTGGCGTAGCTGTGCAGGGACACCACGACACCGGTCGTGTCGGCTGGTGCGGCGTCGGTGGTGCCCGTGCCCCGGCGGTCGCGGTAGAGGCCGCGCCACAGCGCCTGGAGCGCCTTGGTCTCCACCTCGGAGTTGGCCGACGGCCCCTTGTAGGTCTGGTCGCACGGCCTGGCCGACGTGCCCGTGCCGCCCCAGTGGGAGTCGGTGTTGCGGTTGAGGTCGACGCCGACCTGGGACGACGACGAGCCGGAGCAGTTCGACCCGTTCGCGGTGTTGGCGTTCTTGCGCTGGTAGCGCGGCGAGTTCCCGCCCTGCTGCACGACGTCCACGCCGTCGGGGTTGGCGATCGGCACGACCCACACCTCGGTGCTGTCCAGCAGCGCGGTGACCTCGGGGTCGGTCCCGTAGCCCGCGGTGAGGTGGTCGATCCACCGCCACGCCACGTCACCGGTGGTGATCTCGCGGGCGTGCAGCTGGCCCAGCACGAAGAACCGGGGCTTGGGCGCGGACGGGTCCACCGCGCAGTCGCCGGCGTTCCTCTTGGTGAGGCAGATCACCCGCAGGTCGTAACCGCCCGAGCCCTGCGTCCTGCGCCACGAGTCGCCGTAGTCCACGACCGCGGCGAGGCCCGGGTACCGCTGCGCGACCTGGTCGAGGTGCGCCCACTGGGCGTTGACCGTGTGGTAGCCGCCGAAGTAGGTCTCGTCCACGTCGGCCGCCGACGACCGCGACCGGCCCGGCGGCCGCCACCGGGCCGGGGGCAGCACCTCGTCCACGACCGCGCTGAACCCGGTTTCCCCGATCCGCGCGCCGGTGCCCGCGTCACCGAGCACGAACAGGTCGTCGCCGTCGCGGTGCTCCAGCACGTCGAAGCCGCGGTCGAGCAGGTCCCGGGCGGCGTCGCCGAGGGGCGCCCGGACCCGGTAGACGTAGGTCGGCCCGGCCGCCGCCCCGGGAGCGGCACCGGGGGCGGGGCCGGCGGTCC
The DNA here is from genome assembly GCF_044544865.1 of Actinosynnema sp. NPDC053489. Classification (NCBI taxonomy): domain Bacteria; kingdom Bacillati; phylum Actinomycetota; class Actinomycetes; order Pseudonocardiales; family Pseudonocardiaceae; genus Actinosynnema; species Actinosynnema sp. NPDC053489. The sequence goes on along the minus strand of NZ_JBITXT010000010.1, from coordinate 54,497 downwards.
CCGGGGTGCTCCCGGTGATCACCGCGGCCACCGCGGCGCCGGCGGCGGCCAGCGCCAGCGCGGAACGTCTGGTCGGTTTCACGGCTGTTCCCTCCTCGCCACGGTCGAGCAGCAGGAGGATGCGGGACGGGCCGGGCGCCCGCACGTCCGCGATCCGGCCGTCGCCGAGCGTCACGGGGGCGGGTTTCGGTCGCGCACCGGGAGGTACCCGGCCCTTGGTCCGGATGGAGGAGGAGTCGTGACGGACGAGGAACTGGTCGCACGAATCACCCAGCTGGTTGACGAAGAGCACCGGTTGGAGGGGTCACGCATCGGGGAGGGTCTCAGCGAGGGCGACGTCCGGCGGCTGCGCGACCTCGAAGTCGCCCTGGACCAGACGTGGGACCTGCTGCGCCAGCGGCGCGCCCGGCGCGCGGCGGGCATGGACCCCGACGCCGCCGAGCCCCGCCCGCCCGGCACCGTGGAGAACTACCGCCAGTGAACCGGGTGTTGACCCGTCCCCTGGGTCCGGCCGCAGGGTCGTCGCCGTGGAGGATGTGGCGGTGGCGCGATTGCTGGGCATCGGCGAGTTCGCCCGCCGGTCGCGCCTGTCGGTGAAGGCGCTGCGGCTGTACGAGCGCCAGGGCCTGCTGCGGCCGGTCGAGGTCGACCCGGGCAACGGCTACCGGCGCTACGGCGAGGAGCAGCTCGCCACCGCGCGCCTGGTGGCGCTGCTGCGCCGGCTCGACATGCCGCTCGCGGACGTCGCCCGCATCGTCGCCGCGCCCGAGGCCGGGCGGGCCGACCTGCTCGCCGGGTACTGGGCCGGGGTCGAGCACCGGGTGGCCGTGCAACGCGGCCTGGCCGCCCACCTCCGCGTCGTGCTGTCCGGAGGGAAGGGGTTGTTGGAGATGTACGAGGTCGAGCAGCGCGAGGTGCCCGAGCAGGTCGTCCTGACCGAGCAGCGGCACCTGCTGCAACCCGCGCTCGTGGAGTGGCTGCGCTCGTCGCTGGACCGGCTGGTGCGGGCGGCGGGCGAGCACGGTGGCGCGTCCGCCGCGCCGTTCGTCGTCTACCACGGCGAGGTCAACGAGGACAGCGACGGGCCGGTGGAGGCGTGCGTGCCGATCGCCGCGGCGGAACCGCCGGACGGCGTCGCGGCCCGGGTCGAGCCGGCGCACCGGGAGGCGTACGTGCGGCTGACCAAGGCGCAGGTGGCGTTCCCGCAGATCCTCTCCGCCTACGACGCCGTCGCCGCGTGGATCAAGGAGAACGGGCACGCGGTCCACGACGCGCCGCGCGAGGTCTACTTCGCGGACTTCGCCGCGGCGGGCCCGGACGACGAGGTCTGCGACATCGCCTTCCCGATGCGGTAGGCGGGCCTCAGACCAGGCGGCCGAGCCGGTGGTCCAGCGCCGTGTGGCGCCGTCCCGCGCCCACGGTGCGGACCGCCTGGCCGATCGCCTTGCGCGACCCGACCAGCACGACGAGCTTCTTGGCCCGCGTCACCGCCGTGTACAGCAGGTTGCGCTGGAGCATCATCCACGCACTCGTCGTGATTGGGATGACGACGCACGGGTACTCACTGCCCTGTGAGCGGTGAATCGTCATGGCGTAGGCGTGGGTCAGCTCGTCCAACTCGCCGAACTCGTAGTCCACGTCCTCTTCCTCGTCGGTCCGAACGGTCAGCCTCTGCTCCACGACGTCAATCGCCGTGACGACGCCCAGCGTGCCGTTGAAGACGTTCTTCTCGTAGTTGTTGCGCATCTGGGTCACCTTGTCGCCGACCCGGAACACCCGACCGCCGAACCGGCGTTCCGGCCGGTCCGGTGTGGACGGTGTCAGGGCCTCCTGCAGCAACGCGTTCAGCCCGCCCGCGCCCGCCGGCCCCCGGTGCATCGGCGCGAGCACCTGCACGTCCGTGCGGGGCGCCAGCCCGAACTTGCGCGGGATGCGGTTGGCGACGACGTCGACCACCAGTGCCGCCGCGTCCTCGGCCTCCTCCGCGGGGAAGAGGAAGAAGTCGGGCAGCCCCCGCACGACGGGGTGCTCGCCGTTGTTGATCCGGTGGGCGTTGGTCACCACGCCGGACTGCTGCGCCTGCCGGAAGATGTGCGTGAGGCGGACGTTCGGGATCGGGCTGCCGGTGGCCAGCACGTCCCGCAGCACCTCCCCCGCGCCGACGGACGGCAACTGGTCGACGTCGCCGACCAGCAGCAGGTGCGCGCCCGGTGCGACGGCCTTGACCAGCTTGTTCGCCAGCAGCAGGTCCAGCATCGACGCCTCGTCCACGACGACGAGGTCCGCGTCGAGCGGCCGGTCGCGGTCGTAGGCGGCGTCACCGCCGGGCTTGAGCTCCAGCAGCCGGTGCACGGTGCTCGCCTCGTGGCCGGTCAGCTCGGTGAGCCGCTTGGCGGCCCGGCCGGTCGGCGCGGCCAGCACCACCTTCGCGCCCTTGGCCGCGGCCAGCTTCACGACCGACCGCACGGTGAAGCTCTTGCCGCACCCCGGACCGCCGGTCAGCACGGCGACCTTGCTGGTCAGCGCGAGGCGGACGGCGTCGCGCTGCCGGTCCTCCAGCGACGCGCCGAGCCACCCGAACGCGCGGTCCCAGTCGACGGACCGAAACGCGGGCAGGCGCTCCTCCTCGGTCCGCAGCAGGCGCAGGAGCTGGTTGGCCAGGGAGACCTCGGCGCGGTGGAACGCGACCAGGTAGATGCCCGGCTCGCCGTCCGGCATGACCTCGCGGACCACGCCCTCCTCGGCGACCAGCTCGGCCAGGCAGTCGATCACCAGCCCCGCGTCGACCTGGAGGATCTTGATCGCCTCGCCGATGAGCGCGTTCTCGGGCAGGTAGCAGTTGCCGTCGTTGGTGGCCTCGGAGAGCGTGAACTGCAGCCCCGCCTTCACCCGCTGCGGGCTGTCGTGCGGGATGCCCACCGCCTTCGCGATCTGGTCGGCGGTGCGGAAGCCGATGCCCCACACGTCGTTGGCGAGCCGGTAGGGCTCCTCGCGGACGACGTCGATCGCCTTGTCCTGGTACTGCTTGTAGATGCGCACGGCCAGGGACGTCGACACGCCGACGCCCTGGAGGAAGACCATCACCTCCTTGATGGCCTTCTGCTCCTCCCACGCGGCCGCGATCAGCCTGGTGCGCTTCGGCCCGAGCTTCGGCACCTCGATCAGGCGCTGCGGCTCGTGCTCGATGACGTCCAGCGCGCCCACGCCGAAGTGGGTGACGATCCGGTCGGCCAGCACCGGGCCGATGCCCTTGATCAGGCCGGAGCCGAGGTAGCGGCGGATGCCCTGCACGGTGGCGGGCAGGACGGTCGTGTAGTCCTCCACGTGGAACTGCCTGCCGTACTGCGGGTGGGAGCCCCAGCGGCCGCGCATCCGGATCGACTCGCCGGGCTGCGCGCCGAGCAGCGACCCGACCACCGTGACCAGGTCACCGCCGCGGCCGGGGTCGACGCGGGCGACCGTGTACCCGGTCTCCTCGTTGGCGAACGTGATCCGCTCCAGCACCGCCTCCAGGACCGCGTCAGCCACCCGGTCAGCCTAGGGCGCGCTCACGGCCAGAGCAGCGGCCGCCCGCCGTACTCGCCGACCACGACACCGTGCCCGTTGACGCCCTGGGCGAAGCCGTAGGTCCCGGAGGGCACCGGCAACAGCTCGACCCGACCGTCCGGCGACCACCTGACGGGCCGGTTGTACCGGCTGATCGCCGTGCCCGCGGCCACCCCGCGGTCGTTGAGCCGCGTCACCTCGCCCGCGGCGTACCCGGTCGGCAGGGGCATGATCGCCACCCCGCCGTCGGCCGCCCACCGCACCGGCTTGCCGTTCACCGTGCCGTACGCGGTGCCGTCCGCGGCGACCGCGAGCAGGGTGCTGAAGCCCTGCGGCGTCGGCACCTCGGCGAGGACCGGGCCGTCCCACCGCACGCCGTACCCCGTGCGGTCGTCGCGCTGGACGTCGCCGACGACGTAGCGGCCCTCGACCTGCGCGACGGCGGAGTGCGTCGCGCCGGGCACCGCACCCAGCTCCGTGAGCACGCCGTCGTCCCAGCGCACGTAGTGGGCCACGTCGTCGGCGGTGGTGGTGATGCCCGCGATCGCCCCGGCCTCGTCGATCGCGGTGGCCTCGGTCGCCGGTCCGAGGCCGGGCAGCACCGTCGCGGTCCCGTCGCGGTCCCAGCGCAGGGCGCGGCGGGTTCCGGTCCGGTGGTCGCCGCTGTAGCCGACGACCGTGCCGCTGCCGTTCACCGCGACGGCGAAGCCGTAGGTGTCGCCCGCGGGGACGTCGAGGACGGTCGCCGAACCGTCGGGGTGCCACTTGGTGGCCTGCGCCCAGCGGTCCGCCGTGCTGGTGTTGCCGTACGCCGCGCCGTCCGCGTCGACGCCGAACACCCGGCCGGGGTTGGCACCGGCCGGCGGGACCAGCTCGGAGATCCGGCCCTCCGCGTCCCACCGCACCTGCCGCGTCCGCCCGTCCGCCGCCGTGGAGCGGCCGACGACCACCCCGGCGTCGTTGATCGCGAGCGCGGTCCCCTTGGTGCCCCCGGGCAGCAGGGCGAGTTCCACCACGCCCGGCTCCGCCTGCGCGGCGGGCGCGCCGGACACCGCCGAGACGAACGCCAACGCCACGCCGAACGTCCTCCGCACGACCAGACCTCCTCGTCGAAGCCCCGCCCGCCCTCCAGCTTGGCAGCCCAGCCCTGGGAGCGCTCCCAGATTCGCCTGATCGGCCGTCCGCCACGCTCGGGGCGGGCGCGGGTCGCCCGGGGAGGTCTCCACAGGACGTTCACAACTCGCCCCGGACGTCTCCACGGCCCGCACCTAGAGTCGGCCGCATGACACGGCGCGTTCTGGTGGTCGAGGACGACCCGACCATCGCCGAGTCCGTGGCCGCGCGGCTGCGGGCCGAGGGGTTCGAGGTGGTGGTGGCGCACGACGGGCCGTCGGCGGTCGCGCGGGCCCGTGACGTCCGGCCCGACCTGGTCGTGCTGGACGTGATGCTGCCCGGGTTCGACGGGTTGGAGGTGTGCCGGCGCATCCAGGCCGACCGGCCCGTGCCGGTGCTCATGCTGACCGCGCGCGGCGACGAGACGGACCTGCTCGTGGGGCTCGCGGTCGGCGCGGACGACTACCTGACCAAGCCGTTCTCGATCCGCGAGTTGGCCGCGCGGGTGCACGCGCTGCTGCGGCGGGTGGAGCGGTCGGCGTCGGCGGCCTCGTCCCGGATCACCGTGGCCGACCTGGAGATCGACCTGGCGGAGCGGCGGGTGGTGCGCGGCGGGGAGGAGGCGCACCTGACGCCGACCGAGTTCGAGCTGCTGGTGCACCTCGCCGAACGGCCGCGGGCCGTGCAGTCGCGGGAACGGCTGCTCAGCGAGGTGTGGGGGTGGGCGGACGGGACGGGGACGCGGACCGTGGACAGCCACATCAAGGCGCTGCGGCGGAAGTTGGGCACGGACCTGATCCGGACCGTGCACGGGATCGGTTACGCGTTGGAGGTGCCCCGGTGAGCCTGCGGTCGGCGTTGGGGACGGCGGTCGACCTGCTGCCGCGCCCGCTCGACCCGGTGCGGTCGATCAAGCTGAAGCTCGGGATCCTGCTGGTGTCGGCGATGGCGGCCGGGTTCGCGTTCTTCCGGTGGCGGATCGGGTGGCTCGCGCCGGGCACCACGTTCGGGGCGGTGGCGATCGTGCTGGTGACGTCCCAGGTGCTCGCGCACGGGATGACCCGGCCGTTGCGCGACATGACCGCGGCGGTGCGGGCGATGCGGGCCGGCGACTACAGCAGGCGGGTGCGCGCGACGGCGCGGGACGAGGTCGGCGAGCTGGCCGGGGCGTTCAACCAGATGGCGGCGGACCTCGGTGCGGCGGACCGGCAGCGGCGGGAGCTGATCGCGAATGTCTCGCACGAGCTGCGGACGCCGATCACCGCGTTGCAGAACGTGCTGGAGAACGTCGTGGACGGGGTGGCGCGGCCGGACGCGGCGACGATGCGGACGGCGTTGGCGCAGACCGAGCGGCTGGGCCGGTTGGTGGCCGAGCTGCTGGACCTGTCGCGGATCGACGCCGGGGCGCACCGGTTGGACAAGGCCGAGTTCGCCGTGCGGCCGCTGCTGGAGGAGGTCGTCGCGGAGACCTCGGTGGCCGCCCGGGGGGTGCGGTTCACCGTGGACGTGTCGCCGCCCTCGGCGACCGTGTACGCGGACGAGGCGCGGCTGGCGCAGGTGGTGGCGAACCTGCTGGACAACGCGGTCCGGCACGGCCCGGCGGGTGGTGAGGTGCGGGTCTCCGCGTCGGTCGGGGCGGAGCTGGTGCTGGAGGTCGCCGACGACGGTCCGGGCATCGCGCCGCGGGACCGGGAGCGGGTCTTCGAGCGCTTCACGCGGGGCGAGCGGGCCGGTGACGGCGGCACGGGGCTCGGGCTCAGCATCGCCCGGTGGGTGGTGGACCTGCACGGCGGCACCATCGCCGTGGTGGACGGGCCGGGCTGCCGGATCAGGGCGACCCTGCCGGCCACCGCACCGCCGGACTCGGCGCCACAGGACTCAGCGCCGCAGGACTCCGCACCGCCGAATTCCGCGCCGCCGAATCCTCCGGCGGATACCGGCCCGACCGCCTGAAGGGCAGTGCACGGCAAGCGTCCCCACCCAGGGGAACCCTGATCTTCAGTCAACCACGCACCACCGACAATTCCCGGCTCCGAGCTGCCGCCGAACCGGCCGCCGACGCGCGCCGGCGGCCCGGGGCGGCCCCGGAGCGGGCCTGAGCAGCCCGGCCCCCGCGCGCCGGAAACCCAACCCATCCCCACCCCGCCACCACGCACGGCGGGGCGGTGGAGTGCGCCCTTTGGAGGCACCACCCCATGACACCCCACCGCGCGCTGCTCATCGGCGCGCTCGCCGGGACCGCGGCCGCCGCCCTGCTGCCCCCCACCGAACCCGGCCTCGGCTGGGCGCTGACCGCGGCCCTCGTCCTCGCCCTCCTGCGCCACGTCCGACCCGGCTGGGCGGTGCTCTCCGTCGCCCTCTTCGGCGTCGGGGCGGTCGTCGCGGCGGGCTGGTTGTTCGCGCTGTGCGCCGCCGCCGGCTGCGCCGCGGCCTCGCTCGCGGTCGCCGGGGGGCGCACCGCGCGCGGCCTCCTGGTCGGCGCGGGCGCGGTGCCGGTCGCCGCGGTCCGGGCGGTGCCCTGGCTCGCCCGCGGGGTCCGGCGGGCCGGCACGCCTCCGCTCACCCGGCCGGTCCTCGTCACCGCGGGCCTCCTGCTGGTGTTCGTCCCGCTGCTGGCCGGCGCGGACGCGGCGTTCGCCGACCTCCTCGGCTCCCTCGCCCCGGACGAGCCGTCCGGCCAACCGGTCGTGCTGTTCGCGGTGGTCGGCCTGGGCGCGGTCGGCGCGGCGCACCTGCGCGTCTCCCCCGTCGACGCCGACGAGCCGTCCGACCTGCCCCGGACGGTCGCGCGCCGCGACTGGGCGCTGCCCGTCGGCGCGTTGGTGCTGCTCTTCACCGCCTTCGTGGTGGTCCAGGTCGACACGCTGTTCGCGGGCGACGAGCACGTCCTCGTCACCCCCGACCTGACCTACGCCGACTACGCCCGCAGCGGCTTCTGGCAGCTGCTCGCCGTCACCGTCCTCACCCTGGGCGTGATCGCGGTGGTCGCGCGGTTCGCCCACCTGGACTCGCCGGCGGACCGCCGCTGGTTGCGCGGCCTGCTGGGCGCGCTCAGCGGGCTCACCCTGGTCATCGTCGCCTCCGCGCTGGCCCGCATGTGGCTCTACCAGCAGGCGTACGGCTTCACGGTGGCGCGCGTCGCGGTCGCCGGCTGCGAGCTGTGGCTGGGCGCGGTGTACCTGCTGGTCCTGGCCGCGGGCGTGCGGTTGCGCGCGGGGTGGTTGGCCCGCGCGGTCGTCGGCACGGGGTTCGCCGCCCTGGTCGGGCTCGCCGCGCTGAACCCCGACCGGTTCGCCGCCGAGCGGAACGTCGAGCGCTACGAGGCCACCGGGAAGATCGACGTCTGGTACCTGGCCCGGTTGTCGGACGACGCCGTGCCGGCGCTCGCGGGGCTGCCGCCGGAGCTGCGGGACTGCGCCCTGGAGTTCCGCCGCGTCGAGCCGGACGACTGGCGCTCGTGGAACCTCGGCCGGCAGCGGGCCCGGGAGGCGCTCGCGGGCTTCAGCTGGAACGGCTGTGCGCGGTGACGTGGTCGGCGACCAGGGCGGCCACCTCCCCGGCGTGCGTGACCGGCGCCCAGTGCCCGGCGTCGACCACGCGCCGCCGCACGTCCGAGGCCCACCGCTCGACGTCCTCGATGACGCCGGGCGTGACGTACCGGTCGCGGGTCGGCCGCACGAGCTGCACCGGGACGTCGGTCCGCCGCTCGCGGGGCGAGCGCAGCCGGGGCACGAAGTTCGCCCGGTACAGCGCCATGCCGTGCACCCCGTCCCGCGCCACGGTCGGCGACACGTGCGACGTGACGCCCTCCAGCCTGCGCACGATCGTCGACCACCGGGGCCCGACCACGTACCGCCACGCCAGGGGCGCGACGAACGGCAGGTGGAACGCGGCGATGTACCAGGAGTGCCGCAGCTGGGCGAAGCGCCGGCCGGTCCGCCGGTCGCGCAGCCAGTGGCCGACGTGGTCCAGGCACGGCCCGGAGATCGAGGTGAAGGACGCGATCGGCGCGCCCGGCGCGGTCACGGCCTCCCACGCCTGCACCGAGCCCCAGTCGTGCCCGACGACGTGCACCGGCGCGTCCGGGCTGACCGCCGCGACCACCGCGAACAGGTCGCGGGCCAGCACCGGCAGCCGGTAGGCGGCCAGGCCGCGCGGCGCGGAGGACGCCCCAGCCCCCCGCACGTCGTAGGTGACCACGTGGAACCGCTCGGCCAGCACCGGGACGACGCCGTCCCACACCCGGTGGGTGTCGGGGTAGCCGTGCACCAGGACGACGGTCGGCGCGGACCGGTCGCCCGACTCGAACACGGCGAGCCGCGCGCCTTCGGACTCCACGAACACCGTCGCCTCCACCTACTCGTGCGTAGCCCCCGGCAAGTTACTCCACCGTAGCAACGGGGCCGGCCACCCGCGGGTGGAGCCGGAGCGCGACCGGGGTGATCAAACTCCACTGATAGTGGGATAACTCGCACAATCCGCGCGGACGGCTGATCGACGGCGCACCCGGGTACGGCTGTTCGGACGAACCCGCGCACTGAGGAGGTGCCCTTCCCGTGCTCGCAGCCCTGGTCACGTTCGCCGGCTCGCTGCTGGTCGCCCTGCTCGCCGTCACGCTCGTCCACCGGGTGGTCCGCCGCATCGGCAGGCGGTCGGACCTGTTCGCGGGCCTCGCCCGGCACGCGCACAAGCCCGCGGTGGCGGTGGCCGCGCTGGTGGCGGTGCAGTTCTCGCTCGGCGTGGTGGCGCACGGCGACTGGCGTCCCGTCGCGCTGCACGTCACCGGGATAGCGCTGATCCTGGCGGGCGCGTGGCTGCTCGCCGCGCTGCTGGTGGTGGTCGAGGACGCGACGCTGGCCCGCATCCGGGTCGACGTCTCGGACAACCGGCACGCCCGCCGCGTGCACACGCAGATCACGCTGGTCCGGCGGGTCACCGTGGTCGTGGTGAGCGTGCTGGCGGCGGCCGCGGTGCTGATGACGTTCCCGAACGCCCGCGCCGCCGGGACCAGCATCCTCGCCTCCGCCGGTGTCATCGGCGCGATCGCGGCGCTGGCCGCGCAGTCGCTGCTGGGCAACGTGTTCGCGGGCGTGCAGATCGCGTTCAGCGACGCGTTGCGGCTGGACGACGTGGTGGTCGTGGAGAAGCAGTGGGGGCGCATCGAGGACATCACCCTCACCTACGTGGTCGTGCACCTGTGGGACGACCGGCGGCTGATCCTGCCCACCGCCTACTTCCTGAAGACGCCGTTCGAGAACTGGACGCGGACGCAGTCGGCGCTGCTGGGCACGGTCGAGCTGGACCTGGACTGGACGGTGCCGGTGGAGGAGCTGCGGCACGAGCTGCGGGCCGCCCTGGAGGCGAGCGACCTGTGGGACGGCCGGGTGTGCGTGCTGCAGGTGACCGACGCGGTGGGGTCGTTCGTGCGGGTCCGGGCGCTGGTCAGCGCGTCGGACGCGGGGCGGCTGTGGGACCTGCGGTGCGTGGCGCGCGAGCACCTGGTCGGCTGGCTGCGGTCGCGGCACCCCGGCGCGCTGCCGCAGGTGCGGGTGCGCGAGCTGCCCCGCGGCAACGGGGTCGCGCTCACGCGGACGGCCAACGGCTCGTCGGACAACCGGGTGTTCGGGGACAGCGTCGACGGCGAGGAGCGGGTGCAGGCGTTCAGCGGGCCGGACCAGGCCGTGCAACCGCGCTGACCACCCGGTCCGTCCTGGTGGTGGGATCGGCTCCGGGGAGGCTTCGTGCGAGGGTTCGTGGTGACCGTGCTGGCGGGGCTGGTGCTGGCGGGCTGCGCCCAGCGGCCCGCGGAGACCGGGCCGCCGGCCACCACCGGTGCGGAAGGGGTGACGTCGGTGCCCGTGACACCGGGCAAGCTCGGCCCGAGCGCCCGGGGCGCGCTCGACCGGGCCAGGAGGGACGGCGCGAGCACCGTCGGCCTGACCGTCTCCACCGAGCGCGACCGGGCCGCCGAGGTGGCCGAGGGCCTGCGCGGGCTGGGCGCGACGGTCGAGTCCACCGACACCGCCGTCGGTTACGTGCGCGCGACCGTGCCCATCGAGGCGGTGGCCCGGGTGCCCGCCGTCGCGGGGGTCAGCCGGGTGGACGTGGACGAGCCGTTGTCCAACGGCGACCCGACGCCCTGACCCCCGAAATGGCTCAGGGCCACCCCCGCGCGAAGCGGGAGTGGCCCTGAGGGTCGGGCGACGTGGCGTCAGACCACGTTCTTGATGATCACCGCGCCGCGGCCGACGACCGCGCCCTCGGAGGTCTGCACGGTCAGCTCACCGCGCAGCACGCGGCCCGCGCCGGCCTGCCCGGTGGCGGTCACCGTGGCGGGGACCACCCAGGAGGCGCCGGCCGTGCGCTCGGCGTCGGCGTCGGTCACCGCGATCGAGCCGAGGCCCGCGGCGGTGAACAGGTCGATGTAGTCGTACTCCGTGGTGCCCGAGGGCACCTCGTAGCCGTCGACCTGCACCCGCCACGCGCCGGCGGCCGGGTTCGGGATCGTCACCGACTCCTCGGAGTCGCCGTCCGCCGACTGCCCGGCCAGCACGCAGGCGCCGGACGTGCAGTTGTAGACGAACAGGTCCAGGTCGGCCGACACGTCGCTGGTCCGGCCGATCGTCGCGCGCAGCGACGTCGAGCCGGGTGCGACGGTCAGGTCGTAGTTCTGGGCCGTCGCGTCGGCGATGGTCGGGCGGTCGATCCGGGCGCTGGCCAGGGGACCGCCGACGAGCTTGCCGGTGAACGCGGCCAGCGAGTTGGTCACCGTGTACTGCCGGGCGACCGGCGTGCCGGCGGTGACCGACTCGATGGTGTCCGGGTTCGGGCTGATCGTCGTGCCCAGCACGGACGCGGTCACCGAGTACGGCGCGGCGTCGGCGTCGGAGGTGCGCCGGGCCTCGAGCACGACCTCCCACACGCCCGGCGTCGGGTTGCTGACCGTGCGGCTGGTGGGCGAGCCACCGGTGCAGCCCGCGCCCGCGTCGGGGTTGTAGCAGTTGGTCGACGACGTGGTGTCGAACGGCACGCCGTACGGGTCGAAGCGCAGGAACCGGACCTGGCCCTTGCCCGCCTCGGCGCCGCCGGCCGCCATGTCGACCTTCAGCGCGCTGGTGCCCGCGGGCACCTTGACGAAGAAGCTCTTCGACTGGTTGCGCGGGAGCGTGCCCGTCTTGGTCACCGCGTACTTGTTGGCCGCGGTGAACTCGTCGGCCGCGAAGACGGTGTTCAGGGTGAACACGTCGACGCCGCGGGTGAGCACGTTGTCCAGCCGCAGCACGGCCGAGTGCGCGCCCGCCGCCTTCGGCTTGACCTTCACGTCGAACGACACGGGCTTGTTCAGCGGCAGCGTCACCGACGCCTTGGACGAGAACGTGCCGTCGTTGCCCTGCCAGTTGACCACGAAGCTCTGGTTGCGGTCCGGGCCGGTGGTGCGGGTCAGGGTGTAGGTGCGGGTGTACTCCTTGCCCACGACGACGCCCTCGCGGTCGTGGATGCCGACACCGGTGTTCGGGGTGGCCAGCAGCGCCGACAGCGCGGTGCTCACGGTCACCGAGGTGCTGACCGCCTGGGGCTCCGGGTGCGCGTTGAGCTGCGTCCACGCGCGCTTGGTGTCGAACAGGCCCGCGCCCTGCTCGTACGCCTGGAGGGTGGGGACCCACTTGGCGCCGGACTGGATCGCGTTGCGCAGCGCCGCGACGGGCGGGCGCTCGCCGTTGTGCTCGGCCTTGTAGGCGCTGACCAGCAGCGCGGCCGCGCCGGTCGCCTGCGGGGCGGCCATCGAGGTGCCGTTGAACATGGCGTAGCCGGCGGGCAGGTCGTAGGTGCCGGCCACCGGGCCGGGCGCCTGCCACTGCGGCGTGGTGGAGATCGCCGAGCCGGGCGCGACGATGTTCGGCTTGAACCCGCCGTCCTCGCGCGGGCCGCGCGAGGAGAAGCCGTGCAGGCTCTCCTTCTGCTTGGTCACCGAGCCGTAGTTGGACAGCCAGGTGTCCGCCGTGATGTAGGAGCCGACGCTGACCGCGTCCGTGGCCACCGACGGGTCGCCCACGGTGTTCGCGCCCGCGCCGCTGTTGCCCGCGGAGATGAACACCTGCACGTTGTACTCGGCGATGGTGCGGTTGTAGAGCTCCGCGCGCGCGTTGTTGCCGTCGTTGAGGGCGGGCAGGCCGCCGATGGAGATGTTGACGACGTCGGCGCCGTTGCGCGCCGCGTACAGCAGGCCGTCGATCAGGCCGCTGTTGGTGCACGACGGGGTGGAGAGGCAGACCTTGACGGCCATCAGCTTCGCGCCGGGCGCGGCGCCCGTCATCTTGCCGCCGAACAGCTTGTTGGCGGAGGTGATGCCCGCGACGTGCGAGCCGTGCGCGGCACCGGCGATGCCGATGTTCACCCACGCCGTGCCGGCCGCGTCGTAGATCGACTTGTCGGTCTGCACCACGAACGCCACGGTGTCCAGCACCGGGGTGGCCGGGTTGTCCGCGCCGAAGTGGCCGACGTCCTTCTTGTACTTGTAGTCGATCATCGCGGCCTGGTCGGTGAAGTCGCCGTCGCCGTCGGTGTCGACCCGGACCTCCTTCGTCGTGGTGTCCTGCAGCACGCCGAAGGTGTCGGTGCGGTCGCCGTCGCGGTTGATGTCGCCGCCGGTCTCGCTGTTGGCCAGGCCGAGGTCGCCCGCGGTCTCGCGGAACGTGCCGAAGCTGAACGGACCACCGGTGGCGGGCGCCTTGTAGGTCGCGCCGCCCGCGGTGAACGTGCCGTTGTAGCGACCCGAGACCTGCAGCCAGGTGCCGTCGCCGGAGTTGGTGGCGTTGGCGTTGTACCAGTCGACGATCTTGCGCTCACCGGTCGTGGTGGTCGCCAGGGCCGGGTGGTCCAGGTCGATGCCGGAGTCCATGATGGCGATCGTCGCGCCGCGGCCGTCCCACTTGGGGTGCTCGTCGGTGAACTGCGCCGCCTTGGTGTCCTGCGTCGGCATGTACGGGTTCTTCTTGGGCGTGGACTTGCCCGGCGCCGGCTGCGGCAGCGGGTTCGTCGCGCCCTCGGGGCGAGGGTTGTCCAGGACGACCAGGCCGTCGACGTCCACCGCGTTCACGGACGCGAGCTTGGCGGCCTTCTCGGCCTTGTCCCGCGGGACGGAGACCTTGAGGTAGTCGACGTCGCGCTCGGTGGACTCGACCACACCGCCGAGTGCCTTGAGGTCGTTGGCGGCGGAGTCCAGCTTGCCCGCTTCGGCGGCGACGAGGAGCGTGACGTTCGCCTGCCCGGCCCGCTCGGCCTCGGCGATGCGCTCCCGGTCCTGCTTGTCGAGCTGCTTGTCGGCCGGCGCGGGCGCGGTCGGCGCCTCCTGCGCGACGGCCGTACCGGCGGCGAAGCCGAACCCAGTGGTGCCCAGCACGGCGGCCAGCAAGGCCGCGCTGGTGCGGTGTCTCCACCGACTTCCCGAGTTGATCACGGCGCAAACCCTTCGTGGGGAAAGATTGGCGCAAGCACATCTCCCCGGGTCCCCGCTAACAATCGGACGAACAGCCCAATAGAAGTGTCCACATTGGACTGAACGGTCTATTGCGGGAACACGTCGGAAGTGCCGCACAACTCAGGAACGAGTGCGACACCTCCAGTCAAGAGCCGACCGGTCGGAATGTCAAACACTGTCAACGGTGAACCGCTCACGAGCGCGGGAAATCGGTAACAAATCGCACATCAACGCGATCGCGGGCACACTGGTCGACATCGTGGACGCCGCACCGATCGACCGGATCGCCGACGAGCTGTACGCCCTGCCGCCGGCGGAGTTCGTCGCGGCCCGGGACGCCCACGCCAGGGCGGCCGCGGACCGCGGCGACCAGGCGCTGGCCAAGCAGGTGTCGGCGCTGCGCAAGCCCACCTCGTCGGCGTGGGCGCTGAACCTGCTGGCCCGCGAGGACCCGGCCGACCTGGCCGAGGCGCTCGCGCTGGGTGACGAGCTGCGGGCCGCCCAGGAGGACCTGCGCGGCGGGGCGCTGCGGCGGTTGGGCGCGCGGCGGCGGGCCGTGCTCAGCGCGCTCGTGCGGCGGGTCGAGGTGCTGGCGAGCCACGCGGGCCGGCCGCTGGGTGCCGACGCCGTGCAGCAGGTGCGCACGACGTTGGCCGCGGCGCTGGCCGACGCCGTGCTCGGCGCCCGGATCCGGGCCGGGCGGCTGGTCAAGCCGGTCGAGCAGTCCGGCTTCGGCCCGTTGAGCGAGACGGCCACCCCGGTCCGGGACGACCTCGCGCCCCGCCGTGAGCAGCGGCGGGAGCGGCAGCTCGCCAAGGCCCGCGACGACATCGACGCGGCCCGGGCGGACGTGCGCAAGGCGGACGACGCCGTCGCGGAGGCCGAGCAGGTCGTGACCGAGCACGAGGACCGCGTCGCCGACCTGCAGGCCGAGCTGCGGCGGGCGCAGCGGGCCGAGCGCGAGGCGGCGGCCCGGCTGGGCAAGGCCAAGCGCCACGCCGAGACCGCGCGGACCAGGCTGGAGCACGCCGAGGGCCGGATGGCGGAGCTGCGCGACGAGGGCTGACCGAGGGCCTTTCCGAACACTCTTCGTGACCCCGACACCCCCGGCCCATCCGGGGAACACCCACCGGTCACCACCCGTTCTACTGCTGGTCGGCACGTGGACGCCGCACCGGACGTCAGGCCCCGCGAGGCCCCTCCCCCCGAGGCCCGCGCGGCACCTCTCCCCGAGACGTTGCAGGTGCGCCCGCGCATGCCCGACCGCCGTCGGCCGGACGGTTCCCCCCACCGCACGGCCGGCGGCCTTTGCCACCGCTCCCGCCCCACCCGCGAAGTCCGAGAACAGGCCGTGCCGACGCGGAAGTCCGCAGCCGGACCGACAACCCAATGGGGATGTCCGCCGGTTCCCGGAAGTGCCCCGCCCGGGGCGGGAGCGATCACGATCACCGTCGACGCCGGGTTCGCCGGAGTCGTTCCCGAATGCGCGGATGTCGTCGGCGGCGGCGTGGAGGAAATCACCCCGCGCGCCCGTTACCGAATTGTCACCGCCGGGTCACCGGGCCGATCCGGGGCACCGCGTGGAACACCTCACCCCGCACGAAGATGAATCTTCCTCAAGTCTCGTGCGCCGCCGGAGCTTCGATCTAGACTCGCCCGATGGCACATGACGCGGATGTCATCGTGGTCGGCGCGGGCCTCGCGGGCCTGGTCGCCACCGCCGAACTGGTCGACGCCGGGCGCAGGGTGATCCTGCTCGACCAGGAGCCCGAGGCGTCGCTCGGTGGCCAGGCGTTCTGGTCCTTCGGCGGGTTGTTCCTGGTCGACAGCCCCGAGCAGCGGCGGCTGAAGGTCAAGGACTCGGCGGAGCTGGCACTGCGGGACTGGCTGGGCTCGGCGGCGTTCGACCGGGAGGCCGACCACTGGCCGCGTCGGTGGGCCGAGGCGTACGTGCACTTCGCCGCGGGCGAGAAGCGGTCGTGGCTGCACGGCATGGGCGTGCGCTGGTTCCCGCTCGTGCAGTGGGCCGAGCGCGGCGGGTACCTGGCCGACGGCCACGGCAACTCCGTCCCGCGCTTCCACGTGACCTGGGGCACCGGGCCGGGCATCGTCGCGCCGTTCGAGCGCCGGGTCCGCGAGGGCGTGGCGCGCGGGCTCGTGCAGCTGCGGTTCCGGCACCGCGTGACCGGGCTGACCACCACCGGCGGCGCGGTGGACGGCGTGCGCGGCGAGGTGCTGGAGCTCAGCACGGCCGGTCGCGGCGAGCCCAGCTCGCGCACCGCCACCGGCGACTTCGAGCTGCGCGCGCAGGCCGTCGTCGTCACCTCCGGCGGCATCGGCGCCAACCACGAGATGGTGCGCCGCAACTGGCCTTCCCGCCTGGGCACGCCGCCCGAGCACATGCTGTCGGGCGTGCCCGACCACGTGGACGGCGAGATGCTGCGGGTCGTGCAGAGCTCCGGCGGCGGCATCATCAACGAGGACCGCATGTGGCACTACCCCGAGGGCATCGCCAACTACGCCCCGGTGTGGAACCGGCACGGCATCCGCATCCTGCCCGGGCCGTCGTCGCTCTGGCTGGACGCGACCGGCGCGCGGCTGCCGATCCCGCTGTTCCCGGGGTTCGACGCGCTCGGCGCGCTGGAGCACATCGTCAAGACCGGCCACGGCTACTCGTGGTTCGTGCTGAACTCCCGGATCATCGGCAAGGAGTTCGCGCTGTCCGGGTCCGAGCAGAACCCCGACCTGACCGGCAAGGACGTGCGGGCCGTGCTGAAGCGGGCGCTGCCGGGCGCGGTCGCGCCGGTGGAGGAGTTCGCCAAGCGGTCCGAGGAGTTCGTCTTCGGCCGCACGCCCGAGGAGCTGGCGGCCGGCATGAACGAGCTGACCGGCACGTCGCTGATCGACGCGGCCGGGCTGCGGCGCACGATCGCGGCCCGCGACCTCCAGGTGCTGTCCGGGCTGGGCAAGGACATGCAGGTCAACGCCATGCGCGAGGCGCGCCGGTTCCTCACCGACAAGCTGATCCGGGTGGTCGAGCCGCACGCCCTGATGGACCCCAAGGCCGGGCCGCTGATCGCCGTGCGGCTGTCCGTGCTGACGCGCAAGACGCTGGGCGGCCTGCACACCGACCTGTCGGCGCGGGTGCTCAAGGACGACGGCACCCCGTTGGACGGCGTCTACGCGGCCGGTGAGGCGTCCGGCTTCGGCGGCGGCGGCGTGCACGGCTACCGCGCCCTGGAGGGGACGTTCCTGGGCGGCTGCCTGTTCTCCGGCCGCGTGGCGGGCCGCGCGGCGGCCGAGGCCACCGGCTGAGGTTGGACGAACAGCGGCCAAAAGGTGGTCAATCGCCCGCGGCGCGCGGCGGGGAGGTGGGCCCGGGGCTAGCGTGGTCTGTCTTCTTCGGACACGCGGCAGGGACTCCACCATGGACGTTTGCGGCAGGTGCGGCACCGCGTCGACCCCCGGTCTGCGGTACTGCGCGGCCTGCGGAGCCGACCTGGCGGTCTGGTCCCGGCGGGGTTCGGACGGGCACCGCGTGCCGGTGCTCGTCGTCACCGCGGTGGTGGTGGCCGCGCTCGCGGTGGCGGCCGCGACCGCGGTCGGGTTCCGCTACTCCGACCGCCGCGTCACGGGCGTCGCGACCGCGGCGGGCGGCTCCGCCGTGGTGCCGACGTGGACCCCGCCCCCGCCCGCGGTGCCGGCCCCGACCACGGTGCGCGTCCCGACCACGGTGGCGGCCGTCTCGCCGGACGAGGTGGCGCTCTCGCAGCTGAACGCCGAGGTCGCGGCCGACCGGGCGGCCGTCGAGTCGCTCGTGGACCGGTGGGTGCCGCAGCTGTCCTCCAAGCGGCTCGGGCTCGTGGTGCACGGCGTGCGGTTCACCCACGAGGACATCTGGCGCGACTTCCAGCTCACCCGGGCCAGGTACCCGGACGCGCTGCTGCTGTCCTCCGCCGACTACGCGAGCTTCGACAGCGGCGACTTCTGGGTGACCGTGGTGCCCCGGACGTACGCCGCCGGCGCGGAGGCCAACGCGTGGTGCGACCGGGAGCTGATCGGCCCGGACGACTGCTTCGCCAAGCGCCTCACCCACACCGGGACGTCCGCCGGCACCACGCTGCCCCGCCGCTGACCCGGCTCACCGGTCCGGCGTCCAGCGCAGCCCGCAGACGTCGCCGGGGCGCAGATCCGTGAACCGCGCGTGCGCCTCGTGCACGGCGTCGACCGCCACCTCGCCGGTGACCACCTCGCCGGTGACCGCCTCGGCCTCCGGCGTGCCGCGGACCGGGGCGATCGCGGCGGGCACGTGCGCGGCCGGGAAGCGGACCGTCAGCTCGAACGCCTCGCACCGCCGTTCCGGTCGGTAGAGGTGGTGCGACCGGGGCGGGCCGGAGGCGGCGACGACCAGGCCGCACTCGTGCCGCTGACCGGCGTGGAGGGGGGTGGGGCAGGCGCAGGTCGAGCAGGAGGCGTCCGTCGGGGGCCGGGTGCGCGCCGGCCACCTCCACCCCGAAGAACGGGGTGGCCGTCACGTCGGCGTGCCCGCACGGCGGGGTGGGGGTGACCCGGACGTGGTCGCCGATGTCGCGTTCGGCGACGATCGTCCAGCGCTCGACGCACTCCGGTCGCGGCACGTCGAGGCGGACCAGCGCGGCCAGGCGCTCGACGTGCCAGTGGTCGGCCTCGACCCCTGGTGGCGGCCCGACCCGGGTCGCGGCGTTCTCGGCGACCAGGTCGACGGCCTCCTCGACGCGTCGCCGGATCGTGCGGGCGTCCCGGTGCAGGGCGGCGGCCAGCGACCGCTCGCGTTCGCCGAGGAACTTGCCGGGCACGTCGACGTCCAGCGCGAGGGCGGTCACGAAGACGGCGCGGAGGTCGGCGGGCAGCGCCTCGCTCCACCCGTGCAGGGTCGTGCCCACCTTGGCGCGCGCGGCGGCGTGGGAGTCGGTGTCGCGGATGCCGCACAGTGCCCTCAGCGCCGGGCCGACCTCGTCCCGCAGGCGTGCCGCCTGGGCGCCGCGCCCGCGGCGGAGCCTGCGCAAGTCGGCCGCGAGTTCGGCCGGGGAGACCTCCACGCGCCCCTCCCACCGGGCCGACCGGTCACCGGACCACTCCAGTGTCGGCACCGACCCCGCCACCCGCCACCGTCCCGAACGGAGAACTCGGGGGTCCTGGAGGTACGACACACGAGCCCCGAACGTAGGAGCTTTATTCAAAAGTGTCGTTGGCTGAGGCGGTAGAACTCGAGGTTGGTGACGATGCGGATGATGGTGGGGAGTTCGGTCAGGCGGGCGCGGTAGCCGGTGGCGAGGATCTTCCAGTTCTTCAGGTGGGCGATGGCGCGTTCGACGGGCCATCGGTGGCGGGAGATGAGGGTGTTCCAGGCCTGGTCGGCGGGGGTGTGGTGGGTGTGGCCGGGGCGTTTGCGGCGGGGGATGATCGCGTCGGTGCCCTGGTAGCCCAGGTCGGCGATGGTGGGGGTGGTGTGCAGCAGGTCGGCCAGGCCGTGGTGGTGGTAGGCGCGGCTGTCGTGGGTGCTGCCGGGTTGTGGTGTGAGCACGGCGAGCAGTCGGCCGGCATGGTCGGTGAGGATCTGGACCGACAGGCCCTGCTCTCGGTGTTTGCCGTTGTAGTTGGGGTGGGGTCGTCGGCGGGTGCCGTCGGTGGGGTGGGGGTCGGGGTGGGCCCGGTTCCCCGTGGGGATCAGGGTGCCGTCGAGCAGGACGGTGGACAGTCGGGGCAGCAGGTCGGGCAGTGAGGGGGTGTGGGGGCGCAGCACCCGTCCGATCAGCGGCGCGTAGCGGCGCAGGGTGCGGGAGACGGTGGGTTGGGAGACGCCGAACAGGTCCGCGGCCAGGGTCTGGGGCAGGTTCTGCCGTAACAGCACCAGGGTGAGCAGCACCGAGCGGTACAGGCTCAGCGCGGGCGGGCGTCCGGTCCGCCGGTCGGGGTCGGGCAGCGTCTGTCGGATCCGGGCGATCAGTTCCCGGATCCGGGCGGGATCCAGTCCGGTCGTAGAGTGGTAGCGCAACAGCCCTGTCCTGTGGTGGTCGAGCTTCTGTGGAAGGAAACCGACCCTACCCAGGCAGGGCTGTTGCGCTACCCGCCCCAGAACACCCACACCAGCACTTCTGAATAACGCTCTAGGACTCTCGCGAGAGTCCTACGTTCACGCCGCGTGTGTCGAACGCTCAGAGCCCGTGTGTCGAACGTTCAGGGCCGGTGTGTCGAACGTTCAGGGCCCGGGTGGTGCACGGTCAGGGGGTCGGGCAGGCGGTGTGGTCCAGCTTGCGGGCCAGGTCGTCGGCGTCGGCCAGGCGCAGGTCGCGGTACAGCTGGTAGGCGGCCAGGTAGTGCGGGCGGGCGGCGGACGGGCCCTCCGACTGCTCCAGCACGTCCCCGATCGCCCGGTGGCACAGGGCCTCCTGGTAGCGGTCGCCCAGGCGGGCCGCCAGGGCCAACCCCGCCCGGTACGACTCCAGGGCCTCGTCGGCACGGCCCAGCTGCTGCGACGCCGCACCCACGGTGTGCAACGTGGCCGTGTGCGCCTTGGACGGCGCGGCCGGGAACAGGCCCAGCGCCTCCCGCGCGTGCCGCAACGCCTCCTCCGGCCGGTGCTTGCGCAGCAGCACGTTGGCCAGGTTGTTCTGGATGCTCGCCTGCGACCGGTCGTCACCGACCTCCCGCGCCACCTCCAGCGCGTCCAGGATCGTCGCCTGCGCCCGGTCCAGCTGGTCGTCCGCCATCAGGCAGTACCCGAGGTTCGCCAACGCCGCCAGCTCCAGGTGCCGGTCGCCGTCCGACAGCGCCGCCGCCCGCGTGCACGCCTGGATCGCCTCGTCGATCCGGCCCAGGTCGGCCAGCGTCGACCCCAGCCGCAGCAGGAACGTCGCCTCGGCGTGCCGGTCGCCCAGCGACCGCGCCGCCGCCAACCCGATCCGGCACAGCGCCAGCCGGTCCAGCCGGTTGCCCCGCCGGAAGTGGAACGCGTCCAGGCACAGCGCGAGCTGCCACGTCCGCTCCCGCTGCCCGCCGTTCACCGCGATGTCCAGCGCCAGCCCCAGGTTCGCCTCCTCCAGCGCGAACCACTCCAGCGCCGCCGCGTTCGACGACAGCTCGGGGAACGACGACGGCCGGTGCTCGATCGGCCCGAACGGCCGCACGTGGTCCGACAGGTGCGCCCGCGCCCGGTCCGCCACGTGCAGGTAGTAGTCCAGCAGCCGGTTCGTCGACACCTGCTTGTCCACTTCGGACTCGGTCGCCGCCAGGTGGTGCGTGAACAGCCGCACGAGGTCGTGCCGCGAGTACCGGTCCGGCGTCGACTCGTGCAGCAGGTTCGCGTACGCCAGGGTGCGCAGGTGCGTGCGGGCGCTGACGACGTTGATGTCCAGCAGCGCCGCCGCCGTGTAGCTGTCGAGGTCCGTGCCGGGGTGCAGGCCCAGCCGCCGGAACAGCCGCGCCGCGCCCTCCGGCAGCTCCCGGTAGCTCACCGCGAGCGCCGCGTGCACCCCGCGCCCCGCCTCCGGCAGCGACAGCGCCGACAGCCGCCCCTGCTCGTCGCGCAGCTCGTCGACCAGCGACTGGATCGTCCACCGGGGCCGTGACGCGAGCCGCGCGCCCGCGATCCGCAGCGCCAGCGGCAGCCGGTCGCACAGCTCGACCAGCTCCGCCACCGCCTCGGGCTCCTGCTCGATCCGCTGCCTGCCCAGCAGCGCCGTCAGCAGGTCCTCGGCGCTGGCCTCGGGCAGCGTCGGCACGTGCAGCGACGACGCGCCCTCCGTCACCACCAGGTCGTCCAGCCGGTGCCTGCTGGTCACCAGCACGAGGCACCGCGGCGAGCCGGGCAGCAGCGGCCGGACCTGCTCGGCCGACCGCGCGTTGTCCAGGAACACCAGCACCCGCCGCCCGGCCAACAGGGACCGGTACTGCGCGGCCTGGCCCTCCAGGTCCGCCGCGATCTGCGAGTCGGTCAGCCCGAGCGCCCGCAGGAAGCCGATCAACGCCGTGCGCGGGTCGAGCGGCTCGGTCTCGTCGAACCCGCGCAGGTTCACGAACAGCTGCCCGTCCGGGAAGTCGCCCGCCACCCGGTGCGCCCACCGCAGCGCGAGCGCCGTCTTGCCCACGCCGGCCGGCCCGACCAGCAGCCCGATGGCCGAGTCCTGCCCGGTCAGCGCCGCCCCGAGGTCGGACAGCTCCTCCTCGCGCCCGACGAACCCGCGGTGCTCGCGCGGCAGCTGGGCGGGCGCGCGGTCCACCGGCGGCGGCGCGGTGTCGCCCGCCAGCACGGTCTGGTACGCCTCGCGCAGCTCCGGGCCCGGGTCCACGCCCAGCTCGTCGGCCAGCCGCTCCCGCGTCCGGTGGAACAGCGCCAGCGCCTCGGCCTGCCGCCCGCTCCAGTGCAGCGCCAGCACGAGCCGGGACACCAGCGCCTCGCGCAGCGGGTTGGCCTCCACGGCGTCGCGCAGCGCGGAGACCGCCTCCGCCGCCCGGTCCAGCCGCGTCAGCCGGGTCGCGAGCTCCTGCACGGCCACCAGCCGCAGCTCCTCCAGCCGCGCCGACACCGCCTCCCGGAGCTGGTCGCCGGGCACGTCGGCGAGCAGGGGGCCGCGCCACAGCGCCAGCGCCTCCCGCAGCAGCCGCGCCGCGTCCTCGTCCGCCGCCTCACGCGCGCTCGCCAGCAGGTCCTCGAACCGGAACACGTCCACGGCCGCGCGCTCGCCGGTCAGCACGTAGCCGGGCGAGCGGGTGACCAGCGCGACACCGCCGCCCAGGACCTTGCGGAGCTGGGCGATGTGCCCCTGGAGGGCGGCTTTGGCCTGCGGCGGTGGTGAGCCGTCCCACACCAGCTCGAGCAGCCGGTCACCGGACACCACGCGGTTCAGCTCCAGCGCCAGCGCCGCCAGCACCGTCCGCCGCTTGGCCGCGCCCAACCGAACGGCTTCCCCACCTGCGGAAACCAGCTCAACGGGGCCAAGCAGGTTCACCCGCATCCGCAAGCCCTTTCGGCGTTGTCACCGTGTAGTCACCGAGTTTCCCACAGTCGTCACCGCATTCCGGCGGGCCGCGTTGGGCGCGCGTTGGCCCGGCGTTGGAGGTGGGCGGGATGGTCGGTTCCGTCCAGCAGGCCGCCTTCGCGAGGGGTACCGATGTACATCGCCGAAAACGGGGGTGAAGTGGCCCCGCCCCAGGAGGTCTCGACCGTCAACGGGCAGGTCGTGGCACTCCAGGAGACCGTGAACTCCGGTCGGGTGTCGCTCGATCCCGCCACCGGCGAGGAACTGCGCAAGATGCTCCTGGAGCAGATGGACCAGGTCGACTCGTGGCTGGAGCGCGCGGGCAGGCTGGCCCGCCCCGCCCCGATCGGCCGCAACCCCGTCGGCGACCGGCTGGCGCAGAAGTTCGAGGCGCGCGCCGACGGCGACCCGAGGTCGTTCGTCGCGGTGATGACGGCCTACCGCGAGGTGCTCCAGCAGACGCACGACTCCGTGCAGAACGCGATCCGCAACTTCACCGCGGTCGACGACGAGAGCAGCGTCGCGCTGCGCAAGCTGAGCGGGAACTGAGGGGGCGGCGACGATGGCGACGGAGCGCGTTGAGCGGGAACTCCTGGCCGCGCAGGCGAAGCGGTTGGCCCGGGAGGAGCGCGAGATCGACCTGGTGCTGACCGACACCCAGAACTGGGCGTCCCGGTCGCACCGCGAGCTGTACGAGGCGGTGCACAACAACAACGACCCCGGCCAGACCGGCGAGCTGGGCGCGGAGTGGGGCCAGTTCGGCGCCGAGCTGACCGAGTCCGCCCGGCTGATCAACGAGCGGGTGGCCGTCAGCGAGTCCGGCTGGACGGGCGACGCGGCGGACGCGGCGCGGCTCGCGATCAAGGGCCTGGCCGAGTGGGTCACGCACACGGCCGAGACCGCGGTCGAGGTCGGCAAGCGGGTCCAGGACGAGAGCCAGATCATGGAGAACGCCCGGGCGAGCATGCCCGAGCCGGTCGAGTTCAACTGGGACCAGGCCACGGGCGTCTTCACCGCGGGCGGTATCCAGGGGCTGGCCAACTCCGCCGCGGACGTGCAGGCGGCCAACGACCACGCGCGGGCGCTGCACGAGCACGCCGTCACGGTCATGAGCACGATGGAGCGCGAGTCGCAGGCGGTCGACCAGAACACGCCGCAGTTCACCGCGCCGTTCAACCCGGTCACCGGCCGCACCGAGGAGCCGCAGCTCGCGCGGTTGCAGGCCGTGTCCGGCACCACGCTGGCGGGCGCGGGCGTGGACGCCCTCGGCAGCTCGGGCGGCGCGACCGCGCCCTCGGCGTACACGGCGACGCAGCCGGCCCAGCCGGTGCAGGCCGCGCGCGGTGCCGACGCGCCGGCCGCGTACCAGCCGTCGCAGCAGACGTCCGGCACGCAGCCGTCGGGCTACACCCCGGCCGCCGCGTCGTACCAGGGCCCGGCCGGGTCGTACGGCGGCGGCGGGTCCTACGGCGGCGGTGGCGGCTCTTACGGCGGCGGCTCGTACGGCGGCGGCTCGGCACCGTCGGTCCCGCAGCCGATGTACCGGCCGGAGGGCACGACGGCGGCCGCGGCGGCGGCCCAGGTGCCGGTGGCCAACCCGTACACCCCGCCGTCGAACGGCGGCTACAACTACACGCCGCCCCCGGGCGGTGGCTACACCCCGCCGGCCGGCGGCGGCTACACCCCGCCCAGCGGTGGCGGTTACGTGCCGCCGTACCAGCCGGCCAACCCGAACACGGTGCCCCGCCAGGGCGGCGGCACGCTGCCGCCCGGCGTGAAGCCGCCCGCCTACATCCCGGCGGGCAGCCCCGGCACTCCCCCGGTGCCCGGCGCGCCCGGCGGCGGTGGCGGCGGCGCCGGCGGTGGCGGCGCGGCCGGTGGGCGCATCCCGGGCGGCATGCCCCCGGGCGCGTTCGGCGGCGGTGGCGGTGCCGGCGGCTTCGGCGGCGGTTTCGGCCCCACGGGCTCCGGTGGCGCCGGTGGTGGCGGTGGCGCCCTGGCCGCGGGCGGCTCGACGGGCGCGGTCGGCGGTCCGGGCGCGCGCGGTCCGATGCCGGTCGGCGGCTACGGCCCCGGCGGCGCGGCGGCGTCGTCCCCGATGGCGGGCGGTGCTCCGATGGGCGGTGCCCCGGCGGGCGGCCAGCAGGGCGAGGACAAGGAGCACCGGGCCGCGGGCTACATCCGGGGCGAGGACATCTTCGAGGTGCCGGGCGAGAACCTGCCCCCGTCGGTGATCGGCGGTCAGAAGCCGAAGAAGAAGGGCGACCAGTCGTGATCGAGCCGGAGTTCGTGCTCACCCCGCGCGAGCTGGACGTGCTCTGGCACCACCTCGACCTCGGCCGGCTGCCCTACCCGCTGGACGTGCCGAGCCTCGGTGACACCGAGGAGGAGCGCAAGCGGTTGCGGGAGGAGGTGCTCGCCGCCCACGGCGAGCCCGACCCGCGGCTGGTGGCGCTGCTGCGGCTGCTCGGCGACCACGAGGTGGCCGTGGACGCGGTCGCCCACGTGGACCGGGCGGTGCGGGCGGTGGCCGTGTCCGACGGCTCGCGGGCCGCGCTGGCGGTGGTCGACAGCGGCTCGATCGGCGTGCTGGAGATCCGGCCGACGGCGTTGGCGCGGTCGATCGTGGAGGTGCTGCCGGACGGGTCCGCCGGTCCGGGCAGCGCGCTGTCGCTGCGGCTGGAGGCGTTGAACGCCGCCGTGGCGATGCAGGAGGAGCAGCCCGACGACGAGGACGACGACCCGTGGGGCAGCGGCGAGCTGGACGAGCGGGAGGCGTTGCAGAAGGCGGGCCTGTCGCGCGAGGACGCGACGGTGGTCAGCGAGCTGGCGGCGAACCGGGTCGCGGGCGGCCAGTTCGGCGTCACGGTGGGCGGCGGCTACCGCCGCACCCGGGCCGGCGCGCTGATCACGTGGTTCGACACGCACCAGGGCCGCTACCTGATGGTGCACGAGAACGGCTGGCTGAGCCTCGCGCCGACCGACAACGACCGGATCGCCACCCGGATCGCTTCGGTCCTGGCCTCGGTCGCGTAAGAATTTCACGTGCCGGGTGTGGGCTCTCGCGAGAGAGCCACACCCGGCACGCGGTCGCTCGGGGAAATGCGACCGGCGGGCCGGGAAAGCACGGCCGAATCGGGCATCCCCGCCGCCGGGCAATCGTCGTGATCACCACACCGTCCCAACTGGTGCGCCACCTTCGCCGAGGTCAGGCCACCCGAAGATCACAAGACGCTGAAGACCGGTGTTGATCGTCTTGCCGGGGCACCGCCGCGGGGAAGTAAGCTGACCGGGACCAGTGGTCCGCATTACCCCATTAGAGTGAACAATGACCGGGGAAATGCGCACCGGGTGACCCGCGACGATTGGCCCGCAGAGCTGAATGACGATGGCAGGCGCAGCGAGACTCGGTGATGAGCCCGGACAACAACCCGGGGACGCATTCGCACGCCGCTGGGCCGCCGCGCTGGCGCCCGGCCCCGACGACCGGCTGGTGGACCTCCTCACCGGCTTCACCGACGACCTGCGCGCCGCAGCGCGCGACGACGGGTCGGCGGCACGCGCGCACCACGTCGGCCGCGACCTGGTCGAGCACGGCTTCGCGGAGCCGGAGGTGGTCGAGCGCACGCTCGCGCTCGTCGGCGAGGAGCTGTCCGGCGACGGCCCGGGGCGGGTGGCGGCCGTCCTCGCCGCGCTGGCCACCGGGTTCACCGAAGGGCTGCGCCGCACCCTCGACGAGCACGGGCGCGACCACGAGCTCCAGACCACCCGGTCCACCGAGTCCGCGGTCCGGACGAGCGAGGCGAAGTTCCGCGCGGTGTTCCAGACCTCGGCGCTGGCCATCGCGGTGTCCGACATCCGGGGCGTGATCCTCGACTGCAACGACGCCATGCTCGCCCTGCTGGACCACACGTCCGAGGAGCTCGTCGGGTCGCTGGGGCGCGACCTGGTTCACCCGGACGAGCGCGAGGTGATCGACCGCGCCGCCCAGCGGTTACAGGCGGGCGTCGAGCACGTCCGGGTCGAGACCCGGCTGGTGCGGTCGGACGGCGAGGCGGTCGCCGTGCTCGTCGCGCTCGCCCTCCTGCGCGACGACGACGGCGAGCCCGCCTTCTACGTCACCATGATCGAGAGCCTGGACGAGGTCCGCGCGCTGCAGTCGCAGCTGCTGCGGCAGAGCCTGCACGACCTGCAGACCGGCCTGGCGAACCGGGCGCAGTTCGTCGGCTGGCTGGAGGGCGCGGTCGGCGCCCGCGGTCCCGAGACGCTCGCGCTCGTGGTGTTCGACCTCGACGGGTTCCGGGTCGTCAACGACGCGTTCGGGCACGACGTGGGCAACCGCATCCTCACCGCGGTCGCCGGCCACCTGCGGTCGGTGTTCGACGGCGTCGGCCAGCTGGCCCGGATCGGGCCGGACGAGTTCGGCGTGCTGATCCGCGACCCGGCGGACGTCGCGAGCGTGGTCGACCTGGCCGAGTGGGCGGTCGAGCTGCTCGCCGAACCGGTGTGGGTCGGCGAGGACGGCATCGGCGTGACCGCCAGCGTCGGCATCGTGGTGCAGCCCGTGCGCGGGGCGGACGCCGCCGAGCTGCTGCGCCGGGTGGACCTGACCGTGCGGTGGGCCAAGGACGACGGCAAGGCGCAGTGGGCGCTCTACGACAAGGAGCGCGACCGGCGCGAGCGCACCCGGATGCGGTTGGCCGCGTCGATCGCGGGCGGGCTGGAGCAGGACGAGTTCCAGGTGCTCTACGAGCCGGTGCACGCGCTGGACGACGGCTCGCTGCTGGCCGTCGAGGCGCGGGTGCGGTGGGACCACCCGACCGAGGGCGTGCTCGACCCGCAGGCGCTGCTGTCGCTGTCGACGTGCACGGGGATGGCGGCCCGGCTCGGCCGGTGGGCCATCGCGCGGGCGTGCGCCGACGCGGGCCGGTGGCACGCCGAGTTCGGCGACGCGACGCCCGTGCTGAGCATGGACCTCACCGCCCGGCAGTGCCAGGAGCCCGAGCTGGTGGCGACCGTGCGGCAGGCGTTGCGGGAGACCGGGCTGCCCGCGCCGAAGCTCCAGTTCGAGCTGGGCGAGCAACTGCCCGCCCTGATCAACGAGGACCAGGTCGAGGAGCTGAGCTACCTGGCCGAGCACGGCGTGCGGCTGGTGCTCGACCAGGTGGGCGGCGGCAACGTGCCGATCGACCGGCTGCGGCGCATCCCGCTGTCGGCGGTGAAGTTCCAGGGCTCGCCGGTGCACGGGCTGGCCGACGGCGCGGACCCGCTGTCGGAGAGCGCGGCCGTGGGCCTGCTCACGTGGTCGCGGACGCTCGGGCTGCCCCTGTACGCGGCGGGCGTGCGCACGGAGGTCGAGGCGCGGCGGCTCGCGGAGCTGGGTGTGGCCGGGGCGCAGGGCCCGCTGTTCGGCACGTCGTTGCTGACCGCCGACGAGGTCCACCGGATTCTTGGCAAGTCCTGACGGGACGCTCAGCCTGCTCATAGGGTGCGGGCCGACCCTGGAGCCATGACGACACAGGACTTCCCCGCCGTGAGCGGGTCGTTGCAGGAGCCGCCGGCGTTCTGGAAGCGGCGGACGGGTGTGGTCGTGACCTCGGCGGCCCTGGTGGCCGCGGTGTTCGGCGGGGTCACCGGGGGCGTGGTGGGCGCGCTGAACGCGTCACCCGCGACCGTGGCGGCGACGAGCAGCCCGGTGGCGCTCACCGCGTCGTCCACTTCGGACGTCTCGGCGATCGCGGCGCGGGTGCTGCCGAGCGTGGTGCAGGTGAACGTGGTGTCGGCGCAGGGGCAGGGCCTCGGCTCCGGGGTGGTGCTCACCGCGGACGGGCGCATCCTCACCAACAACCACGTGGTGGCCGGCGCGCAGCAGGTGACGGTGACGCTGAACGACGGGCGGACCGTCGACGCGACCGTGGTCGGCACGGACCCGTCCAGCGACCTCGCGGTGGTGCAGGCGTCGGGCGTCAGCGGCCTCACGCCGGCGAAGTTCGGCGACTCCGACCGGGTCAAGGTCGGCGACCAGGTCGTCGCGATCGGTTCGCCGGAGGGCCTGCAGGGCACGGTGACGTCCGGCATCGTCAGCGCCCTCGACCGCACGGTGACCGTGCCCGGCACGTCGACCGGCCGGCGCGCGGCGACCTCGGTCAGCTACCAGGCGATCCAGACCGACGCGTCGATCAACCCGGGCAACTCGGGCGGTCCGCTGGTCGACTCGGCGGGCGAGGTCGTCGGCGTCAACTCGGCGATCTACTCCCCCGCGTCGGACGGGGGCGAGGCGGGCAGCGTGGGCATCGGCTTCGCCATCCCGTCGAACCAGGTGCAGCAGATCGTCGACCGGTTGTCGTGAGTCGTCCGACCTCGGGGTGGGTTCGGTGCCGGCGGCGCGGCGGCGGTCCCGGGTGGCGCGACCGTCGGCCGCACCACCCGGCGACCCCTCGTCAGCCCAGCCAGTCCGGGCGCAGCGGCATGTGGGACGTGGTGCCGTCCAGCTTGACGCCGAGCACCTGGTGCAGCTGGATGTTGTTGCGCTCGAAGCCCAGCCGGGACGCGGCCAGGTACAGCCGCCACACCCGCGCCCGGCCGAGGCCCACCTCGGCCACGGCGTCGTCCCAGTGCTCCTCGAGGTTGTCGCACCACGCCGCCAGCGTCATGGCGTAGTGCTCGCGGAGGTTCTCCTCGTGCCGCACCTCGAAGCCGGTGTCGTGCATCAGCGACACGAGGTGGCCCGGCCCGACCAGCTCGCCGTCCGGGAACACGTACCGGTTGATGAACCCGCCGGTCCGCGCCCGCTGCTTGTTGTCCGGGCGGGTGATGCAGTGGTTCAGCATCCGGCCGCCGGGCTTGAGCTTGCCGTACAGCGACCGGAAGTACCCGGGCAGCTTGGCCTTGCCGATGTGCTCGGTCAGGCCGATCGAGCTGACCGCGTCGAACCCGGTCTCCCGCACGTCCCGGTAGTCGAGGTAGCGCACCTCGGCCAGGTCGGACAGGCCGGCCTCCACGATCGCCTTCTGCGCCCACTCCGCCTGGTTGCGCGACAGCGTCACGCCCAGCGCCTTCACGCCGTACTCGCGCGCGGCGTGCATGACCATCCCGCCCCAGCCGCAGCCCACGTCCAGCAGCCGCATGCCCGGCTTGAGCCCGAGCTTGCGCGCCACCAGGTCGTGCTTGGCGAACTGCGCCTCCTCCAGGGTGGACCCGGCGGTCGGGTACACGGCGCACGTGTACGCCATGGACGGGCCGAGGACCCACTCGTAGAACGTGTTCGACACGTCGTAGTGGTGCGCGATCGCCTCCCGGTCGCGCGCCTTGGAGTGCCGCAGGCCGCGCAACCGGCGTTCCTGCGGCGGCACCTCCACCTTGGTGCCGATCCTGGTCCGCCCGAGCGTCGCCAGCAGCTCCACCCGCTCGGGCCAGGGGATCTCCCGCAGCGAGATCTCGGACAGCTGCTTCAACGCGCCGTAGACGTCGCCGATGATCTCCAGGTGGCCGGTCACGTACGCGCGCGCCAACCCCAGCTCACCCGGCGCCGAGGCCAGGTACGACAACGCCTCCGGTGTGCGCACCTCGATGCTCACGCCCGCGTCGGCCGGACCCGCCTGACTGCCGTCGTACGCGCTGAACCGCACGGACGACCCGCCTCCGACCGCCCGCTGGAACACTTCCGCCAACCGCACGACCCCGGCTCCCTTCACCTACGGAGAACACACTTGGCGTACAAATCGGGCAGCCGACCCGCCGGGTCGTACCGCTTCTTCAGGTCCTGGTAGATCGGGCCGTTGTAGTTCTCCCAGAACTCCTCCTCGCCGTAGTAGGAGTCGGAGTACAGGGACTTGTGCCCGCCCAGCTCGGTGACCTTGTCCTCGATCAGCCGGTTCCGGCTGCCCAGCTCCTCGTCGGGCCGCAGCGACACCGTCGACCAGAAGCCGACGTTGACGTACAGCACGTCCGGGTCCATCGGGTACAGCGGCCAGCCCGGCCGCCGCCCGTCCCCCCGGTCCCGCAACCGCACCGGGCACAGCCACACCGGGCTGATGCCGATCTCGCGGTGGAAGAAGTCCAGGAACTCGGCGAGCCGGTCCACCGGGATCTCCACGTCCTGGATCACCGGCTCCTGCACCGCCCTGCTCAACCGGTCGGAGAACCCGTGCCGCCGGTCCCACGCCACGACCTTGCGGTAGACGTCCGACCGCAGGTACCGCTTGGGCACCAGCCGCCGCACGACCGGGTGCTGCACGCCGAACGCGCGCGAGCACCAGAACCAGTCGGTGTCCCACCGCCACAGGTAGTCGCGGGCGGTCAGGTAGTCGACGCTGCGCCGCTGGATGGACCGGTAGTAGATGTCGTTGCCGGTGTAGTCCGAGGTGAACGGCGCGGAGTCGGCCCAGTCGGCCAGCGTGAGGTACTGCTCGCGGCCCGTGAACACCGTCCCGTCGACGAAGTCGACCGGCTCACCCCGGTAGGAGCCCTCGGCGCAGACCTCGGCGATCACCTCGGCGCACTCGGCGGCGTCGGCGAACGGCACGTGCCGCAGCCGCACGAACGGCCGCACCGGCTCCAGCTCGATCTCCAGCCGGAGGGCGTAGCCGAGCGTGCCGTAGGAGTTCGGGAACCCGCGGAACAGGTCGTCCTCCGGGCCCACGACGACGACCTCGCCGTCACCGGTCATCACTTCGAGCTCGCGCACGGACTCGTGCGGCAGGCCGTTGCGGAACGAGCTGGACTCGATGCCCAGGCCCGCCACCGCGCCGCCCAGCGTGATCGTCTTGAGCTGCGGCACGACCAGCGGCATGAGGCCGTGCGGCAGGGTCGCGTCGACCAGGTCCTCGTAGGTCGTCATGCCCTGGACCTGCGCGGTCCGGGCGCCGGCGTCCACCGACAGGACCCGGTTGAACCGGGCCACGTCGAGCCCGCCGGTCTGGTCGGCGCGGAACCGGAAGAGGTTCGACGTCGACTTGGCCAGGCGCACCGGCGCACCGGCCGGGATCGCCGCGTACTGGCCGCGCAACGCGGCCACCGCCCGCTCGTGCTCCGACTCCAGCCACTGCCGATGCGTCACCGGACCGACGTTAGGCCGCCGGACGTTGATCAGCATCCCCAAATTTCCCCTCTGTCCAAGTTACCGACGAGTAGTACTCTTGGCGGTTATGACCCACGCCACTCACGAGGTGACCAACCAGGTCCCGCCCCTGGCCGGGCACGACGTCTCCGCCGACCCGGCGCTGCTCGACGGCCTGCGGCGCGGCGGGGCGGAGTGGGCCGAACCCGAGGTCCGCTCGCTCGGCGTGCTCGCCGGCACCGCCCACGTGCAGGACCTGGGACGGCTCGCCAACGCGCACCCGCCCGTGCTGCACACCCACGACCGGTACGGGCACCGCGTCGACGAGGTCGAGTTCCACCCCGCCTGGCACGAGCTGATGGGCACCGCCGTCGCCAACGGCCTGCACGCCGCGCCGTGGCGGGACGACCGACCCGGGGCGCACGTCGCCCGTGCCGCCAAGTTCTACGTGTGGAGCCAGGCCGAGGCGGGCCACGGCTGCCCGATCTCGATGACCTACGCGGCCGTTCCCGCGCTGCGGCGCGCGCCGGAGCTGGCCGAGCACTACGAGCCGCTGCTGGCCTCGCGCGAGTACGACTTCGGGCTGCGCGCGCCGCTGACCAAGCGCGGGCTGATCGCGGGCATGTCGATGACCGAGAAGCAGGGCGGCTCGGACGTGCGGTCGAACACGACGCGGGCCGTGCCGCGGGGTGACCACCACGTGCTCACCGGGCACAAGTGGTTCACGTCCGCGCCGATGTCGGACCTGTTCCTCACCCTGGCGCAGGCGCCGGGCGGGCTCTCGTGCTTCCTGGTGCCGCGCGTGCTGCCCGACGGCACGCGCAACGCCCTGTTCCTGCAACGGCTCAAGGACAAGCTCGGCAACAAGTCCAACGCGTCCGCCGAGCTGGAGTACGACGGCGCGGTGGGGTGGCTGGTCGGCGAGGAGGGCCAGGGCGTGCGGACCATCATCGAGATGGTCAACACGACCAGGCTGGACTGCGTGCTCGGCTCGGCGGCCGGGATGCGGTTCGGGCTGACCCAGGCCACCCACCACGCGGCGCACCGCAAGGCGTTCGGCGCGTACCTGGTCGACCAGCCCGCGATGCGCAACGTGCTGGCCGACTTGGCGGTGGAGTCGGAGGCGGCGACCACGGTGGCGCTGTGGCTGGCGGGCAACCGCAGCCGGCTCGGGCTCGCGGTGACCAAGTACTGGGTGTGCAAGCGCGGCCCGGCGCACGCGGCGGAGGCGCTCGAGTGCCTGGGCGGCAACGGCTACATCGAGGACTCGGGCATGCCCCGGCTGTTCCGCGAGTCGCCGCTGATGTCCATCTGGGAAGGTTCGGGGAACGTGGCGGCGCTGGACGCGTTGCGCGCCCTGGGGCGTTCGCCGGAGGCGGTGGCGGAGTTCTTCGGCGAGTTGGACGCGGCGCGCGGTGCCGATCGGCGGCTGGACGCGGCGGTCGACGGGATCAAGGATGAGCTGACCGACCCCGGTGACCTCGAAGTGCGGGCGCGCAGGCTGGTGGAGCGGATGGCGTTGGCGTTGCAGGGCGCGTTGCTGGTGCGGTTCGGGCACCCGGCGGTGGCGGACGCGTTCTGCGCGTCGCGGCTGTCCGGCGACTGGGGCGTGGCGTTCGGCACGCTGCCGCGCGGGGTCGACTTCGGCGCGATCGTGGAGCGGGGGCTGCCGAAGCCGTGAGCGCGGTCCGGGTGGAGCGGTCGGGGCCGGTGTTCACCGTGCTGCTGAACCGGGCGCGCGTGCGCAACGCGGTGGACGGGCCGACCGCGCACACGTTGACCGAGGTGTTCCGGGAGTTCGACGAGGACCCGACGGCGGCGGTGGCCGTGCTGCACGGCGAGGGCGGGACGTTCTGCTCGGGTGCGGACCTCAAGGCGCTGGGGTCGGTGCGGGGCAACGACGCCGAGTCGCGGTCCGGGCCGATGGGGCCGACGCGGCTGCGGTTGTCCAAGCCGGTGGTCGCGGCCGTGTCGGGGTACGCGGTGGCCGGCGGGTTGGAGCTGGCGCTGTGGTGCGACCTGCGGGTGGCCGACGAGGACGCCGTGTTCGGGGTGTTCTCGCGGCGGTGGGGCGTGCCGCTGATCGACGGCGGGACCGTGCGGCTGCCGCGGTTGATCGGGGCGTCGCGGGCGA
This sequence comes from Actinosynnema sp. NPDC053489, assembly GCF_044544865.1. Lineage (NCBI taxonomy): Bacteria > Bacillati > Actinomycetota > Actinomycetes > Pseudonocardiales > Pseudonocardiaceae > Actinosynnema > Actinosynnema sp. NPDC053489. The sequence goes on along the minus strand of NZ_JBITXT010000010.1, from coordinate 20,151 downwards.
TGGACCTGGTGCTGACCGGACGGCCGGTGCGCGCGCCGGAGGCGTTGGAGATCGGGCTGGTGAACCGGGTCGTGCCGACGGGGACGTCGCGTGCGGCGGCGGAGGCGTTGGCGGCGGAGGTGGCCGCGTTCCCGCAGCTGTGCCTGCGCCGGGACCGGCTGTCGCTGCTGGAGCAGGAGGGCCTGCCGGAACCGGAGGCCCTGGCCAACGAGCTGGCCCACGGCCTGGTCTCCCTGACCGAGGTCGACCAGGGCCTGCGCCGCTTCCACGACGGCGAGGGCCGCCACGGCCACTTCTAACCCGAGAGTCCAACACTCAGAACGCGAGAGTCCAACGCTCGAAGCGCGTGAGTCCAACACTCAGGACGCGCGAGTCCAACGCTCGCGCATCCCGAGTTCAACGCTCGCGCATACCGGCCGGTCGGCCGAGTGTTGAATTCAGGTGCCCTGAGCGTTGGACTCTCGCGCCGTGAGCGTTGGACTCACGCGAGCTGAGGGTTGGACTCTCGAAGGTTGAGCGTTGGACTCTCGGTCAGGCGGGGAGGCCCAGGTCGCGGGCGATCAGGATCTTCTGGACCTCGCTCGTGCCCTCGCCGATCTCCAGGATCTTGGCGTCGCGGTAGAAGCGGCCCACCGGGTACTCGTTCATGAAGCCGTAGCCGCCGAAGACCTGGGTCGCCTCGCGCGCGTTGTCCATCGCCGCCTCGGACGACACCAGCTTCGCGATCGCCGCCTCCCGCTTGAACGGCTCGCCGCGCAGCATCTTCGCCGCCGCCTGGTAGTACGCCAGCCGCGCGGTGTGCGTGCGCGCCTCCATCTCGGCGATCTTGAACTGGAGCGCCTGGTACTCCCCGATCCGCCGGCCGAACGCCTCCCGCTCGCGCACGTACCGCAGGCACTCGTCCACGCACCCCTGCGCGAGCCCGACGCCGATCGCCGCGATCGCCACCCGGCCCTCGTCCAACGTCTGCAGGAACTGCGCGTACCCGCGCCCGCGCTCGCCGACCAGGTTAGCGGCCGGCACCCGGCAGTCCTGGAACGACAGCTCACGGGTGTCGGACGCGTTCCAGCCGACCTTCGAGTACTTGCGCGACACGGTGAACCCGGGCGTGCCCGACGGCACGAGGATCGCCGAGATCTCCGGCTTGCCGTTCTCCCGCCGCCCGGTCACCGCCGCCACCGTCACCAGCCCGGTGATGTCCGTGCCCGAGTTGGTGATGAACGCCTTGGTGCCGTTGAGCACCCACTCGTCGCCGTCCAGCTTCGCCGTCGTCCGCAGCGCGCCCGCGTCCGACCCGCCGCCCGGCTCGGTCAACCCGAACGCGCCCAGCACCTCGCCCGAGCACAGCCGGGGCAGCCACCGCTCCTTCTGCTCGGCCGAGCCGAACCGGAACAGCGGCATCGCGCCCAGCGACACGCCCGCCTCCAGCGTGATCGCCACCGACGAGTCGACCCGCGCCAGCTCCTCCAGCGCGAGGCACAGCGCGAAGTAGTCGCCGCCCATCCCGCCGAACTCCTCGGGGAACGGCAGCCCGAACAGCCCCATCCGGCCCATCTTGGCGACGATCCCGTACGGGAACTCCTCGCGCTCGTAGAACCCGCCGATCACCGGCGCGACCTCGTCGCGGGCGAACTCCTCGACGGTCTTGCGCAGCGCCTCGTAGTCCTCGTCAAGGCGGAAGTCCAGCATCGCTCACTCCTCGTGGGGCACGACGACGGCCAGGGGTTGGTCCAGCGCGACCTGTTGGCCCGCCCGGACGTGCACTTCGGTGAGCACACCGGCGACCGGTGCGGTGACGGTGTGCTCCATCTTCATCGCTTCGACCACGAACAACGGCTGGCCGGCGGTCACGTGCTCGCCCTGCGCCACCCGCGCCACGAGCACCGTGCCGGGCATCGGGCTGGTGACGGGTCCGCCGCCGGCGGCGACCGCCGACGCGGACACCTCGGACGGCCGGGTCTCGGTGAGCGCCCACGCGTGGCCGTCCCGGCCGAGCCACAGCACGTCACCGTCCCGGGCCATCGCGTACGACCGGCCGTCCACGACCAGCCGCCCGCCGTCGACGGACACCCGGTACCGCCTCGGCTCGCCGCCCGCGATCGACACCTCGTCGCCGCGCACGCGGACCTCGACCCCGTCGATCAGCCACCGCGTCCACGCGTGCTCGCCGACCCGCCAGCCGTCGGTCCGCTCCCACGGGTCCGCGCCCGCCGCCGCCGACTGCCGCTCCAGCGCCGCCGCGGCCAGCACCTCGTCCGGGCGCTCCACGGCCACCAGCGCGTCGAGGCGGCGCTCCACCAACCCGGTGTCCAGCTCCCCCGACCGCACGTCCGGATCGCGCAACAGCGCGCGCAGGAACGGGATGTTGCACGTCACGCCCAGCAGCTCGAACCGGCCCAGCGCCGCGTCCAACCGCCGCAGCGCCTCCGCCCGCGTCGCGCCGTGCGCGATCACCTTGGCCAGCATCGGGTCGTAGTCGCTGCCCACCCGCAGCCCGACCCGCAGCGCCGAGTCCACCCGCACGTCGCCCGGCTCGCCCAGCGCCAGCACGGTCCCGCCGGTCGGCAGGAACCCCCGCGCCGGGTCCTCGGCGTAGACCCGCGCCTCGACGGCGTGCCCGGTCATCGACACCGACGAGAACCCCAGCGGCTCGCCGGCCGCCACCCGCACCTGCCACTCGACCAGGTCGACCCCGGTCACCAGCTCCGTCACGGGGTGCTCGACCTGCAGGCGCGTGTTCATCTCCATGAAGAAGTAGTCGCCGGACGCGCCGTCCACGATGAACTCCACCGTGCCCGCCCCGACGTACCCGACCGAACGCGCGGCCTCCACCGCCGCCCGACCCATCGCCTCGCGGGTCGCGGGCGTCAGCAGCGGCGACGGCGACTCCTCGATGATCTTCTGGTGCCGCCGCTGGAGGCTGCACTCGCGCTCCCCGAGGTGGACCACGGTGCCGTGCGCGTCGGCCAGCACCTGGATCTCGACGTGCCGCGGGTTGCCGACGAACCGCTCGATCAGCAGCGCGTCGTCGCCGAACGACCCGCGCGCCTCGCGCCGGGCCGACTCGATGGCGTCGCGCAGCCCGTCGGCGGAGGTCACCAGCCGCATCCCCTTGCCGCCGCCACCGGCGGACGGCTTGAGCAGCACCGGGAACCCGATCTCGGCCGCCGCGGCGACCAGGTCGTCGTCGGTCATCCCGACCTCGGTCCGCCCGGGCACCACCGGCACGCCCGCCGCGGCCACGGTGAGCTTGGCGCGGATCTTGTCGCCCATCGCCTCGATCGCGTCGGCGGGCGGCCCGATGAACACCAGGCCCGCCTTCTCGCACGCCCGCGCGAACTCGGCGTTCTCGGCGAGGAACCCGTACCCGGGGTGCACGGCCCGCGCGCCCGTCGACAGGGCGGCCTCGACCACCCGCTCGACCGACAGGTAGCTCTCCCGCGCCGCCGCGGGCCCCAGCCGCACCGCCTCGTCGGCCTCGCGCACGTGCAGCGCGTCCGCGTCGGCGTCGCTGTACACGGCGACCGACCGGATGCCGAGCCGCCGCAGCGCGCGGATCACGCGGACCGCGATCTCGCCGCGGTTGGCCACCAGGACGCTGTCGAACACCTCTTCGCGCGACATTCCCCTCACATCCGGAAGACGCCGTAGGAAACCGGCTCGATCGGGGCGTTGGCCGCCGCGGACAACGCCAGGCCCAGGACCGTCCGCGTGTCGAGGGGGTCGATCACGCCGTCGTCCCACAGCCGGGCCGTGGAGTAGTACGGGTTGCCCTGGTCCTCGTACTGCTGCCGGATCGGGGCCTTGAACGCCTCTTCCTCCTCGGCCGACCAGGCGTCGCCGAGCTGGTCGCGGCGCACGGTGGCGAGCACCGAGGCCGCCTGCTCGCCGCCCATCACCGAGATCCGGGCGTTGGGCCACATCCACAGGAACCGGGGCGAGTACGCCCGGCCGCACATCGAGTAGTTGCCCGCGCCGAACGACCCGCCGATGACCACGGTGAACTTCGGCACCCGCGCGCACGCCACCGCCGTCACCATCTTGGCGCCGTGCTTGGCGATGCCGGCCGCCTCGTACTCGCGGCCGACCATGAACCCGCTGATGTTCTGGAGGAACACCAGCGGCACGCCCCGCTGGTCGCACAGCTGGATGAAGTGCGCGCCCTTCAACGCCGACTCGCCGAACAGCACGCCGTTGTTGGCCACGATGCCGACCGGGTGGCCGTGGATGCGGGCGAACCCGGTGACCAGGGTCGCGCCGTACTCCTTCTTGAACTCGTGGAACCGGCTGCCGTCGACCACGCGGGCGATCACCTCGCGCACGTCGTAGGGCGTGCGGCTGTCGGTCGGCACGACGCCGTACAGCTCGGCGGGGTCGACGGCGGGCTCGACGGGCGGCTCCACGTGCCACGGCCGCGACGGGCGCGGGCCGAGCGTGCCGACGATCGAGCGGACGATCCGCAGCGCGTGCTCGTCGTCCTCGGCCAGGTGGTCGGTGACGCCGGACGTGCGCGAGTGCAGCTCGCCGCCGCCCAGCTCCTCGGCCGTCACGACCTCGCCGGTGGCGGCCTTCACCAGCGGCGGGCCGCCGAGGAAGATCGTGCCCTGGCCGCGCACGATCACGGCTTCGTCCGACATGGCCGGCACGTACGCGCCGCCCGCCGTGCAGGAGCCGAGCACGGCGGCGATCTGCGGGATGCCGCGGGCGGACATGGTGGCCTGGTTGAAGAAGATCCGGCCGAAGTGCTCGCGGTCCGGGAACACCTCGTCCTGCCGGGGCAGGAACGCGCCGCCGGAGTCCACCAGGTAGACGCACGGCAGGTGGTTCTGCAGCGCGACCTCCTGGGCGCGCAGGTGCTTCTTCACCGTCATCGGGTAGTACGTGCCGCCCTTGACGGTGGCGTCGTTGGCCACGACGACGACCTCGCGGCCGGAGACCCGGCCGACGCCGGTGATGACGCCGGCGGCGGGCGCCTCGTCGCCGTACATGCCGTCCGCGGCCAGCGGCGACAGTTCGAGGAACGGCGAACCGGGGTCGAGCAGCGCGTCCACCCGGTCGCGGGGCAGCAGCTTGCCGCGCTCGACGTGCCGGGCACGGGCCTTCTCCGGGCCGCCGAGGGCGGCTCGGCGGAGCTTCGCGCGCAGGTCGTGCACGAGGCGCGCGTGCTCGTCGTGGTAGCGCCGGAAGGCGTCGGCCGACTTGTCGGCCGTGCTGCGCAGCACCGGGGCGTCCATCGGGCTCCTCGCGGTTAGCCGTCGTTAACCTGAGGAGATGTTAGCGCCTGTTAACGGCGGCTCACAAGCCGGAGGGGGCCGTCGCTGCGGCCCCCTCCGGGTGATGTCGCGGCGGATCAGCCGGTGACGGCGGTGAGCTGCGGCAGGTAGCCGAGGCGCTGGCCGTTGCGGTTCGGGTGGTAGGACTCCTCCACCGGCCACGACAGGCTGTTCAGCCACCAGTCCGACGAGCAGATCTCGTGCCCGACGAACGCCGAGCGCAGGTCGCGGTAGACGAACGCCTTCGCGCCCGCCCGCGCCGAGATGACCTCGTGCAGGGTGTCGGCGGCCGAGTTGATCGCCGCGCGCTTGGTGTCGCTGAGGCCGACCGCGCAGCTGCCCGGCACCTTGTACAGGCGCGGGTAGCCGAGGACGACGACCGTGGCGGACGGCGCGCGGTCGCGGATCTGGGTGTAGACGTTGTCGAGCAGGCCGGGCAGCGTGCCGGTGGCGTACGCCTTGGCCTGGTTGACCCGGTTCACGCAGGTCGAGTCGGAGCCCAGGGTGCAGGTGGTGATCACGTCGGTGAAGCCGGCGTCGTTCCCACCGATCGAGACGCTGACCAGCGAGGTCGTCGAGGACAGGGCGCTCACCTGGTTGGCGAGCAGGTCACCGGTCTTGGCGCCGGAGCAGGCCACGAACTTGAACGACGCGGGCGCGTGCGACGCCGCCCAGAGGGCGGGGTAGCTGTACTGGCTGCGCTTGCAGCTGCCGGAGTCGCTGTAGTACGTGCCGGTGCCGGTCCCGGAGGAGTAGGAGTCGCCGAGCGCGACGTAGTTGGCGGCCGCGGCTTCGGCCGGCACGACGAGCGCCAGCGAGGCGAGCAGCGCCAGCGCCGCGCTGGACAGGGTTCGGACAAGGCGCATCGGAGCCTCCCGGAGGGAAACAACGCAGGGTGTGATGCGGAGCACAACAAGAGCTACCAGCAAGTAGTCCTATATAAAAAGAGTGGGTCAAGAGTTAACTACGCGTTTCGGCCGCCGGTCGGTGATCAACCGCCGGCGGGCAGGTTAACGACCGTTTACGTGGACCGGGCCGGCCGTTTAAGATGAACCGCGTGTCAGCCGAGCCAGCGAAGCAAACCCGCCGCGACCAGATCCTGGCCGCCGCCGCCGAACTGTTCGCCCGGCACGGCTTCCACGGCGTCGGCATCGACGACATCGGCGCCGCGGTGGGCATTTCCGGGCCGGCGCTCTACCGGCACTTCCGGAGCAAGGACGCGATGCTGGGCGAGATGCTCACGTCCATCAGCGAGCGGTTGCTCGACGGCGGGCTGAACCGCGTGGCCGCGTCCGGCGACCCGGCGCACGCGCTTCGGGAATTGATCCGCTGGCACGTCGACTTCGCGTTGGACGACCCGGCCCTGATCACCGTGCAGAGCCGCAACCTGGCGAACCTGACCGACCCGGACCGCCGCCGGGTGCGGGCGCTGCAACGCCGCTACGTCGAGGTGTGGGTGGAGACCATCCGCAAGACCTCCCCCGAGGTGGACGAGCCGACCGCCCGGGCCGCCGCGCACGCCGTCTTCGGCCTGATCAACTCGACCCCGCACAGCGCCCACCTGGACCGCGACCAGATGGCCGCGCTGCTCTCCCAGATGGCCCTGGCGTCGCTCTCCGGCGCGCTGCCGTAGCCGATCGCCTGGCGACCCGCGCCCGGTTGTCCGTACCCTGGGCGACCGATGAGTGACGTGGCGGTGAACACCACCGGCGGCTGGCCGGGGCTCCGGCTGCTCGCCCGCCTACCGGCCTGGTTCAGGTTCGTGCTGGTGGCGCTGGCCGTCTTCGTGTGCGGCGTGATCGCCTCGCGGCCGGCGGGCGCGACCGACACCTCGCCGCTCAGCGGTGACGTGGCGACCGCGGCCCGGGCGGTCGAGGCGATGGCCAACCCGACGGCGGCGAACCCGCTGGACCGGTTCCCGGCCGACTTCGACGAGGTCACCAACCGCAGGCCGGTGCCGGTCGTGGCGCCCGACGGGACCACCCGGGCCATCGACCCCGGCGGCGGCTGCTCCGGGCCCGCCGGGGACACGGAGTGGGACTTCGGCGCGGGCTGCAAGGCCCACGACCTCGGCTACGACCTGCTCCGCTACGCCGAGCAGAAGGGCCGCCCGCTCGGCCGGGAGGCCCGCAAGTCCCTCGACGCCCGCCTCGCCCGCGACATGCACGACCAGTGCGAGGTCAACCCGCGCGGCCACGCCGCCCGCTGCCACGCCACCGCCCAGCTCTACGCGGCCGGCCTGGAGTTCAACTCGTGGCGGCAGCGCTGGGGACCGCCGGGGCACGAGCCGGTGCTCGCCTGGGGCTTCGGCAGCGCCGTGGTGGTGTTCCTCCTGCTCGCCCGCCTGCCCCGCCGGCGGGACCCCGGCGAACCCGCCGACGAACGGCCGCCGCCCGCCACGAACGACCGCTACGCCACGTTCCTGCGGCTGGGCGCGCTCGGCCTGGTGGTGGTCGGCCAGTCCGCGATCACGGTGCTGCACTGGGCCGGGTTGAGCGCGAACTGGCTGTGGCTGCTCACCTGGGCGTTGCAGGCCGCGCCGGTGTTCTACTTCGCGGGCGGCCACGCCAACCTCCTCAACTGGTACTCCGTGCAGGCCGAGCACGGCGGCTACGGCCGCTACCTGGCCGCCCGCCTCTCCTGGCTGCTGCGGCCCGTGCTGGCGTTCGTGCTGGCCTGGCTGGTGCTCCCGCTGCCGCTGGAGCTGCTCGACGTGGACAAGTCGCGGGTGGAGATGTTCGGCCGGCTCATCGCGCATCCGCTGTGGTTCCTCGGCCTGTACCTGGTCGCGGTCGCCGCGACCCCGGTCATGGCCTGGCTGCACCGGCACGCCCGCCTGGTCACGCCGGTGGCGCTGGTCGCCGCCATGATCGTCACCGACCTGGTGCGCATCGGCTTCGCCTGGCGCACCGGCGGCCACCTCAACCTGATGCTCGGCGCGCTGCTGCTCCAGCAGCTCGGCTTCCACTACGCCGACGGCAGCCTGCACCGCGTGTCGCGCCGGGTCCTCGGCGCCCTGGCGCTCGCCGCCGTGCCCGCGCTGCTCGCGCTGATCACCTTCGGCGGCTACCCGCGCACGATGATGCCGCTGCCCGGCGAGGTCGGGTCGAACCTCAGCCCGCCGACGGTGTGCCTGCTCGTGCTCGGCCTGGCGCAGATCAGCGTGGTGCTGCTGCTCAAGCCGCGGGTCACGGCCTGGCTCGCCGGCGCGCACCCGTGGCGGTGGGTCGAGTTCGCCCGCGCCGCGCCCATGACGGTCTACCTGGGCTACCTGACCGTGCTGGCCGCCGCGGTCGGCCTGCTCGGCCTGCTGGACTCACCGGCCGCGTTCGACTGGGTCGCGGCCCGGCCGCGCTGGCTGGCCGTGCTGGTGCTGCTGCTCCTGCCGCTGCTGCTGCTGTTCCACCGGTTCGAGCGCAACGCCGCCCTCATCCCGTGCCGGACCCGGGAGACCCACCGCACCCGGCTCGCCGTCACGCTCGGCGCCGGTTACGGCGTGCTGGGCGTCCTCGGGTTCGTCGTCACCGGGTTCGCCGGGACCGCGGGCACCCTGGTCGTGCTCCAGGTCGACCCGCTCCAGAACCTGATCCACCTCCTGCTGGGCTGGTACCTGCTGCACTCCGCCCGCGCCGGCACGTGCCACGGCCGCCGGCCGTGGCTGCTCACCGCGCTGGCCTGCGTGCCGCCGCTGCTCGCGCTGGAGCCGACGGGCGCGATGGTCGCCCTGCACGGCGCGACGATCGCCGTCGCGCTGCTGGCGGCGATACCGAAGCAGGACCAGGCACACACCGGTGAACACCGGCAGCCACGTCCCGCGCTCCAGCACCCATAGGGCGTCCGTCGGGGGCGTGTGCAGGCCGCGCAACGGCCCGAACACCGCGCCGACCAGCGTCACCACCAGCAACGCGCTCTGGTGCACCAGGAAGATCGGCAGCGCCCGCGCGTTCAGCGCCCGCGCCCGGAACGACGGCCGGACCAGCAGCACCAGCCCCACCTGGGCCAGCGCGAGCGCCAGCGCGGCGGCCGACGGCGGCGACAGGTTCGACCGCGCGGCACCCGGCACGCCCACCGCGCTGACCGGGTAGCCCGCGTGCAGCAGCACCGCGAACGCCACCCCGCCTGCCACCAGCAGCGCCGCACCCCACGACCGGCGCTGCCCCCGGCCCGCCACGACCACGCCCACCTGCCACGGCGCCCACCACACCGCGACCGCGTTCACCCAGTCGACGTCCACCGCCACCATGGCGACCGCGAGCAGCACGCCCCACCAGCCCAACCGCGGCAGCACCGGCGTGACCGCCGTCAGCACGACGTACACGGCCAGGAACCACAACGGCGACACGACCAGGTGCGCGACCGTCATCACGGTCTGCTGCGGCAGCCCGCGCAGCGACAACCCGGCCAGCACCGCGGCCCAGGCGCCCAGCAGCACCGCCACCGGCGGTACGAGCCGCCGCGCCCGCCGCCACCACGGCGTGCCGGACCGCGCCGCGCCGAACCCGCCGGCGAAGAAGAACAGCCCGAGCGTCTGCAACGCCCAACTGGCCGGGGCCAGCTCCGGCACCCACCGCAGCGGGCTGTCGACCACCAGCCCGTCGCCTGTCAGCACCACGGCCGTCACCAGCCAGTGCCCCAGCACCACCCCGACGACGGCGATCGCCCGCGCCGCGTCGACCACCGGGTCGCGCGTCACGGCGTCCCGCCCACCGCGATCCGGGCCAGGGCCCGCAGCGACGGCGTGCCCTCCCGGAAGTACTCGTCGTGCCGGGCGTCCCCGGCGTCGAACACGCGCGCCCCGAACGCGGGGTCGACCGGGTCCACCCCGTGCCCGAGGTCGCCCAGCCGGACCGCGGGCACCCAGCGGACCCAGTCCCGGCCGCCGCGCGCCGCCCACACCCGCGCGCCGGACGTCACCGCGTCGACCCGGACGCCCGGCGACCCGAGGAGCACCACGTCGTCCACCGGCGGCTGGGCCAGCGCGCACACCACCGACCCGTAGCTGTGGCACATCAGGTGCACGTGCCCCGGCAGCGTGCGCACGTACTCGTCCAGCGCGACCGCGCCGGCCCGCGCCAACCGGCCGCCGGCCGCGTCCACGCCGAGCCCGGACGGCGTCCGGTACCCCAGCCAGGCGACCACCGCGACGTCGTCCCGCCCCACGGCCGCGTGCAGGTCGCGCGCCATCCTCCCGACCGTGCCGGCGAACCGCCGGTCGTCCACGTCGGACCCCGGCACGACGACGGCGACGTGCGCCGCCCGCGCCAGGTCGCCGCGCACCTCGACCCGCGGGGTGAACGGCGGCGGGTCGCCGCCCGGTGTCGCCAGGACCAGCAGCGCCGCCACCAGCGCGATCTTCTTCGACATGGCGCCGAAGCTAGGAAGACCACCCGCGGCCGGTCGTCACCCCGCGGTGCCGTTCGCCGGGCCCTACCCCGGTACTACCAGGCCGGACTCGTAGGCCGCGATCACGGCCTGGGCGCGGTCGCGCAGGCCGAGCTTCATCAGCACCCGGCTCACGTGCGTCTTCACGGTCTGCTCGGCCAGCACCAGGTGGGCGGCGATCTCGCCGTTGGACAGGCCCCGCGCGACCAGCCGCAGCACCTCGGTCTCCCGCTCGGTCAGCGCGCCCAGCGCCGCGGGCCTGACCGCCCGCGCGGGCCGCGCCTTCACGAAGTCCTCGATCAGCCGCTTGGTCACCGAGGGCGCGAGCAGCGCGTCGCCGCGCGCCACGACCCGCACGGCGGTCAGCAGGTCGCCGGCCGGCGCGTGCTTGAGCAGGAACCCGCTCGCGCCGGCCCGCAACGCCTCGTAGACGTAGTCGTCCAGGTCGAACGTGGTCAGCACGAGCACCCGGACCGGGTCGTCGGCCAGCAGCCTGGTCGCGGTCAGCCCGTCCATCCCGGGCATCCGCACGTCCATCAGCACCACGTCCGGCCGCAACCGGCGCACCTCGGCCACGGCGGCGACGCCGTCGCCCGCCGACCCGACCACGGTGATGTCCGGCTGGGCGTCCAGCAGGGCGGAGAACCCCTCGCGCACCATCTCCTGGTCGTCCACCACGAGGACCCTGATCACGACCGCCCCACCGGTATCGCCGCCCGCACCTCGAAACCACCGTCGGCGGTCGGTTCGGCGGTCAGCGAACCACCGTGCACCGCCACCCGTTCCCGCATGCCCGTGAGCCCGTGCCCGCCGCCACCGCCCAGCGACGGCCCGCCCGCCGCGTTCCGCACGACCACGCGCACCTCGCCGTCGACCAGGTCGACGGCGACCGACGTCGCGGAGCCCGGCGCGTGCCTGCCCGCGTTGGTCAGGGCTTCCTGCACGACCCGGTACGCGGTCAGCCCGACCGCCGGCGGCACCTCGGCGCCGGTGACGGACGCGCCGGCGTGCAGCGACGCGATGTCGGCCAAGCCCGGCTGCGGCGCGCGGTCGGCCCGCTGGTCGGACGCCCGCAGCACGCCGAGCAGCTGCTGCAGGTCGGTGATCGCGGCCCGGGCCGCCGCGCCCAGCTCGGCGAACTCCCGCGCGCCCTCCTCGGGCAGGCCGGTGATCCGGTAGGGCGCGGTCTCGCAGCGGACCACCACCATGGACATGTGGTGCGCGACCACGTCGTGCATCTCGCGGGCGATCCGCGCGCGTTCGACCAGCGCGGCCTTCTCGTCCCGCTCGGAGTGGAACCGCTGCTCGGCGCGCCCGCGCGAGCCGAACGCGTACGCGACGAGGAGCACGAGCAGCAGCAGGCCGACCATGGGCCAGGCGTACTGGTCCGGCCCGTTGACCGCGATCACGACCGCCGCCGTGAGCACCCCCACGACCAGCACGACCCGGCCGCTGTGGACCGTCCCGACGGCCACCAGCACCGGCAGGTACCACAGCCACCGCCAGTCGGCGAGCAGGACGGGCTCGTGCTCCAGCAGCAGCCGCACCACGACCAGGCCGGCCGTGGCCAGCCGCCAGGCGGCGAGCGTGGAGCGCAGCGTGAGCGCGGTGCTGCCCGCGACGACCGCGAACAGCAGCGGCCACCAGCCGTCCGGGTCCTCCGCCGAGACGTAGGCCGCGCTCGCGCAGATGGCGACGACCAGGCCGTAGACCAGCACGGCCGCGCCGAGCAGGCGGCGCAGGGGGAAGCCGTCGAAGACCCGCGAGCGGTCGCGGAGCAGCACGACCTGGAGGAGGGTGCGGATCACGTCCCCGATGCTAGGTGGCGGGACCGGGCCGGCACAGCGACCGTGGTCCGTCATACCCCGGTAGCACGGGTGGGAACGCGCCCATACCTGAGAGCCGGTGCTGCGGACAAGCCGTTGCGGCGGGCGAACGCCACCGGGTAGGCAATATGCAGAGCTGTGCGCCCCTACTCCGTGTTGGAAGATGGCTTAATGCACCCGCAGCAAGATCCGGATCGCTGGTCGCGGCTCCAGGCCGTGGCCGGCGAGGCCCTGACCGCCGCCAAGGTCGGGGAGGACGCTGTCGCGGTCGACCTGGTCACCGGCTACCTCAGCGGCTCGCCCGAGGGCAACGAGGAGATCCGGGAGCTGGTGCTCCTGCTGTTCTCCGAGTGCAGCGCCATGGTCGCGGCGCTGGGGTCGGGCGGGGCGACACCGGTCAAGATGCAGGTCTTCGACGAGGACGGGCAGGAGGTGCCGATCGACGACGCCGACCCGCCCGTGCGCACCGCGATCCGCACGCTGCTCGCCGAGGTGCACGGCGACCAGGAGGCCGCCGCCGAGCAGATCGAGATCGCGCTGGCCAACGGGCAGCCGCAGGAGCTGGCCACGGTGGTGCTCCAGGCGCTGCGGTGGACGGTGAAGCTGGCCGTCGAGTGCGGGATGCGCGACCTGCCGGTGTCCGCCTGGATCGCCTCCGCGCTGGAGGATTAGTCCGTTTCGCCCGCTTCGACCGGCCGTCGGACCGGCAATACCGCGCGGAGCCTTGCCTTTTCATATGGTCTAGACCAACCTCCCTGGTGGGCGTGAATCACCCTGCCGATCCCGCCGAGGAGGACTCCTCAATGTCACGACGAACGAGCGCGCTGCTCGCAGCAGGCGCACTCGCCATCGGTTCACTGGTCGTGGGCCCCGCCGCGCAAGCCGCGTCGGGCGTCACCGCCACCTTCGCCAAGACCCAGGACTGGGGCACCGGCTTCGACGCCAAGTTCACCGTCGCCAACGGCGGCCCGTCCGCGATCACCTCGTGGCGCGTCGAGTTCGACCTGCCCGCCGGCACGTCGGTCGGGTCGTACTGGGACGCTCTTATCACCCGAACGGGTGATCATTACGTGGCGACCAACCGCGAGTACAACGGCAGCGTCGCCGTCGGGGCGTCGACGAGCTTCGGCTTCGTCGGCACCGGCTCCGGCGCGCCGCTCAACTGCACCGTCAACGGGGCCCCGTGCACCGGTGGCGGCAGCGGCGGCGACACGGTCGCGCCCAGCGCGCCCGCGTCCCTGCGCGTCACCGCGACCACCAGCAACTCCGTCTCGCTGGCGTGGACGGCCTCGACCGACAACGTCGGCGTGACCGGGTACGACGTCTACCGGGGCACCTCGGTCGCCACCACGGTCACCGGCACCACGGCCACCGTGACCGGCCTGAACGCCTCCACCGCCTACACCTTCACGGTGCGGGCGCGCGACGCCGCGTCGAACACCTCCGGCCCGTCCAACCAGGTCTCCGCGACCACCCAGCCGGGCACCAACCCGACCGGCGGCAAGGGCGCGCCGTACCTGTTCCTGGGCTGGGGCAACCCGCCGGCGCCCGCGTCGATCATGAGCTCGACCGGCGTCAAGTGGTTCACCCTGGCGTTCGTGCTGTCCTCCGGCGGCTGCAACCCCGCGTGGGACGGCACCCGGCCGCTGGCCGGCGGCGTCGACGCGCAGGCCATCCAGCAGATCCGCGCGGCGGGCGGCGACGTCATCCCGTCGTTCGGCGGGTGGAGCGGCAACAAGCTCGGCCCGAACTGCTCGACCCCGCAGGCGCTGGCCGGCGCGTACCAGCAGGTCATCAACGCCTACGGGCTGAAGGCCATCGACATCGACATCGAGAACACCGACGAGTTCGAGAACGCCACCGTGCAGGACCGCATCCTGGAGGCGCTCAAGATCGTCAAGGCGAACAACCCCGGCATCCAGACGATCGTCACCTTCGGCACCACGACCACCGGCCCGAACTCCTGGGGCAACCGGCTGATCGAGCGGGCCGCGGCGATCGGGGCGAACATCGACGTGTTCACGATCATGCCGTTCGACTTCGGCAGCTCGAACATCGGCACCGACACGATCAACGCGGCCACGGCGCTGAAGAACAAGCTGAAGGCCACGTTCGGGTGGTCCGACGCCGAGGCGTTCCGGCACACCGGCATCTCGGGCATGAACGGCCTGTCCGACCAGCGCGAGGTCACGACCCCGCAGACGTGGACCCAGCTGCGCGACTGGGCGAAGTCCAACGGGCTGGGCCGGTTCACGTTCTGGGCGGTCAACCGCGACCGCGGCGGCTGCGACGGCCAGGTGGCGTCCAACTGCAGCGGCGTCCCGCAGGCCGACTGGGAGTTCACCCGCATCACGGCCGGCTTCTAGCCCGCCTCCAGCAGTTCCGCGACCAGCTTCGACACCTGGTCGACCTCGATGAGGAACGCGTCGTGGCCGTAGGGCGAGGTCACCACGCGCAGGTCGCCGGCGCCGGGAAGGGCGTCGGCGACCTCGGCCTGCTGCCGCAGCGGGTACAGGCGGTCGGAGTCGATCCCGGCCACGAGGGTGCGTGCCGTGACGCGGCGCAGCGCGGCCCGCACCCCGCCCCGGCCGCGGCCCACGTCGTGGCTGTTCATCGCCTCGGTCAGGGTGGCGTAGCTGGCCGGGTCGAACCGGCGCACCAGCTTGGCCGCGTGGTGGTCCAGGTAGGACTCCACCTGGTAGCGGCCGTCCTCGCGCACCTCGCGGCCGAACCGGGCGGTCAGCTCCGCCTCCGTGCGGTAGCTCAGCTGGGCGATCCTGCGCGCCACCCCCAGGCCGCCGACCGGGTCCAGCCGGATGGCGTGCAGCTGGGCGGACGCCAGCGCGATGTGCTCGGCCGTCGAGGCGACCGGCGCGGCCAGCACCAGCAGCGCGCGCACCCGGTCCGGCTCGGACACCGCCCACTCCAGCGCGCGCATCCCGCCCATGGACCCGCCGAGCACGGCCGCCCACGCGTCGATGCCCAGCGCGTCGGCCACCAGCACCTCGGCCGCCACCTGGTCACGCACCGTGATCTTGGGGAACCGCGAGCCCCACGGCCTGCCGTCCGGCGCGGTCGACCACGGGCCCGTGGTGCCCTGGCAGCCGCCCAGCACGTTCGGCGCGACCACGAACCAGCGCTCCGGGTCCAGCGCGCGCCCCGGGCCGACCAGCCCGTCCCACCAGCCGGGGGTGGGGTGCCCCGGCTCCACCGGGCCCGCCACGTGGCTGTCACCGGTCAGCGCGTGCAGCACCAGCACGGCGTTCGACCGGTCCGCGTTCAGCTCGCCCCACGTCTCGTAGGCGATCGACACCGGCAGGCCGGGCAGCGCGCCGCGGACCCACTGCCGTCGCCCGTTCGGGTCCCCCTCCCGCCACCCGCCGGCGGCGGGAGGGGTCTCCCCGACAGTGGACCCGGTACTCCAGGGGATCCCTGGACTCACTGCACCGACTTGGCGGCGCGGAAGCCCGCCTCCAGGTCCGCCTTGAGGTCCTCCACGCCCTCGATGCCCACCGACAACCGCACCAGGCCCGGCGCGACGCCGGAGACGAGCTGCTGCTCGGGCGTGAGCTGGCTGTGCGTGGTGCTGGCCGGGTGCACGATCAGGCTGCGCACGTCGCCGATGTTCACCAGCTGGCTGAACAGCTCCACGCCGTCCACGAACGCGCGACCCGCCGCCACGCCGCCGCGCAGCTCGAACGACACCACGCCGCCCGCGCCGGCCGGCAGGTACTTCTGCGCCAGGTCGTGCCACCGGCTCGACGGCAGGCCGGCGTAGTGCACCTTCTCCACCTCGTCGCGCGCCTCCAGCCAGCGGGCCAGCTCCAGTGCGTTCGCCGAGTGCTTGTCGATGCGCAGCGACAGCGTCTCGATGCCCTGCAGGATGAGGAAGCTGGTCAGCGGCGCGATCGCCGCGCCGGTGTCGCGCAGGCCCTGGACCCGCAGCTTCGCCGCGAACGCGCCGTGGCCGAGCGCGGGCCAGTACTGCAGGCCGTGGTAGCTGGGGTCGGGCTCGTTGAAGTCGGGGAACCGGGCCGCGTCGGAGTACTCGAACGTGCCGCCGTCGACCACGATGCCCGCGACCGCGGTGCCGTGCCCGCCCAGGTACTTCGTGGCCGAGTGGACCACGACGTCCGCGCCGTGCTCGATCGGCCGCACCAGGTACGGCGTCGGCACGGTGTTGTCCACCACCAGCGGCACGCCCTCGGCGTGCGCGACCTCGGCGACCGCGGCGATGTCCAGCACGTTGCTGCGCGGGTTGGCCAGCGACTCGGCGAAGAACAGCTTCGTGCCGGGCCGGACGGCCGCGCGCCAGGCGTCCAGGTCGTCCGGGTCGTCCACGAAGGACACCTCGATGCCCAGCTTGGGCAGCGTGTAGTGGAACAGGTTGTACGTGCCGCCGTAGAGGGAGGCGCTCGACACCACGTGGTCGCCCGCGCGGGCGAGGTTGAGCACGGCACCGGTCACGGCCGCCTGGCCCGACGCGAAGGCCACCGCCGCCACGCCGCCCTCCAGCGCCGCGACCCGCTGCTCCAGCACGTCCTGGGTGGGGTTGTTGATGCGGGTGTAGATGTTGCCCGGCTCGGCCAGGCTGAACAGCGCCTCGCCGTGCGCGGAGTCGCGGAACACGAACGACGTGGTCTGGTAGATCGGGGTGGCGCGCGCGCCGGTGGCCGGGTCGGGCGCGGCGCCGGAGTGGACCTGCTTGGTGTCGAAGGACCAGGACATGCTGACGGCTCCTGTCTAGCCAGGGAAGGGTTGTGCGGGCACGCCGAGGACACCGCGGCGCGCGGGGGCTGAGGTGGATCAGGCTTGGCGACAGGCCATGCTGGTCACGCGCACGTAGTCCACGTGCCGGCGTGCCACGAGCGGGGTCATGCGGATGACCGTAGCGCTGCGTGACGACGTAAGACAGAGCGTCCACGTCGTGGGACGCCTAGGGTGCGGGCATGCGCACCGCACTCATCGGTTACGGGCTCGGCGGAGCCGCGTTCCACGCACCGTTCGTGTCCACCACGCCCGGCCTGTCGCTGGCCGCCGTCGTCACCGGCAACCCCGAGCGGCGCGCCGAGGCGGCGGCGCGCTACCCGGAGGCGGAGCTGATCGCGTCCGCGGACGAGGTGTGGCGGCGGGCGGACGAGTTCGACCTGGTCGTGGTGACCACGCCCAACCGGTTCCACGCCGCGCACGCCCGGGCGGCGCTGGAGCACGGGTTGAACGCCGTGGTGGACAAGCCGTTCGCGGCCTCGGCCCGGGAGGCGCGGGAGCTGGCCGGGCTGGCGGCGGGGCGGGGGCTGCTGCTGGCCCCGTTCCACAACCGGCGCTGGGACGGCGACTTCCGCACGGTGGCGCGGCTGGTCGGCGAGGGCGCGCTGGGGCGGGTGCACCGGTTCGAGTCGCGGTTCGAGCGGTGGCGGCCGGAGGTGAAGGGGAGCTGGAAGGAGTCCGGCGACCCGGCCGACCTGGGCAGCATCGTGTTCGACCTGGGCACGCACCTGGTGGACCAGGCGGTGGCGTTGTTCGGGCGGCCCGAGAGCGTCTACGCGGAGGTGCGGACGCTGCGACCGGGCGCGCGGGCGCACGACGACGCGTTCCTGGCGCTGACCCACCCGTCCGGGGCGGTGTCGCACCTGTGGGCGTCGGCGCTGGCGGCGTCGTTGGGGCCGCGGTTCCGGGTGCTGGGCGACCGGTCGGCGTTCGTGAAGCACGGGATGGACCCGCAGGAGGAGGCGCTCAAGGCGGGTGCGGTGCCCGGCGGCGAGGGGTGGGGCGAGGAGCCGGTGGAGCACTGGGGCCTGCTCGGCACCGAGCCGGTGCGCACCTCGCCGGGCGCCTACCAGGAGTTCTACGCGGCCGTCGCCGCAGGTCGGGCGCCCGTTCCGGTGGCCGACGCGATCACCGGGCTGGAGGTCGTGGAGGCGGCGTTCGAGTCGGCGCGGACGGGGAGCGTGGTAGCGCTCTGATACTTCTTGCACAGCAAGTCTCTTAGCGTCTAAGATTCTTAGGCATGGGAGACAGACGTGTGCGGGTGTTGGTGGTCGGGGCGGGGCTCAGCGGGTTGACGGCGGCGCTGTTCCTCGCCCGGGAGGGCGTCGAGGTGCTGGTGGTCTCCAAGCACCGGGGGACCTCGCCGCACCCCAAGGCGACCGGGCAGACCCACCGGACGATGGAGGTCCTGCGCCGGGGCGGGGTGGCCGAGGAGGTGCTCGCCGGCTCCGCGGGCCTCGACGGCGGCCTCGTGATCAAGGTCGCGGAGAGCCTGCGCGGGCGGGTGTTCCACACGATCGTGCACGAGGACGAGACGTGGGACTCCCCGCTGAGCCCGGAGCGGCCGGGCCTGGCGAGCCAGGACCACGTCGAGCCGGTGCTGCTGCGGCGGGCCCGCGAGCTGGGCGCGGAGGTGCTGTTCGAGACGGAGCTGGTGTCGTTGGCGCAGGACGAGGAGGGCGTGACGGCGCGGCTGCGGTCGGCCGGGGGCGAGCAGGTGGTGCGGGCGGACTACGTGGTGGGCGCGGACGGGCACCGCGGGGTGGTCCGCGAGCTGGTGGGCATCGCGCGGCGGGGGCCTGGGTCGTTGTCGCACCACATCGGGGTGGTGTTCGAAGCCGACCTCACCACGCGCATCGCCCCCGACAAGATCACCCTGTACTACCTGCGCAACCCGGCGTTCACCGGGGCGTTCGTCGCCACGAACACGCCTCGGCGCAACGTGTTCACGGTCGAGTACGACCAGGCGCGCGAGTCGGTGGCGGACTACCCGCCGCGGCGGTGCGTCGAGCTGCTGCGGATCGCGACCGACGTGCCGGACCTGGAGCCGGACGTCCTGGAGGTCACGGCGTGGGAGATGGGCGCGTGGGTGAGCGACCGGTTCCGCGCCGGGCGGGTGTTCCTGGTCGGTGACGCGGCGAAGGTGACGCCGCCGACGGGCGGGTTGGGCGGCAACACGGCGATCGGCGACGGCTACGACGTGGCGTGGAAGCTGGCCGCGGTGCTGCGGGGCGAGGCGGGCGAGGGGCTGCTGGACAGCTACGAGGCCGAGCGGCGGCCGTACGCGGAACTGGTCGTGGCCGGGTCGTACGCGAACTACGTGCAGCGGTTCGCGCCGCAGTTGGCGGGGCCGGACGTGCCGGCGGAGGTGGACCCGATGCACCTGACGCTCGGGTACCGGTGCCGTTCGAACGCCGTGCTGATCGAGGACGACGACCCGGCGTTGATGGAGGACCCGGCCGAGGCGAGCGCGCGCCCGGGGTTCCGCGCACCGCACGTGATCGTGGAGCACGAAGGCCGTCGCGTGTCCACTTTGGACCTGTTCGGCAGGTGGACCCTGCTGACCCTGGACCCGTTGTGGCGCAGCGCCACCGTGCCGAACCTGCACGTGCCCACCATCACCGACCCGACGAACGCCTTCGCCGACCGCTACCGCCTGACCCCGACGGGCGCGGCCCTGGTCCGCCCGGACGGCGTGATCGCCTGGCGCACCACCACCCACCCCCGAACCACCCCGACCACCGCCCTGACCACCACCCTCCACCACCTCCTCTCCCTCTAACCGGCGAGAGTCCTACGTTCAACGCGCGAGAGTCCTAGGGTGTTATTCAGAAGGTTGATCTTGGGGTGGTAGCGCAACAGCCCCGTCTGGGTAGGGTCGGTTTCCTCTCACAGAAGCTGAC
>NZ_JBITXT010000009.1:0-324929 GCF_044544865.1 Actinosynnema sp. NPDC053489 | reverse complement strand
TCCTCAACGGCGAGGGCATCCCGGACCTGGACCAGCGCGGCATGCGGGTGCTGGACGACTCGTTCCTGCTCGCGTTCAACGCCCACCACGAGGACGTCGAGGTCGTCCTGCCGGAGCCCGGTTACGGGCCTCAGTGGACGGTGGTCGTCGACACCGCCACCGGCACGGTGACGTCCCCCGAGCCGGGCGGCGACCCGATCCCCGCCGGCGGCACGCTGACCCTTGCCGGTCGCTCCCTCGTCGTGCTGCAGCGGACGGGCGTGGAGTGACCCGCTGAGCTCGGAGCACCGCACGCGCCGGGCACCGACCGCCGGGCACCGACTCCCCGGACGTGCGGACGCCCCCGGTTCACCGCAGGGGGGAGTGCGGTGGACCGGGGGCGTGATCAGGGGTCGGTGCGGCGGTCGCCTCTCGGCGAGTGGCTCGACGCGGCTCCAGCCGAACGGTGTTCCGCGAAGGCGTTAATGGTGAGGCCCGGGGGACACGGACCGCACCGACCAGTTCGTACAACGGCTCGGCCCGGTCCGCTGTTCCCCCGGAGAGGTGTCCTCGGTCTCACCCCGGGGGCGGGCGCCACGGCTCACCGCGCGACGGCCACCGGCACGGCGTCGCGCGGCTCCTCCGCCGCGTCCGCTTCGTCGCCCGACAACCACGGACCCGCCATCGGCCTCTCCTCCCGCCGGGCGGCCGGAGGACTGCCCCGTACCGCGTGCCCTGCGGATCGCGGCGGCCCGGCCGCACCACCGGGTGTGCCGGAGATCGCGCCCGCGGTACCCGGAAAGGTCGTTCCCCCGGCCGATCCGGGAATTCGGGCCGGGGTGGTGTCGTTGAGAGGAGGCTGCCCCTCCCGGGGCGCGCGTACCGCACTCGCGGATCGCCGATTCCCCCCTTCGCCACCGCCGACGCACAGCCGGCCGCTCGGTGGCGCGACCCGATGAGGAGATGGCCGTGTCGTCGACGACGGAAGCAGTTCGCCCGGTGCGCTCCGACGCGCCGCGGCGGGAGGGGGCGCCGGAGCTGGACCTGGTGGGCCGGTACCTCGGCGAGGTGGGTGCGACGCCGCTGCTCACCGCGGAGCAGGAGGTCGACCTGGCCAAGCGGATCGAGGCCGGTGTCTACGCCGCGGAGTTGGTGCGCCGGTCCGACGACGGCGAGGGCCCCGCGTTGCCGCCGGAGCGGCGTCGTGCCCTGCGGGCGGTGGCGGTCGACGGCGAGCGCGCCAAGGACCACATGATCCGGGCCAACCTGCGCCTGGTCGTGTCCGTGGCCAAGAAGCACTCGTTCCGCGGCCTGCCGTTCCTGGACGTGGTGCAGGAGGGCAACCTGGGCCTGATCCGCGCGGTGGAGAAGTTCGACTACGCCAAGGGCTACAAGTTCTCCACCTACGCGATCTGGTGGATCCGCCAGGCCGTCGAGCGCGGCCTGGCCGACCAGACCCGTACCATCCGCATCCCGGTCCACGTCGGCGAGGAGCTGTCGCGGGTGCACAAGGCGGAGCGGAAGCTGCGGGCGGAGTCCGACCGCGAGCCGACCCCGGACGAGGTGGCCCGGGTGGCGGGCATGCCGGTGGACCGCGTGGTCGAGCTGCGCGCCGCGGCGCGCACCACGATCAGCCTGGAGACGCCGATCGGCGACGACGGCGCCGCGTCGGTGGCCGACCTGATCGCCGACGCCGACGCCGCGCAGCCGTGGGAGGGCCTGGAGCACGACGGGCTGGTCTCGGAGCTGAAGGCGCTGGTGGGCAGCCTGCCCGCGCGACAGGCGCTGATCATGACCCGCCGCTACGGCCTGGACGACGGCCGCCCGCGCACCCTGCAGGAGGTGTCCGCCGAGATCGGGTTGACCCGGGAGCGCATCCGCCAGCTGGAGAAGGACGCCCTGCGGCAGCTGCGCGACCCGCAGCGCAACCAGGCCCTGCGAGCCTGGACCAACTGACCGCGGCCCGGCGGTCGGGTGCGCGGAAAGACCGGTCACCCGGCCGCGGTCTCACAGGTTCGGGAAGACTGCCGCGGGGAACTACGGCACCGGGACGGCTCGTCCCTCGGCAACCACCGGTTGATCGCGCGCACCGCCGCGGTGCGGGACGGTTCGGCCATCTCGTCGAGGCCGTCCAGCACCGGCAGCACCTTGCGCGTCGCGACCAGCGCCGCGGTGCGGTCGTCCGAGTAGGTCTCCGCGATCCGCCGCGCCATCCAGGAGTCCAGGCGCTCGGCGGGGTCCCAGGACGCGATCGGCAGGATCACCGGCACCGGGTTCCCGGGCCCGCACCAACCCCCGAGCCAGCTCCCGGCCGGCAGCGACGCGCAGCCGACCACGACCCGGGCCGCCCCCGGCGAGCCACTCCGCATGGGCACCAGCATGGCCGGCACCTGGGGGAGCCAGCGCCGGGCCGCCTCGACCGTCGGCGGAGGTCCGCCACGTGGCCGGCGTGCGCCCGCGATGGCGGGCGGTGTGGTGTCAGCGGGTCATCACGCGCAAAGCGAGGGCGGCCATGAACCTCGGCGGCACCAGGCGGACCAGGGCGGCGGTCGCCTTGTTGCGGCCCCCGTCGACTTGCGGCCCCCGTCGACCACGGCGGGTCCGGTCCCGCCAGGGCGGCCGGCGCGGTGCGGGCGACCTGGACCGGCTGACGCATCCGCCGGGCCGGTCGGGAGTTCATCGGGGTCTGCGTGGCACCGGGCTCACCGCGACCACCCTGACACCGCTGGCCCTGGTCTCCGCCCGCAACGCCTGCGTGAAGGACAGGACGTACGCCTTCGAGGCCCCGTGCGCCGCCAGGTGGGGTGCCGGGGTGTAGGCCCCGGTACTGGCGATGTCGACCACCGACCCGTGCCCCCGCCGGACCACCTCCGCGACCAGCATCGCGGTCAACTCGGCCACAGCGCCGACGTTGAGGTCGACCAGCCGGCGCAACGCGGCCGGATCGCTGTCCGCCACCACCGCCCGCGAACTCGTGCCGGCGTTGTTGACCAACATCTCCACCTCGATGCCCGCCTCCCGGATCGTCTCCACCAGGCGGTGCGGAGCGTCGTGCCGGTCGAGGTCGAGCGCCACGCCCGGCACCGCCACCCCGTGCCGCTCGCGGAGGCCGGCGGCGGTCCTCTCCGGCTGTCCGGCGTCGCGCGCCACCAACACCGGATTCGCGCCGTGACCGGCGAGCTCGTCCGCGATCGCCGCGCCGATGCCGCTCGACCCGCTCGTGACGAGGGGTGGCGGTGCTCGTGGTGGGCGGGGGTGGCGCCGCGGCCCGGTACGGCTTGGGTGTCCCGACTCACCCGGTCGAGCGCTGAGGCGGTCCCACGCGGGTCGACCTGCCCGTCGCCGTCCTGGTCCATCGGCGCGATGACGGTGGACCGGAACGCGGCCAACCCTTCGGCCGGTCGGCGGTTGCGATCACCATTCCGGAACCGAGGGGCGAGGGGCCGGGGCATCCGGTGGGGACCTCCTCGGCTGTCGCGGAAAGGATCGGGTCGAGTTCTGCTGCGGGAAAACCTCGGAACGGTTGACGGGGAAATTGGGATTTCTTGGGCTGAATTACGCGACGGCGACAACCGCCGTCCGCCAGGGACCTGTCGACCGTGCGCAACTGTTGCGCAAAACATTGCGCCGGCCGGCGTCGAGGAGGCAGCATCGGCTTTCGCCAATCCTTCTATATGACGTCCGGTCGTTGTGCGAAGACGGCCCGGGTCCCTGTTAGAGGAGGACGATGATGACGATAGGCAACGCTGCCCATCGTGGTGGTGCCCCGCGGACACGACCGCCCATCGCCAGGGCGCTGGCCGTGGGAGCGGTCGGTGTCGTGACGCTGGCGACGGCAACCGTGATGATCTCGTCGGCGAACGCGGCCGCGAGCACGTTGGGTGCCGCGGCGGCGCAGTCGGGCCGGTACTTCGGCACGGCGATCGCGGGCGGGAGGCTCGGGGACTCGACGTACACCACGATCGCCGCGCGCGAGTTCACCATGGTGACCGCCGAGAACGAGATGAAGCCCGACGCGACCGAGCCGCAGCGCGGTCAGTTCAACTTCAGCGCCGGCGACCGGATCTACGACTGGGCCACCCAGCGCGGGCTGAAGGTGCGCGGGCACACCCTGGCGTGGCACGCGCAGCAGCCGGGATGGATGCAGAGCCTGTCCGGCAGCAGCCTGCGGCAGGCGATGATCGACCACATCAACGGCGTCATGGCCCACTACAGGGGCAAGCTGGTCCACTGGGACGTGGTCAACGAGGCGTTCAACGAGGACGGCAGCCGCCGGCAGTCGAACCTGCAGGGCACCGGCAACGACTGGATCGAGGTGGCGTTCCGCACCGCCCGCGCCGCGGACCCGTCGGTCAAGCTCTGCTACAACGACTACAACATCGAGAACTGGTCGTACGGCAAGACGCAGGGCGTCTACAACATGATCCGGGACTTCAAGAACCGGGGCGTGCCGATCGACTGCGTCGGGCTGCAGACCCACTTCACCGGCGGCAGCTCGCTGCCGGGCAACTTCCAGACCACCCTGTCGAGCTTCGCCGCGCTCGGCGTGGACGTGGCGCTGACCGAGGTCGACGTGACCAACGCCTCCACCACGCAGTACGCCGGACTGACCCAGGCGTGCCTCAACGTGGCCCGCTGCGTCGGCATCACCGTCTGGGGCGTGCGGGACAGCGACTCGTGGCGTTCCAGCGAGAGCCCGCTGCTGTTCGACGGCGGCGGCAACAAGAAGCCCGCGTACACGTCGGTGCTGAACGCCCTCAACGCCGCCCCGACCACCTCGACGACCACGACCACGGGCACGACCACGACGACCACGGGCCCGCCGCCGACCGGCGCCAACCAGATCGTCGGAGCCCAGTCGAACCGGTGCATCGACGTGCCCAACGCGTCGCACAACAACGGCACCCGGGTGAACCTCTGGGACTGCAACGGCCAGACCAACCAGCAGTGGACGTACACCACGGGCAAGCAGCTCACCGTGTACGGCAACATGTGCCTGGACGCCGCGGGCTCCGGCAACGGCGCGGCGATCCAGATCTACAGCTGCAACGGCCAGACCAACCAGCAGTGGAACGTCAACTCCAACGGCACCATCACCGGCGTGCAGTCCGGGCGCTGCCTGGACGTCTGGAGCACCGCCAACGGGGCGCAGGTCCAGCTGTACGACTGCCACGGGCAGATCAACCAGAGGTTCACCCTCGTGCCCATCGGCGGCTGACCGGGAGCTGTCGTGCCCGGACACGACAGCCGCGGACGTGTCGTGAGCGCCTTTGCGCTCCGCCGGCTCGAACGGGGGCGACCTCCGTTCGAGCCGGCTTCCCGTCGACTGTGCCGCGCTCGGGCTGAACGCGGGCAACGACCGGTGCGCCAGGCGGCTTCGCGCTCGTCGGGGTTGAAATCCTCCCGGGTGCGTTCGGTGTTGCAGAACCCGTCGCTACGGCGGGACATCTCGTTCTCCACCTCGTCGCGGCTGCGCGACCGACCCGAGGTCACCGTGGTGGATCAACTGCCACTCGGTGTCGCAGTGGTCGCCGCTCTTCCGGCCCACGCAGCGGATGCTCCTTTCAGGTCTGTCGGACCGTGCCCGGAAAGCCTTGCGGGTATGTCGAATTCGTTCGACAGCGCTCAAGCATTGCTTCAGCGGACTCGTCCCGCGTATGGTCACCAGGAATCGAATCGTTTCAATCGTCCTGTGCCCGGAGTTCTCGTCGTCCTGTGGCCGGCCGTCCTCTGCCCCCGCTCGCCCGGGACGCGTGTTCTCCGGTGCCCGGTTCCGTCGTGAATCGCTTACCGCCGCCCGCTCGCGCGGTCACTCCGCCCGGCGTCCGACGACGGCCGAACCCGAACAAGACCGATCTCGTGGAGGAACCGTGGAACCACGTGGAAACCGATCCGGAGAACCGGGTCCGGGCCTGCTGCGGCGGCGGTCGTTGCTGGCGGCAGGCGTCGCGCTACCGGCACTGGCGGTGGCGAGACCCGCTTCGGCGCAGGCCGGTGTGCTCGTCGAACCGTCGGTCGTGCAGCAGACGATCCTGGGGTTCGGCGGCATGAACCACCCCGGCTGGATCGGCGACCTCACCGCCTCCCAGCGCGAGACGGCCTTCGGCAACGGCGCTGGGCAGCTGGGCTTCAGCGTGCTGCGCATCCCCGTCCCCGAGGACCGCGCCACCTGGAGCCGCGAGGTCGCCACGGCCAAGCGCGCCGGTGAGCTCGGGGCCAAGGTCTTCGCCTCGCCGTGGAACCCGCCGGCTTCGATGACCGAGACCTTCTCCGGCGGCAAGCGCCTGCGCTACAACGCCTACGGCGCCTATGCGCAGCACCTGAACGACTTCTCCACGTTCATGCGCGACAACGGGGTCGACCTGTACGGGATCTCCGTGCAGAACGAGCCGGACTACGCGCACGACTGGACGGCGTGGACCCCCGACGAGATGGTGCGGTTCCTGCGCGAGAACGCGGGCTCTATCAACACCAGGGTCATCGCGCCCGAGTCGTTCCAGTACCTCAAGCGGACCTCCGACCCGATCCTCAACGATGCCGCCGCGCTGGCGAACGTGGACATCATCGGTGCGCACCTCTACGGCACCAGGCCGGAGGACCTGCCGTACCCGCTCTTCCGCGAGAAGGGCGGCGGCAAGGAGCTGTGGATGACCGAGGTCTACCACCCCAACAGCACCGACTCGGCCGACCTCTGGCCGAACGCGCTCGACGTGGGCGAGCACATGCACCGCGCGCTGGTCCACGGTCGGTTCCAGACCTACGTGTGGTGGTACATCCGCCGCTCGTACGGCCCGATGCGCGAGGACGGGCAGATCAGCAAGCGCGGGGCCAACATGGCCCACTTCTCGAAGTGGGTCCGCCCCGGTCACCAGCGGATCACCGCGACCGCGAACCCGCAGTCGAACGTCTACATCACGGCGTTCAAGAGCGGGTCCAGGGTCGTCATCGTGGCCGTCAACAAGAACTCGTCGGCGGTGTACCTGCCGTTCACCGTCCGGGACATCGCGTCCGCGACGATCCCGACCTGGGTGACCACCGCGACGCGGACCCTCGCCCAGGACACGACGATCACGATGTCGAACGGCGCCTTCGGCGCCCAGCTGGCGGCCCACAGCATCAGGACCTTCGTCATCGGCTGACGGCCGGGGGTGCCGCCTTCCCGCACGTGGTGGTCGGTGGCGAACTCGCGCGCCGACGGATCGTCGGCGACGGGCCGTGGACCGAGGGGCGAGGCCGTCGCCTGTGCCGACGGCTGACCCGCCGATCCGCGCCACGACACCTCGTGATCGCGCTCGTCCGGTCGCCACGGGCGGTCGGACCGCACCTCCACCACGACCCCGCGGGTTACCGGCCGCGCGGACGACCCGCAGGTACGGGGCGGCGGGGAGCGCCTCGACCCGGGAGGCCGCGAAGGACTCCCGGGTCCACGACCGCTGCGAGCGGACCGCGACGGTGAGGGCGGGACTACCGGCCGCGCGGCGGCGTCGCGAAGACCAGCCCCTGGCTCTTCGGCGACGAGAAGCCGTACGAGTCCTTGGTGGTGACCTTGACGCGGTGCTGGGTGTCGGGGCTCAGCCCGGTGAGCGTCGCCTGCTTGTCGGTCACGAAGGCGACCTTCACGCCGTCCAGGAACACGTCGTAGCCGATCGTGGGGAACCACCACGAGGTCGAGTACCAGCTCAGCGAGACGCTGGTCGGCGTCACGGCCGTCACCTGCAGCTGCGACGGCCGCACCGGGTGCTCGATGATGCTCGACTCGGACTTGACCACGGTCAGCAGGTCGTTGGTGCCGGAGTGCCGGCAGGTCACGGTGGTCGCGGCGCCCGCGGGCGTCCCGTCCGCGCGCTCCGGCCGCAGGGACAGCGTGAGGTCGCCCAGGTGGATCGCGTAGTTCCCGGCCGGGTAGAGGCCCAGCTGCGGGAACCCGCCGGCGGCCTTCACCGGCCCGCCGGACGGGGTGAGCAGGGTCGGCGCGAAGCTCAGCGCGGCCGCGGTCGCCGTGGTCCCCGTGGGGCCGACGACCGTCGCCGCCAGCGACGCGGTGCTGTCCCCGTCGATCCGGACGCCGGCCGGCGCGCGGTCGAGGGCGAACGTCACGTCCACGTCGATGTAGGCGGGTTCGACGTACGGGACGTTCCCGCCGGCCATCCCCTCGTCGGGCACGACGGCCGTGACGTCGGCGTGCACGACGACCCCCGGTCCGCAGGTGTAGTCGAGCCCCAGCCCGACCGTTCCCGCGGCCGCCGTCCCCACCGCGACGCCGCCGGATAACACCGCGACGACCGCGGCCCCGATGACAAGTCTTCTCCCCAGCACGATTACCCCTTCGCCTTCGTTGGTGGCACGGTCGGCCAACCGGGTTCCGACTGGTGGAACCCGGCGTTGTCTTGACGGTGGCGGTGGTCAGGGTGCTTCCGGTGCCCCTCGCCGCCTTGTCGCCGACGATGACGACGGCCGGTCGAGATCGTGGTCGCCGGTCGCGACCGCGTTCACCGCGGCCTGCGCGGTCCGGTGATTTCCGCGCCCTCCGCCGCGACGACGGTGGCCGGGACCAGCGTGGCGACCCTGATGAGCGCCGCCGCGAGGGCATCACGGCGCAGTGCCTTGACCATCTGCTGCTCCCCATCGAGTCGCATGGCATCGGCGGCGTGTCCCGATCTTGCCACCGGGCGGTTATGCGTTCAACCACCGAACGAACGCCTCGCACGCGGCGCGATGCCGGGCGAGGCTCGCGGCGGAGCCCGGTTCCAGCCGACCGTCGGCGTTCATCCCGGCCGTCGGCCCTCATCGCCCGCCGGCACCGGTACAACGGCGGCCAACCCGGCTCCGAGCCTTCTCGCCTGACGCGGCCCGGCCGCCCCGCTCGGTGCCCGCGTCGTCATCGGCCGGCGCGCTGACCGCGAACGTCCGCCCGGTTGACCGGGGTCGGCCGGGTGCAGGTGGGTTCGGGCGCGGCGGAGCCGGCTCCGGTGCGGGCCGATCTCGGACGCTCGTGCGGGCCGCTGCCCGGTCTGCAACTGCTCGACGGCGACGGCGGGCGCGGGGAACGCATGGCCGCCGCCGGTGACACCCCTGACCTGCGGCAGCACCGGTGAGCGGGCGTCGTGGCGGGGCGAGGTCAGGACGGGACCCGGCGTTCCACCCGTCCGATCGGCCCCGAGGCACGTCCCGCCGTGGCCGCCGCGGCGGCGATGACCAGCCCGGCGAGGGCGAACGACCACGGCACGCCGCCGGGGTGGTCCACGACGAGCCCGGCGACGGCGCCCCCGGCCGAGTTCGCCGCGACCGGCAGCGTCGCCACCCACGTGTGGGCCTCGGTGAGCATCGCCGACGGCACGATGCGGCCGACGATCGACAGGTAGACCGTCAACGCGGGTGCGATGACCAGGCCGGCCGCCGTGATGGCGACGCCCAGCGCCACCGGCCCGGGCGCGAGGGCGAGCACCGCGGTGGCCAGGGCGTTGAGCCACAGCAGGAACGCGAACTGGCGCGCGGGCGACGCGGTGGGCGGGCGGGTGCCGAACCACAGGCCGCCGGCACCGGACCCCAGGCCCCACAGCGCCAGCAGCACACCGGCCGCGCCCTCCGACCCGCGGGTGTGCGCGGGCACGGTCACCGACACCATGCCGAACGCCACCCCCAGCGCGCCGACGCACACCAGCACCGCCACGAACCCCGGCACGCGCAACGGTCCCCAGCCCGTGGTGGTCGCCGCGCGGGGCGGGTGGCGCAGGGCCGTGCTGAACGCCAGCGCGACCGCGCCCGCGCACGTGATCACCGCCGACCCGATCAGCGCCGCCGCGGGAGTCGCCGCCAGCACGAACACCGACACCAGCAGCGGTCCGACGACGAACACCAGCTCGAACACCACCGTCTCCGCCGCCAACGCCGTGACCCGCAGCCGGCCGGACGTCAGGCCGTTCCACGCACCGCGCACCACGGCCGTCAACGGCGGGTAGGTCGCGCCCGCCAGCAGGGCCAGCGCGCAGACCGCCGCGGTGGACCCGCGCACGAGGACCAGGACCGGCAGCACCAGGGAGTGCGCGACCCCGGTCGCGACGAGCACGCGCGGCGACCCGACCCGGTCGGCGAGCCGCCCCAGCAGCGGACCGGCGGTTGCGCCCGCCAGCGCGTAGCAGCCACCCGCGATCCCCGCGTAGGCGTACCTTCCGGTCGCCTGCTGCACCAGCAGCAGCAGCGCCAGCGGCGCCATGCCCGCGCCCAACCGGGACGCCGCCCCCACGACCAGCAGGAACGGCGCGCCCGGCACGCGCCACACCGCGGCGTACCCGCGCAAGGTCAGCCTTCGAGCGCCAGGGTGGCGATCAGGAGCGGTGCGTCCTGCTCGTCCACGTCGACCACCGCCCACCCGCTGCCCGCGACGAGGTCGACCAGTTCCTCCGCCGAGCACAGCAGGTAGTCCAGGTACCCCGTGGCCAGGTCGCGGAAGCGGACGCGCTGGCGGTAGAGGCCGGGTGGCCTGCCCCGGGCGACGTTGCGCTCGTGGTAGGCCAGGTGCAGCGGGTCGGTGGTGTGGTGCGGGTCGGTGCCCTGCGCGACGATCCGCGCGCCCGGGCGGGCCAGCGCCGCGAGGTCGGCGAGGAACCGGTGCGCGTGGTCGCGGGGCCCGAGCAGGCCGAGGTTGTTGCCGAACAACACGAACGTGTCATACCGCTCGCCGGACGCCACGTGCTCCTCGGTCGTCGCCCGGACGAGGTTGCGCACGCCCAGCTCCCGGGCCACCTCGATCGCGCCCGCGGACGGGTCGAGCGCGGTCACGTCCAAGCCCCGGTCCTGCAGGGCCAGCGCCACCCGCCCCGCCCCCGCGCCGATGTCCAGCACCCGGCCGACCATGCGCTCCAGCGCCTTCTGCTCGCTGGGCCACCACTCGTCGGGACCGGCGAGGTACCAGTCGGCGGGCCCGCCGCGGATGAAGCCGTCGTCGCGCTCCACGATCTCGACCACCGGGCGGGGCGTGCGGGGTCCGATCGACCTGGTCTGCTCCAGGCCGCGGTGCCGGGCCAGCACGGCGCGCAGCACCTCCCCGAACGCGTCGCCGGGTTTCGCGTCCTCGGTCATGCGTGGTCCTCCTCCAGGGTCGCGGGGTGGCCGACGGGCAGCACCCGGCCGGGCTTGTCGACCAGCAGGCCGCCCAGGTACAGGTGGTCGATCTCGGTGCGCAGGAACGTGCGCAGGGCGTCCGCGGGGGTCTCGACGATCGGCTCGCCCGCGTCGTTGAACGACGTGTTGAGCAGCAGCGGCACCCCGGTCAGGGCGTGGAACTGCCGGATCAGCGCGTGGAACGGCGGGTTCACGCCCGCCTCCACGGTCTGCACGCGCGCGGTGCCGTCCACGTGGGTGATCGCGGGCACGAGGTCGCGCCGCTCCGGCCGCACCCGTGGCACCAGCAGCATGTACGGGCTGTCGCCGCGCAGGTCGAACCAGGCGCCGGCGTGCTCGGCGAGCACGGACGGCGCGTACGGCCGGAAGGGTTCGCGGTGCTTCACCACGGTGTTGAGGTAGTCGCGCATGGCCGGGTGCCGCGGGTCGGCGAGCAGGCTGCGGTGGCCGAGGGCACGCGGGCCGATCTCCGAACCGCCCTGGAACCAGCCCACGACGTGCCGGTCGGCGATCAGCCGGGCCACCTCGTCCGTCCCGGCCCGTCGCACCCGCACCCGGTCGCGGACGTCGTCCAACGCCCTGAGCACGTCGTCCTCGGAGTAGCGGCGCCCGACTCCGGCGGTGGTGAACCGGCCGCGCCGCGTGCCGCCGAGCAGCTCGTGGTAGCCGTAGGCCGCGGCACCGATGGCGATGCCCGCGTCACCGGCGGGCGGCGAGATGTGCACCTCGTCGAACAGCCCTTCCGCCACGATCCGCTGGTTGGCCACCGAGTTCAGGGCCACGCCGCCGGTCAGGCACAGCCGCGACGCGCCGGTGAGCTCCTTGGCGCGCCGGGCCAGGCGCACCATCGCCTCCTCCAGCTCGTCCTGCGCCTTGCGCGCCACGTCCCGGGCGAACGCCGTGCGCCACGAGTCGGTCCCGGCGGCGGCGAACTCCTCGCCCTCGGCGGCGAGCCACTTGGTGAACGCCTCCTCCAGCGTGCGCACCCGCACCGTCACGTCGTCGTCCTCGTGCTCCAGCAGCGGCCCCCAGTCCGGGCGCGGACGCCCGTACGGGGCCAGTCCCATGGTCTTGCCCGCCTCCAGGTAGCCGCCGCAGCCGAACACGCCGAACCCGGGGTGGCCCCAGCGCGTGACGAAGCCGAGCTTGGCCGTGAAGAACTCGTAGAACAGGCCCAGGCCGACGGTGCCGAAGTCGGCGTCGTAGCTGGTCGCGGCGACCGGCGTGACGCGGCCGTCGCGGCCGTGGAAGAAGGAGTGCTTCTCCAGCCGGTCCGAGCCGGGCAGCCGGCTGCCGATGCCGTCCACCACGAGGATCGCCGTGTCGTCGAACGGCGCGGTCGCGTAGGCGCAGTAGGCGTGCGCGAGGTGGTGCGACGGCGGCGGCAGCTCCCGGACCTTGGACTTGTCGCGGATCGGCAGCTCCCGCAGCAGGCGGCGCACCGCACCGTCGTGCAGCGGTCGGTTGCCGACCACCAGGTCCACCTCGTCGATGCCGACGCCCGCGGCGTCCAGGCAGTAGGTGACCGACCGCATCGGCAACGTCTTGGTCAGGCGTTCGAAGTAGCCGTGGACCAGGAAGCCCTCCGAGTGCTTCATCCGGTCCAGCCGCTCCTCCTCGACGGCCACGACGATCTCCCCGTCGCGGATCAGGCACGCCGAGCGGTCGTGGCTGAGGTTCAGGCCCAGCACCAGCACGTCACTGTCCCCCTCTCTGGCAGGTGGTCACTGCGTCCGCACGGGCGAGCCGCAGGCGGTCGGTCTCGGCCACGAGGCCGAACCGGGCGGCGACGGCGGCGGCCCGCACGTGGTCGAGCACGATCCCGAAGCCGCGCTGCCCGTGCCGCGCCGCTTCGACGGCGGCCGGCGCGGCCTGCACCAGCTCGGCCGCGACGTGCACGGCCGGGTCGGCGGCCCGCCGGTCGCGGGCGGCGGCGAGGGCTCGGGTGAGCGGCACGGTGAGGTCGGCCCAGTCGTCCACCGGGTCACCCGTTCAGCAGGCCGGCGTGCTCCGGCGCGGTCCGCCCACCGCCCACCTCGTGCACGGCGGCGGCCGCCTCGACGTCGGCCAGGTCCCGCGGGCTCAGGCGGACGCGTGCGGCGGCCAGGTTCTCGTCCAGGTGGTCGCGCTTGGTGGTGCCCGGGCAGGGCACCACGTCCGGCCCGCGGTGCAGCACCCACGCGAGCGCGGCCTGCCCCGGGGTGATGCCGAGCCGCGCGGCGACCTCGGCCAGGGCGGCGGCCAGCCGGACGTTGCGGTCGATGTGGCCCGGCGCGAACCTCGGCTGCTCGAACAGGCGGTAGTCCTGCGGGCTGAGGTCGCCGCGCGAGGTGAACCGACCGGCGAGCAGGCCCCGGCCCAGCGGGGAGTAGGCGACGACCCCGATGCCCAGTTCCCGGCAGGTCGGCACCACCTCGTCCTCGATGTCCCGCGACCACAGCGACCACTCGCTCTGCACGGCCGTCACGGGGTGCACGGCGTGCGCGCGGCGGATCGTCGCCGGACCGGCCTCGGACAGGCCGATGTGCCGCACCTTGCCCGCCTCCACCAGTTCCTTGAGCGCGCCCGCGGTCTCCTCGACCGGCACGGTCGGGTCGACGCGGTGCTGGTAGTACAGGTCGATGTGGTCCACGCCCAGGCGGCGCAGCGACCCGTCGACCGCCTCGCGGACGTACGCGGCGTCACCGCGCACCGGTTTGGCCATCGGGTCGTCGGTGGTCAGGATGCCGAACTTGGTCGCGACCACCACCTCGTCACGACGCCCCCGGATGGCGCGCCCGACGAGTTCCTCGTTGGTGTGCGGGCCGTACATGTCGGCGGTGTCGAGCATCGTGACACCGCTGTCCAGGGCGTGTCGGATCGTGGCCAGGTTCTCGGCGTCGTCCGCGGGTCCGTAGAACGCGCTCATCCCCATGCAGCCCAACCCGAGGTCGGACACCTCCAGGTCCGCCAACTTCCGGCTCACGCCGCCCTCCTCTCGTCCGTCAGGGTCACGACCCGGTCCGCCAGCACCGGGGCGAACTTGAAGCCGTGGCCGGAGCACGCGGACACCACCACGACCTCCGGCGCGTCCGGGTGCGGTGCGACCACGAACCGGCCGTCCGGGGTGTTGGCGTAGCAGGACGCGACGGCGTCGCGCGGCTCCAGGTCCAGGCCGGTGAGGTCGCGCAGCCTCGTCCGCGCCGCGTCGACCTCCGCCGCGTCCGGTGGCCTCGGCGGGTGGCCCGTGGGCTCGCCGGTGTGGTGGAACTTCACCTTCACGCCCCGGGGGAGCGCCGGCAGCAGGCAGAAGTCCGGGTCGTTCCACTCGGTGAACGGCAGGCGGCCGAGGTCGTGCCCACCCGGGTCGAACCAGAACGAGACCGTGCGCTCCAAAGTCGTCGGCGGCCACGCGCCGACGGCGGGCTGCCACGCGCCCAGGGCCAGGACCAGCCGGTCGGCGCGGATGCCCGCGACCTCGTGGTGGCGCGTCCAGCGGTCCAGCAGGTCGGCCGGGTCCACCGGTGCGCCGAAGCGGAGCCGCGCGCCGTGGCCGACCGCCTCGGCCTGCAGCGCCAGCACGGCCGGCTCGGCCAGCAGCACGCCGGCCTCGACGTCGAGGAAGCCCACGGCGTCCGGGTCCGGGCGCAGCGGCGGGTGGGTCGGCCCGGTGACGACCCGGTAGGGGACGCCGTCCCGCTCCGCCGCCCGCACCGCCTCCTCGATCCCCTGTGGACGGTCGATCAGCAGACCCCCGGTCGGCAGGAACACCCTCGTGCCCGTGCGCTCCTGGAGGCGCAGCCACGCCGTCCGCGCCGGCCCGGTGAGCGGCCCGTACTCGGGGTGGGACGGGTAGGCGCGGCGCAGCATCCGGGACTCGCCGGCGGACGCGGTGTCGCGGTGGGCGGGCGACCGGGCGTCCACGCCCACGACGCTGCGGCCGGACCTCGCCAGCGCGGCGGTCGCGGCGCTGCCCATCACGCCCAGGCCCACGACCACGACGTCGGTGTGCTCAGGCACCGCCCGCTCCGATGGGCAGGGTCGTCGTGGTCCACCTGTCGCCGCCCACGACGACCTCCTGCCCCGGTGGGCAGTGCGGGAGCAGGTGCGCGAAGGCCAGGGCGCGGCCGTGGCGCGGGGAGAACGCGGAACTCGTGACGTGGCCGAGGAAGTTGCCCTCGCGGTCGAACACCTCCGCACCCGCGGCCGGCGGTGGCGCGCCGCCTCCGCCGACGAGGCCGGCCAGCCACAGCCGGGGCGTGTCGCGGGTGTCCAGCAGCGCCTTGCGGCCCACGTAGTCGTGGTCGTCGCCGCGCCGCACGACCCGTCCCTGGCCGACCTCCCACAGCGTGGTGCCCGAGTGCATGTCCACGGGGTAGAGCGCGAACACGATGTCCCGGCACTCCAGGCGGTAGGTGTTGAGCAGTTCCCACGCGGAGGGCACGACGTCGGGGCGCTCGGTGATCAGCTGCCGCCACACGGCCGCCAGCACGTCGTGCCGCGCCCACACCTCGTAGCCGATGATCGTGCGGACCACCCGCGCGGTGTCCCCGACCAGCGGCCGGACCAGGCACGACCGGAACGGTCCCAGCGCGGCGATCCGCTCCCGGTCGGCCTCGGCGACCAGGCTCTGCACGGCGGCGAGCCGGCGCGGCCCCTTGATGTTGAAGCTGAACAGTTCGGCCGGCCCGACCCGCACGTCCGGGAACTGCGCCGCCACCGACTCCAACCACCCCGGCGGCTTGCCGCCGCCGCAGGAGAAGACGAACTCCTGCGGCCCGGTGCGCACGACCACCGCCTCCTCGTCCACGGTGCCCGCCGGAGTCGTGAACAGCACGAACCGCGCACCGCCCACCGGCAGGTCCGACACCTTTCGCGGCGACAAGGCGTCCAACGCGGCGCCCGCGTCCGATCCCGACACCGTCAAATACAGCATGGCGGCTGCGATAAACGCCGCCGCGCCGCTGTGCACAGCCCGGTACTGGTCTTCCAGCGCAACCCCCGGCCAGCCCGAGACGCCGATGACGTTATCCCCGAGGACGCACCATTCGGGTGGTGGCCCGAGCGCCTGGGTGGAGAGCGCGAATATGCCACCGGGATCGACGGCGCGCAGGCCGAGAACGCGTTGAGCTGCGAAGAGGTCCCCGGCGGGCACGATCCGCCACACCGCGCCAGGCAGCGACAACGGATTGCGGAGGTTCAGGTCGAATTCTCGGTGATGCACTTCCCGTCGTGTCAACAAATACATTCGCATCCCCTTCCCCGCACTCCACCTTGCGACTGGTACGGGAGGCGCGGCACCGCCATCCGGGTGAATGCAAGTAAATGAACCTCGTGGTCCG
The DNA here is from genome assembly GCF_044544865.1 of Actinosynnema sp. NPDC053489. Classification (NCBI taxonomy): domain Bacteria; kingdom Bacillati; phylum Actinomycetota; class Actinomycetes; order Pseudonocardiales; family Pseudonocardiaceae; genus Actinosynnema; species Actinosynnema sp. NPDC053489. The sequence goes on along the minus strand of NZ_JBITXT010000009.1, from coordinate 308,508 downwards.
AAAAACTTCTGGGTGAACTGGAATACGGACAATGCGACGGCCGTGATCGCACTTCCGAACCGGTTTCGATCTTCAATTCCGCACTCGTCGCGGGCCGGCTCGCCGATCCGTTCCGCGGCGACGACACCGAAGTCGAACCGCCGCGGGGTCTTGACGCCTCCCGGACGTGCCCGCCGCGACCGGAGCCGGTCGCGGCGGCGTTCCGGGACATCCCTCCCGAACCGGCGCGCTCGCGGATCTCCCTGCTCACGGGGTGCGCGTCGGCGCGCACCCGGTCGGGTGGCCACGACCGGAGCCGCCCTCGTCCCGGCGAGGTCCGCGGAACGAGGTGTCACGCCGTCCGCTGGTCACGTCGCGCGGTTGCCGTGCTCCACCGAAGTCACCTCGGCGCGCCGGCGGGGCACGCCGGGTGGTGCGGTCCGATCCGGTGAAGTCCCCCGGGAGTCGGTGAACGCGTTGGCGCGGGGCTCCCGGTGGACCGCTCCTCGACGGGCTGTCCCCGTGCGGTCACCAAGCCGCGCCGAGGCCGGAGTGGGTTGTCGGGCTTGCGGTCGCCGGTGCGGGCGGGCGTGCCAACCCCTCCCGTGGGGGTTCGCGGCACCGCAGGGCGTCAGCGGGTCGCTCGCGGCTCCGCGGTGGCGGCCTCGTCGCGGTAACGGCGGCCCCACTCGTCGAGACCTTCGACGATCGGTTCCAACGAATGCCCCAGGGCGGTCAGCCCGTACTCGGTGCGCGGCGGTACCTCGGCGTGCACGGTGCGGTGGACCAGACCGTCCTCCTCCAGTTCGCGGAGTTGCCGGGTGAGCATCCGCTGGGTCACCGACGGCATGGCACGACGGAGTTCGCCGAAGCGCAGCGGGCCGGGGAGGAGGTACTTGACGATCAGCATCTTCCACTTGCCGCCGACGACGGCGAAAGCGACTTCGACATTGCAGAAATCGGCCACGTCGTCGATTTTTTCGCGAACCCGGACCCGTACCTGCCTCATGCTCCCAGTGTAGCGCGGTTATTGCCCGACCCCTGGCCGGCCCAACCCCGGGCGTTCGTTCCGCCGTACCGGCGGGTGGCGGTTTCGCTCCGTGATGAGGGGTGCCCCGGTTCGAGTGATCGGGGGTCCCGTTCGGCGTAGGTCGGCGCTGTCGGCCACTGGTCCCAATTCGGATGAGATTCACTCCACACCGTTTCGGCGCAACGGTTCCGACCAGCACGGGTATACCGGTTGTGACCTAGGCACAACCGGTTCACTACTTGACCGGTGCCGCGTTTTCCGTGAGAACAGTGGGGTGAAGTCGATTAGTCGTCCCGCGGAGAGTCCCCCGCGGGAGGGGCGGCGCTGGCTGGTCCTGGCCGTGCTGTGCACGAGCCTGCTGCTGGCCGGTCTCGACCTGACCGTGCTGCACGTGGCGGTGCCGGACATCGCCCGGGAACTGGACTCGAGCGGACCGGCCCTGCTGTGGATCGTGGACGTGTACTCGCTCGTCGTGGCCGCGTTGCTGATCGTGTGCGGTTCGCTGGCCGACCGGCTGGGCCGCAAGCGGATCGCGTTGAGCGGGTTCGCGCTGTTCGGCGCCGCGTCGTTGATCGCGTCGTTCGCGCGGACCACGGGACAGCTGATCGGGGCCCGGGCGCTGCTGGGCGTGGGCACCGCCCTGGTGATCGCGGCGACGGTGGCGATCATCCGCAACGTGTTCGCCGACGACCGGGAGCGCGCCTTCGCCATCGGCCTGTGGACCGCCTCGCACAGCGTGGGCACCACCCTCGGCCCGCTGGTCGGCGGCCTGCTGGTGGAGAACTTCCACTGGGGCTCGGTCTTCCTGGTCAACGTGCCGGTGGTCGTGGTGGTGCTCGCCGTGGGCCTGTGGGTCATCCCCGAGTCGCACAACCCCGCGCCGCGGCGGTGGGACGCGATGAGCGTGGTGCTGTCGGTGATCGGCCTCGGCGGGTTCGCCTACGGCCTGAAGCAGGCCACCGCGCCGGAAGGGGTGACCCCGGCGGTCGTGGTCGGCGGCCTGACCGGGACGGCGGTGCTGGTCTGGTTCGTGCTGAGGCAACGGCGCATCGCGCACCCGTTGCTGGACCTGTCCCTGTTCCGCGACCGGCGGTTCAGCGTGGCGGTGGCGGCGGTGTTCGCGTGCTTCGGCTCGTACGTGGCGATGCTGTTCCTGCTGATGCAGTGGTTGCAGGAATCGCGGCACCTGACCCCGCTGGCCGCGGGGTTCGCGATCGTGCCGCTGGCCGTCGCCAACGCCGTGGGCGCGACCACCGCGCCGTGGATCGCGGCCAGGCTGGGGCACCGCGCGGCGATGACGGCGGCGCTCGCGGTGTTCGGCGTCAGCCTGGCGGCCTTCGCCCTCGGTCCGGTCGGCGAGCACTACGCGGCCCTGGCCGCGGTCCTGGTGGTCGCCGGGTTCGGCGCGGGGATCATCATGACCACGGGCGCGGACTCGATCACGAGCGCGGTGCGGCCCGAGCGCGCCGGCGAGGCGGCGGCCATCCAGGAGACCTCGTTCGAACTGTCGTCGGGCATCGGCATCGCGGCCCTGGGCAGCGTGGCCGCCCTCGTCTACAGGTTGTCGCTGCTCGTCCCCGCCTCCTTCGACCCCGACCGGGCCACCGCCGCCCGCTCCTCCGTGGCGGCGGCGGAGCGGGCCGCCGCGGAGCTGCCCGAGCCCGAGGGCGCGGCCCTGCTCGCCTCAGCCGCGGAGGCGTACGGGTACGGCACCCGGTTCGCCCTCGGCGTCGGCGCGGTGGTGCTGCTGGGCATGGCGGCGCTCACGTGCGCACTGCTGCGCGCCGGCCCCGACCGCGCGGTCCGCGCCTGACCGCTCGGGGCACGCCTTCCCGTCGCCACTCCCGTGGTGACGGGAAATCGGCGTGCCCCCTTTTTATTTCGTAGCCAGAGTTTATTTTTCACTCCAACGGTGGATGTCCGGCTTGTCGGGCACCTGGCAACTTCAGTGTGGAAGTCAGGTGCGCAACAAAATTGTAAAACTCATGCGACCGGTTCGACCTGCAGTGAAGGGTAGATCGTGTCACGAGAAGCCGATAACGGCACCGAAGTCCTGAACGGGCTCGACCTCTTCGTCGGGGGACCGATACAACACGCGTTATCGCCGGACGGGTTCACCTCCGATTTGGAGCGGACGCTGAAGCTCGTCATGGAAACGCTTCGTGAATACGGGGCGAACATCTACTCGGCGCACACCGTCGAGCATTTCGGTGACCGCACCGCCCACTACACGCCCGAGCAGGTCGCCGCGCGCGACCTGCGCTGGATGTCCAAGTGCGACGTGTTCATCCCCGTGCTGCCGGTGACCGAGGACGGCGTGCTGATGCGCACCGACGGCACGCACGTCGAACTGGGCTGGGCCACCGCGCTGGGCAGGCCGATCGTGCTGATCACCCAGCAGCCGATCGTCGAGTCGGCCAGTCACCTGCTCAAGGGCCTGCACCGGGTCGGGGACGTGCAGCTGCTCGACGTCGAACGGTTCGCGCAAGCCCCGTTCCTGCTCGTCGAGCACGTGCTGCGCGCCACGAAGCGGCAGCGCGAGGCCGTGCGCAGCAGCGTCGTCCTGGCCCGCGCCTGACCGGCAGCAGAGAAGAGGCGAACCGTGCACACCAACCACGACGTCGACGTCCTGGGCCTGCGCCTGCGCAACCCCGTGGTCGTCGGCTCCGGCCTGCTCACCGACCAGGCGCGCAACATCCGCAGGCTCCTGGAGGTCGGCGCGGGCGCGGTCGTGACCAAGACCATCCACCCCTCGCCGCCCCGCGACCTGGACGAGCGCATCCTGCGGTTGCCCACGGGGATGCTCAACAGCACCACCTACTCCAAGCGCCCGGTGGACGAGTGGCTGGGCTACCTGCGCGACTTCGCGGCCGACGCCCTCCCGGTCATCGCCTCCGTGCACGCCGACCACCCCGCCGAACTGGGCGAGCTGGCCGCGGCCGTGGCGGACACCGGGTGCGGGGCGTTGGAACTGGGCATCTCCTGCCTGAACGAGGAGGACGGCCTGGAGGACACGCCGGAACGCGTGTTCGCCTACGCGTCCGCCGCGCGCGCCGCGACGGCCATCCCGTTCTCGGTCAAGCTCGCGGTGGGCGAGGGCCTGCGCGACCGGGCGCTGGCCGCGCTGGAGGGTGGCGCGACGGCGCTGAGCATCAGCGACACCATCCCCGCCGCCGCCGTGGCGGCAGGGGGCGGCCTGGAACTCGGCGGCGTGTTCGGCTACTCCGGTCCCGGCATCAAACCGCTGGTCCTGGGTGCGATCTGGGCACTGCGGGAAAGCGGCGTCTCCGCTCCCGTGCTGGGCATCGGGGGCGTGCAGTCGGCCCGGGACGTGCAGGACTACCTGGCTGTCGGCGCGCGTGTCGCGCAGGTCTACACCGCGCTGCACACCGACATGTACGGCACGCTCGACCGCATCGTGCGCGACGTGGCGGCGCTGCCGGGCGCTGCGGCAGAGGTCGTGCGATGAGCCCTCGCCGAGGCCGCCCGTACGCGGAACTGACCAGCGCCGAGGTCCACGACGCCGTGCGCGGCGCGACCCTGGTGTGGCCGGTCGGCAGCACGGAGCAGCACGGGCCGCACCTGCCGCTGGCGGTCGACTCGCTGCTGGCCGAGGCGTTCGCCCACGACCTCGCCGCGCGGCTGGACGGCTTCGTCCTGCCCGTCGTCCACCTCGGCGCCCGCTCCCTGCCCCAGAGCGGGGGAGGACCGGCCTTCCCCGGCACCCTCTACGCCACCGGCGCCGAGCTGATCCGCTACCTCGCGGCGGTGCTCCGCTCGCTCGCACGGCTGCCGTTCGCACGACTGGTCGTGCTCAACGGGCACTTCGAGAACGAGGCGCTGCTGCTGGAAGCCGTGGACGAGGCGTGCGTCGCCGGTCCGCTGCACGACCGCGAGGTGCTGGTGTTCAGCTGGTGGAGCCTGGTGGACGAGGCGTGGGCCCGCGAGCAGGACGAGCACTTCCCCGGCTGGCACGCCGAACACGCCGGCCACACCGAGACCAGCCTCGTGCTGCACCTGCGCCCGGACCTGGTGCGGGACGAACGACCTGATCACAAGAACCCGCCGCCGGCCGGCGTCTACGCCCACCCCCTCGACACCGCAGTCGCGAGCACCGGCGGCGTGCTGTCCCGCACCTCCGGTGCCTCGGCGGAGGCCGGGCGGCGACTGTTCGACCACGTCACCGAGCGGGCCGCCGCCGAGGTCCGCCGCGGGTTCGGCCTGACCCGGCCGACGGGGGCGGGCGAATCCCCTCGACCGCGTCCGTGACAGCACCGGAAGGACACCACCGGCATGCCAACCCCTTTCCACCTGGCTTTCATCCTGAACTTCACCACCGACGACTGGCAGGGGCCTTTCGGCAACGGCGGCAATCCCTGGGACGGCGAGTTCCACATCGGCGTGGCGCGGGCGTTGGAGCGGGCCTGCTTCGACTACGTGATCATCGAGGACAAGCTGATGGTCCCCGAGACCTACGGCGGCAGCGCCGCCGCGGCGTTGCGCCAGGCCGCCATCGCGCCCAAGCACGACCCGGTGCCGCTCGCCGCCGCGATGGGCAAGGCGACGTCGGAGCTGGGCATCGTCGCCACCCTGTCCACCCTGGCCTACCCGCCGTTCATGACGGCGCGGTTGTCCTCCACGATGGACAGCCTGCTGCGCGGTCGGTTCGGCTGGAACATCGTGACCAGCGCGGAGGACCTGGCCGCGCAGAACTTCGGCATGGACCAGCTGCCGCCCCGCGAACAGCGCTACGAGATGGCCGACGAGTACGTGGACCTGGTGCGGCAGCTGTTCGACTCGTGGGACGCGGACGCCGTGGTGCTCGACCGCGAGCGCGGCGTGTTCGCCGACCCGGACAAGGTGCGGCCGATCCACTTCCGCGGCAAGTACTTCGCCAGCCGCGGTCCGCTCAACACGGTGCCCTCGCCGCAGCACCGGCCCGCGTTCGTGCAGGCGGGGGCCTCACCGCGGGGGCGGGCGTTCGCGGCCCGCAACGCCGACTCGGTGATCGCCATCGCCAACGGACCGGAGGAGATGAAGCGGTTCCGCGACGACGTGCGGGCCAAGGCCGCGGACCAGGGGCGCGACCCGGACTCGATCAAGGTGCTGTTCTGCGTCACGCCCACCCTGGGCGAGACCGACGCGGAGGCCCGGGAACGCCACGAGCGGATGGTGAACGCCCCGGAGTTCATCCAGGACGTCCTGGTCCAGGTGTCCGCGCTGACCCAGATCGACTTCGCGCGGTTCGACCTGGACCAGCCGTTGCCCCACCGCCTGGAGACCAACGGCGAGAAGGGCACCCTGGACCAGTTCCAGCAGTGGGGCAGCGGCAAGACGCTCCGGCAGCTCGTCGTGGAGAACGCCGGCGGCCTGGTGTCCTCGGTCGAGCTGATCGGCTCACCCGACACCGTGGCCGAGCGGATGGGCGAGGTGATGGCCGAGGTCGGCGGCGACGGGTTCATGCTCACCACGCCGCTGCTGCGCCTCAACCGCCGCTACATCGCCGACGTCACCGAAGGGCTGGTGCCCGCGCTCCAGCGCCGCGGCCTGGCGCGCGACCGCTACGAGCCGGGGCGGACGCTGCGCCAGCGGCTCCTGGAGTTCTGACCGTGACGGGCGCCGTGCGCGCCACCACGACGTCACCGCTGCGCGCGGCCGACTGGCGCGGCGACCCCCGCTACGGGTCGATCATCCCGGCCGCGGTGGTGGTCGTGGGCGGCCCCGGGAGGACCACGACGTTCGTCAGGCAGAAGGGAGGGCCGTTCGCGGGGCGCTGGATGCTGCCCGGCGGGGGCGTCGAGCCCGGCGAGTTCGTCCGGGACGCCGCCGCCCGGGAGGTCTTCGAGGAGACCGGCATCAGCGTGCCCCCGCACTCCCTCGAACCGATCGGCAGCTACGAGGTCGTCGCCGAGGCCCCGGACCCCGGCGCCTACCACGTGCTGCTGTTCGCCTTCCTCGCCACCGGACCCCACCTGCTGCCCGCGGGTTTCGTGGGCGACAACGGCGGTGGCGCGACCCAAGTCCGGCCGGACCAGTTGGACGTGCACTCCACCGACCGCCGCATCCTCGCCGACGCCGGCCTGCTGGACGACGCGAACGGGGCCATCGACGCGGCGCTCGCGCTGGACCGGCTCCGGGTCGGGTCGCTGAGCTGAAAGGGCTGACATGAGTGACGACCCACTGGTGCTGACCGTCCTCACCAGCAGCCTGCGCACCGGCCGCTTCGCGCCGGTCGTGGCCGACTGGTTCCTGCGCCGGGCGCGCGAGCACGACGGACTCGTCGTGACGTGCGTCGACCTCGACGAGGTGATCACCCCGCGACTGTGGTCCGATCCGTCGCAGGGGCCGAAGTGGCGACGCGTCGTCGGCGGCTCGGACGCCTTCGTCGTCGTGACGCCCGAGTACAACCACAGCTACCCGGGGTTGCTCAAGCACGCGATCGACAGCCTCAACCAGGAGTGGCACCGCAAACCGGTCGGCTTCGTCAGCTACGGCGGCCTGTCCGGCGGGCTGCGCGCGGTCGAAGCGCTCCGGCTGGTGTTCGCGGAGCTGTACGCCGTGTCCATCCGGGACACGGTCAGCTTCCACGGTGCCCGGGCCTGCTTCGACGAGGAGGGCGAACCGCTGGATCGGGTGGCCGCCGAAACGGCCGCGCTGCGCCTGCTCAACGAACTGACCTGGTGGGCTCGCGCCCTGCGCACCGCCCGGTCGCACGGCCTGCCGGCCGAACCGCAGGTAGCGGGCGTTCCGACCGGCTGAGTCATCCGGACCGGCGATCCCCCAGCCGTTCGGTCCGGACCACGGCGGGGCCGGTCGAGTCACACCGGGTGACTCGACCGGCCCCGCGTCCGTGTTGCCGGGGAACTCGGTCGACGGCGCGTGACCGCAACGACTCCCGGAGCCGTGCGGGCCAGGGGCTCGGTGCCGGCTGAACACCGCCGGGCGGAAGCCGCGGTCGACCTCCCTCGCGACGGGGGCTCGCTTGTCGGGTCGCCGGCGGGGATGTCCGTGTTCGCGACTACGCCGTCCCCTCGCTCCGACGGTGGTCAGGGTGAGGTGATGGTGAGGGTGACGACACCGGTCCGGGAGGTGACGCCGGTGGTCAGGCAGCCCAGGGGATTGGGGGCGGGATAGGTGACGACCCGGATCGCGGTGTCGCCGGCGAACCGGCCGGCGGTGATGGTGCCGGTGCGGGTGATCACGACGTTGCCGCCGACGATGGCCGTGGTGGCGTTGAAGGCGAACGTGCTGGTGTTGCCGTTGTTCCAGGTCAGGACGGAGGTCCCGGAGGAGAAGCCCGGCAGCGTCAGGCAGGAGCCCGGCCCGGTGAAGGTGGACCCGCTGGTCGCCGCGGTCAGGGTGGGATCGCTGGACACGCACGGGCTGTAGATCAGGTTGGTGGTGGTGGTGGCGGTGCCGGCGCAGGTGACGTCCTGCTGCACCGCACCGACCGGCGCCGCGCCCAACAGCACCAGAGTCGTCGGGATCACCAGCGCCAGTGCGGCAGCGCCGATCCGGTGGATCGCGGATCGCGACGAACCAGGCGATGACGGGTGCCGGTCCCAACGTGCGGGCGGCCGCGCAAGAGGCGCTCGACAACGGGACCGTCGACGCGTTCCTGGGCCACCTCAACGGCGGTCTCTACGTCGCACGTGCGCTCGACCCCTCGTGAGGTGCCCTCAACCGCCGTTTTCATGCGGTTGACGCGCCGCGCGGTGCCGGGCTTGCCGGTGTCGATGTCGTATTCGAGGTCCGCCACTGCAGGCCACCCTCGGGCCCGATGAACGATCTGCTCGCTCTTCGTCGCCGTTCGGCGGGTCGCCGCACCAGGCATCCTGGTTGCTCCCGCAACAGCGACCCGGCGGGGGAGTGGATGGCGGAGCAGGCGCGGCTGCGCGCGGTGTCCACTGACCAGGAGTTCCGTGGCGCTGTCGGTACCGGTCCACGAGCGCACCACCTCGACGGGCTGGACCGCCGTGACCCGCGTACGGGCTGACCTGGTGGGCGGGCCCCCGCTGTCCGGCGTGAGCGCCTGTCGCGGTGGTTCGACGTGGCGTGAGGTGATCGGCGAGCCGCTCCTGCCGTTCGTCGGCAGTGGTGGCCCGCCGGTCGGTGTGGTCCGGTCGCGCGGTCGGTTTCGGCTGGTTGGTCCAGCTCCTTTCGGTTTCTTGACCAAGGGCGACGTCCGCGATTATGGTCTAGACCACGTTACGGTGCGTGCCAGCGCTCCTGCGTGCTGTCATCCGCCGGGCCATCCCGCCGCCGGGGATTCGGATCGTGCCCAGGGAAACCTCGGGTTCCCTGCGAAGGAGCTGGACAATGGGTTTGAGACGGAAACTCGCGGTGTTCCTCGCCGGTGTCGGGATCGCCCCGTTCATCGTCGTGGTGGCAGCCGGAACGGCCAGCGCGCACGGGTACATCAGCTCGCCGCCGAGCCGGCAGGCGATGTGCGCGTCGGGCCGGGTCAAGCAGTGCGGCGACATCATCTACGAACCGGCCAGCGTCGAAGGTCCGAAGGGCTTGACCAACTGCCACGGCGGCGACGCGCGCTGGGCTCCGCTGAGCGACGAGAGCAAGCCGTGGCCGGCGACGACGGTCACCGACAACGTGTCGTTCAACTGGGTGATCGAGGCCCGCCACGCCACCACCACGTGGCAGTACTTCGTGGGTGGCACGAAGATCGCCGAGTTCAACGACTACGGCCGCCAGCCCGGTGCGACCGTCACGCACGCGGTGAGCCTGGGCGGCCGCACGGGGCGGATCAAGGTCCTGGCCGTGTGGAACATCGCGGACACGGCGATGGCGTTCTACTCGTGCGTCGACCTCCAGGTCGGCTCGGGCGGTCCCGACCCGACGACGACCACGCGTCCGACGACCACGACCACCACGCCGACCACGACCACGACGCCGACCACGACCACGACGCGTCCGACGACCACCACGACGACCACGACGACCACCACTGTCCCGTCGGGTGGCGCGTGGACGGCGGGCACCGCGTACGCAACCGGCGCCCAGGTGACCTACGGCGGCTCGTCGTACCGGTGCATCCAGGGCCACACCGCGTTGACCGGGTGGGAGCCCTCGAACACCCCGTCCCTGTGGCAGCGGCTCTGACCGTCCACAGCGGGTGACCCCCTCCGGCCGGGACGACGCGAGTCGTCCCGGCCGGACCCGTCAACGCGGGAACTCCGCCACCAGCCGCGCGCCGACCCCCGAGTCCGCAACGTGCCGCCGTGCGGGGGCGATGTCCGGTCCGCCCACCTACCAGCGCCGCACAGCCGCCCGAGTCGACGGCGAACAAGGACGACCCCACCCCGGTGGCCCGATCGACGCGCCGAGCCCGGCACCGGCCGCAGGGCGTCACCGACGACACCCCGAGGATGAACCTTCGGGTGGATGATCGATCCCGACCGGGTGCATCCGACGCACACGACAAGGGAGAACCGGCCGGGTTCTGCTTGTATGCCGCGAGTGCGAACGCAGCCTGATCAACGCTCCAGACGTCGAGTCGACCCCCGAACGCGGGGCTCGGCGCCAAGCGCGCACCGCTGACAACCGCGTACTCGCCGCGAATCCCATCGGCGCAGGCCCTGCCGGCCCGTCGATCGCACGTGCCTCGACGTTCCGTAAGGACTGATGAACCATGCTCTCCCGCCGCCGGACCAGCTCTCTCCTCTGCGGGTTCTTCGCCCTGCTGATCTCCTGCGCCCTCCCAGCGCACGGCACAGCCGGAACGTCGGCAGCACCACGGCCGCGCATCGCCAACGGGTCGCCGACCGCGCAGGTCTACCCGTTCATGGCGTCGTTGCAGTCGGCCGCCACGGGCGAACACGGTTGCGGGGCGGTCCTGATCGCCCCGGAGTGGTTGCTCACCGCCGCCCACTGCGTGAACGACTGGACAAGTCCGATGCACCACCAGGCCCGGATCGGTACCCAGGACCGCACCGCGGGTGGGACCGTGCTCAACATCCTGGAGGCCCGCGTCCATCCCGACTTCGTGGACGTCAGCGAGGGCAACGACATCGCGGTGCTCAGGCTGTTCGGCTCAGCGCCCCAGGAACCCCTCCGGATCGCGACGTCCGCGGAGGCGGTGCCCGGCACACCGACCCGCCTGTTGGGTTGGGGCAACACGTGTCCGGAACCCAGCCAGTGGGCGCAGTGCGGCTTTCCGGTCACCCTGCACTGGCTCAACACCTCGATCAGCGAGCCGGCCCGGTGCGCCCCCGCGCTGCGGGACAAGGAGTTGTGCACGCACAACCCCAACAACAACGCCGGCAGTTGCTGGGGTGACTCCGGGGGCCCGCAGATCACCTACCCCGAATACCGGCTCGTCGGGCTCAGCAGCCGCCTCACCGGTAGCTTCTGCGGGGCACAGCCCTCGATCCACACCGACGCCACCCGCCACCGCACCTGGATCACCACGATCACGGGTCCGCTGCCCTGACCGCGAACACCGCCGGACCGGCCGGGTCGCGGCCGACGTGCGAAAGCAGGCGTGGGCCCTGCCGGTGCCGGCGCACCCGGCCCCTTCCGACGGCGTTCCGACGTCGGAAGGGGCGTTGACCCAAGCGGATCCGAGCTCGCGGGTCGACGGTCTCAGACTCGATCACGTGGCGGCATCACCGGATCCCGGCGTTCCTGAGGAGGCGCCGAAACCGCCGGCTCTGATGCGACGAGATCCCGCACGTCCTGCGTACCGCAGTGGTACGTGCCGCCGGGGACGGGTGCCACCCCGGCTGCCGCGGCGACCCCGGTGCGCGCCTTCGGCTCGCGCAGCTTGCTCAGGTCCTCGTCGGGTTTGGGGAGGTTCAGGTCGGCGACCACCTTCTTGCCCTCGCGGCTGACCGGCATGCGCCACTTGGCGGTGAAGAACTCCGTGAGGTCGTGCCCGGCGACCCGGCACGCGAGTTCGAAGAACGTGTCGAACCTCTGCTGGTCGTTGCGCGAGTCCTTGTCGAATTTGGCCTTCCGCGAGAGCGTGAACAGCTTGGGCCAAAAACCGTTGCCGTACGCGAGTCGGAGTTGTTCCATCATCACCAGCCGCTCGAAGTGGTCGAACTGGTTGAACGCCGTGCCGCTGTCGATCTTCTTGAACGCGAGGTCGTAGTGGTCTTCGCCGTCCTCCGACTGGTCCAGCAGCCGGGACCTCTTCCCCAGGGAACGTCCGACGGCGAGCGACAGCACGTTGTTGTGCACGTCGGTGAGGTCATCGGGGGTGAACAACCAGGACTCGCGGTGGTGGCCGAACTCGTGGGCGAAGCACCAGTACTGATCCGCGCCCTCGCTCGTCAGGACGTGCACGATCGACCCCTGGTCGGCCGGAAAACCGAGGTGGCCGCTCGCCGCGTACGCGTAACCGTAACTCCACTTCTCATGGCACTCCACGCAGTGCTCGGAATACGGGCTTCGATCGTCGGCTCCGGGTGTCCAGCTCGACTTCCCGAAAAGTCCGACGGTCTCCTCGCACACGGTGGCCGAGCTCTCGAGGGCGTTGAGCACGGCGGCTTGGTCCTCGTCCTGGTAGGTGATCGCCGTCTTGCGGGTGACGGTGATGACGAGGTGCGGGCTGACGAGTTCAGCATAGGGCGTCTGGCGCTTCTCGAGCATTTCGCGCCACTGTTCACCGGTTGTCCTGCCCAGTTCGAAGTAGGGCGCTTCCCGCAGGCCGGAGAAGTCGGCCGTGATCTTCTGCGCGCTGGAGCCGGTCACGGAGACGTAGACCATCCCGCCGTACTTGTCGGTGATCTTGTTGTTGCCGGGCTCCAGCGTGTAGTAGCGCGCCTCCTTCGCCTGGTCCGAGATGACGTCGGGTCCAACGCTGATCGCCATCGCCCGCGGCGCCTCGGACCCGTCGAGCGTCACCTCCACGGTGAACTCCTTGTCCTTGACCGCGTACAGGCCGGTGGATCGCAGGCCGTAAGTCGGGTACTGGAGGGTGATCAGGCGCCAGGACTCGTCCTCGTAACCCGGTCCGGCGACGAAACCGATCTTCGTTCCCATGGAGAACCGGTCCTCTCGTCGTGGCGGTGTTCCGCCGTTGGAAGTGGGAGGTCCATCGGACGTCCGATGGCGTGCCACCGCGCTGTGCGGTGGGTGTGGCGTCAGGGAGCAGCCTTGTTCGGCGCCTCGCGCGACCGCTGCCCCGGGTTTCCACCCCTGGTGCGTGCCCGCCACGGAGGTGGCAGGCAGGACTCCTCGTCGAGGCTCGGCGAACTCCCGGGAACCTCCCCGGAAGGGCGGTTCTGGGACATGTCGCCCTCCGTCGCGGTCGGCACTCCTGTGTGCGGGCACGGTTCCGTGGGGATACCCGACCTCGGGCACGGCATCGCCGGCGAAGAGGTGGCCACCGCATCGTGTGATGTCGGGCCGGCCGAGGGTCGCGTCCCGCAGGTCGGCCTTCGTCACCGCACGCGTCCCGCTCGCCGGTTTCCGGTCCGCGTGCCCGCTGTGGTCGAGGTCTCGACCTCCACCCTTGATTATTAGTCACTGACCAACTTGGCTGGACGACATAATTGGTCAGTGACCAAAGGAGGATGTCGTGGACGTGGTGGTGGTCGGTGCGGGCCCGGTCGGGCTGTGGCTCGCGGCGGAGTTGCGGTCGGGCGGGGTGTCGGTGGTGGTGCTGGAGGCGCGGGACGAGCCGGACCCGCGCTCGAAGGCGTTGACGATCCACCCGCGCACGCTGGAGCTGCTGGCCTCGCGGGGGCTGCACGAGCGGTTCCTCGCCGAGGGCGGGCGCATCCCCGGCGGGCACTTCGCGGTGCTGGACCAGCGCCTGGACTTCTCGGTGCTGGACACGCCGTTCCCGTTCACGCTGGCCCTGCCGCAGGTGCGCACCGAGCAGCTGCTCGAGGAGCACGCGCGCGGGTTCGGCGTCGACGTGCGGCGCGGTCACCGGGTCGTCGGGGTGGCGCGGGGCGAGGGGTCGGTGGAGGTGCGCGTCGAGGGCCCGGAGGGGCGGTACGCGGTGGCCGCGGCCTACGTCGTGGGGTGCGACGGCACGCGCAGCACCGTGCGGGAGGCGGTCGGCATCGGCTTCTCCGGCACGGAGTCGCGCGTGCTGGGCTGGCTGGGTGACGTCGTGCTCGACGAGCCGCCCGCGGGTCCCGTCACGCGGGTGACCGCCGACGGCCTGGTGATGGCCGTGCCGCTGTCGCCGGGTCGGCACCGGTTGGTCGGCATCACGCCCGAGGACGTGCGCACCGACTGGCCGGGCGAGCTGACCCTGGAGGAGCTGCGCACCAAGACCCGGGCCGTGGCCGGCACGGACTTCGGGATGCGGGAGCCGTCGTGGCTGTCCCGGTTCGGCAACGCCTCCCGGCTGGCCGACCGCTACCGGTCGGGGCGGGTGCTGCTCGCGGGCGACGCGGCGCACCAGCACTTCCCGACCGGAGGGGTCGGCCTCAACGTCGGGGTGCAGGACGCGGTGAACCTGGGCTGGAAGCTGGTGGCGGTGCTGCGCGGCTGGGCCCCGGAGACCCTGCTGGACTCCTACGAGGCGGAACGGCGGCCGGTGGGCGCGGACCTGCTCGCCCATGCGAAGGCCCAGACCGCGCTGATGACGGACTTCACCCCGGAGGGGTTGGCGTTGCGCGACCTGGTGGGCGGGCTGGTCGCGGCCCACCCGGGCGTGTCGCGGGAGCTGGCCGAACGGCTCTCCGCGCTCGCCGTCGCCTACCCGGTCGACGGTGCCCACCCGCTCGTCGGCCGCCGCGCGCCCGACCTGGGCGGGTTGTTCGCCGCGCTGCGCCCGGACCGCCGCGTGCTGCTGGACCTGGCCGGCGACCTGGCCGACGTGGCCGACGCCGACCCGGGCGACGCCGGTCCCGGCCTGACCGTGCTGCGCGGGGTGACCGCGGGCGGTCGGTCCGGGTGGGAGGACGTGCGCGCCGCCCTGGTGCGCCCCGACGGGCACGTGGCCTGGGTCGGCCGGCCGGGCGACGACCTGCCCGCCGCCGCCCTCGCCGCGATCCGCCGCTGAGGGCGGGCACCGGTGGACCGCGTCCGCGCCGGCGCGCGTCGTCGAGGGGTCGTCCTGCCGGCGTCGGCGCAGGTGGCGTTCCTCGCCGCGGCGGCGGCGCCGACCCCGCTGTACCCGGTCCTCCAGCGGTCGTGGGGCCTGCCGCCGAGCGCCCTGACGGCCGCGTTCGCGACCTACGCGCTGAGCCTGCTGGCGGCGTTGCTGGTGGTCGGCTCGTTGTCGGACCACGTGGGGCGGCGACCCGTCGTGCTGGGCGCGCTCGGGCTCGACATGGCCGCGATGGCGGTGTTCGCGCTCGCCGACGGCCTGACCCCGCTCCTGGTCGCCAGGGCGGCGCAGGGCGTGGCGACGGGAGCCGCCGCGGGCGCGCTCGGCGGATGGGTGCTCGACGTCGACCGGGAGCGCGGCGCGGCGGTCAACAGCGTGGCGCCGGTCGCCGGCATGGCCGTCGGCGCGGCGGGCGGTGGCGCGCTGGTGGACCGCCTGCCCGCGCCGTGGGTGCTGTTCGCCGGCCTGCTGCTGGTGCTCGGCCTGCTCGCGGGGGTCGTGCTGGCCGCGCCGGAGCCGATCGGCGCGCGGCGCGCGGGGTTCTCGCCGCGCCCGGCGGTCCGCGTGCCGCCCGCCGCCCGCCCGCCCCTGGCCCGGGTCGCGCCCGTGGTCGTGGCGTCGTGGGCGCTGGGCGGGTTCCACCTGTCGCTGGGACCGAACCTGGCCCGCGCGGTGGTCGGGGCGGGCACGGCGCTGGGCGCGGGCCTGTTCGTGGCGTCGTTCTTCGCCGCCGGGGCGCTGGCCGTGTGGGCGCTGCGGTCGGTGGCCGTCGCGGTCGTGGTGGAGGTCGCGGCCGGCGCGCTCGCGGTGGGCGCGGCGGCCGGCTTCGCCGGGGTGTGGTGGTCCTCGGGGCCGGCGCTGCTGGCGGGCACGGCCGTCGCCGGCGTCGGGTTCGGCGCGGGCCTGGTGGGCGGGCTGCGCGCGGTCGCGCCGTTCGCCGCCCCGCACGAGCGGGCCGGCCTGGTCGCGGCGTTCTACGTGATCAGCTACCTGGGCACGAGCGTGCCCGCCGTCGCGGCGGGGATCGCCGCGGACCGCTTCGGGGTGGCGCCGGTCGCAGCGGTCCACACGGCCGCGCCGGCGGTCCTGGTGGTCGTCGGCGCCGCCCTCCGGGTCCTGCGCCGCCGGGCGCGGTGACGACGGCGCGGTGACGACGGCGCGGGAACGGCGGCGCGGGAACGGCGGCGCGGGAACGACGGCGCGGGAACGACGGCGCGGGAGCGACGGCGCGGCGCGCGGTCACGCCCGGTCCGGCACCACCGCCACCACGTCGACCTCCACCAGGAAACCCGGCTGGAACAGCGCCGCGACGCCGACGAGCGTGCTCGCGGGCGGCGCGGGGACCCCGGCGCGGAGCGGCCCGAGGATGGCGGGCACCAGTTCCGGCGCGTGGTCCACGACGTAGACGGTTTCCTTGACCACGTGCGCGCGGTCGGTGCCGGCGGCGGCCAGCGCGATGTCGATGTTCCGCGCGACCTGCTCGGCCTGGGCGGCGTGGTCGCCCGCGCCGACCAGCTCGCCGTCGGCGTTCCAGGCCACCTGGCCGGACAGGAACACCAGGCCGGGCACGGCCACGCTCTGGCTGATCAATTCGGGTGCGGCGAACAGGCCGGCGGGATTGGTGCGTGTCAGCATGGCCAACCATTGCCCCGCCGCGAACGCCGGTCAAGCCCGGCGTCGGACGAGTGCGTCACACAGGACATCGACCGTCCACACCGGACTGCACGGGAGGCGAACCGGTTGCGCGTTCGGGCAGGGGCGGTCGCCGGACGCGCACACCACCGGTGGCGCGGACCGCTCGCGCCTTCCCCTGTCGGTTGCCCGGGTGGGCCTCGTGCCGGCGGACCCCGGCCAGGACGGGATCGCGGCGTGCCGCCGACGCGTGCTGGAGGTCGCCCGCGCCGGACTGTTCCCGGCCGTCCGGTTCCGCCGGCAGGCGCACGTCCCTACCTGGCCGACCTCGTGGCGTACGCGCTCGTCCCCGACGAGGAGGACGAGCGGGGTGCGCTCCGCCGGCTCGGGCGGTGGCTGCCGATGCCGCACCTGGTGCCGCGCGACCTCGGTCCGGGAGGGGATCGGGCCCGACTCGACGCTCGGCCGGACGGACGTGCTGCTGCGCGCGGCCGGGTTGCCGGGCCGGGTGGTGGTCGAGGTGGGCGGCCCGGACGAGGTCGACGTCGCCGCGCGAGCGGCGCGTCAGGACGGGTCGGCCTGCGCGAGGCGACGCCTGCGCCGGTAGTCGGCGGCCTTCATCCGGTTGCCGCACTCGGCCATGCCGCACCACCGGCGCGGCTTGCCCCGCGAGTCGTCCACGAACAGCCGGGTGCACTCCGGCCTGCCGCACTCGCGCACCCGCTCCAGCTCGGCCGACCCGATCAGCTCGATCGCGTCCCGCGCCACGGTGGACAGCGCGGCCGCCAGGTCGCCGTGCCGCTCCGCGCGGCCGTCGACCAGCACCGGCCGCACCGGGGGCGCGTCGGCGAACGACTGGAGCCCGTCCACGTCCACCCGCCGGTCGGCGTCCACGCGCACCGCGTCGTACACCAGCTCGCGCAGCACGCGCACCCGGGCGGCCCCCGCGTCGTCCACCAGCGGCGGTCGGGTCAGCAACCCGGCCCGCACCACCCAGTCGGCGGCGCTCGCGCCGTCCGGCAACAGCTCCTCGGTCTCGCCGCGCCGCCACTTCAGCGTTCCCGCCAGGTCCAGCGACACCCGACCGCTCACGAAGACGTGCACGTTACCATTCTGATGGTGACGTCAACCGGTCGCCACCACCGGACGCGAACGTGCCCCGGGAGGCGGGGTCGACCACCTCCCGGGGCACGGACCGGTGGGCCCTACCGGGCCGGGATCACCACGGAGGGGGCGGAGTAGGTGCCCTTGGTGGTGACCTGCTGGGCGTAGGCGCCGCTCGGGATGGCGTACGTCTTGGTGGCGTAGCCCGACTTGTCGTTGACGACGTGGATGTAGATCGTCTCACCGGCGAGGTGCGTCGAGGTGATGCACTGGTTGGTCCAGGCGACGTTCGTCTTGATGCCGGTCTTGGCGAACGAGGCGAACACGTGGAACTCGTCGGCGTAGTTGCAGAGGGTGAAGCCGTACCTGACGGGGGACGCGGTGTCGGCCGATGCGGCGGTGGCCGACACGGTGCCGAGGGCGGCGACGGCCATCACGGAGAGGGTCAGCTTGCGGAGGAACGACTTCGCGCGCACGGTGCTCCTTCGGTGGTTGTGTTTGCGTGTCGACACGGAGTCTGGCCGCCTGCCGCGCGATTGCCGCCGTGCGCGGCTCCCGTCGTGCCTCAACGTGCACGCCATCGTGCCCGAGCGGGGAGTTTTGCCTTGTCCCGCAACGGATTGTGCCGGTGGTGTCGCCCGGCCGTTACGGTGTCGTGAGTGGACGGACGTCGCACGGGGCACCGACGCGGGGTTGCGGCGCTCGGGAGGACGGGGGCGGGCGATCGGCCCACCGCGACGTGCCCGAAGGGGCACCGACGGCGGCCCGGAGGGGCACGGTGCCGGCCACCGCCTTCCCGGGTCGGCCGCCCCGTGTTCGGCTTGATCCACCCTTGAGGTTGAGGAGTCGAACCGTGGTCTTCGCGCAGCGGCGTTCCGCTCCCCGGGCACCGATGCCCGCACCGCGCACCGCGCGGCGCGCGGGTACCTGCCCGGCCGACTCGCGTGCACGCGCATGACCGCCCCGGACGGGTGGTCCCCCGGTGATCGGGCACCCGGCGAGTGGTCGCCGGGTGACTGGGCCCCGACGGGTGGTCCGGACCCGTTCCGCACCGAGGACGTGGTCCTCCGGCTGGTGGTCGAGGGGCGGATCGCGCTGGAGCCGGCGGAGGCCGATCGGGTGATCGGCGAGCTGGAGCGCACGCTGGACGCGGTGGCCGAGCGCATGAGGGTGGTCGACCTGCTGCGCGGCACGACGCTGGCCGACCTGCGCCGCATCCACCCGGACGTGGAGCGCGCCGTCGTGGACGCCGTGTTCGCCGAGCAGGTCGGCGGCGGCCGGCTGCGGTGGGCGCTCGACGCGCTCCCGAAGTACATCAAAGCGCTGGAGGAGGCCAAGAAGCCGCGGCTGGACCGGCTCCGGCCCCACGGGCGCTGAGGCCGCCGGGCACGGGTCGCACGTCCGCGGGCACGGTCGCACGTCCGGGAAGAACCGGCCGGCACTTCGCGCAGCGGTCGCCCTCCGCGGGATCGGGAACCCCGCCGCCCCGCGCATGATCGGTGCCGTTCTCCCTCCCGACACGAGAGGCCCGATCGGATGCCAGCCTTGAAGAAGCGCTCCACCGCCGTCGCCGCGCTCGCCGGCGCGGTCCTGTCCGTCGTCGCGTCGCTCGGCGCCGGCGGCACCGCCAACGCCGCGTCGAGCACGTTCCGGCTGTGCAACTACGCCGACTACGTGGTCTCCGCCTGGTTCCCCTCGGTGCGGATCAACGCCTACACGACCACCACCTCGCTGTCGACGAGGCTCGTGTTCAAGAACGAGTGCGCGCAGTACCCGATGGACACCAACCGGCCGTTCGTCGTGGAGCTGCACGACCAGTCCAGCGGCTCCACGTTCTTCACGACGGCGACGCGGTACACCTACACCGGTTCGCGGACGCTGGTCCAGGCGTGGGGCACGCGCGCCAACCACCAGATCGGTGTCCTGCCGTACTGACGGCCGCCCTGCCGACGGGCCCGGTCCCACCACCGCGGTGGTGCGACCGGGCCCGTTCCGCGTGCGCTCGTTCCCGGGGTCGAAGAGGTGAGCGGTGGAGGACGAGGACGCCGAGTTCGTCGCGTTCGTGCGCGCCCGGCGCCCGGACGTGCGGCGCACGGCCTACCTGCTGTGCGGTGACTGGCACCTCGCGGAGGACCTGGCCCAGACCACGCTGCTGAAGCTCTACCGCGCGTGGACGCGGGTGGTGCGGCTCGACGCGGTCGACGCGTACTGGCGCAAGGTGTTGCTGCGGACGGCGATCGACCACGGCCGACCGCTCAAGCGACAGGAGAGGCCGGTCGCCTCGTTGCCCGACGTGCCCGGGTCCGAGGCGGACCCGGGCGGCGGCGTGGACGTCCGGGCGGCGCTGGCCTCGCTGCCGCCGGGGCAGCGGGCCGCCGTGGTGCTGCGGTACTGGGAGGACCGGTCGGTGGCGCAGACGGCGAGGTTGCTCAAGTGCAGCCAGGGAACGGTCAAGAGCCAGTGCGCCAAGGGGCTCGCGGCGCTGCGCCGCGAGCTGGCGGCGTGCCGGAGCGGAACGGGGGAGCGGTGTGGTGAGCGCCGCCCCCGGTGATCTCGACCCGCGCGGACGGAGATCGTCCCGTCGGCACGCCCGGTAAAACGCCATGCGCGTCTCACAATCGGTGCGCGTGATTCTTCCCTTCCGGGAAGATCATTTTTTGACGTGCTCCCCGCCGGCGGCCCCGGTCCGCCGGCGACCGGCGTCCCGCGCCCGCGATCACCGCTGTTCACCTGCGCGTCATCGCCCCACCACCTCTGACGTCCCGGTGTTGCCCGAACGGGCGAAGTAGGGGTCTCTTCGCGCACGGGCGCTCTCTCCCGTCATTGTCGCCGGACGCGGTGCGGCGCATTGTTTGCGCACGCCGGGAAGAGGGAGATGAATCAATGGAAATAGCTGTTGTGACCGGTGCGGCCGGGCTTGTCGGCACCGAAGCCGTGCGATTCTTCCGCGACCGGTTCGACCTGGTGGTGGGGCTCGACAACGGGATCCGCGGCACCCTGTTCGGCGCGGACGGCGACGTGAGCGGGAACGTGGCCGAGATGTCCTTCATCCCCAACTACCGCCACCACGACGTCGACATCCGCGACTACGCCCTCGTCGCCCAGGTGCTGAGCACCTACGGGACCGACGTCAAGCTGATCGCGCACACCGCGGGCCAACCCAGCCACGACTGGGCCACCGAGCGGACCCTCGACGACTTCTCCATCAACGCCGTGGGCACGCTCAACGTGCTGGAGGCCGCCCGACGGCACTGCCCCGACGCGACCCTCGTCGTGACGTCCACCAACAAGGTCTACGGCGACAAGCCCAACGCGCTGCCGCTGGTCGAGCTGGACACCCGCTGGGACATCCACCCCGACCACCCCTACTACCCGTTCGGCATCGACGAGACGATGGAGCTGGACGGGACCGACCGCACCTTCTTCGGCGTCTCCAAGCTGTCCGCCGACCTCGCCGCGCAGGAGTACGGGCGGCACCTGGGCATGAAGGTCGGCGTCTTCCGGTGCAGCAACATCACCGGCCCCCGGCACGCGGGCGTGCGGCTGCACGGCTTCCTGTCGCACCTGGTGCGCACGGCCGTCTCCGGCGGCGAGTACACGATCATCGGCCACGGCGGCAAGCAGGTCCGGGACAACATCGACGCCCGCGACCTGGTCCGCATGTTCTGGCACTACCACCTCGACCCGCAGCCCGGCGCGGTCTACCACGCCGGCGGCGGGCGGGAGCGCAGCACCTCGATCCTGGAGGCCGTCGCCAGGTGCGAGCGGCTCACCGGCCGCCCCATGAACGTCCGGTACGAGCCGGACGCCCGGTTCACCGACGCCCGCTGCTGGATCACCGACACCCGCAAGTTCCGCCGCCACTACCCGGGGTGGGAACCGGAGCACGGCCTGGACGACACCCTCGCGGCCATGCACGCCCACTGGTCCTCGTACCGCGGCACCGTCACGGAAAGGGTCTGACGAGCCATGGCCCGCTACCGCGCCACCCTGAACATGGAGTACATCAAGGACGCCGCCCAGGGGTTCCGCTGGGGCGTCGAGAAGGCGGCCGAGCTGGGCTACCGGTACGTGGAGCCGATGGTCCACACCGGGTGGGACCTGCTCAGCGAGGTCGACTTCTTCCACTCCTTCTCCATGGAGGAGGACCCGCTGCTGATGAAGGAGATCTGCGACCGGGCCGGCGTGCGGGTCTCGGGCATCAGCGGCCACAGCCCGCTGATGAAGCCCGAGGCGGCGGTGCCGAGGCTGACCAGGGCCATCGTGTTCGCCGCCGCCTGCGGTGCGGAGTTCGTCAACACCGACGACATGATCAAGCCGGAGTGGATGGAGGACGAGTTCGCCTGGCAGGTCATGCGCTACACGCTGACCAAGGCGGCCATGGTCGCCGAGCGGCACCGGGTCAACGTGTGCATCGAGCCGCACGGCACGTTCAGCTGCACCTCCAAAGGGCTGCTGGCCATCGCCGACCTGGCGCCGTCGCCGTGGATCAACGTCAACTTCGACACCGGCAACTTCCACCTCGCCGCGCTGGAGGACCTCTACGAGGGCCTGGACCGGGTCAAGCACCGCGTGGTCCACATGCACGCCAAGGACATCAGCGCGCAGCACAGCGCCGCGGAGCGCGGCCTGGTCACCGGCACCCCGGTCGGCTGCGCGCTCGGCGAGGGCGAGGTCGACTGGGAACGGGTCTTCGACGTCCTCGAACCGCTGGACCGGGAGATCTTCCTCAGCGTCGAGTGCGGCAAGGTCGACGAGGCGGAGCGGAGCCTGGCGTTCCTGCGCGACGTGCTGGGCGACAAGCTCATCGAGTGAGCGGGCGCGACCTCCTCCGGTCCGGCGGCGCTCACGCGGCTTCCCCTCCGACGCCGACGACCGCCACCGGGGACCGGCCTGGCCCGTTCGGGCACGGCGTCGCGGCGGTCGAGCAGCACCGGCGTCCCGCGCCTCGTCCGGTACCGGCCGGGGCGACACGATCCACGCAGCCAATGCCACCCACACCGACGAGGTGATCCCGTGTCCAAGCCCCGCACCACGCGGGCGGCGGTCGTCGCGCTGCTGCTCGCCCTGATCCCCCTGGCGGTCCCGACCGCCACCGCCACCGCCGCCACCACCACCAAGGTGAAGCTGTGCAACTACAGCGCCGACTACGAGGTGAAGGCGGTGTTCCCCGACAACGCGATGCTGTCCGCGCTGTCCCCGACCGTGCCGAACGACGGCACGTGCGCGACCATCTCGGTGTCCACCGGGCAGTGGTACCAGCTCCGCTACACCGAGAAGCAGACCAAGCGGTACCGGACGTCGGCGCAGTTCCAGGCGCGCGGCGCCACCACGCTCGTCCAGGCGTGGGGCACCTTCGCGCAGCCGGCGCCCGCGTTCTTCTACAGCTGAGCGAGCCGCCGGGCCGGACCGCGCGCGCAGCCGGTCCGGCCCGGGACGGCACGGAAGGAGAGGACGTCCATGGGCAACAACGAGTACCTCGGCAAGGTCGCGCTGGTGACCGGTGCGGCGGGCGGCATCGGCGAGGCCATCGCCCGGCGCCTGGCGGAGGGCGGCGCGCGGGTCGTGGTGGCCGACCTCGTGGCCGAGCGCGGCGAGGCGGTCGCGGAGGAGATCGGCGGCGCGTTCGCGCAGTGCGACGTCCGCGTCCCCTCGGACAGCCGCGCCGCCGTCGAGACGGCCGTGGCCCGCTTCGGCGGGCTCGACCTGGCGGTGCTGAACGCCGGCGTGGTGACCGGTGGGGACGGGTTCGACCCGCAGCGGTACCGGCGGGTCGTGGCCACGAACCTCGACGGCGTGGTCTACGGCATCGAGGCCGTGCTGCCGGCGCTGCGGGCGCGGGGCGGCGGCACCGTCGTGGCGATGTCCAGCCTGGCGGGCCTGGTGCCCGTGCCGTTCGACCCCGTCTACGGCGCGACGAAGGCGGCCGTGGTCAACTACGTGCGGTCCTACGCGCCGCTGGTCGCCCACGAGGGCATCCGGATCAACGCGCTCTGCCCCGGCTTCGCGGAGACCCCGATCATCGACGGCTTCCGCGGTGTCATCCACGACCTGGGCATGCCGATCCTGGAGGTCTCGGACGTGGTGGACGCCTTCGAGACCGTCCTCGGCTCGCCCGACAGCGGCGAGTGCTGGCACCTCCAGGTCGGTGCCCCGGTCGAGCAGGTGGCGTTCGCCGTGCCGGGCGCCTGACGCCGCGGGGGGCCGGTCCCGCGCCGGCCCCCGTCGCCCGCGCACCCCGCGGATCAGCGCCTGGCTCCGTCCAGGCGCCTGCGGGACCGGATGAGGTCCCACCGGGCGCCCAGGCCCTCGTAACCGGCCGCGGCCCGCGCGTACAGGTCCGCCGCCGCGTGCCGGTCACCGCGCGCGGCGCAGGCGACCGCCGCGTCCTCCAGGGCCTCCGCCAGCTCCACCGCGCGGCCCACCGAGCGGTGCTCCTCGGCCACCGCCAGCAGCGCGCCCACGTCCCCCGCCACCAGGGCCCGGCACCAGGCCGCCGCCCGGGCGGCCCGGCCCGGCCGGACCTCCGCGGCGGCCTCCCGTTCGCAGACCTCGACCGCCCGCCGCGCCTCGGCGGGCCGGTCGGCGTCGAGCGCGAGCCGCACCAGCAGCGGCATCCACTGGTGGCGCAGCAGCACCGGCGCCTCCTCCGGGCCCGGCACCGAGGCCAGCAGCCGCACCGCCTCGTCCCGCCGGCCCCGCCGCTCGGCCGCCAGCGCCGCGGCGGCCAGCAGGTAGTCGCCGCTCTCCCGCTCCGCCCCGACCAGGTCCCCCGGTGACGCCACCGCGTCCAGGTGCACCGCCGCGTTGGCCCACTCGTCTCGGCGCACCGCGATCAACGCCGACAGCCCGTGCCGCAGGACCTGGGCCGACCCGCGCTCGCGGATGCCGTAGAAGGTCAGCCCCGGCGCGTCGTAGTCCACCCCGCCCATCTCGACCAGCGCGCCCTCCCAGGCGCCGGTCCAGTAGTGCTGCACGGCCAGCGGGACCTCCATGCCCGTCGGCAGCCCGTACCGGGTGATGATCCGCCGCGCCTCCATCAGCGCGGCCTCCGCCTCGGCCAGCCGGTCCAGGTTCCGGAGCGTGAACGCCCTGTTGTCCAGCAGGTCGCACCTGGCCTCGGCCATCCCGCGCTCCTCGCCGACCAGCGCCAGCGCGTCGTCCACGTGCCGCAGCGCCCGCTCGTGGTCCCGGCGGGCGGAGGCGACGAACCACCGGTCCCGCAGCGCGTACGCCGCCGCGCGCGGCTCGCCCGCCGCGACCGACTCGGCGTGCACCCGCTGGGCGACCACGTCGACCTCGTCCAGGTCCGCCAGGTGACCGCGCCGCAGGGCCGCGATCATCGCGTGGTGCCGGGTCAGCCACGTCTCCGGCACGCCCGGCATCCGCACCGCGCCCTCCAGCGCCGCGATGGCGCCCGCCACGTCGCCGCGGTGGCGCCGCGACCGCGCGAGCAGGTGCCGGGCCTCGGCGGCGTCCCCGGGGGCGATCACCCCGGCCAGCGCCTCCGCGGCCACCTGTTCCACGTCGCGGCCCAGCCGGAACAGCGTCCGCAGCAGCACCATCACCAGCGCCGCCCGCTCGCCGTTGCCGACCAGACCGGTGGCCAGCAGCCGGTGCAGCAGCTCCACGGCCGCCTCCGGCGCCCGGTCCGCCAGCTCCTCGCGGTGCTCCGCGACCCAGCGCGCCACCCAGGCGTCCACCGCGGCGACGCCCAGGTGTTCCACCACCTGCTCCAGGGGCGCGCCGGCGTCCGCCAGGTCCTCGGCGGCCTGCCGGTGCAGCGCCACCCGCAACGGCTGCGGCACCTGGTTGTAGAGGGCCCACCGCACGTAGGGGTGGCGGAACGCCAGGTCGTCGCCCGACTCCACCACCATCTGCGCCGCGACCGCCTCGTCTAGCTCGCGCAGCAGGTGCACCGGCGAGCGCCCGCTGACCGCCGCCAGGGCCGCCACGTCGAACCGCATCCCCAGCAGCGCCGCCGACCGCAGCACCTCCTGGGCGCCCTCCGACAGGTCGGCGAGCACGTTGCGCACCCCGCCGCGGTCCCGGTACAGCGAATCGACCGGGGAGGTGTCGTCCACCTCGGCCGCGCCGTCGACCACGCGCACGCCGCCGTCGCGCGCCATCAGCTCCGCGATCTCCACGGCGTAGAGCGGGTTGCCGCCCGCCGCGGAGGCCAGCGACCGCAGGCCGGGGCCGCGCGAGGCGCCGATGACGGCGCCCACCAGGCGCTCGGCGTCCGCGGGGGCCAGCGGCGGCAGCGCCACGAGCAGCCCGGCGGCCTCCAGCACGCCCCGGCGCAGCCGCCCCGGGCGACCGCGCGCCCCCGGCCTGGAGGCGCCGACCAGCAGCAGCGGCAGGTGCTCCGTCGCGGTGGCCAGCCGGTTCCAGAGCAGCAGGCTCGCGTCGTCGGCCCACTGGAGGTCGTCCACCACCAGGACCAGCGGCGCGGTCGCGCACAGCTCGCCGGTGAACGCCAGCAGGCGGTCCACCGGCGCGGTGCGGTTCCAGCCGTGCTGGGCCGCCGGCTCGCGCAGCTTCACCGCCAGCTCGGCCCGCCGCGGGTCCGCGGCGGCGGGGGTCACGTCCAGCGCCTCCATCACCACCTGGAGGGGGAACCGGCCGCTCACCTCGTCGGCGACCGCCCACGCCAGGTGGCACGGCCGCTCGACGGCGCCGCCCAGGGCCTCGGCCAGCAGGGCGGTCTTGCCGATGCCCGCCTCGCCCTCCACCCACACCGCCCGGCCGCGACCGGCGAGGACGTCGTCCAGCGCGCCGGTCAGCGCGGCCAGCTCCGCGGCGCGCCCGAGCAGCCGCCCGGTCGGCACCCGGGGCGGGCGCGGCGGCGCGACCCGCAGCACGGGCACTTCCGGCCGCGACCCCGCCGCCGGACCCGACAGCACCACCTGGTGCAGCTCGCGCAGCGCCGGACCGGGTTCGCGGCCGGCCGCCGCCAGGGAGAGCCGAGCCGTGCGGAACGCCTCCAGCGCCTCCGCGTGCCGCCCGCCGCGGTGCAGGGCGAGCATCAGCAGCTCGTGCGCCGCCTCGTCCAGCGGGTGTTGCCGCACCAGGTCGGTCAGCTCCGCGACCGGCTCGGCGTGCTCGCCCAGCTCCAGCCGGGCGCGGGCGCGCAGCCGCACCGCCTCCAGTCGCACCGCCTCCAGCCTGCGGCGGGCCTGCTCGGCGAACGGGCCGCGCACCCCGGCGTAGGCCTCGCCGGACCACAGCGCCAACCCCTCGTCGAGCGCCGCCACCGCGCCGCGCCGGTCACCCGCCGCGTACCGCCGCTCGGCCTCCAGCCGGAGCCGGTCGAACACCGCGCTGTCCAACGCCGCCTCGTCCAGCCGCAGCGAGTAGCCGGCCGCTCCGGAGACCAGCAGGTCCCGCGCCGGGCCGAACGCCCGCCGCAACCCCGACAGGTACGTGTGCAGGTTGCCGGTGGCGCTGGCGGGCGCCTCGGCACCCCAGACCCCCGCGATCAGCGTGCGCAGCGGCACGAGCCGGTTCGGGTGCGCGCTCAGCACCGCCAGCACCGCCTGCTGCCGGTTCGAGCCCAGCGGCAGCTCGTGGTCGCCCAGCCACGCGCGCGGCGGGCCCAGCACCTCGAGGCGCAGCGAGGAGGTCCCGGGCTCCGTCACAGTTCCTCCGATCGGCCTCGGCCGGCGCGGGTGCACCCGCGCCTCGCGGCGTTTCCGTTCAAACGGTGACGCCATCTTGTCACCCGCCTCCGGAAGCGGCCCGGGGGCACCTCGCCTGTCCGGGCAGCGGGCCCCGGTCGTTGGGGCACCGCCGGTCGCCGGCCGCTGCCCCGGCGGTGACCGGTTGCCGAGACTGGGCCGTGCACCGAAGCGCCAGTCGGCGCGTAGAGCAGTGGTTTGCCGACCAAGGGGAACACCCATGAACGCACCCATTTCCATCAACTCCGCCGGAGTGCTGGGCGCCGCCGGCTACCTGGAGGAGGTCAAGAGCACCGCCGACCGGGGCATCGGACAGGTCAGGGGCTCGGTCGAGTACCTGCGGACCGCGTGGACCGGCACGGCGTCCATCGCGTTCCAGGAGGCCATGGTCGCCTGGGACAAGGACTGCAACGACATCACGAAATCGCTCACCGTGATGGTGCAGCTGATGAGGGACCACGCGACCACCGCGTCCCGGGGTGAGGACGCCAACACGGCCATCGCGGGCTCCATCCCCGTCGGCCCCGGCCTGACCGGCCTCTGACCCGCAACACCCGAGACCACGGGAAGGAAGCACCGCGACCATGACCGAGTACGGCTACGACCGCAACATCGCCGCCCAGGTGCGCGATGACATGACCAAGGTGAAGAACCACCTGGTCAACGAACTGAACAACTTGCCAGGCATGGTCGACCCCCTGACGCAGGACTGGGACGGCCCCTCCAAGCAGGCCTACAACGAGGCCAGGCAGCTGTGGGTCCAGGCGGCGCAGCGGATGCCGTTCACGCTCCAGTCCGCGAACACGGCGCTGACCCGGATCGAGGAGGAGTACCTCAGGGTCGAGCGCGCCGGCGTCCAGAGCTTCGGCGACTACCGGGCGCCGTGACCGCGAGGACCGCGCCGGGCGGGTCGCCGCCCGGCGCGGTCCCCGACCGCCGGCCCGTGCCTGCGGTCCGCGCCCGCGGCCGGTCCGGCGGCGACCCCGCGCGGAAGGCGCCCGCGGTCCGAACCGCCGCTCGGTGACCGGGCCGCCCGCCGAGCCGGGCCCGCCGCCCGTCGAACCGGGCTCACCGCCCGCCGAGCCCGAACCGCCCGCACCGCGGCCCGAGGCCGACCGTGCGAGGACGACCACACCGCTGTCGACGCTTCGGCGGCGTCGACGCAGGCGACCCGCCCGACCGCGCCGGGGCAGACCACCCGGTGCGGTCGGGCGGGTCGCAACCGAGTGATCGCGAGAGGAACCCAGCACCGTGGGCATCAAGTGGGACAAGGTCCAGGACGCCAACCAGTTCGGCTCGGACAAGGACCCCAACAAGGGCGAGCACAAGCTCGACGAGCCGACGAGGATGAACGACTACCCCCTCAACGCGCCGGACCTGGACGACCACGTCCCACCGCCGCCGCGCAAGGGCGTCGACGGCAGCGGGAGCACCGCGGTCAGCACCGACGCGCTCAGGGTGTTCGCCGGGAACCTGCGCAAGCTGAACGAGCTGCTCACCCAGGCGCTGGAGAAGCTGCGGAACGTCGACATCGCACCCGGCGCGTTCTACGACGCCCAGCAGATGATCCTCAAGCTGCGCGGCAGCGGTTCGGGCGGAACCGGGTCCGGCACGCTGACCGGCATCGTCGAGCCGACCGCCGAGTTCCTGAAGAAGGCGATCGAGGCGCTGGAGGCGACCGCGCAGAGCCTGGAGAAGCTCGCGCACGACTACGACACCGCCGAGGAGTTGAACAGCCTGACGTCCACGAAGCTCGCCGAGCACATCCAGGACGCCGTCGACTACATCGGCAGCACCACCGGCCTGCCCGGCGCGTCGCTCCTGCCGCCCGACAACCCCTTGGCGCCGCAGGGCGGTACCGCCGAGGGCGACACCGGCCAGGACGGCGGGACGAAGGACGACGGGACCAAGGACGGCGAGACCAAGGGCGGCAAGGGCGAGGACGGGAAGTCCGGGAAGGACGAGGGGAAGTAGCGGGCGGGCGGACGGGCACGGTTGGGACCGGCTGAAGGCGGCGGGCGATGGCTGACGACACGAACACCCCCCAGGGCGTCGCGAAACCGACGAAGGAGGACGAGGGCGCGGTCTACGCGACCGGCGACTACGGCTCCCGGGACGATTACGACACGATGGACTGGAAGCAGATCCAGGCCGTGATCACCGGGAACGCCGCCGTGGGGAAGGTCGACGACCGGACCAGGGCGGAGATCGAAGCCAAGGCGAAGGCCCTGTCCGACCCCGAGTCGCTCTGGAACGCCGCGACCGACCTCCGCTGGGTGCAGGAGGCCGTTGTCCAGGTGGGCAACAACCTCACCGCCCAGGTGGACGCGCTCACCGGCGACGACGGGCCGTGGCGCGGGGACGCCGCGACCGCCTTCCGCACCCTGATGCAGCCCCTCGCCCAGAGCTTCCACCGGATCGGCGAGCAGTTCGCGGGCGGCCCGACCGGCATGTTCAACGTGCCGCAGCAGTTGTGGGACGCCGGTTTCTACCTGGACTGGGCCCGCGACACCGTCTGGAAGATCAACCAGTACTACGCGGGCGAGGCGGAGCGGATCGGCGCGCTCTACAACGCCGAGGTCCACGACGACCCCACGTTCAACTTCGCCACCGGGCAGTGGGAGTACGACGTCGCCGACGGGGTCATCGAGTACAAGATGCCCAACGGCAACATCTGGATCAACTGGAACAAGCAGATCGTCGACATGATGACGAACGACATGCGCCAGGTGCTCAAGACCCTCGCCCAGCACTACGAACGAGTCGAGTACAAGCCGAACCCCCAGGCCGTGAAGGCGCCGAACCCGTCCTCGGGCCTGGACCAGAAGCCGAACCTGGGTTTCGACAACCCCGACCTGGACAAGGGCAAGCCCGACCCGTTCAAGATCGACTGGGGCGACCTGAAGAACAAGTTCGACCCGGGTGGCGACGGTCCGGGGTCCCCCGGCCCGGACAAGATCAACTGGGACGACCTGAAGAAGAAGCTCAACGACGTGGGCGACGGCCCGGGCGTCCCCGACCCGCAGGAGTTCGTCAAGGTCCCGCCGCCCGACCTCGGCGGGAAGGACGTCCCGGACCTGACGTCGACGCCGCCGCCCACGGGCGGGTTCGGCACGGACGGTCCGCGCGGTCTGGGCGACCTGCCCGGTCCCGGCGGGCTGCCCGGGTTGGGCGACGTGCCGGGCCTGGGCGACGGACCGGAGTGGGGCGACGGCCCGGGCTCGGGTGACGTGCCCGGGTTGGGTGACGTGCCTGGGCTGGGAGACGGTCCCGGGTCTGGCCTCGGGCCGGGACCGGGATTGGGGAACGGGCCCGGTTCGGGTGGACTGCCCGGTCTGGGCTCACCCGGTGGCATCGTGCCGCCGGACCTGGACGCGCTCGCGCCCGGCAGCGCCCCGCCGCTCGGTGTGGTGCCCGGCAGCCTCCCGGGGCCCACGCCGTTCCCCGGCCTGGGCGGCGGCCCCCTGTCGACCTCGCCGCGCTCCGACGGCCAGAAAGCGCCCCAGAGCCCGACCCGGCTGCCGGACCTCGGCGGCGTGACGCCGCCGGAGCTGGACGCGCCACCCCTGCCGCAGGACCTCAAGCCGCCCGCCAACTGGACGGTCGACGCACCCCGGGGCTCCGGCCTCGGGCAGGACGAGCGCGGGACCGCCGTGCCGCCGATGGTGCCGCCGATGTCGCCGTTGTCCCCGGGTGCTCCCGGTTCGAACGGGTCCGGTCTGGACCGCTCGGACGCGTCGGGCCTCATCGGTGGCGAGATCGAACCGTGGCAGGGCGCGGAACCGCCCGGCCTCGGCGCTCCGCAATCCCTCGTGGACGCGCCGCCGCAGCTCCCGGAGGAGTGGGCCGGCAAGGGGAGCGCCGGTCTGCCCGGCGGCCTCGGGTCCGGTGTGCCGCCGATGGTGCCGCCGATGTCTCCGATGTCGCCTGGTGCTTCTGGTGGGGCTGGGTCTGGTGTGGAGCGTTCGGATGCGTCGGGGTTGATTGGTGGTGAGGTCGAGCCTTGGGCGGGTGAGGGTTTGGCGGGTGTGGGTGATCCGCAGGCTTTGGTGGATGTGCCGTCGGTGGAGTCGGAGGAGTGGGCTGCTCCGGTGGGGCAGCAGCAGGGGTTGGGGTCGGGTGTGCCGCCGATGGTGCCGCCGATGTCTCCGATGTCGCCTGGTGCTTCTGGTGGGGCTGGGTCTGGTGTGGAGCGTTCGGATGCGTCGGGGTTGATTGGTGGTGAGGTCGAGCCTTGGGCGGGTGAGGGTTTGGCGGGTGTGGGTGATCCGCAGGCTTTGGTGGATGTGCCGTCGGTGGAGTCGGAGGAGTGGGCTGCTCCGGTGGGGCAGCAGCAGGGGTTGGGGTCGGGTGTGCCGCCGATGGTGCCGCCGATGTCTCCGATGTCGCCTGGTGCTTCTGGTGGGGCTGGGTCTGGTGTGGAGCGTTCGGACGCGTCGGGGTTGATCGGTGGTGAGGTCGAGCCCTGGCAGAGCGCTGACCTGACCGGGGTGGGCGGACCCGGGGAACTGGTGCAGGCGCCGCCGGTCGCGCCCGAGCAGTGGGCGGCCGTCACGCCCCCGATCGCCCAGCCCCCGGCGGGTCCCGCCCCCATCAGGGCTCCCGAGCGCTCGGCGGCCTCCGAACTCGTCGGCGAGGACGTCGAGACCTGGCGAGGTGGGAGCCAGACCGAGGTGGGTGGTTCACCCGCTCCGCTGGGGCCGCCCGAAGCGGCGCCCGAGCCCGTCGCGGTGCCAGAACGCATGAGTGTCGAACGCATGAGTGCCGATCCCGTGGGTGCCGACCTCGTCGCGGTGCCCGAACCCGCGGGCGCCGACCTCGTCGCGGTGCCGGAGGTCGTGAGTCCCGAACCCGTCGCCCGACCCGAGCCGGTGATCCCCGAACCCGTTGCCCAGCACGAGGCCGTGGCACCCGTCGCACCGGCTCCGGTGGGCGTGCCGACCGCCGTGCCGCCGGTGGTGCCAGTGGTGCCGGTGCCGCCGGTGGTGCCACCACTGTCCGCCGCGCCGCCGCCCCAGCCCGGGAACGGTGGTCCCCGCACGTCGGGCCTGCCCGTCGCGTCGGGCGGCGAGGGCGCCCCGGCCAAGCGCCGGGAGGAGGCGGTCGCGACCGGGGCTCTGCCCGCCCCACCGGTGGACGACGACGTCGTGCCCGTGGTCGTCGTCGACGACGACGACACCAGCTCGTGGAACACCGGCGTCGGCCTGCTCTGGCTGGGCGGCGGTGGCGACCGCGCGGAGGAGGACGAGGACCCCGGTTTCACGCCCGACTACGCGTTGCGCGACGCCTCGCCCTGGCTGCACAGCTCCAGCGCCGCCGCCACCGCCCTGCCACGCCCGGTCCGCTCCGACGGCGGCCAGGTGATCCCGCGCGCCACCCGGCCGCCCGAGGACCTGCCGACCGCCGGCGAGCAGGACATGCCGGAGGAACCGGAGGAGCCGGTCGAGGCGGAGGACGGCGAGGCCGAGGAGCACGAGCGCACCGCCCTCGACCTGCTCAAGCAGGACCAGCGGGCGTGGGGCGCGCCCACCCCGCGCGCGACCGGGGTCATCGAATGAGCACCACCACCGTCAAGCGCCGCCCGCGCGCCACCGGACCCGCGCTGCCCGAGGGCGAGGAGGAGCTGCAGGAGCCGCCGGTCATGCCGGAACCCGCGGTGCGGGACTTCGGCCAGGTGTTGATGTTCATCCCGATGGCCATCGGCCCCATCGCGATGATCCTGGTGTTCTCCTCCGCCGGCTCGGGCGGCTCCCCGCTGATCTACGTCATGGGCGGCGCGATGGGCATCGCCATGATCACCATGGGGCTGAGCCAGCTCGGCCGCGCCGGGTCCGAGCGCAAGCGCAAGCTCAACGCCGAGCGCCGCGACTACCTGCGCTACATCGGCCAGCTGCGCACCCGCGCCCGCAAGACCGCCGACGAGCAGCGCGCCGCCGTGGCGTGGAACAACCCCGACCCGTCGTGGCTGTGGTCGATCGCGTCCGGCCCGCGGCTGTGGGAGCGGCGCGGCAGCCACGACGACTTCGCGCGCGTCCGCATCGGCCTGGGCGCGCAGCACGCGGCCATGGAGTTCACGCCGCCGTCGACCAAGCCGATCGAGGACCTGGAGCCGCTGTCCGCGATCTCGCTGCGCCGGTTCAGCGAGACCTACCGCACGGTGGGCGGCATCCCGATCTCGGTCGGGCTGCGCAGCTTCACCAGCGTGGAGTTCGCGGGCGACCCGGACGTGGCGGTGGGCCTCGTGCGGGCCCTGATCGGCCAGCTCACCGCGTTCCACGCGCCCGACGAGCTGCGGCTGGCGGTCCTGACCGGCGAGGCCACCCGCGCCGCGTGGGACTGGGTGAAGTGGCTGCCGCACAACAACCACCCCACCGCGCGCGACGGCACCGGCCCCCTGCCCGTGCTGGCCTGCGACCACGACGAGCTGATGGCCGTGCTCGGTCCCGAGGTCACCGGGCGCGGCGAGCACGACAGGTCCGCGTTCCCCAGCGTCACCGAACCGTTCGTGGTCGTGGTGGCGCACCTGGCGCACCTCCCGGGTGACTCGCCGCTGCTGGGCGGCGGGCTGCGCAACGTCGTGCTGCTCGACGTCACCGGCGTGCTGCCCGGTGGCGCGAAGGTGCTCCGCCTGACCTGCCACGAGGACCGCGTCGAGTACCCGGCGGGCGACGCCACCGGCTCGGCCGTCCCCGACCGGCTGAGCCCGACGCGCGCCGAGGCGCTGGCGCGGCTGCTCGCCCCCAAGCGCACCAGCGGCACGGTGGACGTGGTCGAGCGGCCGTTCGAGGAGGACTTCGAGCTGACCACGCTGCTCGGCATCCGCGACCCGCACACCTTCGACGTGGCCAACCAGTGGCGGCTCAAGACGCCGCAGCGCGCCCGCCTCCAGGTGCCCATCGGCGTCACCGAGGACGGCGAGGTCGTGGAGCTGGACCTGAAGGAGTCGGCGCAGGGCGGCATGGGGCCGCACGGGATGCTGATCGGCGCCACCGGCTCGGGCAAGTCGGAGCTGCTGCGCACCCTGGTGTGCGCGCTGGTGGCCACGCACTCCTCGGAGGTGCTCAACCTCGTGCTGGTCGACTTCAAGGGCGGCGCGACGTTCCTGGGCATGGACCGCCTGCCGCACACCTCGGCCATGATCACCAACCTGGCCGACGAGCTGCCGCTGGTCGACCGGATGCAGGACTCCCTCAACGGCGAGATGGTCCGCCGCCAGGAGCTGCTGCGGGAGAGCGGCCACGCGTCGCTGTTCGAGTACGAGAAGGCCCGCCTGGCCGGCAGCACCCTGCCGCCGCTGCCGACGCTGCTGGTCGTGGTGGACGAGTTCAGCGAGCTGCTGGGCAGCAAGCCGGAGTTCATGGACCTGTTCGTCTCCATCGGCCGGCTGGGCCGCAGCCTCGGCGTGCACCTGCTGCTGGCCTCGCAACGCCTGGACGAGGGCCGCATCCACCGCGTCGAGGGCCACCTGTCCTATCGCATCGCGCTGCGCACGTTCTCCTCGATGGAATCCCGCAGCGTCATCGGCGTCGCCGACGCCTACGAACTGCCCTCCGCGCCGGGCAACGGGTACCTCAAGATCGACACGTCCACGCTGGTCCGGTTCAAGGGCGCCTACGTCTCCGGGCCGACCGCCCTCGCCGCGCCGGTCGGCGCGGACCCCGAACGGCCCCGTGCCGCGCCCGGCGCGGTCGTCCCGTTCCACACCCACGCGCACCCCGCGCCGCACCTGCCCGCCGAGCCGGACCCCGCCGAGGCCGAGGCCGAGGAGGAGCCGCCCGCGCCCGCCGAGGACGCGCCGAGCCTGGCCGAGGTGCTGATCGGCAGGCTCGCGGGCGCGGGCCCGGCGGCCCGCCAGGTGTGGCTGCCGCCGCTGGCGCAGGCGCCCTCCCTGGACACGCTGCTGCCCAGCGTGCTGCCCGACCCCGAGCTGGGCACGACCGTGCTCGACCCGGCCGTGCGCGGGCGGCTGCGCATCCCGGTCGGCGTGGTCGACCGCCCCTACGAGCAGGTGCGCGAGCTGCTCGGCGCGGACCTGTCCGGCTCCGACGGCCACGTCGGCGTGGTCGGCGCGCCGCAGACCGGCAAGTCCACCCTGCTGCGGACCCTCGTGCTGGCGCTCGCGGTCACCCACACGCCCGAGGAGGTCCAGTTCTACGGCCTGGACTTCGGCGGCGGTGGTCTGATGTCGATCGGCGGCCTGCCGCACGTCGGCTCCATCGCCACCCGCATGGAGCGCGACCGCGTCAACCGCACCGTGCAGGAGGTCATCCAGGTCATCGAGCGCCGCGAGGCGCTGTTCACCGAGCGCGGCTTCGAGTCGATGAACGCCTACCGCAAGGCCCGCCGCGAGGGCGCGGTCGACGACCCGCACGGCGACGTGTTCCTGGTCATCGACGGCTGGTTCACCCTGCGGCAGGACTACGGCGACCTGGAGGGCAGCCTCACCGAGATCGCCGCGCGCGGCCTGTCGTTCGGCGTCCACCTCGTGGTGTCCTCGACCCGCTGGTCGGAGATCCGCCCGTGGCTGCGCGACGTGCTGGGCACCCGCTTCGAACTGCGCCTGGGCGACGCCATGGAGTCCGAGGTGCAGGGCCGCAAGGCCGCCACCGTGCCCAACCAGCCCGGTCGCGGCCTGACCAGCTCCGGCTACCACTTCCTCGCCGCCCTGCCCCGCCTCGACGGCAGCTCGGCCACCGACGACCTCACCGAGGTCACCAAGGCCACCGCCGAGGAGATCCGCACGTTCTGGCCCGGCCGCGTCGCGCCCGGGGTGCGGATGCTGCCCACCAGGCTGCCCGTGGCCGACCTGCCCGCCCCGGACGGCGACCTGCGCATCTGCCTCGGCCAGGACGAACAGCGGCTCGCCCCGGTGTGGCACGACTTCTCCGCCGTGCCCCACCTGATCGCCATGGGCGACGCCGAGACCGGCAAGACCAACGCCCTGCGCCTGGTGCTGGACTCCGTCGTGCGGGGCTACACCCCCGAGCGGGCCAAGGTGGTCCTCGGGGACTCCCGGCGCGACCTGGACGGCGCCGTGCCCGACGAGTACCTGATCGGGCACGCGATCGGCGCCGACGCGCTCGCCGACCTCGCCACCAAAGCCGCCGTGTCGCTGCACAAGCGCGTGCCGGGCGCGGACATCTCCTCCGAGCGGCTGCGCCGCCGCGACTGGTGGGAGGGCCCGCAGCTGTTCGTGGTCGTGGACGACTACGAGCTGATGGGCGCGGGCTCCGGCCTCGGCACGCCGCTGGACGCCCTGCTGCCGATGCTCGCCCAGGGCGTGCACATCGGCTTCCACCTGATCGTCGCGCGCAGCAGCGCCAACGCCATGAGAGGGATGATGGACCCCGTCCTGCGCCGGCTCTGGGAGCTGGGCACCCCGGCCCTGCTGTTCTCCTACCCCAAGGAGGAGGGCAAGTTCCTCGGCGAGGCCGCGCCGCGCACCCTGCCGCCCGGCCGCGCCCAGCTCGTCACCAGGCGCGGCGTGAAGCTCGTGCAGACCGGGCTCGCGCCCGCGGCGCGCCCGGCGGGTGGTCGGCCGTGACCGCCGCCGAGCTGTGCCGCGTCACCGTCGTCGGTCCCGGCGGCAAGGCCGACCTGGCCGTGCCGGTCGGCACCACGGTGGCCGACCTGATCCCCCTGCTCGTCGGACACGTCGTGCCCGAGGAGCAGCGGGCCGCCACCGCCGAGTACGGCTCCTGGGTGCTCCAGCGGCTCGGGGAGGCCCCGCTCGACCCCGACGGCACGCCCGAGACGCTGGACTGGCTGGACGGCGACCGGTTCCACCTGGCGCCCGCGCGGGACCCGCTGCCCGAGCTGGACTTCGACGACGTCGCGGAGGGCATGGCGACCGCGATCAGCCGCCAGGGCGACCGGTGGAGCGACACCGCGAACCGGCGGCTGTTCCTGGGCCTGGCCGCGGTCGCCCTCGCCACCATCGGCACGGCCCTGGTCACCGCCGCCGACGCCGCGGCGCTCGCGGCGACCGCCGCGGTGCTCGCGCTCGTCCTGCTCACCGGGGCGGTCGCGGTGGCGCGGACCAGCGGGGACCAGGCGCTGGCCGCCGTCGCCGGGGTGGCCGGGTGCGGTTACGCGTGGCTGGGCGGCCTGATCGCGCTCGCCGATGCGGACGGGTCGTTCACCCCGGTGGGCGGGCTGGTCGGCGCGGTCGTCGCGCTCGCGGGCGGGGTGCTGCCGCTGGTGCTGCAACGGCTCGTGGTGCCCGACCTGCCGGTGGTGCCGTTCGGCGTGGTCGTCGTCGCCGCGCTGGGCGCGGTCCTGGCCGGGTGGCTGCACCTCGGCCTCGACCTGACCGGGACGCAGACGGCCGCCGTCACCGGGGCGGTGCTGCTGCTGCTCACCCTGTTCACGCCCAAGCTCGCCACCCGCGCCGCCCGGCTGCGCGGCCCCCAGCTGCCGCGCACCGCCGAGGAGCTGCAGATCGACGTCGAGCCCGAGCCCGCGGCCGACCTCGTGGCGCGCACCCGGCAGGCCGACCGGTACCTGACCGTGCTCGCCGTCGGCGCGGCCCTCGTGTTCGCCGCCGTGGTGCCCGGCCTGCTCGCCGGCACGGGGTGGGCCGAGCACGTCGTGCTGGGCCTGCTGACCACGATGGTGCTGCTGCGGGCCCGCGAGTTCCGCAACGTCGCGCAGCGCACCGCGCTGTCGCTGGCCGGCGCGTGGGGCGTGGTCGCCCAGGTGGTCGTGCTGGGGGAGGGGCTGGACCCGGTGTGGCGGATCACCGGGGTGGCCGCCCTGCTGGGCGTGGCCGTGCTGCTGGTCACCGCGGCGCTGCGCCCGCTGCACCGCCGCCCGCTGCCGGTGTGGGGCCACCTGGCCAACGTGCTGGAGATCTGCGCCGGCGTCGCGCTGCTGCCCGTGCTGCTGCAGATCCTGGCCGTCTACGCCTGGGCCCGCGGATTGGCCGGGTGAGCCGTGCAGACCCAGCGCGACCACCTGCACGCCTACCAGGTCATGGTCGGGCGGATGAGCTCCGCCCTGCTGCTCGGCGACACCAGCCACGGCGAACCGCCCGCGCGACGCGCGCTGTTCGGCCTGGTCCTGGGCGTCGTCCTGGCGTTGCTGATCGGCATCGGCTTCGGCGTGTACGGGCTGATCAAGCCCGGCGGCTCGCAGGTGTGGAAGGACCCGGCCGCGATCCTCGTGGAGGAGGAGACCGGCGCGACCTACGTCCACCGCGGCGGCGTGCTGGTGCCCGTGGTCAACCAGGCGTCGGCGCTGCTGCTCGTCGGTCCCGGCGGGCACGTCGAGACGATCAAGCGCGCCTCCCTGGCGGGCCTCGACCGCGCGCCCGCGGTCGGCATCGTCGGCGCTCCGGAGGCGGTGCCCGACCGCGGCGCCCTGGTCACCGGGCCGTGGCTGCTGTGCCTGGCCGCCTCCGGCGGCGGCATGGGGCTGGACCTGGTGCCCGACGCGCGCACCGAGACCGCCGGCGACGACCGGCACCTGTGGGTCGCCGCCGCCGACGGCACGCAGTACGTGGTGTGGGGCCACCGCAAGCACCGGCTCGTCGGCGGCCGCACGCCGGTCGCCCTCGGCCTGGGCGCCGGGCCGCCCGCGACCGCGCCCGCCGCGTGGCTGGGCGCGCTGCCCGACGGCCCGGACGTCGGGGCCGCGCAGATCCCCGGTGACCGGACGAGCGGACCGCGCGTCGCCGACGCCCCGCACCTGGTGGGCGACCTGTTCGAGCAGGCCACGCCCAGCGGCACCCAGCACTTCGTGCTGCGCCCCGACGGGCTGGCCCCGCTGTCGCGCACCGAGTCGGCGCTGATCCAGGCCGAGCGGGGACGCACCGCCACGCCGCTGGACACCGCCGCGCTGGCCGCCGCGCCCCGCTCGCCGGACACCTCGCTGGTCTCCCGCCTGCCCGACCTGGCGGCCACCAGGTCGCTGGTGGAGGCCAACGGCCCGGAGCGGGCGCTGTGCCTGAGGCAGCAGCCCAGCGGCGTGCGGGTGGTCAGCGAGCTGGTGACCGCGGACCCGGGGCACCGGCCGCGGACGGCCGCCGAGCCGGAGGCGGCGGTGCGGCTGGCCCCGGCGTCGGGGGTGCTGGCCGCCGCGGTGCCCGTGGCCGACGGGCGCAAGCCCGACCGCTACCTGATCACCGATCAGGGCGTGAAGTACCCGCTGGCCGACGACGAGTCGGTCGCCGCCCTCGGGTACGGCGGCGTGACGCCGGTGCCCGTGGGCGCCGACGTGCTCGCCGCCGTGCCGAGCGGACCGGTCCTGGCGCGCGGCGCCGTGACCGCGGTGGAGAAGGGAGGCAGTTGACATGAGCCAGGCGACCGACCGCCGCGGCGACGTCGAGATGACCAGCCGGATGATCGGCAACGCGCTGGTGGTCCACCCGCGCGACCACCTGACGGCCGAGGCGCGCAACCTCGCCCTCGTCGTGGCCACCGACCCGCACCACGACCTCGTCGTGGTGGACCTGCCCACCGGCAGCCCCTTCTCCGCCTGGGAATCGGTCGCCGACCTCATGCCCCGTCCCCGGCGCGGTGTGCGGATCGTCATCGGCGGCCGTTCCCGGGAGACCACCGCCCTGGCCGGGCAGTGGCTGGCGGAACGCCTCAACCGGCCGGTGATCGCGCCCGACGGCGCCGTGCTGCCGGGCGTCGGCGGCTCCCTGTTCGTGGACGCCGGGCAGCGCAGTGGCTGGATCAGGTTCCAGCCGGGCAAGCAGCCGCGCTGGGAGGCCAAGCGCTTCCCCAGACCGGTGTGGGAGTCCGAGGCGCTGGCCGAGGCCGTGCCGACCAGCGCGTCCGGCATCGCCGAACCGCTCGGCGGCGGCACGTGGATCCGCCCGGCCGTCGACGACGCCCGGCTGCGCGTGCACCGCGCCCGGTTGCAGGAGAGCCTGCCGTGCCAGCTCGACGTGCTCACGCTGGTGCTGGGCTGCCCGGACGCGCCGCCGATCTCGTTCGACGACGTGGCCCGGTTCTGGGCGCGGCTGCCGGCGCAGCTGCGCGGCCGGGCCAGGCTGCTGCGCTACGGGCCGGTGACCGGGTCGGGCGGCGGGTCGCCGCAGGCGCTGGCCGACTTCATCGGCGAGGAGCTGGTCTGGTACACCGGGCTGCCCGTCGGCTCGGTCGTGGACCCGGACGTCTACACGATCCGCGCGGACGGCCTGCCGGGCTGGCGCAGCGCCGTGCGCGAGGTGGCGTACCGGCCCCAGCCCGCCGGGGCGAACCCGCCGCCGCGCATCGTCAGCCACCGGCCGCCGCTGGCCGGCGTGTCC
Source organism: Actinosynnema sp. NPDC053489 (assembly GCF_044544865.1). NCBI lineage: Bacteria > Bacillati > Actinomycetota > Actinomycetes > Pseudonocardiales > Pseudonocardiaceae > Actinosynnema > Actinosynnema sp. NPDC053489. The sequence goes on along the minus strand of NZ_JBITXT010000009.1, from coordinate 267,793 downwards.
GAGGTCGCCCCAGCCACCTACTGGTACGCGCCGGACGCGGTCGTGGAGGTCGTGCCCGCCGGCCTGTGGGTGCGCCCGCCCGCCGAGCCCGCGCACGCCGAGTCGGTGCGCACGACCACCCCGGACCCCGAGCGGCACCTCATGCTGTTCGAGGCGACCACCGACGCCGTCGCGACCCGCATGAAGGTGCTCGCGGAGGACCTCGTCGCCCGCCTCGACCCGACCACCCGGTGGATGAGCGACCTGGTGGCCACCGGTGGGCGGACCCCCGCGCCGGCGGCCGGGCCTGCGCTGGCGGAGCTGGACCACGAGCCGCCGCGCAAGTCCACCGAGGAGCAGGCGGAGGAGCACGCCGAGGAGCCCGGGACCGGGTTCCCGCAGGGGCTCGCGGAGGCCGCGACGGAGTTCGTGGTACGCCCGGTGCCCGTGCCGGTGGTGGACCCGGTGGGGACCGGCGGGCCGGACGGTGGGGTCGGCACGTCGACCGGCATCTCCCGGCGGCTGAGCCCGGAGGGCCCGGTGACCGGGCCGCCCCCGACCCCGGACGTGCCGGACGCCGACGACCCGCCCACGCCGCCCGCCTTCCCGCCCGGCCCGGGCTCGGCTTTCCCCGGTCCGGGGGCGTCGGCCGGCGCTCCGCCGGTGGTCGGAGCCCCGGTCGGGCCCACCGTGGAAAGGCCCACCGTGGAAAGGCCCACCGTGGAAAGGCCCACCGTGGAAAGGCCAGCCGTGGAAGGGCCCGCCCTCGCGGCGGTCGCCACTCCCGCCGCCCCCGCTGGCCCCGTCGTGCCTGCCGCCCCTGCCGCTTCCGCCTCGCCGGCTTCCGGGGCTGCGGCGATGGCCCCGCCACCTGCCGCGGTGTCGGTGGTCGCCCCTCCGATGCCCCCGTCACCCGCCGGCACTCCGCCGGTGGTCGCCCCGCCCGCCGCTGTGACACCCGCCGCCGCTCCGCCGATCGGGGCGTCTCCGGTCGACACCCCTCCGGTGGCGAGCCCGCCCGCCGGCGCCCCTCCGGTGGTGGCCCCACCGGTCGACACCCCGCCGGTGGCCGCGCCCGCCGCACCCGGCGAGCCCCGGACCGCCGCGTCGCCCAACACCTCGGGCGACGCGGCACCCGACTCCCACCCCGCCGACACCCGCCCCGCCACCACCAACGCCGCCGCCGCTGTCACCACCAACGCCGCCACCACCCGCCCCCAGCCCGTGCCCGCCGCGTCGGCGGCGGCCGTCGTGCCCAAGCGCGGGCTGGAGGAGGAGCGGACCTGGCTGCGCAAAGCGCTCAACCAGCAGTTCGCGTCGGTGGCGAACTCCGTCGCGCGCGTGCTGTCCGAGCACCCCAGCTTCCAGGGCACCGGCAGTCGGTCGGCCGAACTGCTGACCGACGCCGTGGCGGTCCGCCTCTACCTGTCCGCCGAGGGCGACGGGCTCGACACCGCCCTGCGCAGCGCCACCGCGGGCCCGCACGTCCCGTTCGCCCGCTGCGCGGTCGCCGGGCTGAGCCGGCTGCCCTCGCACCGCGGCATCGCCGTCTACTCCACCTCCCTCACCGACGAGGAGTGGGCGCTGTACCGGGGCCGCAAGCTGGTCACCGAGTGGGGCTTCCTCAACGCCCTCACCGCGCCGTGCGCCCGCCAGGGCGGCGACGTGGACGTCCTGCTGTGGTCCATGACCGGACGCCGCACCAGGCTGCTCGAACCCGACGCGGGCGGTGTGCCCGACCGGGTGCTGTTCGTGCCCGGCACCAGCTTCAAGGTGCTCGGCCTGACCGAGCCGACCCCGGACGCGCGCGGCCGGGTGCTGCTGCGCGAACTCGGCGCGGGGGAGATCGACGCCGACGGCCGGGTCGACGGCAACCGCGTGTCCCTGGACGAGTTGGCCACGACCGCGCTGCGCACCAGCGCCGACAAGTGGGCGTCGGCCGAGCGGGACGCGCGCACCCCCGAGGGCGCGGCGTCCCGGTTCCAGACGTTGCCGGGCCTGGTCCGCCTCGCCCGCGTGGAGAGGTGACAGGCGAATGAACCGACAGCTGCTCGTGGTGGACCGCAACCGCCCCGACGCCTACCCCACGATCGGCGCGGCCCTGAGCAACGCCCGCGACGGCGCGATGATCAGCGTCCTCCCCGGCCGGTACGACGAGAACCTCGTGCTCACCCGCGTGGTGACGCTCACCGCCGAGGAGGGGCCCGGCACCGTCGAGGTGCGGGCGACGACGGGCAGCGCGGTCGTGGTCGACGCCGAGGCGGTGCGGCTGACCGGCCTGGTCATCACCGGCGCCGCCACCGACGCGCCGGCGCTCGACGCCCGGCGCGGCGAGGTCGCGATGGACGGCTGCCACGTGGCCGGCTCGTCCTGGGCGGCGGTGCTGGCCAGGGGCCGCGGGCGGGTGTCGCTGCGCGGCTGCACGCTCACCGCCGCCGGCGGCGCGGGCCTGGTGGTCACCTCGCCCGACCAGAGCAGCGCCGAGGACACCGACATCGTGGACGCCTCGTCGTCCGGCGTGGTGGTCACCGAGCGGGGCGCGCTGGTGCTGCGCCGGGTGAAGGTGCGCCGGGCGGGTGGCAACGGCATCTGCGTCAACGGCAACGCCCGCGCCCTCGTGGAGGACTGCGAGGTCGCGGACACCGCCAAGCCGGCCGTCGTGGTCGAGGGCGACGCCGACGCCGACCTCCGCGGCCTGGTCGTCACCGGCAGCGGCAGCCTCGACCTGTACCTGACCAGCCGGGGGAAGGTCACCGTGACCGGGTCCCGGTTCACCGGCGCGGGCGCGCAGGCCGCGCACCTCGCCGGCGAGACCAGGCCCGTGCTGCGCGGGTGCCGGTTCACCGAGGCCGGCCGCAACGCCGTGCACGTCACCGGTGCCGCGGAACCGCACTTCGACGACTGCCGGGTCGAGGACAGCCCGATCGGCGTCGTCGTGGACGGCGAGGCCAAGCCGCGCTTCACCAAGCTGTGGATCGGCGGTTCCACGCACGGCGCGGTGCTGCTGCGCGCCGATGCCCGCGCCGAGCTGCGGGGCGTCCGGGCCGAACCCTCCTCCGGGCCCGTGCTGGTCCTCACCGGGCAGTCCACCCTGGTGCTGGCCGACGCCGAGGTCACCGCGGGCGACGCCCTCGGCCTCGACCTGGCCGAGGCGGTCAGCGCCGACGTCACCGACCTGCGGCTGGCGGGCCGCGCGGAACACCTCGTCGCGCTCGCCGACGGCGCCCGCGCCACCTTCGCCTCCACGCTGCTGCGCGGCGGCGGCCTGCGCGTCGGCGCCGACAGCCGGGTCGAGCTCCGGGACTGCGAGGTCGTCGCCGCCGCCGGGGACGGCCTGGAGGTGGCCGGCGGGTCGCTGCGCGCCACCCGGTGCCGCGTCCGCGAGGCCCGCCGCCACGGCGTCCACGCCCACACCGGCGGCCAGGTCGAGCTGCACGACAGCGAGGTCACCGGCAGCGCGGGCGACGGCGTGCTGCTCGACACCGAGGCGGAATCCGCGGTCGTCGGCTGCACCGTCACCGGCAGCGGCGGCGCCCCGGTGCACCGGCGCGTCGACCACGCGCGCCTCACGGTCACCGACCTGGTGACCGACGAGCGGCAGGTCGCCGTCGGCATCGGGGCCGCGCCGGCCGGGCGGTCGGACCAGGGCGGGCCGCCGTCCCCGGGCGCGGAGGGCGACCGGCTCGGCTCGGTCGCGCTGGACGGGCCGCTGGCCGACCTCGACGCCCTGATCGGCCTGCACGGCGTCAAGCAGGAGGTGCTGGGCCTGATCAACCTCATCAGGATGAGCCAGCGCCGCAAGGAGATGGGCCTGCCGATGCCGCCGATGAGCAGGCACCTGGTGTTCGCGGGCCCGCCCGGCACCGGCAAGACCACGGTGGCCCGGCTCTACGGCTCGGTGCTGGCGGAGCTGGGCATCCTCGCCAAGGGGCACATGGTCGAGGTCGCGCGGGCGGATCTGGTGGCCCAGTACATCGGCGCCACGGCCATCAAGACCGCCGAGGTGGTCACCAAGGCGATGGGCGGGGTGCTGTTCATCGACGAGGCGTACACGCTGTCGAGCCAGTCCGGCGGCAACGGCCCCGACTTCGGCCAGGAGGCCATCGACACGCTGATGAAGATGATGGAGGACCACCGCGACGAGATCGTGGTCATCGTCGCGGGCTACTCCGGGCTGATGGAGAAGTTCCTGGCCTCCAACCCCGGCATGGCCTCGCGCTTCACCCGCACCATCGAGTTCCCGAACTACAGCGTCGAGGAACTGGTCACCATCACCGCCAACCTGTGCCGCAAGCACTACTACGAGCTGTCCGACGACGCGATCACCGCGCTGGGGGACTACTTCGACCGCGTGCCGAAGAACGACACCTTCGGCAACGGCCGCGTGGCGCGCAAGCTGTTCGAGGCGATGGTCAACAACCAGGCGTCCCGCCTGGCGAACGAACCGCCCGCCAAGGACGCCGACCTCAACCGGCTCACCGCCGCCGACCTGGCGCCCGAGATCGCCGCGCTCGGCCAGGCCGCGCCCCCGGCGGGCGGACCCGACGTCGCCACCGACCCCGCCGCCGCGCTCGCCGCCAGCCGCGCCTGGCGCCGCCTCGGTGACCTGCACGGCCTGGACGGCGTGCGGGAAGCGCTGGGGCACAACGCGTTGCGGCTGTGCGCGCTCAAGCAGCGCCGCCGGCCCCTGGCGCGGCAGGCCGGCGCGGTCCTCACCGGACCGCGCGGCACCGGGCGCAGCGAGGTGGCCCGGCTCTACGCCCAGGCGCTGACCGAGCTGGACCTGATCGGCAGCGGGCACGTGGTGCGCGTCCGCGTCGGCCTGGACCTCTGCCCGCGCTGGCCGGGCCAGGCGGCCAGCCTCGTCGGCCGGGCCTTCGAGGACGCCGCGGGCGGGGTCCTCGTGCTCGACGCCGACGCGGGCTGGCTCACCGACTCCGCCGAGCGCCGCGCCGAGACCGCCGAAGCCCTGGTCGACGCCGTGCGCCGCGACGCCGACAGCGTCGTCGTGCTCCTGCTCGGGGAGCGGCACGCCGTCCGCGAGCTGCTGACCCTGGACCGGGCCCTGGCCGAGTGCTTCGCCGAGGCGTGGGAGTTCACCGAGCACGACGTGGACGACCTGGTCCGCATGGCCGTGCGGCACCTGGTCCGCAGCGGCCACGAGGTGCCCGACGACGCCGTGGAGGCCCTGCGCGCCCGCGTCGAGGGCTCCGCCGACCGCACCGCGCGCGGCGCGCACCAGCTGGCCGACCGCCTGGCCGCCACGGCGGCGTCCCGCACCCTCACCGCGGCCGACCTGCGTTCGCCGATCTCCGGCGGCCTGGCGGCCGTGGGCTGACCGGGCACGACCGCGTGCGCCAACGGGCCGACCAGGGCCCGTCGGCGTTGGCGGCGTGCCCCGCGCACCGCACAGTGCTCACCGGGGCGACCGCCGCTCGTCCGGCCGACCGCCCCGCCGATCCCACCGACCGAGGAGACCGCACGTGGCCGCCACGCCAGGCCAGCACAGGAGTTCCCACCACACCGCACCCGACCTGCCCGGCACCGGGACGACGGCGGTCACCGCACCGGTCACCGGCGCGCGGATCGAGGTCGACACGCGGGAGATGCGCAGGTCCGCGTACGGGATCGGCGAGGTCGGCCGCCGGATCACCGCGTTCGCCGCGGCCGTCGAGCCCGTGCTGGGCCGGAAGCCGATCAAGCGCGACCCGGCCTCCGCCGAGCAGGACGAGTCGTGGCGGCAGTTCGGACCGTTCCTGCACGAAGCCGTCACCGGGGTCGTGGGTTCGGTGCTCGTGCTCGGCGCCGCGCTGGAGGGCACCGAGACCGCGCTCGCCGAGCTGGCCAAGCGCCACGAGCTGGCCGAGGAGAACAACACCAGGACCGCCGCGCAGGTGTTGACGGCCGCCGGTCCCCGCTAGCGCCGCCGTCCCACCCGCCGCGGCGTCCCGGGTCCATCGGGCAGAGCCGCTTGCGCCATCGGGTCGTCCGGGCCGGCGGGCGTTGGTGGCGCAGGCCCCGGAACCCCACCGTTGGATCAAGGAGGTCGTGGTGTCCAATCCGCACAGTGAACATCTCAACCGGCTGATGTCGGAGCTGCGGGAAACGCAGCGCGCGATGGGGGAGGCGCAGCGGCGGCTGCGGGAACTCCGCGTCACCGAGACCGCGCCGCGCAAGGTCGTCTCGGTGACCGTCCGCCACGGCGGCGCCGTCGAGGACGTCAAGTTCCCCACCGCCGCCTACAAGAGGATGCCGCCGGCCGAACTCGCGGGCGTCCTCGTGGACGCCATCGCCGCCGCGCAACGCCGGGTCGCGGAAGAGGCGGCGGAGGTCATGTCGCCGCACATGCCCGCCGGGTTCGACGCGAAGGCGCTGTTCACCGGTGACGTCGACGCGGCGTCGTTCGAGGTGCCGGATTCCGGCCTGTCCGACGTGCTGCGCGACCTGCTGCCCGATTCCAGGAACTGAGGAGACGACCGTGGCTGTCAAGACGAACCCAGGCAACGGCGAGGACCCCGGCGCCGACCTGCCCCAGTCCGGTGGCAGCACCACTTCGGTGCCGACCACGGGCTCGTGGGAGCTGAAGGCCGACACGGACGAGCTGCGCAAGCGGGCGTACAACTCGGAGGTGTTCGGTGAGCGCATCAAGAAGTTCGCCGACTCCTGGTACCCGGTGCTCAGCCAGAAGCCGCTCAAGTCCGGGGACCAGGGGAGCCTCCAGGACGAGTCGTGGCAGCAGGCCGCTCCCGTCGTGGCGGGGCTGCTCACGGGCTTCTTCACCGGCGTGCTCGCGGCCGGGGCGGCGGTGACCGGGGTCGCGAAGGGCCTGACCACGCTCGCCAAGGCGCACGAGCAGGCCGAGGACAACAACGTCGCGGTCGGGCGGACGGCGCTGTACCAGCTCCCGCCACCCGAGCGGCGGGGGCAGCAGGAACTCCGCACCACCGATCCCGCGTCGGGTGACGAGCGGTTGTTGGTGGCGTCGGAGCGGACCGGTGCGACGGTGGAGCCGGAGTGGGTCGCGGAGCCGTTGCGGCCGGCGGATGGTGACGAGTTGCAGCCGCGGTTGGGTTTTCGGGATTCGCCGGGCGGTCGTTCCGGTGAGACGTCGGTGCTGACGCGTGAGCCGGGTTCTGGTGAGCGGTTGCTGGTGGCGTCGGAGCGGACCGACGCGACGGCGGAGCCGGAGTGGATCGCGGAGCCGCTGCGGCCGGCGGATGGTGTGGATGGTGACGAGTTGCGGCCGCGGTTGGGTTTGCGGGAGCCGGTGGACGGTGGTCCGGGGTGGGTTCCGGTGGTGGACGGTGATGTGGTGCCGCGTGAGTCGGTGGCGCCGGGTGATCCGGATGAGCCGGTGACGTTCACGCGTGAGCCGGGTTCGGGTGAGCGGCTGTTGGTGGCGTCGGAGCGAACCGACACGACGGTCGAGCCCGAGTGGATCGCGCAGGGGCTGACGCCCAGGACTGTCGAGTAGTCCACCGATCCGCCACCGGTCCACCTCGTTCCTCGCCCTCACAGGAGCAGCGCCGTGCCCGTCGAGTTCGAGTCCTCCCTCCCCGGGAGCATCGCCGCGATCCTGCTTGCGGGACAGCCGATCCCCCAGGTGAGCGCCCGCGCGGCCTTCCAACTGGCGGAGCTGTGGCGCGAGGCCGGTGCTCAGGTCACCGAGCTGTGGAACGACGTCGAAGGGCTGACCACCTCCTACGAGGAGGTGGTCAGCGACCAGACCGCGGCCGCGATCGAGGCGAGGATGAAGGCCTTCCGCGGGGTGGGCCGGCTGTTGAACGGGGCGGTGGAGTCGCCGGCGTGGCTGCACCAGCAACTCGGTTTGGGCGCGGACACCAACGAGAGCACCCTCCTCGCGGAGATCATGGTGGTGGCCACGCAGGTCATGTCCCTGATCGGGACGCCGTGGGGCCCGGTGCTGATCCCCGCCATCATCACCAGCGCGCGACTGGCGATCGCCAGGCTGCTCGAACGGTTCGCCGCGTGGGTCCACCTGGTCGCGATGGGCGCCAAGGAGGCCGCGCAGGAAGTCCTCCTCGACCTGTCCGTGCAGCTGGGGCAGCTCGCGGCCGACACACGGCAGTCGCTGGACGGCCAGTCCCTGACCGTGTCGGCGGGTGCGGGCTTCGGTGCGGGCGCCGCCATTGGCGGCCTCTACTCGGCCGCCCAGCGCTACTTCCCGGACCTCGTCAAGTCCTCGCTGTTCGCTGGCGCCGTCGAGGGCACCGTCGAGACCTTCATCACCACCATCGTCAACGTGGCGATGGGCCAGGGCCTGGACAGCCTGTGGATGAGCACCGCGAACGGCGCGGTCAGCGGCACGGGCGGCGCCGTCCTGGAGAACGTGCTGGGCGGCGAGGAGATCGACCTGCCGCCGCAGCTCGACCTGAGCGGCCTGGAGGCCGGTGAAGACGTCGGTGGGGATGTCGGTGGAGACGCTGTCGGCGCGGAGGACGGTCCCGGCGGTGGCGGCGAGACCGCACCGGAACCCGCGCCCGAGGAGCAGCCGACCGGTGGCGACGACTCGCAGGTGCTCGTGGACACCGACACCGGTCAGTCCGAGGAGGGGACCGGCGTCTGGCGGGACCTGGAGCCCCAACCGGAACAGGGTGCCGTAGAGGAACCGGAGACCGGCCAGGGCGATCAGCAGGGGGCCGCACCGGGTGACGCGCAGGAGGTCCCGCCGGGTACCGCGGAGGAGGTCCCGCCGCCCGGTGCGCAGGAGACCGCACCGGGCGGGCAGGCGGAGCAGGAAGCCCAGGAGGAGAGCGGTTCCGGCTCGTCCGGCCGCAGTTCGATCCCCGGTGCGAAGGTGGGTGCCGCGGTGACGGGCGCGGCGGCCGCGCTCGCCGTCGGAGGGGTGGCGGCCACCGGCCTGGCGGCGACTGGTTCCACCACCAACGGCGCGAACCCGCCTGCCCCGGGTCGTCCGGGCGACGTGCCGCCGCAGCGGCTCGGGCAGGACGACCCGGGTTCGAGGACCGGTTCGCCGTCGGACGCGGGTGAGGGACCGGGCCTGCGGCCGGGCAGCGGCTTCGACCCGCTCCCGGGTTCGTCGGACCTGTCGGCGCGGCCGGACGTGCTGCTCCCGCCGCACCCCGCGAACGTGCCCGGCCTGCTCGACGCGTGGGACCAGCCCGCTCCCGAGGTCACCGCTCCCCGGATCACCGACTCGCCGCAGGGCATCGACATCCACGACACCCCGGGGGACGCCCTCGGTCGCGACGACGTGGCCGCGCCGGAGCGCCAGGCTCCCGGCCAGGATCGCCCCGCAGGGCAGACGGGTCCGCTGCCGCTCAACGAGCGACTGCCGTTCCAGGACGCGCCACCCGTGCACCAGGTGGAGGGCCAGGCCAGGTCGGCGTTCGGCAACCCGGTGGCGCTGCCGCAACTGTCGGACAACCTGTTCGCCCCGCAGGCACAACCTCCCGCGCAGTCCGCACCGGTCCAGTCGGCACCGGTCCAGTCGGCACCGGTCCAGCCTTCGCCGGCGCAGCAGCAGTCGGACCCCGGACGGCAGGACCCGCAGGGCACCGCCAGGTCCGCGCCCGAGCGCGCGGGTCAGAGCACCGGGAACGGCGCGGGCACCATTGCGGGAACCACCACTGGAACCACCACTGGGATCACCCCCGACGGGGAAGTGGCCGACCTGTCGGCCCTGACCGGTGACACCACCACCCCGGTCGAGCGGGAAGCACCGGCCGCGGTGGGGCCGGAGGAGCCCGATGCCCGCGAGGACGTAACCCAGGAGACCGGTCGCCGGCAGCCGCTCCTGGCGGTCGGCCTGAACGAGGACGCGGCGGCCGAACTCCGGCGGGAGCACGGCGACGACCTGGTCGTGAAGCACGTCGACAGCCGGCCCGCCGAGCTGAACGCGCAGATCCGGCCGAAGTTCCCAGTGGACGCGACGCCGTGGCTGCGGGCGGACGGGTTCGCCGACGACTACCTGGCGGAGCAGGAGCGGCGGGCCGCCGACGAGGGGACCGCGGACCCGGGCCCGGTGGCCGAGCGGGACGTGCCGCTCGCCGGGCAGGTCGGCGGGGACACCCCGAGGACGGAGCAGGCGAGCCCGAGGACCCCGGCCGCGCCGGCGGACGGGACCCGGAGCGAGTCGACCGGTCGGCCTCGCCCCGGTGGGAACCCGGCGGGGTTCGCCGCCGCGGGGATGCCCCCGACCGACCCGAACGGGGTGCTGGGCGACCTCTCGCAAGGCGCCGTCCCGTGGACCCGTGCACTGCTGCGGTCGGACGCGGACCTGGTCAGGGACGAGCTGGGGGACGGGGCGCCGGCCGAGTACGAGCGGGCCCGGGTGCTCGTCGACGGTTTGGGCGAGGTCGACCCGGAGGTGCGCGAGGACCTCGTCGCGGTGGTCGCGTCCGACCTGTTCGGACAGGTCCCGGAGTCCGACGTGGTCGCCCTGGCCCGGCGGGTGCTGACGGACCTGGCCGTGGAGTCCGGGGTCACGCCGGTCGACGTCGTGGTGAGCGGTCCCGCCGTGGAGCCGCGGTCGACGCCGGAGCAGCGGTCGACGCCGGAACCAGAGCCCGAGCATGCGGTGGCCAAGGTGGAGATCACGCACCCGAAGCCGCGTCGGGCGCTCCCCGAGTGGGTGTCGCGCGGTGAAGACGTCGTGGAAGCACTCGCCGCCTCGGTCACGGCACCCGAACAGGACCACCGGGCACCCGACGACGGGGTGATCGGGGACGGGGCGCTGCCCGACCTGACGGACGCGGCGCACCCGTGGACGCGGGCGTTGCTCCGACTGGAGGCGAACGAGGCCCGGCGCGACCCGGTGGTCCGCGACGCGGGTGTGGTGGACCTGGCCAGTTCGATCGTGGACGAGGCGGGTGTCGGTGACCGCGGGGTGCGCGACGACCTCGTGGTCCTGGTCTCCGGCAACCTCGCCGAGGGTGCGAACGCCGACGACCAGCGCGTCCTCGCGCGCCGGGTGCGCGACGACCTCGCGGCCGAGCGAGCCGGCCTCGAACGGCGGATCGCGGTCGCCCGCTCGTCCGCGCCGGTGGGCGACCGGGTGCGGGGCGAGTGGCCGATCGGCTACGACGTCCGCCGGTTCGAGGTGGACGGCGACCCCGTGGTGGACCTCACCGTGCGGCTGCACCTGGCCGGCAACGCCCGGCTGCGCGACCGCGCCCGACGCGGCGTGGCCGAGTTCTACAACCGCGGCGACCGGCTGGCCGGCGGCGAGCTGCTCCACGTCACCGTCGAGTTCACCGACCGGGCCGAGGACGCCCACGCCTCGATCGACGTCCTGCCCGCCGGCACCCCCTCCCGCTGGTTCGGCTGGGCCGAGGACGGCGACAGGTCCGCGCCGGCGCGCGACGTCGCCCGTCTCCTGGGCGTGGACGACAGCCGCGTCGGCACCGGCGCGAGCGGGTTGTCGCCGCGGGACCTCGACGCGATCGAGGCACGGGTGTCGGCGCCGAGCCGTCGTGACGACGCCCCCGTGGCGCTCGTCGCCGACGGGCCCACCCACAACGAGACGCCCCACAACGAGACGCCCCACAACGAGACGCCCCACAACGAGACGCCCCACAACGAGACGCCCCACAGCGGGACGGCGGACAGCGGGTCGACCCGTCACGAGACCGACCACGAGGTGACCGCCGGCCCGGCGGCCCCGACCGCCGCCCCGACCGGGACGTGGACGCGCGACGTGCTGCACGCCCGCGCGGAGCGGGCGTCGGTCGACGTCCGCCTCCTGCCCGACGCGGTCCGCGACGAGCGGGTGCGGGTGGCGCGTGGCGTCGTGGCGTCGGTGCTCGATGTGACGGCCCGGGCCGACGTCGAGCTGGTGGACTCGCTGTCCTTCGTCGTCGCGGCGGAACCGGCCGGCGACCGCGCCAGGTCCCTCGCCGCCGAGATCGCCCGCGACCTCGGCCTGTCGCCCACCGCGTCCCCGGCCACCGCGTCCCCCGCCACCGGGAGCACGCGGCTGCGCCCGCAACTGTCGCTGGTCGTGCCCGAGGACGGCCTGCTGGACCGCGGGACGCCGTTGGTGCACGAGTTGGCGGCCGACCTGGCGGCGAGCGCGCGGACCCGGCGGGACCAGGGCTTCGAAGCCCCGGGGGTCGTCGTCTTCGGACCGCGCGCGGCGGTGGACGCGATCACCGACGTGCTGGCCGGGGGAGTGGACGGCGTCCGGGTGCGGGCGGTCCACGACAGCCGGAGCCGGATCGCCGACGTGTACGTGGACTGGACGCCGCGGCGAGCCCGGGGTTCGCTGCTGGGCACCGGACCCGCGGCGGCGGCCCTCTCCGCGCCTCCGCTGCCGGTGGTCGAGCGGCCGGAACGGGGCGGGGACGGCGTCGCCCCGCGCCGGGTGTCGCCGCGCCCGCCCGCGGCGCTGGTCCGACGGGCGCGGGCGCTCCAGCCGGTCACCGGCCGCGTGCGCGGCGAGCGCGTGGCCGGCCTGCTCGTGCCGGAGGGCGACGGGCACCGGGTCGACCGGAACGCCCGGGTGTCGCCGGTGCGCTACGACGTGCGCCGGTTCACCGTGGCGGACGTCCCGGTGACCGACCTGACCGCGGTGCTCCCCTCGCCGGGTGACCAGGGCGTCGAGGCCGACCTCCGCGCCGGTGTCGACCGCCGGTTCAACCAGGGCTTCGCCCTGTCGGACGGCTCCCTGCTGCACGTCACCGTCGAGTTCGCCGGGCCCCGCGCGGACATGGCGCCGATCGTCCCGACGCCCGACGCGGGGTCGCGGGAGGTCGGCCGGCTGCTCGGCCTGGACGACGGCGCGGACGACCAAGACCCGACCTCGCCGGTGGGACCGATCGAGTTCACCGCGAACCTGCTGGAGGTCCCGGCCGCACCGCCCCGCGCGCGGCTGGTCAGGTCCCCCAGGGACCTGGCGCGGATCGTGATCCTGCGCGGCCGGGTGGCCCTGTGGCGGCGCAGGGTCGCGGGCGGCCGGCCCGTCGGGGTGGAACCCGTGCGGTTCCAGATCGTCGAGTCGCAGGCGGCACCCGAACCGGCGCGGACCGCGTGGACCCGAGACGGCCTGGTGGAGCGGGCGGGGGAGGCGCGCTCGCGCTTGGACGCGCTGGACCGCACGACGCGCGAGCAGGTCGTGCGCCGCGCCGCCTGGGTCACCGACCTGACCACCGCCCCCGCGTCCCCGGACCGGGCGGACGAGCGGGCGGCGGTCGTCGACGTCGTCGCGGACCACCTGGTGTCGGGCGCGTCCTTCGCCGACACCACCGCCCTCGCGGGCCGGATCGCGGACGACCTCGGCACGAGGGCGCCGGAGAGCGCGTACGAGGTCTTCGACGTGCCCTCGCCCGATGCCGCGCGCCTCGGCGTGCAGGCGCTGCTGCGGGGCGCCGACCACGACCGGACCGGTCCCCGACCGCCCTGGACCGCGTCCCTGCTCGCCCAGACGGCGCACCGGTGGGCCTCGGCGTCGACCTCGCCGGAGGCCGCCGAGTCGGCCTGGCGCGAGGCGCGCACGATCGTGACCGCGGTCCTCGCCCCCGACGCCGCCCTCGACGACGTCGTGCGCCGGGACTTCACCGCCACGGTCGCGCACCACCTCGCGCGGCACGGCAGCACGAGGCGGAGCACGGTCCTCGCCTATGGCATCGCGCACGACCTGGGCGTCGCCGACCCGGAGCCCCCGTCGTTCACCGGTGTGGACCTGACGATCACGACCGCACCGGGTGAGCCCACCGGGCCGGCGGGGATGGCGCGGGTGCGGGTGCTGGGCGCGGAACTGGCCGAGACCAGGCGCGTGAACGCCGAGCGCGGCTACCGACCCCCGGTGGTGGAGGTCGTCGGCGGCGGCCGGGCGGCGGACGAGGTGCGGGACGTGCTCACCGCCCTCGGCGGCGTGGCCATCGTGCCCTCCGACGAGGGCCGGACCGGTCGCGTGGACATCCGGGTCGACCGGACGCCCCGCCCGGTCCTCGACGAACGCGCGCCGGACCGGCGCGGTGGGGACGAGTCCGCCCAGCGTGGCCGGGACGGGTCGGTCCGGCCCGACCGGCGCGAGCCTGCTGTGCGCGACCGGCGCGAGGCGGCCACGCGCGACCTGGGTGAGCCGACTGCGCGCGACCGGGGCGGGTGGGCCCGGGGCGGTGACGACGAGCGGACCGCGCGGGGCGGGAACGCCCCGGTCGCGCCCGCGCCGTTCGAACCCGCCGGTCCGCCCCTCGGCCTGGCCGACGTGCTGGAGCCCTCCCAGTGGTGGCGGCTCCACCTGGACCCCCTGGACCACGAGGACGCCGTCCGGCACTTCCCCGACGACCCGGGCGCGCTGAACGACTCGTGGCAGCCCGGCCACCGCGCCGGCATGGTGGACGCCTACCGGGCGTTCCTCGGCACGCGGGTGCCGAGCCGCTTCACGTCGGACGACTACGAGCGGATGCACGCCGCGGTCACCAGGTACCTGCCCGGCCGGTCGGGCTGGTCCGGGGCCACGGCGTACTCCGGGGACACCCGCTTCCCGCTGCACACCCCCCTCCACCCGGAGGTGCTGCGTGAGACGGTGGCCGGGCGTCCGCTGGTCGTGGACGCGGCCGGGCGCGACGCCGCCACCGACGACCGGCGGCCGATCGCGGTGCTCCAGCCGTTCCGGTACGAGGACGGCGGCGCGCGGGAACTCGTCACCGCCTACTCGGCGAACGAGGTCCGGGAGCTGGTCGACGCGGTGCTGGACACCTACTACCGCGACGTCGCGGGTGCCCGGGACGACCGGCAGCGGCTGCGCGCCATCGCGAGGGCCGTGCGCGCCCTCCACCTCGTCCACCCGTTCCGGGACGCCAACCGCAGGGTCAACGTGCACCTGCTGCTGCCCCGGCTGCTGCTGGACAACGGCTTCCGCCCGGTGAACCTGCCCAGGCTCTACGCGCTCTTCCAGGGCGGGTTCTCGCTGGACGAGATCACCTGGGTGCTCGGCGAGGCGCAAGGGCGCACGTGGGGGCCCGCCGCCGACCCGGACGTCCCGTCGGTCGACCGCATCCGCGACGAGCGCTCGCGCAGGCCGGCCACCGGGCGCGTGGACGGCACGGTCTCGGACCGGTGGGCCGTCTCCTACGAGACGCGCGCCTTCGAGGTCGACGGCGTCCGCGTCCGCGACCTCACCGTGCGGCTCCACCTGGACCCGGGGACCGGGGTGGCCGACCGACACGTGGCCGAGCTGCGTGACCGGGTCTCGGCCGGCGTCGACGAGGTGTTCAACGGCGGTGTCCGGCTGATCGGCGGGGACCGGCTCCACGTCACCGTCGAGTTCGTGGCCGAACCGGACGACGCGGACGACGTCATCGACCTCACCGGTCCCGGCGGGGAGGTCGAGCAGGCGAGCTGGCCCGTTGACGTCGACCCGGTGGCAGCGGCCGAGCAGGTCGCGCGCTACCTCGGCGTGGAGGAGCCGCTGTCCGGTGGGACGCCGCGGTTGACGCCCAGCCACCTCTGGCAGGTGGAGTTGATGGCGAGGGCCCTGGTGGACCCCATCGCCGAGCGGTCCGCGGCGCGGTCGAAGGACGACCGGATCAGCGCCTGGGTCGACGACGTCAACCGCGCCCTCGGGTTCCCCGAACCGGAGTCCGGCATCGCGCCCCCCGAACGCGACGACGACGGGAGCACCCCGGTTTCGGACGGTTCAGACCTGGACGGCCCAGACCTGGACGGCCCAGACCTGGACGGCCCAGACCTGGACGGCCCAGACCTGGACGGCCCGGTGCCGGACCGGCGGGACCGGCCCGCGCCCCTGCGCTTGAGCGACGTGCTGCCGCGCGAGCACTGGTGGCGGCTCTACCTCGACCCGAGGCACCACCAGCGGGCCCAGGAGGACAGCGCGGACGACCCCGGCCTGCTCTACGACCTCACCGAGTCGCCGGGCTTCCAGGAGGGCATGGTCGCGGCGTTCGAGCGCCTGCTCGACCCGCCGGCCATGACGCCGTCCCGCTTCACCGCGGCCGACTACCTGGACCTGCACCGCCTGGTCACCCGTGCGCTGGAGGAGGCGCCCCGGCCCACCGGGCTGCCGCAGGGCGACGCGCACCGGACGACGAACTTCCCGCTCTGGACCGACCGCCCCCACCCCGAGGTCATGGCGCGCACCCTGCTCGGCCGCCCGCTGATGGCCGAGCAGTGGTCGGACCCGCGCAAGCCGATCACCTACCCGGTCACCGTCGGGGGCGAGCCGAGGATCGCCACGCAGTACCGCGCGGAGGAGATCCCGGCGCTGGTCGGCGCGGCACTGGACACCTACTACGACGAGATCGCGCGGGCGACCACCGACCACGACCGGCTGCGGGCCATCGGCCGGGTCGTGAGCACGCTCCAGGTGCTCCACCCGTTCTCGGACGGCAACGGCAGGCTCAACGCGTACCTGCTGCTGCCCCGGCTGCTGCTGGAGAACGGGTTCCGCCCGGTGGTCCTGCCGGAGGCGTTCCGGTTGTTCCAGGGCGGTTTCTCCGCCTCGGAGATCGCCGACGCGCTGTGGCGCGGGCAGGACGCGGACCTGACCGCCGACGTGGTGGTGCCCCCGGACGCGGTACCGACCCCGGACGGCCCCGCGCCCGCCGGGCAGGACCCGGCGCCGCGCACCCCGGTGGCCGAGCCCGCGCCGGAGCGGCTCGGCGCGTCCGCCGCCGTCGACGCGGCCGTGGCCCGGTTCGAGGCCGCGAACAGGGCGTTCCTGGACGCGGAGGACCCGGACGACGCGCTGACGCGCGCCCTCACCAGGGAGATGGACCTCGCCGCCCACGAGCTGGACCGCGCCAACGCCGCGCTCGACCTGGAACGCGCCGTGGCCGTGTTCGACCGGGCGTTGGCGGAGGCGCGGCAGGCCGAGGACGACGAGGCCGACCTCGCGACCCTGACGCGGCTCACCGAGGCGGTCGCCGCGGCACGCCAGGACGTCGACGCCGCCCGTGAGCGGGTCGAGGAACTGGACAGCCTGCCGCCCGCGGAGCCCGACGACGAGTCCGACAGCTCGACGGACGTCGATGACGCGGACGACTCGGACGACACGGACACCGACGGCGATGACGGCTCACGCCCCGATCACGCGGAAGACTTCGATGACGCGGAGGGTCCCAGTGGCGTGGGGGGTCCCAGTGGCGCGGAGGGACGTGGTGGCGCGGAGGGACGTGGTGGCGCACGGGATCGCGGCGACGCGGACGTCCCCGGCGGCCGGGACGACCACGGTGGCACCGGCGACCCCGGCGACCGGCCCCGGAGGGCGGTCGCGCGCCTGTGGCACGTCCACGAGACCGCGCTGAGGCACCTGTCGTACGTGGAGGGACAGGTCCTGGACCTGATCCGGGCCGGTGACACCGTCCAGGCGTCGGCGCTCGAAGACGTGGCGGAGTACGCCTGGGAGCAGTTGCAGCTCGCCGCCGAGGCCGCGACCCGATCGGGTCCCGACCGCCTGCCGGTGCTCGCGACGGAGGACGAGCCCGCCCAGCGCCACGCCCGGATGCTGTACGAGCAGGCCGTGGAGGAGTACTCCGTCCTGCTGGAGGACCTGCGCAACGGCGTCGAGGTCGCCGAGAGCGACGACCGAGGCACCCCCGACGACCTGGCGACCGACATCCGCGTGGCCTGGTGGCTGTGGGAGATCACCCGCTACACCGATCCCTCCTACTACCAGGAGTCGTCCTCCTACATCGGGGTCGACGTGAGGGGCGCCCTGCAACTCGCCGCGGAACACGGGGCGCGGGCGCGGGCGCGGGAACTCGCCGTCGCGGCGGTCCACGAACGCGACCGGGCCGTGCGGCGGTTGCACACCGCGCTGGCCGACGACGCGCCTCAACGCGTCATCCGGCGCCTGCGCGGGGACGTGGCGTACGCCGTGGCGGTGCAGCGGTCCACCGCATGGCAGGTGGAGATCGTCGAGATCGTCGCGGAGCCGGACCAGGCGGTCCAACCCCGCACGGCCGCCGAGCGCGCCCGCGAGCTGGCCGTTGACCGCCTGGTGGCGGCGAAGCGCTACCACGAGCTGGCCAGGATCGCGCTGGACAGCGCTCGTGGGTCGGACTCGGACCGCCACGTCCTCCAGCAGACCAAGGACCTGGTCGACAGCGCGAAGACGGCTTTGAGCGCCGCGGGGTGGCAGGTGCGGATCGCCTCGGAGACCCGGGACGACCTGCACGAGCACGGCGTCGCCGACGTCGACGTGATCGCCATCCTGCGCGCGGCCGAGATCGACGGTGCGCGGGTGACGGCACGCCGTGCCCTGGCGGCGGCGGAGGCCGAGCTGCGACGGGTGGGTGGTGCCGCGGACGGCGCCACGACGCCCGGGTACGCGGTCCGCTCCCGGGAGTGGACCGCCCACCGACAGGCCTCTTTCCAGGTCGCGATCATCAACCGCCTCGTCGCCCGCGGCCAGGTGGCGCCCGGTGTCGACGTCGATCGCGACCCGGATTCGCCGCGGCTGTCCGCCGGGGACCGGGCGCGGGCGCGGGCGGGCGAGGCGCTGCGGGCGGCCCAACGGGAGCACGACCGCGCCGTGGAGGGCTTGCGCGCCGGGGACCCCGCCCGGCTGCCGGAGCTGAAGGCGGAGGTGGAGCGGGCCGAGGCCGCGATCGGGGAGGCGCTGTCCCGGGTCGATTTCGCCCGTCGGGCCCTGACTCCGGAGCACGAGAACGACGAGTGGCTGGCGAGCACGTTCGCCGCACCCGTCGAAGGCGAGGTCGGCACGCCCGGTCTGCGGCTGCGGGACGTGCTGCCGCGCGACCAGTGGTGGCGGCTCTACATCGACCCGAGGCACCACCACCGGGCGCTGCGCGAGAGCGCGGACGACCCGGGTCTGCTGTACGACCGCACCGAGTCCCCGGGCTTCCGGGCCGGCATGGTCAAGGCGTACGACGCGATCCTCGACCCACCTGTCATGACGAGCCGGAGGCTGACCTCCGCCGACTACATGAACATGCACCTGCTCGTCACCAGGGAGCTGGGCAAGGCGATCGAACCCAACGGGATGGAAGGTCTCCTGGCGCCGTGGAAGGCGTACTTCGGGCTCTGGACCGACGCTCCCGCTCCTGACGTGCTGACGCACACCGTGAACGGCAGGAGGCTGATGGGCGAGAGCGGAGACGGTGCGATCACCGCCGTCTTCGACGTCGGGCACTGGATGAAGCAGGTGCAGACCAACTACCGGGCCCACGAAACGCCGGCGCTGATCGACGGGGTGCTGGACGCCTACTACGACGAGATCGAGCGGGCGACCACCGATCGCGAGCGGCTGCGCGCCATCGGCTCGGCGGTGCGCAGCCTCCAGGTCATCCACCCGTTCTCGGACGGCAACGGCAGGACCAACGTGTACCTGCTGCTGCCCCGGCTGCTGCTGGAGAACGGCTTCCAGCCGGTGATCCTGCCCGAGATGTCCATGCTGTTCCAGGGTGGCTTCTCCCTGGACCAGCTCGCCGACGCGCTCCAGCGCGGGCAGGAGCGGGACCTGACGGAGGACGTCGTCGTGCCCGCCGAACTCCGCGACGCGCTGTGGTTCTCGATGCCCCGACCGTGGCCCGCCGAGGCGGAACCGGTGGCACAGCCCGAACCGGCGGCGGCGCCGGGGCAGGGGGCGGCGGTCGCCGATCCCACCGCGGAGCCCGGCCTGCTCGCCCCCGGCACGCGGGACGACGAGGTCGACGTCCAGGACGCCCCGGACGAGCGGACCTGGAACCGGGAGCTCTTCGAGCGCGCCCAGCGGGACGCCGGGGCGTGGCACGCGGTGCTCGCGGACCGGGAGGGCTACGGCGACCGGGGCTGGAGTCGGGAGCTCGGCGAGCAGGAGGTCTGGGACCGGGCCGCCCCGGAACGGGACACCCGGACCGGTGTGGCGCACGGCGGTCCGCCGCGTGAGGTGGCGCCCCCGGTCCCGCGCTTCGACCAGCCCTCCGGTCGGCCGTGGGACCTGGAGGATGACGCGGACGTCGTCCGGTTGGGTGCGGGTCGGCCGATCCGGGACGCCCAAGGCGGCGTCCTCGGCATCGCCTTCACGGGCGACTTCCGGTTCGAGGAGTCGCGGTCCGAGTCCCCGGAGGACGACCGGGAGGCGCAGGAGGCCGCCGACGACGCGCCGAGCGGTCGCCCGGTGGTCCCCGCGCGCTCGCGCTGGACCGCCGACGAGGTGCGGGCGGAGGCCGCGTGGTCGCGCGACCGGCTGGCCACCTACCCCGACGACATGCGCGCGGTCGCCCGCGACGCCGGCCGGGCGGTCGTCGACCGGCTCGCCGGGACCGCGGCCATGGCGCCGGACCTGCGCGAGGCGGTCGTCGACTTCACGGCCGAGAAGCTGTTCCGGTACGCGGACAGCGACCTGGCGGTGACGCTGGCCCGGCGGGTCGTGTCCGACCTGCGGACCGACGGCGGTGCACCGGTCACGGTGACGGGGCGCCCCGCCGCGCCTCCGCGCTGGACGGCGGCGAGGTTGGGCGCCGTCGCGCGGCGGGCGGTCGCGGACCTGGCCGCCCTGGACGCGGACGTGCGCGTGGCCGCCGTCCGCCGGGCGCGGGGCATCGTCGGGTTCACCGCGTCCGGCGCGACCGACGTCACGTCCTCCGTGCCGGCCGACCTCACCGCGGTCGTCGCGGACGACCTGGTCCGGCACGGCGACGTCCGCGGCTACTACCGCGGCGCGGTCGCCTACGCCCACCGGATCGCGCTCGACCTGGGCATCGCCGCGGACCCGCGCTCGCTGGCGGACGCGGACCGCTCCACCGGGCACCCGGGCAGTCCCGAGTGGTCCCACACCCTGCTGCCCGGTGCCGGTGAGCCGGACCTCGCGGCGGACGAGGGCCTGCACCGGTTGCGCCTGGAGCTGGGGGAGGAGGCGCTCCGGCGGGGCGAGCGGGGGTACGAGCCGCCGCTGGTGACGGTCTCCGGCGCGTTCGCGGAGCAGGTGGCCGCGGTCCTCGGGGACCACGCGGTGGTCGAGGTCCGGCCGGGCCGCGCCGACGGGGTGGACGTCCACGTCGACTGGGACCTCAGGCGCGACAGGTCCCGCCTCGGCGGTGAGGAGGTCTTCGCGGCCACGGCGCGACCGTCCGCCCCGGTGGGGGCCACCGCGGTCGTGGCCACGCCCGTGCTCGACGACCCGACGTGGCGGCACAGCACCGTGCCCGACGCGGAGTGGTTCAGCCCGCGCGGCCCGGTCTCGCCGGCGCGCGTGCGCGCCGCCCGGGCCGGGGTCCCGGTGACCGGCGCGGTCGAGGGCGAGGACTACGGCGTGCGGATCACCAGCACCATCAGCCCCGGGCACGTCGCCCTGGACCGCGCGCGGGTCGCGATCGCCTACGATGTCCGCCGCTTCGACGTGGACGGCACCCCCGTGCGCGACCTCACCGTGCGCCTGTACCTGGCGCACGGCGAGGCCACGCCCGAGGAGGTGGCGATCCTCCGGGAGACCGTGCGCGTCGGCGTCGAGGGCGTGTTCAACCGCGGCTACCGGTTCCCCGACGGGGAGCAGCTCAACGTCACCGTCGAGTTCGTGGAGCGGAGGCGGGACGCCCACGCCCGCGTCACCGTCGCGCCGGCCGGGACCAGGCCGTCCCAGCACCGCTGGCCGGTGGACCTCGAGCCGGGGAGCGCCGCGCACGAGGTGGGGCACTTCCTCGGGCTCAAGGACGAGTACTTCGAGCGCGGCGACCGAGCGGTGGTCTTCATGCACCGCGAGGGCGCGGGCCGCGTCGTCGACGACGGCGGCCTGATGGGCAGCCGGGCCGAGGGGCGGGCGAGGCAGCTCAAGCCCCGGCACCTGTGGCTCGTCGACAACACGATGAGGTCTCTCGGCCTCAGGGGGCCGCTCGCGCCCACCGCCCGCGACGCCGCGCCGCCCGCCGGGAACGGCCCGTTCGACCAGGACGGCCCGTTCGACCACGACGTGCCGTCCGGTGGGACACGTCGGGTCAGGTTCGCCCTGCCCGCCGAAGTCGGACAGCCGGACACCGCGCAGGTGGGACCGGACCCCACACCGCGGGAGCCGGACACCGCGCAGGTGGGACCGGACACCGCGCAGGCGGAGTCGGACACCGCGCCGGGGGACCCGGTCACCGCGCCGGTGGAACCGGCCACCGTGCAGGTGCAGCCGGACACGGTGTCGCTGGAGCCGGGTACCACGGCTGTGGTGCTGGGCGTCGCGTCGGTGGAGCCGGACGGCAGCCCGGCGGCGGGTGGCCCCTTGGGCGCGTGGACCCTGCACGACCTGCCGCAGTACTTCACGACCAGCCAGTCCCTGGGCCCGATCACCGCGGCGGCGCGCGGTGCGGAACACCTGGTGGCCGCCGTGGCGCGGCTGCTGCCCGCCGACGGCGCGGCGCCCCGACCGGGGGTCCGCGGCCTGCTCGACACCGTGGTGACGCGCATGACCGGCGAGGACCGCGCGCGGCCGAGGGGCGTCGAGGCCATCGGCCAGGCCGTCACCCGCGACTTCGAGTCCCTGCTCGGCGAGGGCCGCGAGTTCCAGGTGCGGGTCGGCGGGTCCTGGTACGACGTGCGCGTCCAGGCGAAGCTCGACCTGCCCACCGGTACCGCCGCGGAACTACCCCCGCCCGCCCGGCCTGCCGGCCTCGACACCAGGTTCGCCAACTCCGAGGGCGGCACGACCGCCACCACGGGCGAAGCCGCCGGCGACCTCGCCGTCGCCGGCGTGGTCAGCGCCGGCCTGGGCGCGTTCGGGCGGTTCATCGGCAGCGTGCCGCGCTCGCACGTCCACACCACCAATGTCGTCGGCTTCGAGGTCGAGGAGCAGCACATCCTGCGCGCCCCGGAGGTCGCCGAGGTCGAGGTGCCGGTCACCTACACCGTCTCGATCACGGACGCCGCCGGTGACATGGTGGCCGCCGAGGTCGTGACGAGCGGCCCGGACACCGACCTGCGCGTCACCCTCGACGTGCCGCTGGACCTGCCCCGCTTCGCCCGCGCGGGTGCGCTGTCCGAACGGGTGCGACCGGCCGACCCGCGCTGGTGGGAGCACCTGGATCACCCGTTCCCCGAGGCCGTGGTCGACGTGGACCCGGACCACGTGGCCGCGCTCGTGTCGAAGCGGATGCACAGGTCGGTCACCAAGCTGGGCGGCGGCGGGCGCAGCCGGCTGCGCGCCCTCTTCCACCCCGCGTCGCTGCGCAACCGGCTCGTGTCGATGCTCGGCGGCTGGTCCACCTCACCGGTCCTGTCCAGCCCGTCGGGGGCGCACGCGAGCGTCGTCCGCACGCGCGTCGAGCTGACCACCGCGCGACTGGTCGGCGTCGACGACCGGGGCAAGCTGCGCAACCGGCAGCAGCTCACCACCAGCGTCGGCGTCACCGCGTCGACCGCGGCGGGCTTCGGCCTGATCGCGAGCGTGGGCGGCGGTGACGGCCTGCCGGAACCGGTGCTCGGCCAGGCCGGCGTCACCACCGGCTACAGCGCCCGCACGCAGGAGGACGCGGTCGCCGGCACGTCCGGCACCACCC
Source organism: Actinosynnema sp. NPDC053489 (assembly GCF_044544865.1). Lineage (NCBI taxonomy): Bacteria > Bacillati > Actinomycetota > Actinomycetes > Pseudonocardiales > Pseudonocardiaceae > Actinosynnema > Actinosynnema sp. NPDC053489. The sequence continues at coordinate 244,388 of NZ_JBITXT010000009.1, read as the reverse complement.
GGGTCGGCATCGAGATCGCCGACGCGGTGGGCCTCTACGAGGTCGGCGTGAACCACGTGGTGCGCCCGCAGCACGGTGAGGACATCGTCGTGCCCGGCACGGCGTTCCTGCGGGTCGGCCTCCGGGAGGCGGCCATGGCGGGCCTTCCGGTGCCCGAGGGCGCGTCGACGGGGTTCGCGAACCCCGGCACCCGCTTCGAGCAGGCGCACGTCGCCGCCGGCCAGGCGACCGGCAGCGCGAAGGTCGGGAGCTTCGCCCCGGCGCACCGCGTGCAGGACCAGGTGGAGCGGGCCCTGCGCGACCAGCCCGGGTTCGAGCACTTCCTGCCCGCCTTCAACCGCGAACTCCCGGCGTCCCGCGAGAACGACCTGGACGCGGGCGAGGTCGCCGAGCAGGTCGCCAACCTCCGGGCGCTGACCGCGCACCTGTCACCCGCGGCACTGCGGGCGAGCGTCGAGGACCTGACCGGCTCCGGCGTGAAGGTCCGGCTCAAGCGCCAGGGCAGGCTCCACAACGAGTACGTCAACGTCGTCGTCAAGGCCAAGCTCGGACCGGGCGAACACCTCGGCACGGCGCCCAAGCGCCACGTGCGCCACTACACTGCCGCCGGCCCCGAACTCGGCGCGGCCACCGGCACCACCAAGGGCTGGAACGCGGGCATCGACGCCCGGCTGGGCTTCGTCGACCGGGGCGTCTCCGTGGCGACCTCGCTGTTCCAGGTGCTGATGCGCTTCCACAAGGTGGACACCACGCGCACCGACGCCGGGCCGACCGCGCGCGACACCTCCCTCAGCATCGGCAGCCCCGACGCGGAGGTGTTCCGGCACGACGTCGAGTTCGACGTCAGCATCACCTCGTTCAGCCGGCCGCGCTCCTGGCTCCGCCGGCTGGGCCTGGAATCGCCTTACCGCAGGGTGCCGGAACCGAGGGTCCTCGCGCGGACGGCCGCCCCCGGCACGCCGGCGACCGAGGGCGGTCCGACGGCCCTGCCGCCGATCAGCGGCCCGGTGCACCTGTGGGTGGACCGCGGGGCCACCTCGGACACGGACCCGCGGCGGTTCGCGCCGGGTGAGCCCGAGGTGGCCGAGCGGCCCTCGCCCGCGCCGATCGCCTCGATGCTCACCGCCGACCGGTCGGGAGCGCTGCGCTTCGACTGGCTGCACGTCGAAGCGGTCGCGCACAACGACCGGCTCCAGGACGCCGTCCGGGAGGTGGTGACCAGGGCCGCGGGCGGCGACGGCGCCCTGGTCGTGCCCGGCACCCACGCGCGCGACCAGCTCGACCGGCTGCTCAGCCCGTCGAACGTCAAGGCCAACCTGAACCGCATGCGCGACGGCGCCCTGGTGCACACCGGCCTGCGGTACGACCGGTGGCTCAGCGACCGGGTCGGCGCGCTCGGCGTGTCGGTCGCCCTGTCCAACCCGCGGCTGGTGTCGATCTCCGACGACACCTCGTCGGAGAACTCCACCACCGGCGGCTGGCACGTCGCGGGGATCAGGGCGTCCACGAAGCTGGTGGACCTGATCTTCAACGGGGGCGCCACCGGGCGGCCGAACAACCCGTCCCCCGAGGGGCTGGGCGGTGCGAACGTGGTCGCCAGGTGGGTGATGTGGCTGCGGTCCCGGTTCGACGCCAGGACCGTGGTCGGCGTGGTGGACCGCAACCGCCTCACGCCGCCCACCGGGCGCACCGCGCTGGTGCAGCTGGACGCCGCGTTCACCGCGGTGGGCGAGAGCCGCAACGCCAACACCTTCCACCGGGGAGCGCTGGGGCGGACCGGCGCGGTGGTCACCCTGCCCGGTGGCGTCTTCGTGCGGGTGACCGAGCAGGTCGCCCTGGAGCTGGGCCTGCTGCCCGACGTGGACGCGGTCCGGGAGGACGTGGTGCGCCCGCTCGGCGAGCGGGCGGTGCTCCGGCCCGGTCCGGCGCGCGACGTCGACGTCGTCGACGTCCCGGTGGCCGAACCGCTCGCCGCGGTGGTGGTGGACGACCCCGCCAATGGGAGCCCGCACGAGGGGCATCCAGGCGAGGGACGTGCGGACCGGGGCGGGGCGACCGGGGGCGGTGGGGTGGCCAGGGCGCTGCGGGCGCCGGAGCTGCTCGTGCCGCGTGCGCCGGGTTCGCTGGGGCTGGGCATGCTGGAGCCCGGGGCGGAGCCCGACCTGAGCGGCGTCGTGCGGCACCTGCTCGCCGACATCGCCGCGTCCGACCGGCACGCGACGCGCCGGCTCATCCCGGACTCGGTGCTGGACGACATGATGAACAACCTCCAGCGCCTGTCCGACTTCACCTCCCCGACCGGGGTCAAGGCACTGCTCGACAGCGCGTTCGACGGTGGCGCGGCCCTGGCGCTGCACCGGCCGGAACGGCTCGTGGGCAAGGAGGTCTACCAGGTCACGCTCAAGGCGGAGCTGGCCGACGAAGCCGATTTCGTCGACGTCGTCAACGACGGCGTGAGCATCGAGCACCTCTCCGCCGGCGTCCGCCGGACCGTCAGGGGCGCCGCCCGGAGCAGCGGTCTGAGCGTCACCCTCCGGCTGCCCGCCGGGCACGCCTTCGACCCCGAACCCGGCGAGCCCAGCAACTCCGTCGGCGCCATGCCCGCGGTGGGGGTCGGGCGGACCGCCTCGACGGGCGAGGCCGAGGCCACCTCCGAGGTGTTCGCCCACCTGCGCGGCACCGGTGGGCCGATGGCCCGCTACTCGCTGCCGATTCGGTTCGAACTGGTGGTGGAGAAGGGCGAGAAGACCATCGGGGCGGCCGCGAGCGAGGCGGAGCGGTTCCTGCTGCGCCGCCAGGCCGACTCGGTGACGACCACGGGCGCCGGCTCGCCGCCCGCGCCGGTCGCGATCACCTCGCTCCCGGCGGGCGAAACGGCCGACGACCGGATTGCCGCGTGGCGGTCCGACGCGGTCGCGCCGCCCGCCTCGGCGTCGGTCGAGGACGTGCTGGGCGCGGCGGAGCTGCGGAAGGCGGCCACCGACGCGCTGCGCCGCGCGGCGGCCGCGGGCACCAACCGCGAGGACCCGCTGCCGGGGCTGACCGGCAAGGGCACCGGCGCGTTCACCGCGTTGCAGGCCGCGGTGAGCCGCGAACAGCTCCAGGCCGTCCTGCCGGGCCTGGGCCGGGGCGAGCACCTGGACGTGCCGGGGCTGCACGAGTCGTCGACGGGACCCGGCGAGACCGCCGCGGTGCGGGTGTACGCGAAGCTCACCGCGCCCGTCCTCGGCGGCCTCACCGATCACCTGTACGACTTCGGCATCACCGCCGACTCCACGGCGGTCGAGCACTCCGCGGAGCGGTCCGAGACCACCGACGTGGGCATCGGCCTGGGCAGCGGCAACTACTACGACATCGCCCGGCACGACGACGGCACCGCCGACCCGGAGCGGTCGGTTCACCTCACGACGACCGGCGTCGAGGTCCAGCGCAGCGCCGAGGCGGCCCGGTCCGCCGGGGGCGCGCTCTCCGACTTCCGGGAGCGGGACTTCATCAGGCTGGACCGCAGCGCCGTCGTCGGCTTCGACGTGGAGTACCTGGTCGTCGCGGACCTGGGTGACGGGCGCGTCGCGGCGAACCGCGTGCGGGCCCCGCGCGCCGCCCGGCTCCAGCTGCCCGCCGCTGACGCGGAACAGCTGCTCGGCACGTCGTTCGACCACCGGCTGCTGGCGGCGCAGGACGCCCTGCGCGACGCCGCGAACACCTGGCGCAACGCCGAACTCGCCGCGGACACGCACCGGCACGCTGCGCAGGACCTCGTCCTGGAGCTGGGGTCGACGCCGACCGAGGTCGAGGCGGACCCGCCGCGGGAGGTGCCGCCGGCGGTGCTCTCCGCCCGGGACGCCCTCCACGCGGCGGAGCGGGAGCAGCGGGCCATCGAGCGGGCGCTGGACGCCCACCACGACGACGAGGACGCGTTGCTCAACGTGCTGCGCTTCGAGCTGCACGAGCAACGGGAGCTGGTCGCGGGGCTGCGCGCGGAACTGGACCGCGTCGAGCGGGCCGAGGAGGCGCTCCGGGCGTCCGCGAACCCGGACGCGACCGACCGCGCGACGGTCCTGCGCGTGCGGTTCACCGAGGAGATGCGGGCGCTGGACGGGGCGCGCGCCGAGGCCGGCACCGCGAAGGACGACTGGTGGCGGGCCAAGAACGCGGTCGACGGCCGGATCGCCGAGTACAACGCCCGGCGTGCCCTCGTTTCCGACCTCGTGCACGTCGACCTGGTCGACGCCGAGGGCGACCGCGTCGGCGTGGGCTTCCTGCGCGCCGGCGACGCCGAGGTGGCGCGCAGCGCCTTCCGCAACGGCGCCGCGGCCGACCTGGCGGCGCGGACCGGCGGGGAGCCCCGCTTCCACGTGCTGGCGCACGGCCGGGGCGAGGGGCGTTTCGCGCTGCCGCTCGAGTCCGGTGGCGAGCGCGTCGTCGACGGCCGCGAGTACCTGGCGCTGCTGCGGGCGATGGACCTGATCGGACCCGGTGCCGCCGTGTCCCTGGTGAGTTGTGGCGTCGCCGACGGCGACCGGCTGCGGGCGTGGGGCCGGGAACTCGGGCACGACGGTCCGCTGGACACCCACCCCGGAGCGGCCGTGGTGGTGCACCGCTCCGGGCGGGCGGACGTGCTGCCCGTCGACGAGGCGCCGGACCGGGTCGAGGACGCCGTGGTGCTGGGCGACCTGGGCCCCGGGTTCGTCCCCGGACCCGGCGACGAGCGCGCGCCCAGCCCGTACGCCGACCCGCCGTTGAGCCTGATGGTCGTGCCATCGGGCCGGCACGACCTGGCCGAGAAGTGGGACAAGCTGTCGTCGAGGATGGCGCCCTACTGGCGCAACCTGTCCGTGTTGAAGGTCTTCGTCGTGGGCGACCGCGACCGCTTCCTGGTCGACGGCAGGTGGCAGGACGGGCCTGCCCTGGCGGCGAAGGTCCGGCGGTCCGGGGTGATGGACAGGATCGGCCCGGCCACCACGATCATGCTGCTGGTCGACTCCGCGGTGCCGCCGGCGCGCTACCGCGTCGCCGCCGCGCGGTTCGCCACCGCCCTGCGCGGCGCGGGCGACTACCTCGACGTCGTCGTGAACGCCGTCCCCGTCGAGGACGTCCGCGACGCGTGGGAGGAGCGCTTCACCCGCGTGTCACCGGTGTTCGCCCGGGACCTGCTGACCGCGGTGACCTCGCGCGCCGACGGCGGGCTCCACGGCCTGGCGCTCACCCCCGACAACGACCGGCGCAGGCTGCTGGCCCGCGCCGCCGCCTTCGTGGACGACACCGTGCAGTCGGTCGAGCTGCACGCGCCGCCCGGCGCGCTCCGCCGGGCCCTGCCGTCCTCCGCGCTCCCCGCGGTCTGGGCGGAGCACCTCCAACCGGGCCGCGCGCACCCGTACACGCTGCGCCTGGAGCGCGAGGGCACCGGGTACGCGGCCAGGGCGCACGTCGGCAGGCTGCCCGTCACCCTGAGCGACCGGGAAGTGGTCGACGTGCTGGCCGAGTGGGCGGAAGGGCTGGGGCACCTGGAGGACGACGGTGTCCGCCGCCCGCTGGTGACGATCGTCGACGGGCAACCCGACGACGCGCTGGACCAGCGCCTCACCGACCTGCTGAGGCGGACGCTGGGGCCGCGCCAGCACTACCGCTACGTCGGCCCGGTGTGGGACGAGGTGAGCGACGGCAGGAGGATGGGCTGGGCCCTGGGCCCGCCGGTCTTCGCCGACGGCCACCGGCCGGTCGAGGTGCCCGGCCTGTCGCCCGCCGACCTCGCCCTCGAACGCCGCGGCGACGAGTTCCGGCTCACCGGGCCCGACGGCCCGGACCGGGAGACGGCCGCCCTGGTCGAGGACGTGCTGGCCGGTCGCGTCGGCGCGGAGCTGTGGGGCGCCAAGCCGCTGGTCGTGACCTGGAACTCCCGCGGGTACTACGTGGACGTCCCCCTCGTCGACGACGCCCGCGCGCACCTCGGCGGCCGGGCCGTGGCCGACCGGATGCTGCGCGACCGGGGCTTCGACCGGGCGCTCGCCGGCGACCCCGACCGGCCGCTGGTCCTGATCGGCCGGGGAGTCGACGAGCGCGTCGCGCCCGGCGGGTCCGCCTACGACTACGGCACGGTGCTGCACGAGCAGGGCGACTACCGCCCCGTCTTCGCCTACACCGGCCGCGACCTGGCCGGCCGGCCGAAGTTCACGTCGGTCTCCGCCCTGCGCCCCGGCGACCTCGTCGTCGACGTGGTGTCCGGCCGGGACGGGGACGTGCTGGCCGTGGTGCTGCGCTCGCCGGGCGACGAGCGGGAGTTCGAGCGCGTCGTGCGGTGGGCGGCCAACGCCACCCCCCGGACGCTGGCGCGCGTCCGGGACGCCTCCGGCCGGTGGCGCGCCGCGCCGTGGCGCCCCGACGCGCCGCCCCTGTTCTTCCTCGCGTCGCGCGGCTCCGGGCGCGGCTACCGGACCGAGCGCGCGGACGGCACCTCCCTGCGCACCAACGGTCGGGGCCTCAGCGAGCCCCTGCGCCTGGACGACCACGTGCGCGCCGCCGCGGGCACCGACCCGGACGCCAAGCCGTTCGCGCTCGTCGGCCTCGACGGCGGGGCGGTCGACGCGCGTGCGTTCGCCGAGGGCATGTTCCGCGGTGGCTACTCGCGGGACCTGCACTGGGCGCCCGGCAGGGCGGTGTTCGAGGCCGACGGCACGATCACCGCGCTCGACGAGGACTTCGACCTGGTCCCGAGCCTCGTGCCGGGACCGGACAACCTGGTCTCCCTGCCGCTGGTGAACCCCCTCACCGGGCGCGTGCACGGCCAGTTCTACCCCGGCTCGACCGAGGACCTGGCCCACGTGCCGCTCGACTGGGTGCGGGACGGAACGACGCCGGACCGGAACTACTACAGCCTGGCCGGGGCCGGCGGCAGCGCGGTGAAGCCGCGTTCGGCCCAGCACCCCATGGAGTGGGCCCGCGCCACCGTGCCGCCGTGGGTGCTCGCCATGAACGGCGACGCCGACGGGGTGAGGGCGCGGATGCGCACCGAGCACCCGGCGGTCATGGGCGACGAGGTGGTGTACTCCGGCCGGACGGCCGGGCGGGTCGTGACGTCGAACCGGCTCTACCGCTCCGTCCCCCACCCGCCGGGCGAGGCGAAGATCGCCTGGATCCCCCGCGCCGGACTGGGCCGGCCCGACGGCCGGACCACGACCGCCCAGCACCTCCACGCGGGTTTCGAGGCCGCGGACGGCGGGCCGGTCTCGTTCCTGGCGGCCACCGGCGGTCTGCCCCGGCGCACCGAGGTGCTGGACCGGGTGGTGACCGACCGCGGGGTCTTCGTGGACCTGTCGCGGACCTCGCCCCCGCCCGCCCGACCGGCCCGCGCCGCCGGGCCCGCCTCGCGGCGGTACCGGTGGAGGCCGGAGGACGACGCCGCGGGAACCGTCCCGGTCGACGACGTCGAGCACCACGTGCTGCGCGACGGCGCGGACGAGGTGGTCGGCGTGGCGTTCCTGAGCGGGCAGGAGGCTGACGTGGTGCGGGAGGCGTTCCGCAACGGCGCGGCGGCGCGCTTCGGCGCCGCCGCCGGAGGCGGTACGCGCAGGTTCTTCGTGCTGGCCCACCACGACGCGGCCGGGTTCCAGGTGCCGAGCGCCGGCTCGTCACCCGCCGTCCTGGGCGACGAGGCGTTCGCGCGGCTCGTGGTGCTGCTGGGCATCGCGGACCCGGACGCGACGCTCACCGTCACGGCCTGCGACGTCACGCCCGCCGACGTGCGCGCGCTGAGGGCCGCGGCCAGGGGCGCCGGGCACCGCGGGGACGCGGAGGCGATGGACGCCAAGGTGGTGGTGGGCATCGACGGCAGCATCACCACCCTGCTGCCCGGCGTCCGGCCGCCCCGCTCGGACCGCGCGGTCGTGCTCGACCGCGGCCGGGAGGTGACCGGGCAGCGCGGTTCGCGGGCCGCCTCGGTGCGCGCGGAAGCCGCCCACCAGCGGCGGTGGTGGGACGACTACTTCGCCCGGTCGGAGCGGGAGGTGGTCGAGCCCACCGCCTGGTGGCTCGTCGCCGGCGTCCTCGGCACCAGTGCCGACGTCGACCCGGAGCTGCGCTCCGCCCTGGCCGACATCGCCGCCACCAGCCTGGCCCGGCACCGGTCCCGCGACGTCGCGCGCACCGAGGTCGAGCGCCTCGTGGCCGACCTGCGCACGTCCCGGGACATCCCGTCCTCCGGCAGCACGAGGCCCGCCTGGCTGAACCGGGCACGGGCCGCGCTCCGGCGCGGCGACCGGGCACTGCCGGACGCCGCACCGCGGTACCCGTGGGACGAGGACCCCGGACTGGACGACCGCTTGGTCGAGATGCCGGTGGTGCGCAGGATGATGCTGCAACGGCGGGCTCGGGCGATCCTGAACTCCCGCGCCCTGCTGCACTCCCTGCCCGCTGCCACCCAGCTGGGGTTCGAGTCGTTCCTCACGGTGGAGTTGGCGAACCGGAGGGAATTCTCCGTGGAGCTGGTGTCGGACGACACCGCGGTGGCGAGGATCAGCGAGCGCCTGGCGGGTGCGGTCACCGACCGCGTCGTGTCCGAGCTGACGTGCGCCGGCGAGTGGGCGCCGTGGACGGAGGAGACGCTGTCCGGCCACGTCGGTGCGGGACTGGCGCTGACCCTCGCCGATGCCGCGAGGCCCGTGCCCGCGCGCGTGGTGCTCGCGGCGAGGAGCACGGCCGCCTCGATCCTCGCCGACGGGTCGCACCGGCTGCAGCGGACCTTCACCGACCTGGTCGAGCTGCACATGCTCATGCGCTCCACCGGTCGGGGTGGTCCCGCGCCGGAGGCGGTCGCGCGCAAGGCCGCGTTCGACCTCGGTCTGGCCGGCGCGGTCGAGCCCTGGACCGGGCAGGCTCTGCGGGTCCGTGCCGAGCACGCGCGGGCGGAACTGGCGCGCCGCGAGCGGGAGCGGGGTGCGCGCCCGGACGGGTGGGACCCGCGACCGGCCCGAGCCGTCGTCGACAGCGTGCTCACCACCCCCGTGCCCCCGGAGGTGGCGGGCGACTTCACCGCGGTGATCGCCGCCGAACTGGCGCACCGGGACGGGGACGAGCGGGGGGTCCGCCCGCTCGCCGAGTGGATCGCCGACGACCTGCGGACGGCCGCGTCGCGCTCCACCGGGCAACCGGGGAGGGGCGTGCTGCCGTCGGGGGCGATCCCCGAGCTGTCGATCACCGACTCACCCCTGACCGGCCGGTTCGGGGGCAACGGCGTGCTCACTCCGTACGAGCAGAACAGGCTCGCCGCCTTCCTCGGGTACGCCGGGAACGCCCTGGAGGATCGGCGGCGGTCAGGTCGTCCGCTCCCGGAGGCCTTCGTCGTCGGGCAGGGGCTCGCTGCCGAACAGGTCTTCGGCCGCCTGGTGGCGCTGCCCTTCGCCCGCGTGCACCTGGTCGACGGCCGGGAGGACGGCGTGGACGTGGTCGTGGACTGGGAGCTCGACCGCCGACCGCCGCCCTACCAGGTGACCGACGAGGTCCCGGAACCACCTCGGTGGGAGGAGCGCGGACCCACCGTCCCGATCACCGCCGAGCACCCGGCCGCGGCCGACGACTCCTGGTTCCTGCCGCACGACCCGGTTCCACCGGCGCGCATCCGCGAGGAGCGGCGGAACCGACCGCGCACCGAGGGGGTCCGCTACGCCGGCCGTCTGGCGGTGTCCCGGGAGCGCGAGCCGATCGGCGAGAGCAGCGTGCGCGAGTTCTCGCACGAGGTGGACCTGACGAGCGCGGACGTGATCATCGCCTACGACGCGTACGCCTTCGATGTCGACGGCGTGCCGGTGCGCGACTTCGTCGTCAGGGTGAAGCTCGACACCCACCGGCTCCGCCCCGAGGTGATCCCGCACGTGCGCGAGAACATCGGGACCGCGGTCGACCTGGTGCTCAACCGGGGTTACCGCCTGCCGAGCGGCGAGCAGTTCAACGTCTCGGTCGAGTTCGCCAGGTCGTTCGAGGACGCGCACGTCCTCATCGGCCTCACGGACTGGCGGGATTCGAACCGGTACGACTGGGAGGTGCACGCCTCGCCGCTGGCCGTCGCCCACCACGTCGGCCACCTGCTGGGTGTGCGCGATCGGCACCCGGGAGACGGGAGTGGTCGCGGCGCGGTGCCCGTCGGCGCGGTCTTCACGCACGATGACCTGCTGCGGGCACCGAGCCTGCCCGGGGCCTTCGGGCCGCGCGACCTCCGGGAGGTCGAGGAGACCATGCGGGCCCTGGGGAGCCGGAACGCCGCATGGCCCGACCGCTGGGCTCCCGGGGCGGGCAGCCATCCCCTCTCCTGCACGTTCCCGCCGGCCAGGACGGCGACGGGGGAGTCGGGTCTGGCCGATGGGCGGTACTCGCGGGCGATGCGCGAACTGGTCGGACTGCCCCGCCGCCAGGACCACGCGCAGGAGAGATTGGACGCCGCCCGCGACCAGGCGCAGATCCTCAGGCGGCGGCGTTCGGACTTCGAGCGGGAGCGGTCCAGGCTGATGGCTGACGGGGACCGGCTGGTCGCCGAGGTGAACGCCCTGCAGCAGGAGCGAGGGCGGCTCGTCCTGGAACGCCGGTCGGTGGCCGGGAACCTGACGGCGACCCCGCTGCTCGCCGACGCCGAGGACCGGCGCATCCTCACGAGGATGGCCCGGCTGGACAGCCGGACGCGGCGGGTGCTGCGCGCCCACGCGGACAACGAGCATCAGCTGGCGCTCCTCGGCTCCGAACTGGTCCGCGCCGAAGAGGACATCGCGCTGGTGGAGGAGGCGATCCGGGAGGCGTCGGGGGAACTGGCCCGGGTCGAGGCCCGTTTCGCGCCGCTGTTCGGCGAAGTCCGCGAGGCGTGGCGCCGGCACGTCGACGCCCTGGCCGACCGGCTGGTGGAAGTCGATCGGCTCGTCGCGGACGCGGCGCGCGCACCCCGGGTCGACCAGCTCCCCACCGGGGTGCCGGCCCGGCCGCTGGACCGGGAGCTCCTGGAGCGCGGCCCGGAGCGGTGGACGCGGGGCTGGGTCCGGCACGAGGCCGACGAAGCCCGCGCGTTCATGCTGGAGCACCACTCGGCGTGGCTGTGGGCGCTGGTGTACCCGAGGGCGCGCGAGGTGGTCGCGCGGGTCGGTGGCGCCCTGGACCTCGACCCGGAGCTGCGGGACGACGTCCTGCACCTCGCGGCGGCGCTGCTGGCCAGGGTGAACGGCGAGGCGGACGTGGTCCGCGCGGTCCGGGCGATCGCGGACGGTCCCGCCGCCCGCGGCCAGGGCCCCGCGCCGCGGCCGTGGACGCCGGAGAAGCTGGCGGCGGGCGCCCGCGCGGCCAGGGCGGCGATGGCGTCGGCGGGGATCGGGACGCCCGATCGGCCCGACACCGGGTTCCGGGCCCGCGCGCGCGAGTTCGTGGCCGTCGCGGCGGCGCACCACCGGGACCTGGACGAGGGGGCGCTCGACGACCTCGTGACCGTGGTCGAGAACGCGTTGTGGCGCACGGGCCTCGGGACCCCTCCGCCCTCGATCCGGATGCGGCCCGAACTGCTCGCGCACCGGGCCGTCACCGACCTCACGGGCGGTCGGGCCCCGGTGGTGCCCGACGGGCAGTCCGTCCTGGAGGCGGCGGAGACCGCCCTCCGGGACGCGGCCGGGACGCCGGCGGCGCTGCGCGCGAAGGTCGGGGGCGCCTCGGTCGGCGCTTCGCTGGCCGACCGGTGGGCCCTGGTGGACGACGTGCGGTACGTGGTGTCGGCCGTGGCCGCCGGTGGTCTGCTCGCGAGGCCGGGTGCGCCCGAGGTCGAGCGGGGCGCCGGGCTCGGCGTGGAGTTCGCGGCGCACCGGGTCGCGTTCGACAGCGCGATCGGCGCGGCGCGGCCCGTCGCGGGCCGGACCCCGTTGGCCGGGTTCACGCCGGTCGAGTCGGTACCGGTCGAGTCGGCGCGGTCCGGGCCGGACGCGGAGCCTGCGCCCCCGGTTCCCTCCGCCGGGCCGGCGGCGCTCCCGGCCGGGGTCGCCGCCTTCCTCCCGGACCTGGTCCGCGGGTCGTCCGCGGTGCTGGACGACCGCGGCTGGCGCCACAGCACGGCTCCCGACGCCGAGTGGTTCGCGCCCCGGACGCCCGCGCCGTCGTCGGCGATCCGGGCGGCGCGGGCGCGTGCCCGGGTGGTGGGCGAGGTGCGCGGCGAGAGCGTCCACGTCCAGTCCGCCGCGCGATCAGGGCCGGGGCAGTTCCGGTTCGAGCGCGTCGAGAGCGCCATCGGCTACGACGTGCGCGTGGTCGAGGTCGGTGACGTCGTCGTCCGCGACTTCGGCGTCCGGGTGCACCTGGGCGGCGAGGACCGGCGGCCCGTCCCGGCGTCGGAGGTCGACGCCGTCCGCCGCGCGGTCGAGCACGGCGTGGACGCGGTGTTCAACCAGGGCTACCGGTTGCCGTGGGGCGAGCAGTTCCACGTCACGGTGGAGTTCGTCGACGACCCGGCGCGGGCGCACCTGCGCGTGCGCCTGGCCGATCCGGACGCGGCGGGCGGGGGAGTGGAGCAGGACCGGTGGCCGGTGGACATCGCGCCCGCCACCGCCGCCCACGAGATCGGCCACGCGCTCGGGCTCGACGACGAGTACCACCAGCCGGGGTGGAACGACCCCGTCTTCCTGCACCGGCCGACGAGCCGCGCCGTGGTCCACGACGACGGGATCATGGGCTCCCCCCTCCGGGTGCTCGGCGCGCAGGCCGGTCCCCGGCTCAAACCGCGCCACCTGTGGCGGATCGCGAACCGCATGACGGCCCTGCTGCGGAACGTCTCGGCGGCGGAGGCGCCGGAAGGGGCGCCTTCGCCGGTGCGCCGGCCCCGCGCGCCGGAGACCGCCGAGGTCGCGCCCGTCGGCGACGGCTCGTCGGCCTCGCGGTGGGCGGGGTGGCTCGCCGACTCCGCGGCGTCCACCGACGCCCGGTGGGCGGCGCCCGAGCACGCCGAGGTGTTCGGCCCGGACCTGTTCGGGCTGCGCGTGCCGCCGCCGACGCCGTGGTTCCTGGAGGGGCTGGACCACGACGCGCTGACCGCCGGTCAGGTCGTCAGCCTGCTGGAGGCGATGGACCTGGCGTCCGCGGGGCCCGACGCGCCGATCACCGCGTCGGCACTGCCGGACGCCGACGACTGGTGCTGGGTCGACGACCGCCGGGGCACCGACCTGTCCGCCTGGGCGCCCGCGGCGAGCTGGACGGGCCAGCCGCTCCCGGAGGTGCTGCACCTGCCCGCGCTGATGCACTCGATCTGGCTGGGCGGACCCCTGGCCGACCGGGGCGTCACGCGGGAGTTCCGCGACCGGGTGGCGGACCGGGCGCGCCGGCACCCGCACTGGCGGCAGGTGCTGTGGACCGACGTGACCAGGGCCGAGGTCCACCGCGCCGCGACCGGTTCGTCCGAGCGGGCGGACGCGGTCCGGTCCATGCTGCGCTGGGCCCGGGACAACGGGGTGGTGCTGGTCGACGTCGACGAGTACTTCCACGCGGGCAACCCGGCGGTGACGCACCCGTACACCGCCGCCGAGCGGGCGAAGGAGGCCCCGCACGGGTACGCCGCGGCGAGCAACGCCCTGCGGTGGGAGGTGGTGCGCTCGGTCGGCGGCGCCTACGTCGACGGCGGCGACGTGGTCTCCGACGTGACCGCCATCGAGGACGTCCTGACCTCGCCCCGGGCGTACGCCGTGTCCCTCCCGTACCAGGAAGGGCTCCGCACCAACGTGATCGTCGCCCCGCGCGGGCACCCGGTCGCGCAGGTGTGGGCGGAAGCCCTGGCCGCGACCTACCGCAACGCCCAGGGGACCCCGAACGGGGGCGCGCGGGAGCTGGAGCCCGAGGTGTTCCGCGTCCGGCGGTTCGACCTGCGACGCCACCCGGTCGTGTCGGCCACCGGGAGGCTGGACGCCGCCCTGCCGCTGCTGGGCGTGGAGGCGCACGAGGTCCCGACGGTCGAGTCCGGCGTCCTGCCCGACGCCATCCCGAGCTGGGTGGGACCCGCACCCACCGTCGCGGAAACCGCGTCGACCGACGCCGAGGTCCTGGCCTTGATCCAGCGCGTGGTGCACACGCTGGTGCACGACCTGGTGTCACGGGAGGGAGAACTCCGCCTGACCGCGGTCGTCCACGCCGTCGACCGGCTCCCCGCGCCCGCCGACGGGTGGACCGCGGTGCTGTCCTTCCTCGCCTCCCGGCCCGACCTGGCGCCCCTGGTCCGGACGCTCGTCCACCGGCGCACCGCACCGGGCGGCGACGTGGTGGCGCACCTGCCGGACGAGGCGCTGCGGTTCCTGGAGCTGGGGCCGGAGCAGCCGCCGGTCGGGGGCGAGTTCCGCCGGGTCGCGCGGCTGCGCCACCCCGGGGGCGGCACGGAGGTGCGGGGGCCCGTCACCGGCCCACCCGGTCCCGACTCACCCGACTCCGGTCCCGACTCACCCGACTCCGACCCCGGACGGTTCGGGCCCGGACCCTCCGGCGAACCCGGTGGCCCGGCCACCGACGGCTCCGCGCCGTCGGCGGACCGCGGTGGCGCGGCGGCGGTCTTCGAGTTCCCGGCCGGTGACGAGGACCGCGACCGGTGGCGTGATACCCAAGCCGCCCTGTCGGTCGAGGGTCAGGCCGTCCCGCCCGTGGTGGTCTTCGCGACCGCGGTCCCCGGTGGACTGGCCCTGCGCGGGCGCGCGGACGACGGTTCGGGGATCGCCTCGTCGCTGCTCGGCGACCCCCGCTACGCGGCGGTGGACCCCGAGGCGGCGGTGGTCCTGGTCGTCGACCCCCACCCCGGCACCGACCACGTGGCCGCCGCGACCCGGTTCGCCGACGCGGTGCGCCCCGACCCGGGCGTCCCCTACCGCAACGTCTTCGTGGCCACGACCCCGGCGCCGTTCCCGGACGGCCGCGTGGTGCTCGACACGGCGGTGCTGCCGAACGTGGCGACGCCGCTGGCCACCGACCTGGCCGTCCGGTCGTTCACCGACGCGAACGGCGTCGACCTGGCCGTGAGCTTCGTCCCGGACGAGGGCTACAACGAAAGCCTGGACCGGCGCGCGGCGTCCACCACCGACCACACCGAGCGGGTCCTGCTGCTGGTGGACGACGAGGGCACGTTCGTCCAGGGCGTGACGGGGTGGGCCGCCGCGACCGAGGGCGACCGGACCCGTCCCCGGCACCTGTACCTGCGTGCGCGCGATGGCCGGTACGCGGTGCGGGCCGGAGCGCAGGAGACCCTGGTGTCGCCGCGGCTGCTGCTGCGGCTGGCGCTGCAACGGCAGGAGTTCACCCGGCTGCTGGGACGTCGGGTCGCCCACCCGCTGGTGGTGCTCACCCGGGGCGACAGCGCCCACCAGGACCTGAACCAGGAGTTCCTGCGCGGGTTGTGGGGGCAGGTCGGCACCCGTCCGTCCTGGTCGTACACCGGGGTGGTGGACATCGAGGACCTGGCCGACGCCCCCGCACTGCCCGTCGACGGGCCGGGCTGGCAGTTCCTCGCGCCGGGCCGCGACGACGTGCGGGTCGAGGTCTTCGGGCGGGTGTTCGACCTGCACCACCCGGACCGGGTGTCGCCGGCGCGGGCCGAGGTGCTCCGGGCGCTGCGGGCCGGGGCACCGGTGGACGGGCCGTGGACGGAGCCGCCGCTGGTGGTCGCGCTGGAGACGACCGACCGGTACGGCACGGTGCACCCGCCGGACGGTCCCCCGGCGCAGTACGGCGGGGCCGACATCGCCCGGTTCCTGCTCGACCACACCTCGTTCGAGGACGAGCTGAGGGCGCACGGCGGCCCGGTCGTGCTCCTCGGCCCGGACAGCGGGTCACTGGACGCACCCGGCGGCTTCGGCCACGACTTCGCCGAGTTCCTGCGGGGGAGGCGGCTCTACCCGAAGTTCTTCGCCGTGGCACGGGGTGGTGTGCGGCCCCAGGACGGGTCGGTGGCCCCGGAACCGGGAGCCCGGTGGGCGCACGTGTCCGCCCTGGGCGCCGGCGACCTCCGGGTGGAGCGGCTGACCCAGGGGCCCCCCGCCGTCTTCCTGGTGCACCCGGCGGACGACGACGAGCAGGTCGACGCCGTCCGGGCGTGGGCGGCCGCGGTCACCCCCACCAAGCTCTCCGGGGTGGTCCTGCCTGACGGTGAAGTGGGGCCCGTGCCGTGGGACCGCGCGCCGGTGGTGGTCGTCGCGGTCGCGGACGGGGACGCCTACGACGTCGTGCGCGCGGACGGTGTGCCCGGTGTGATGACCGCGGCCGACATCGGGCGCGTGCTGTCCGATCACCCGGACCTGCCCGCCACCGCGGGCGAGGACCCGGACGTTCCGTTCTTCTTCGCCGCCGTCGGCGGGGCCGCGGAGGGCGTGGACGGGTTCGCCGAGGCGCTGAGGGCGGGCGGCCGTCCCCGCGCCGTCCACCACCTGGAGGGCCTGGTGGACTTCCGGGCGGACGGCCTGCTGGCCGTCGACCAGCCGCGGTGGGCCCACCTGTGGGCTGAGCCGCCCACCGCGGACGAGGTGGTCGTCCTGCCGCGCGTGGCGCCCGGAGCCACCAGGGCCCACGGGCAGATGTTCCCCAAAACGCACTACGACGTGCTCACCTTCACCAAGGCCGGGTTCGACGAGTTGCGGTCCGGTGTCGACTCGTACCGCCTGAACGAAGTCACGCGCGACCTCGACGGCGAGCTCGTCACGCGCGAAGTGGCGGCGAAGGTCCCGTGGACAGGACCCGTGTGGCAGCTGGACGCCCACGGGGAGCCGGACGGGGTGTGGGTACGGTGGAAGGCCCGCCGGCCGCACGCGCACGGTGACGCCCAGCTCGTGGACGGGGCGACGTTCGCCCAGCTCTCCCTCGCCCACGACGCCTACCTCGACGCCGCGGTCCCGCCGGGCACTCCGCGGGTCGCGAACATCTGCCACATCGGTGCGGAGCCGGCCGACGGCGGTCCGTCGGTCGCCTACGTGATGCGCCTGCGATTCGAGGCGGCGGAGCGGCCCGAGCGCGTCCCGCTCGCCGCGGCGACCGACGCGCTGTCATTCGAGCAGTACACGGGGCAACGCGTCGTCGCCGGCACCGGTCGCATCGTCGAGGCCCTGCCGCCCGGCGTGCCGCAACCGCCGGTGCAACGCCTGCCGGACCTCTTCCCCGATGACGTGGAGTGGACACCCCTCCACCACTCGGACGGCAGCCCGGCCGGCGTGGCGTTCCTGCCCGCCGCGGAAGCGGACGCGGTGCGCGAGGCGTTCGCTGCAGGTGAGGGCGCGGCGCTCCCGCCCCCGGGCGGTGGCGGCGCCCGCTTCCACGTCGTGGCGAACCAGGTGGAGGGCGTGTTCCGGGTGCCGCTGAAGTGGAACGGCCTGGACCTGGCCGATCCGACGAGGTTCACGGCCATGCTGCTCGACCTGGCCGCGGTCGACCCCGACAGCACCCTCACCTTCCACGCCGTCCCGGCGCACGTGAGGGACAAGCTGGCCGAGGTGGCCGCGGAACTGGGTCACCGGGGCGGGGTCGAGGCAGCGCGCCCGCCCCGCCCGAGGGCACCGGGACCGCGTCCCTCCGACACGCGGAGCGGCGGACCGGTGCTCGTCCCCGACCCGCCCAACAGCCCGCCGGACGCGGTGTCGTGGCGGCCCCTGGTCACCATCGCCGGGCAGGACATCGGGCTGGCCGTGCTGGCGGAACCCAGGCTCAACCGGATGCTCTCCGACGTCGCGCTCACGGTCACCGACTTCGCCTTCCGGGGGCTGGTGGAGCGGGGCGGGGAGGCGGTGACGCCGGCACCGTGGGCGACCGCCGCCCAGGACGGCCGGGCACGCCCCTTCGCGCTGTTCCTGGAAGCCGCCGCGGGCGGGTACGTCGTGTCCGAGCACGGGGTCCGGAGCGCGCGGTCGGCGTCCGCGATGGCCCGGTGGCTCGTGTCGAACCCCCGCTTCCGGCGGCTCGTGGGCGGGTCGGTGCGGCGCCCCCTGGTCCTGATCACCACGAGTGACGAGGACGTCACCGGGCTCAACCAGGCGCTGCTGGCGGAGCTGGTGCGGCTGGCCGGTCAGCGGACCACCTACGAGTACGCGGGCAGGTTCGACGTCAAACCGGTTTTCCTGACCGACTTCCCCTCGGCGCCGCGCTTCCGGCCCGGTCCGCCGCCCGTGCTGCGCGACGAACCGCGGGTGGCGCCCGGCAGGCCGGTGGTGTTCCCCGGTCGGGGCGCCGGGCCGGGGTACGCCGCGCTCGCCGCCGCGCTGCTCGCGGGTCACCCCGTCGAGGGGCCTTGGCACGGTGCGGAACCGCTCGTCGTCGCGGTGCCGACCACCGAGCGCCACGCGGTCGTCGAGGTGGACGACGGCGCGGTGATCGAACTGGACGGCGCCGCCCTGGCGCGCCGCCTGCTGGGGATGCCCGGGTTCCACGACCTGTTGCGGAGCCACGTCGGCCCGGTGGTGCTGCTCGGCGGCGACGCCGGTTCCCACCCGGCTCCGGGCGGGTTCGGCTACGACGTCGCGGGCGTGCTGCGCGCGAACGGGTTCTTCCACGAGGTGTTCGCTCTGACCGGCGGTCCGGCACGCCCGGAGGGCGGCGCGGTGCGCCTCGCCGGGGACGCGCGGTTCGAGCGGGTGTCGCTGCTGCGGGCCGGCGACGTGCGCGTCGAGGTGCTGCGCGGAGCGGACCCGCGGGTGGCGGTGTTCCTGGTCGTTCCGCCGAGTGGGCAGGACTGGGTGACGCGGCTGCGGCCGGTCGTGTCCCGGATGACGCCCGGGCACCTGCAGCGCTACCTGCGGATGACCGACAAAGCGGTGCTGGACGTGCCGTGGCGCGGCCAGGTGCCCGTGCTGGTCCTGGCGGTCCGGTCGGGACGGGGATACACCGGTACGCGCTTGGACGACGTGCCGGTGGAGATGACGGGCGGGCAGTTGGCGACCGTGTTGGGCCACGACCCCCGGTTCCGGGCCGCCGCCGGGCGCGACGCCAAGGTGCCCGTGGTGTTCGGGGCGCTCAACGGGGCGCCGCTCGACGTGTCGGAGTTCGCCGAGGGGCTGTTGGTCACCGGCTACCACCGCCGCCTGCACCATCCCTCGAACGGGCTCGGCGTCCGGACCGACGGGGTGTTGGCCACCGCCGGCGAGTGGGGCCTGGCCGTGTTCGAGAACCCGGACCCGGTGCGCTACCCCCAGCGGCACCCCGGCACGGGCCAGGTGGTCGGGCACTTCTTCCCCGTCGACCTGGCCGACGCCATGCGGATGTCGACCGTCGCGGCGGCGTCGCTGGGTGTGCCGTCCGACCGGTACTTCATGGTGCCCGCCCCCCGGGCCGAGGGCGTGGAGGAGCATGCGGTCGTGGCGGTGCCGCCCTGGGCGGCGCACGCCCTGCCGCCCTGGTTGGTCATGGGGCACGGCTCCCGGGACGCGCCCGAGATGGCCGCCGCCCTGTCGACCGGCCGACCGTGGGAGTTCGGCGACCGGCTCGCCCTGCGCGGTGTCGAGGTGGCGCGCCAGGTCATGGTCGACAGGCGGGGGGCGCGGCCGGACCTGCCTCCGTGGACCCCCGTGGTGGTCGACGTCTGCCACGTCGGCAGGTCACCGGACGGCGTGACCCCGTCGTGGCTGTACGAGGCGCGGCGGGCGATCGAGGACGAGACGCGCACGTCGGTGCCGCTCTACGGGCCGACGGGCCGCCTGGAACGCGCGCACCTGTTCAACCGGCGACGGGTGCACCAGGGGTGGTACGTCGAAGCCGGGCCGCCCGGTCTGCCGCCGACGCCGCTGGTGGTCAGCGTTTACCCGTGGTTGTCGGCCGTCCGGTTCGAGCTGCTGCACGACCCCGCCGCGCAGGGCTCGCCCGTCGGCGTGGCGTTCCTGCCGGAGGAGGATGCCGTCGTGGTGCGGGACGCCTTCCTCTCGGGCGCGCGGCCCCGGCTGTCCCGGGAGGAGGGGGACGCCCCGCGCTTCCACGTGGTCCTGCGCCACGACCGGGACGGCTACCACCTGCCCGTGCGCCCTCACGGCACGCAGGTCGTACCCGAGGACGTCGTGCTCCACCTGCTGGGCGTCCTCGGGGTGTCCCCGCGGGGGACGTCGCTGGTGTTCCTCACCGGCCCGGCGACGCGGGCCGCCGCCGTGCGGGTCATGGCGGGGAACTACGGCTACGACGTGGAGCCCGAGGTGATCACCGACCCGGTGGAGGTCTTCTCGACCGGCGCGGTCCGCTTCCTGCCGGAGGGCTCGACCTGGCCCGGCGGACCGGACTCCGTCGTGTTGTGAGCCGTCGTGCCGTGAGCGGTCCCGGGACCGCGGTCCACCGGGCACGATGCGCTGCCCGATGGGGTCCGCCCGCGCGGCCGGCCTCCCGCACCGGGGCGGCGGCGCGGTGGAGTGGTCCTCACCGAGGCGAAACCGCCGACGACGGCGGTCCGATCACGAGGAGTAGTGGGCATGGTCGCTGCGGACGCCGACACCGAGAACTGGTTCCTGCTGATGGACCCGGCCTGGCAGCCGGAGCGGGAGGACGAGGCGCCGCCGGTGCGGGCGGTGGTCGGCCTGTGGCCGGTCGACCCGGACGGCGTGGTCGGCCGGTTCCGGACCAACCCGTCCTACGAGCCGTCCGACCCGGACTCGCCGTCCGACCCGCTGGACGCGGTGCTGCGGCTGCTGATGCGGGGCGAGGCCGAGTCCGACCAGTTGCGGCTGCTGCTGCGGGACTCGCTGTTCGACCTGGCCATGAACGGCGACGGCCGCCCGCTGGTCATGCGGTCCCCCGACGACGTGCCGTGCGTCGTGGTCGCCACGTCCGAGCCGCACCGGCGGCGGGTCAGCTCGCCGGACTGGCGGCGGCTCGACCTGGCCGACCTGGTGGACCTGCTGGCCGACGACCTGGACGTGCTGATCAACCCCGGTGGTCCGGCCGCGGTCCGGTTGCTGGGCGACTTCATGCGCCGGACGCGGGTCATGTCGGAGGAGGACGTGGCGGCGGCCTACGAGCGGTTCCGCGACGGGCGCACCCTGGAGGTGGTGCCGTGGGAGGTGCCGCCCGAGCCGAACGCGGAGTGGCCGTCGGAGGGGTCGGCCGAAGGGGCGGCGGAGGGGTCCGCGGACGGGGAGGCGCCGGTGGAGGAGCACCCGGCAGGGGAGGGGGAGCCCGCCGCGCACCCGGCCGCCGGTGCGGTGGTCGAGGCCCCGACCGCGGTCGGGGTGGGTGACGTGGACCTCACCACCGCCGTCGAACCCGGTGTTCCCGCTGGTCAGCGGCCTTCTTCAGAATCCTGAAGCGCGCGTGTAGATCCGGTTCAGACGGGATGTGGTGGCCGCCGCCCACACTTCGCCGCAGGACAACCGGAGTCATTCGGAGGCGGCAGTGCGCAGGGTGAAAGTGGCTCTCCAGGCGGCGGACCCGCTGAGCATGGCCGGCTTGGTCGGCCACCTCGGCGATCACCCGGAGGTGGTGTTGCTGCCCCCCGAGCAGCGCCACCTCGCCGAGGTCGCCGTGGTCGCGGTCGACCGGCTGACCGCGGAGGTGGTCGCCGGGATGCGGCGGGCGGCGACGGAGATCGGCTCGCCGGTGGTGCTGGTCGTGGGAGACCTGGACGAGTCGGAGCTGCCGACCGCGGTGGAGTGCCGCGTCGTGGCCGTGCTGCCCAAGGGCGCGGCCACGGCCGACCGCCTGGCGCACAGCGTCATGACGGCGGCGGCCGGTGACGGGCTCATGCCACCGCACCTGGTCGGCGTGCTGCTCAGGGACGTCGAGCGGTTGCAGCGGCAGCTGCTGGAGCAGGACGGCGGCACGCCGCGCAACCGGCTCACGCCGCGAGAGGAGCAGGTGCTGCGGATGATGGCCGAGGGCCTGGACACCACGGAGATCGCGGCCAAGCTGTCCTACTCCGAGCGCACCGTGAAGAACATCATCTACGGCGTCACCACGCGCTTCAACCTGCGCAACCGGCCGCACGCGGTGGCGTACGCGGTCCGCTCCGGCCTCATCTGACCCCTCGCCCGGACCAGGAGGACGCCGTGCACGCGAACCGCTCCCGCATCACCGGCCAGGCCGCGGGCCACCTGAGGGCGGAGGTGCGGCGGGACGTACCCGCCGCCGCGCCCGCCGCGCCCGCCGAGGAGCCGGTGGACCTGTGGCGCATGTCCGACAACGGCGTGATCGACGTGCCGTTCCCCGTCCCCGACGTCGCCTGAGCGGCCGCGGGCGGGGCCGACCGCGCCGGCCCCGCGCCCAGGTCAGGATTACACCTTCAGCGCGCTGACCAGCCGGTTCCTGGCCCGCCGCACGTCCAGCGCGGCGCCGAGCGCCTCGTAGCCGGCCACGGCGTCGCGGAACGCCGTGTCGGCCTCCTCCCTGGACCCGAGACCCGCGAGCACCACCGCCAGGTCCTCCATCGCCTCGGCCAGCTCCACCGGCCGCCCGACCACCCGGTACCGCGCGACCGCGGAGCGCAGCGGCTCCGGGTCGCCCTGCAGCAGACCGCGGCAGCGCGCCTCCGCCGCGAAGGCCCGCGCCGGCACCCGCTCCCGCGCCGCTTCGGCCGCGCACACCTGGTAGGCGCGTTCGGCCAGCTCCCACGCGCCCACGGACACGGCCGAGCGCACCGCGTTGGGCATCCACTGGTGCCGCAGCGTCAGGTGCCCGGGCCAGTCGCGCAGCAGCGGTTCCAGGTGGGCGAACACCTCGGCCACGTCCGCGCCACCGGCCTCGGCGACGAGCGCGCGGGCGACCAGCAGGAAGTCGGCGTGCTCCCGGTCGGCCACCAGCGCCATCGGGTGGTCCGCCACGGTCGCCAGGTGCGCCCCGGCCGCGTCGAGCCGGCCCCGGCGCGCTTCGATCAGCGCCGCCAGGCCGGGCACGACCAGCGCCGCGCCGTTGCCCTTCAACCCGTGCTGGTCGACCACGTCCGCGGCGTGCCCCAGCCCGGCCAGGGCCGAGTCCCAGCGCCCGGTCCAGAACTCGTGCACCGCGACCGACGCGCGCAGCACCGCCGCGGCCGGTCCCCGGCGCGCCCGCACCTGAGCCGCCCGCAGCGCCTGCGCGGCCTCCTCCAGCCGGTCGAGGTTCTGGAGGCTGAACGCCCGGTTCTCCAGCAGCACCGGCCGCAGCTCGTGCACGTCCTGCGGGTCGCCGATCATGGTCAGCGCCAGGTCGACCTGGGCCAGCGCCTCGGCGTGGTCGCGCCGCACGGTGCTGATCTGCCACAGCACGCGCAGCGCGTGGCTCATCGAGAAGCCGTCGGCGGACTTCTCGGCCCGGCTGATGGCGTCGTGCGCGTACCACTCGGCCTTCTCCAGGTCCGCGAACCCGGACCGGTGGATGTCGGCCAGCAGCGCCTCCTGCCGGGTGCGGCACGGCTCGGGCGTGCCGTCGTTCTCCACCGCGACCCGCAGCGTGCCCGCCGCCGCCTCCACCCGGCCCTCGCCGAGGTAGAGCATGGCCAGCACGCAGCGCATCTCGGCCGCCAGGTGGGGGTCGCGGGTGCGCGCCAGCACGGCCTTGGCCTCGCTCTCCGGCCGCTTGCCCTGCCAGAACTTCAACCACGCCAGCCACGAGGTCATCCGGTCCCGCTGGGCGTCGGTCAGCGACGACCGGCCCGCGACCGACTCGACCAGCCCGACCGCCAGCTCCTGGTCGGTCAGCATCACCTCGCGGACGTTGTCGGCCACCCACCCCGCGCCCCACGCGTCGAGGTGGGGTGCCGCGGCGGCCAGGTGGCGGGCGACCCGCGCGGCGGGTGCGCCCGCCTCGGCCAGCGTCCGGGCGGCGTGCCGGTGCAGCGCCGAGCGCACCGGGGGCAGCACGCCCTCGTACAGGCCGTGGCGGACCAGGGGGTGGCGGAACGCGAACTCGGTGTCAGCCTCGACCAGCACGCCCGCCGCCATCGCCTCCTGCACCGGCGCCACCAGCTCCGACGGCGGGCGGCCCAGCACGACCGCGACCTCGCCGATGGCGAACCCCATCCCGAACAGCGCGCCGGTGCGCAGCACGTCCACCGCGTCGGCGGACAGGAAGTCCAGCCGGTCGGGCGGCACGGCGTCCGCCGACCACGTCGCGTCGTCGTCCGCGTCGGCGGCTTCCGCCACCTCGGCCACGCCCGAGCGCACCCGGATCGCGGCCCGGCCCAGCAGGTCGTCCAGGGCCCCGATCGCGTAGGACGGGTTGCCGCCGGCCTGGCCGAGCAGCCGGCGCAGCCCCTCGGCCGGGGTGGCGGCGAGCCTGCGGGTGACCAGCTCGACCAGCGCCTCGTCCGGCAGCGGGTCCAGGCGCAGCACCTCGCCGCCCGAGGCGAGCACCGCGTCGCGCACCCGGTCCACGTCGTCCCGGCGCGGCACCGGCCGGCACGTGCCCGCGAGCAGCAGCGGCAGCCGGTGGGTCAACCGGGTCAGCCGGTGCCACACCAGCGCGCTCGCCTCGTCGGCCCAGTGCAGGTCGTCCACCGCGAGCACCAGCGGACCGCGCCCGCAC
This sequence comes from Actinosynnema sp. NPDC053489, assembly GCF_044544865.1. Classification (NCBI taxonomy): domain Bacteria; kingdom Bacillati; phylum Actinomycetota; class Actinomycetes; order Pseudonocardiales; family Pseudonocardiaceae; genus Actinosynnema; species Actinosynnema sp. NPDC053489. The sequence continues at coordinate 219,962 of NZ_JBITXT010000009.1, read as the reverse complement.
AGCTCGGCCACCAGGTCCACCAGCCGGTCGACCGCCTCCAGCTCCGGGTCGTTCCCGGCGGCGTCGAGCAGCGCGGCCGCCACCTCCGCGCGGACCGGGTCGGCGGAGGTGGTGGTCACCTCCAGGGCGTCCAGCAGCACGCGCAGCGGGAACCGCACGCCCAGCTCGTCGCCGACGGCCCAGGCGACCCGGCACCCGTGCCGCTCGGCCTCCGCCAGCAGCACGGACAGCAGGGCCGACTTGCCGATCCCAGGCTCGCCGTCCAGCCACACGCCGCCGCCGCGACCCGCGGCGAGGTCGGCCGCCGCCCGGCGCAGCACGTCCAGCTCGCCCTGCCGGCCGACGACGTTCGGCGGCGCCGGCGGCTTGCGGACGGGGACGGCGGCGCGCAGCGGGGCGGCCGGGGCCACCATGCCCTGCAGCAGCCGCTGGTAGCCCGCGAGCAGCTGGGCGCCCGGTTCGAGGCCCAGCTGCTCGGCCAGCAGCCTGCGGGTCTCGCGGAACACCTCCAGCGCCTCGGCGTGCCGCCCCGCGCCGTGCAGCGCGGTCATGAGCAGCGCGCGCAGCCCTTCCCGCAGCGGGTGCTCGGCGGCCAGCGCGGCCAGGTCGGCGGCGGCCTCCGCGTGCCGCCCCAGCTCCAGTGCGAGCTCGGCGCGGCGCTCGGCGGTGGCCAGCCGCAGCTCGGCCAGGCGGGCGCGCTGGGCCTGCGCGAACGGGCCGGGGACGCCGGACAGCGCCTCACCGCGCCACAGCGCCAGGGCCTCGTCCAGCTCCTTCACCGCCGCGCCGGCGGGCATGGAGGCGGCGCGCAGGCGGTGCGCCTCGAACCGGGCCACGTCCGTGGCCTCGGGCTCCAGCCGCAGCGAGTAGCCGGAACCCGTGGAGACCAGGACCTCGGGCGCCGACCGGGCGGGCCGGTGCGGTTCGAGCAGCTTGCGCAGGCCGGAGACGTAGGTGTAGACGGACGCCTCCGCGTTCGCCGGCGGGCGGTCGCCCCACACGGCGTCGACCAGGTCGGCCGGGGTGACCGGCTGGTTGGCGCGCAGGGCCAGGACGGCGAACACGGCGCGGCGGCGGGCCGCGCCGAGGTCCACCTCGTCCTCGCCGAGGAACGCGCGCACCGGACCGAGGAGTTCCGCGGACAGCGGCTCAACAGGCGACATGGCACGTCCCTCGGTTCTGGAAGGCGGACAGGACGTCGGCTGAGTGCCGGATTCCGAGCTTAAAGGCCGGGTGAGCTGGAAAAATTAACATCAGGTATCGACTGTGGCACTTACGCTGTTCGTGATCAAACCGCGGTACCGGTTCTGTGGTCGGCCACACTCCCGGTACGGGACGACGGGGCAGGTCCGGGTGCCCGTCGAACAGATTTCACCACACCGGGCAACCGATCCGCCCGGCCATCTCGTCAGGTGGGTCCCCGGTGGTTCGGAACACGGCGACGCGCCGCCGGAACAATTCGGGCACGGGTCGGCGAATCGTGATCGAAGTCTTTTCCCGGGTGCGCCGCTCGGGCACGTCGACCGGGACGCAAGGGCAACGCGGCCGCCGCCGCTTGTGCCGGGCGGCCGCCCACCGCAGGGTGACCGGTGTCCCCGCCACCTGCCCGGTGCCAGTCGGTCCAGGAGGGAGTGAGCCGTGGTCTTCAGCGCGACGGTCCCGCTCGTCGCCCCGGTGGTCCGGAGCCACCGCGCCGCCGTGCGAGCCGTGCTCGACCGGTTGGACGACAGGCTGCTGGTCGTCGTCGGGCCGGGGCTCGTCCAGGACGCCGCCGCCGTGCCGGACTACGCCGCGCAGCTCGCCGAAGCCGCCGCCCGCCACGCGGGGCAGCTGCTCGTGGTGCTCGACGCGCAGCCGGACACCGCGGACGGGGGGAGCGCGCAGGGGTTCGCGCTGGACGTGCTGCGCGCCGGCCTGCCCGTGGCCGCGCGGACCGGTTCCCCCGGCGGTGCGCCGGCCCTCGCCGCCTACGCCTTCGCGGACCTCCGCTCCGCCGACGTCGGCGCGGAGCCCCGGCTCGCCGCGCCGGTGGGGTACGAGACCCGCGCCGGCGGTGACGTCGTCGCCGCCGTGGAGGCCCTGCGCCAGCACGCCGCCCGCCGGGCGCTCCTCGACCGGGCCGACGGGGACCGGTGCGCCCACCTGGTGCTGCGCACCGAGCCCCACCACCCCGACCACGACCCGGCGGCGACCGGCGCGGCGCTGGCCCGGCTCGGGGCGGCGGGCCTGCCGCGCCGGCTCCTGGTCGCCGTGTCCGGCCACGATCCCGGGCGGCAGCGCCGCGTCGCGGCCTCCGTCGCCCGGCAGGTGGGCGACGGCCGGCGCGGGATCGTCGGCGCGGTGGTGCCCTCGTTCCTCCACGCCGGCCACCAGCGCACCGCCGCACGCCGCGGCGTCGCCACCGCCGGCCCGTGCCTGGGCCTGCCCGACACGGTGTCCGTCCTGGACGCGCTGGCCGTCGCGGTGGAGCGCCGCCGCCTCCGCGACCGGTGAACGGTCGGGCGGCACGGGAGGTGGGGAGTCGCCGGCGCGCGAACTGCTCCGGCACGACCGGCTCCACCGCGGGGACGAGGTGCTCTCGCCGGCCATGCGCCTGCTCGACTCCCGCCTCGGGCCGTCCGCGCCGCCCCGCCACGCGCCGCGGGCAGACCTGTGGAACCGCTCGCCCACCTCGGCCGGCGGCGGCACGGTGCCGCCTTGCCGGGCCGGTCGCCGGCTCGTGCTGTTCGGCCCGACCGCCCAGGGGCGCGGCATGGCGCTTCGGGCACACCCGGTGCGACCGATGGGCACGATCCGCCGTCGTCACGTGATCCGCCACGACGGTGATCTACCTTCGACGAAGGGGTGGGCACCCACTACCACCGCGACGTTGCGAGACGGTGAACTCCGTCGCTCACCGAGGAGAACAGATGTCCACAGTGGCCACGAGACGGCACGGCGCCCACCAGGCGGCCACCGGGTCGCGGCGCCCGGCCGGCGCGGGGATCGCATGACCGGCACCCGCCGCGACCGCTCGTTCGGCGGACCGCTGTCGGCCCTCCTGCGCCCGGTCCTGACACCGGGGTGGCGCGAGGTCGTCGTCGAACGGGTCGGCGCGACCGTCCTCGTGCGGTCGGCCCGCCACGACGACCCGCTGCTCCGCGCGTTCGCCGCGGAACTGCCCGCCGGCCCCCTGTCCGTCGTGGTCGACGAGGAGGCACCCCAAGTCGCGGTGTCCGAACGCCTGGTCGCGCTGCTGGCGGCACGGGCCAAGCGCGGCCTGGACGAGGCCCGCGTCCTCGCGCCCGAGGGCCTGACCGGGATCACGGCCTCCCGGTGGCGCCGACTGGCCGAGCGCACGGGGGTCGCGCTGCTGGTGCCGGCCGGCCCGGTCTCGATCGCGGGCACGACCCTGTTCGCGGCCGGCGGGTGGGTGCGGTGGGCGCCGGGCGAACCCGGCCGGTCGGTGGGCCCCCGCCACCCCGTCCCGTCGTGGCAGGAGGAGGAGTCGGCGGTGTTCCCGACCGTCCACGGTGGACTCATCGCCGAGCAGCTCCCGCTGGGCGTGCTGCTCCGCCCTCCCTCGGCGTTCCCCGTCCTGGACTGGTGCTCCGTCCCCCCGGACCCGCACCGCCTCACCGTGGTCGCGGGTGTCCCGGGCGGTCCGCCGGCGCGGGCCGCGGACGTGGCCGCCCACCTGGCCGGGCTGCCTCCGGAGGTGTGCGCCGCCGCGCGGCTCGTCAGCGGCGACGGGCAGGACGTGGTGGCCCTGGGACGGGCCGTCGCGGAGCTGCTGGGCACCGCCGTCACCGTCGCCGACGGCGTGCCCGTCGAGCGCGGGGGAGGGCTGGGCTTCGTGCTCCACGACGCCGCGGGCAGGCCCACCTGGGAGCCGTACCTCGGGGAGATCCGCTGCCGGGCCGGTGAGCGGACCGCCGCGCCGCTGCGGTGGCGGGCGCCGCACCCCGGCCTCGCCGCGCACGCGCCCGGCGTGTTCCGGGTGGCCGAGGGCTGGGTGCTGGGCGTGATGCGCAGCGGCCTGTGGCTGCGCCAGGCCGGGCGCGCGGCCCAGCCGGTGCCGGTCGGCGCACCCGTCGACCCGGCGGTGGTGACGGTCGCGGTCGGCGACCCGGGCCACCCGCTGGCCGACGACGTGTGGGACGTGCTGCCCGGGTTGCTGGACCGCCTCGACCCCGCGGTGCTGCGCCGGGTCCGGCTGTCGGTGCTGGGCGTGCCGAGCGCGGCGGGCCGGGAGGCGGCGTGCGCGCTGGCCCGCGAGCGCGGTCTGGGGCTCCGCCCTGGGCGTCGCGCCGAACCGGTGCGGGCGCGGTCGGCGTTCGGCGGGGCCTGATCCCGGTGCGGGTCAGCCGGCGGGCTCGAAGCCGAAGTTCTGGGTCCACCAGTGGCCGCCGGCGTCGAGCAGCAACCCGACCCCGATGCGGGTGAAGTCCGGGTAGAGGATGTTCGCGCGGTGCGGTGCGCTGCGCATCCACGCCTCGACCACCTGCACCGCCGACTCCTGGCCGAACGCCACGTTCTCGCCGCCGGGCGCCTCGTAGCCCTCGGCCAGCATCCGCTCGAACGGGTCGGGCCCACCGGGCAGCCGGTGCGCCAGCACGCCCGCGCGCGCCATGTCGTCGCTGTGCCGCCGCGAGGAGCGCCGCAGCCGTTCGTCCCCCGCCAACTTGGACAGCCCGCGCCGCGAGCGCTCGACGTTGACCAGGGAGACGACCCGGTCCTCCAACGCCTTGCGGGCCGGTTCGCGCAGGGATGGCACGGACGGAGAAGGTAGGGCATTCCGAGCCCGCGGTCACCGCCGGTTGCCCGGACGGCCCACCGCCCGGCGCGAACGCGCAACCGGTCCGGCGCGTCCCCTACGGGCACGGCCCGGTGCCCGTGCGGGACGACCGGCGCCCGCGGAGGGCCCGGAGCGGAACGGGCCGGTCGAGACTGGACCGTCCCGTCCACCGCGGACTGGAGTGGTGTGTCCACTGTCGAGTTCAGCACGTCCTTGCCGGGCAAGGTCTTCAGCGTCCTCCTCGCCGGCAGCGTCCCCCCCGAGGTGAGCACCCGGGCCGCGCGGGAACTCGCCGACGCCTGGTCGGCCACCGGGACGTGGCTGCGCGACGCGCTGGACGACCTGCCGGGCTTGCGGAGCGCGGCCGGCGAAGCGCTGGACCGCGCGCTGCGCCGCAGGTTCGAGGTCCTGGCGGACGCGATCGCGGCGCTGCGCGAGTCCACTCGCGTCACGGCCTCGGCGCTGCGCGAGCTGGCGGTGCTGGTCGAGCACACCGAGCGCTCATTGCTGCTCGCGGTGACGCTGTTCGCCCAGTCGGTCCTGTCGCTGATGTCCACGCCGTTCACGGCCGCGTTCGTGCCGGTGCGGATCGCGGAGGGCAGGCTGGCGATCGCCCGGCTGATGGCGCGGGCGCACTGGTCGGTCCACGCCCTCGTGCAGCCCGCCCGGCTCGGCCTGCACGAGGCCCTCCAGGACTTCTTCGTGCAGTTGACCCAGATCGGGGACGGCAACCGCGCGGGCTTCGACGGCGGCAGCCTGGCGACGTCGTACGCCTTCGGCGCGGCCATGGGCGGGGTCGGCGGAGCCGCCCACCTCGGGGGCCACCGCCTGGCGCCCGACCTCGCCGACAAGTCCCTGTTCGACGGGCTGGTCGAAGGCGGCTCGGAGGTCGTCGTGGAGGTCGGCGCGGCGCTGGTCTCGGGGCAGGGGCTGGACGGGGCCTGGACGAGCCTGCTCGGCGGCGTGACCACGGGCACGGTCGAAGGGGCCGTCGAGCGGCGCTTCGGCGACGACGGCCTGGGTCGGCTCCACCAGCCGGACCTCGGGGGACTCAACGACACCGGGGGACTCGACGACACCGGAGGGCTGGGCGACACCGGCGAACGGGGTGGCACCACCGCGCGGGCCGGCGGCGACCGCGTGCCCGACCCGGGCGGCGCGGCCGGTGACGAGTCCGTGCCGCCCGACCACGACCACGTCCTCGCGCGGTCCGATGTGGACGGAGGCGGTGCGTCCTCCGGCGGTGCGGTGGTCGTCGGCCCACCGGCCGCTCCGGACGACGGTGCCGGGCACCGGGCCGGACCGTGGACCCGGCAGGGCCTCAAGGCCAGGGCCGACGCCCTCGTCACCCTCCACGCCGAGAGGGGCGAGACCTCCTTCCGCTCCGGCGGGTTCGCGCGCCAAGCCCGGCTGATCACCGGGGACACCCTCGGCACGACCACCGGCCCGCACCGCGGCGTCGAGCGGGACCTGGCCGTGGTCCTGGCGCACGAGCTGCACGCGGGCACCGACCTCCCGTCGGTGCGGGCGCTGGCCACCGACATCGCCCGCGACCTGGGCCTGCTCCCCGACCAACCCCGCCCGGTGGGCCACTCGGCGGGCGCGGCGGTGCAGCAGCTCCGCCACGGCGTCACCGGGCGCACCGGGCCGCCCTGGACGGAGGACGCGCTGCGCACGCGGGCGGCGGCCGACCGGGCCAGGTGGGAGGCCGCCGAACCGGCGGTGCGGCAGGCCGCCCACCGGCGCGCGCTGGAGGTCGTCGCCTCCGCCCTCGCCCCGAGCGCGCCGGCCGCGCTGCGGGACGACCTCGTCGACGTCCTCGCCGCCGACGCCGCCGGAGGCGGTTCGTACCCGCGCACCGCGCGGCTCGCCCGCGAGATCGCCGACGACCTGGGGCACGGGCCGACCACACCACCGACCGGGACGCCCCTCCCGGAGCTGACGGTCACCGCCCGGACCGGCTCGCTGGAGCCGGAGCAGCTGCGCCGGGTGCGCGAGCTGGCCCGGGACCTGCGGGACGAGCAGCTCAAGCGCGTCGAGCGCGGGTACGGGGACCTGTCGGTGACGGTCACCGGTCCGGCGCGGGCGTTGGCGCAGCTCGACGGGGTGCTGCGCGGCCACCGCCTCGACGTCGCCCTCGAAGCCCGGGAGGGCGGCGACGTCGAGGTGCGGGTCGACCGGGAGCTGCGGCCGCGACCCGACCAGGCGAGCCCGGAGAGGTCGGGCCCGGAGAAATCGGTTCCGGAGCGGTCGGCACCGGACCAGCCGGCGCTGCCCGGTGCACTCCTCGACACCCCCACCCGCGACGCGCTGGAGCGGATGCGGGCGGACCGGGCGGCGAGCCGGGTGCTGGACGACGAGGGGTGGCGGCACAGCCCGGCGGAGACGGCGCCCTGGTTCGAACCCGACCGCCGACCGGTGCCGTCCGCCGTGATCGAGGAGCTGAGGGGGCACGTGCCGGCGGTGCGCGTGCTGGGCGAGGACCGCTCGGTCCTGGACTCCTCCCGGGTGACGCGTGACGGGGTCCGCCTCGGGGTCGTCCACGGCCGCATCGCCTACGACACGCGCTCCTTCGAGGTCGGTGGCGTGCCCGTGCGGGACTTCACCGTGCGGCTTCACCTGGACCGGCCGTCGGCACCGGTCGCCGCGCCCGGTCGGGACGCCGACGACGCGCTGCGCGCCCGCGTCGCGGCGGGGGTGGAGCGGCTGTTCAACCGCGGCTACCGGTTGCCCGGCGGCGAGCAGTTCCACGTGACGGTGGAGTTCGTCGCCGACCCCGGTGACGCCCACGCGCGGATCAGGGTCGCCCCGCCGGGAGCCCGCGCCGACCAGCTCCGGTGGCCGGTGGACATCGCCGGGGAGACGGCCGCCCACGAGGTAGGCCACTTCCTCGGGCTGCGCGACGAGTACGTCGAGCGGGCGGAGGACCGCCGGGCCGTCTTCCAGCGCGGCAAGGGCCATGACCGGGTCGTGGACGACGGCGGGTTGATGGGCCGTCGGCGGCGCGGTGCGGAGCGCGGCCTGCGGCCCCGTCACCTGTGGCTCGTCGAGAACACCAGGCGGGCCACCGGGTCGAACCCCACCGGGTCCAACCCGGCCGGAACGGCTCCCACCGGGGCTCCGCCGCCTTCCGCGCCCGAGGACGGGATCACCCCGGTCGCCGATCCCCGATCCGCCGACCGGCGCGGGCGGGTCCCCGGCGCGGAACCGGCGGGGACCCGTGCCTCACCCGCCGACGAGGCCCCGCCGTCGACCCCCGCGCCCCTCGTGGTCCGGTCCCCGCTGCCCGGCCCGACCCCCCATCACCCGCGTGCCGTGCGCCTGCTGGACCCCGACGGCGTCGACATCGGGGCCGCCTTCCTCACGGGCCGTGAGGCCGACCTCGTGCGGTCGGCGTTCCGCAACGGGGCGGCGAAGCGGTTCCCGCCCCCGGCCGACGGGACGCGGCGGTTCTTCCTCGTGGCGCACCACGACGCGGGTGGGTTCCGCGTGCCGGGCGCCGTCCGGGCGGTGGGCCCGCGCCGGTTCGCCGAGCTGGCCGCGCTGGTCGGGGCGTTCGGACCGGGCACCCGGCCCACGGTGCTCAGCTGCGGCGTGACCCCCGCCGAGGCCGCGCTGCTGTCGGCGTCGGCCGCGGACCTCGGTTTCGGGGGCGTGGTCGAGACCCACCCCGGGGAGACGGGGCTCACCGCGACGGGCGAGGTCCGCGTGGCGCGGGAGGGTGAGCCGCTGCCCGCCGAGGAGGGCCTGGTCGTCCTCGGCGCGCCCGCACCGGTGCTGATGGTCCACTACACGGTCGGCGGCGCGGAGCGGGCGCGGTGGGCCGACCTGCACCGGCGCATGGCGGGCGAGGTGACGTCGCCGCCGACGATGACCGTGTTCGTGCACGGCCGGAAAGGCCGGTACTTCGTCGAGGGCCAGTGGCAGGACGCCGCGGTGCTGGCGGCGGCGGTGGGGCCGACGCTCGCCGCGCACGACGGGCACGTCCCGATGCCGGTCAGGCTGGTGGTCGACGTGGTCGGCGCGACCGCCGCCGACCGGGCCGCCGCGGCGCGGTTCGCGCACCTGCTCCGGGGCGACGGCCCGTACCGGCACGTCGAGGCGAACACCGAGCCCGCGCCCGCAGACCCCCGCACGGGGCAGGCCGACCTGGTCGACGCGGTGTTCCACCGGGTGTCCGTCCCCCGGCTGGAGGACGTGGCGAGGGCGGAGCTGCACGACGCGCCGGGCGGTCACCACGGCGTCGTGTTGACGCCCGACGTGGAGAACCACGATGACTACCGCGCGGGGGCGGCACTGCTCACCGACCACTCCCACCGCGTCGTGCTGCTGGAGGGGACCGACGGGTCGACCGAGTACCGCCGCGCGCCGTGGGCGGACCACGTCGTCGCCGACCGGGTCCGGCCGTTCACGGTCTGGCTCCGGGGCGGCGCCGACGGTTTCTCGGTGAGGCTGTCGGACGGCCGGGTGGACACCCTGACGCCCGAAGAGGCGGCCGAACTGGTGCGGCAGCACGTGGCCGCGCACGAGCGGGCGGGTGCCGCCGGGACGGTGCGGCGCCCCCTGGTGTTCCTGCTCGACGTGGGCCGGGGCGGGGCGGTGGTGGCGGAGCGGTTCAAGCGCGCCGTCGACGTGGTGTTCCCCCGCCACCCGTACTACCTGTTCACCGGAGAGGTGGTGCCCACGGTCCTCGGCACGGCCGGTCCCCGCGTGCCCGCACGGCGGGTTGGCCTGCTGACGCTGCGCTCGGACGCGCCGATCCTCGTGGAGCCGGGGGTGCGACCGCAGCACCTGGCGCTCGGGGTGCGGGGCAACCAATTCGACCTGACCGCCAAGGAAGGCGGCGTCGCCGGGGTGCAGGCCGTCGTCGACGCCGTGCTCCACGGCGGCGCGGGGCGCGAGCACTGGGGTGACCGGCCGCCCCTGGTCGTGAGCTGGCTCTCGTCCCGGTGGCACGTCACCGTCCCGCTGACCGACGGGTACCGCGTCCAGTTGGGCGGCCGGGAGGTCGGGCGGCACCTGCTGGACCGCCTGCGGTTCGCCGCGGCCCTGCGCGACGACCCGGACCTGCCGGTGGTCCTCGTCGGTCCCGGCGTGGGCCACCGGCCGCACACCGGCAGCGGGTACGACTTCGCCTCGGCCCTGCGCGAGCGGCGCGACTTCCGGGACGTGCACGAGTTCTGGGTCGAGCCCGGCGGCAGGCCGCGGCACCGGCTCGTGTCGGGGTGGCGCGCGGGCGACGTCGACGTGGAAGTCCTGGTGAACTCCGAGCGGGAGGCGGTGGCCGTGCTGGTGCGGTCGTCGGGCGACGAATCCCAGGCCGCCCGGCTGCGCCGGTGGGCGCACGCGTTCACCGGCGACCGGACCCGGTACTTCGACCGCCCCGACTCCTCCGACGGCGCGCTGCCGCCGTCGGAGGGCGGTCCGCCGGTCTTCCTGCTCGTGACGCGGCTGGCCGGTGGCTACGCGGCCCGGTCGGACGGGTACGAGGTCGTGCTCGACGGGCGGGAGCTGGCCGCGGTCCTGCACAGCGACCCGCGCCTGCGGGAGGCGGCGGGGGACTTCGAGAACAGGCCGTTCGTCTTCGCCGCGCTCAACGGACCGACCCCCGACCTGGAGGCGTTCATCCGGGAGATGCACGTCGGGGGCTACGGCAGGCGGGTCCACCGCCCCGAGGGGGTGCCGGACTTCCGGCCGGACGGGCGCGTCGTGCTCGACGCGCCCGGGTTCACCGCCCTGCCCAGGGTCCGGCGCCACCCCGACGACTTCGTGACCCACCCGCTGGTGGACTGGTCCACGGGCCGGGTCGAGGGGCAGTTCTTCCCGCTCGACTGGAAGGACGTGGCGGTGATGCCGCACTCCAGGAACGCGGAGCGGCAGAACCGGCCGCGGTACTACTACAGCCAGGTGCCGGGACCGGACCTGCGGCTCCAGGAGGTCCCGCTCCCCATCGAGTGGCTGGACTCGCCGGTGCCGCCCTGGTACCTCGACGCCCACGGCACGACGTCGGACATCGGCGCCGCCCTGCGCACCCCGGACCCGATCGGCATCGGCGACGCCATCGCCCTGGAGCCGGAGGAGGCGGGCCGGGTCCTGACGGCCAACCGGATCTACCTCTCGGTCCCGCACCCGCCGGGCGAGCAGAAGGTGGCGGCGATCTGCCTGATCGGCAAGGAGCGCATCGCGGGCGCGCCGGTGGGCGCCCACCTGCGCGCGGCGTTCGAACTGGCGGAGGGGACCGCGGTCCGGTTCTGGAACGCCACCGACACCCTCCTCTACAGGCTCTCGGGGTACCGCATCGTGGAGCAGTCGGGGGTCTACGAGGCCGCGCCGTCGGTGAGGGTGGTCCGGAGGTGACGGCCCGGACCGGCGTCCCCCGTGCCGGCCGGGCGGGTCAGCCGCCCTCCGCGCGGTCGGGGAGCCGGTGCGGCGCGACGTCGCCGACCAGCGTGCCCAGCAGGTCCAGGTGGCGGTCGCGCAACCCGCCGGGCGGCAGGTCGTGCAACGGCGGCCGGTGGAAGTCGCCCATCAGGGAGCCGAGGACGCGCGGCGGCGCCAGGTCGCGGTCCGGTTCGGGGCGGTCGAGGTCCTCCGGGCGCGCGCCGTGCTCGTCGCGCAGGCCCAGCTGGTGCCCCAGCTCGTGGGCGTACTCCAGCGCCGGGCGGCCGACCCGCCACCGCCGCTGGTCCGAGGACGCGACCGACGGGTCGTCGGTCAGGACGACCTCCCAGTGGGCGGGTTCCGCCGAGGGCGCCCGCTCGACCCGCACCAGGAGCCGGTCCCCGACCGGTCCGGTGCGGAAGACGTGGCCGGGCGCGTTGTAGACCTCGCGCACGCCGCGCTCCAACGCGCTCCAGGTGTCGGCCACGTCCCGGTCGGTGGTCGTGCCGTGCGGGGCGAACGCGATCCGGACGGTCAACTCGGTGACCCGCTCGCCGGCGCGCTCCACGCGCCGCACGTCGAACGAGCCGCTGACGACGGTCGGCCCGGCCAGGCCGTCGGCCGCCCGCAGGGCCCGCCCGAACCGGTGGCGCAGCAGGGGATCCGCGTCGGCTCCCGCCGCCACGTCGAACCGGGCCCGGTGCTCCCGGTCGTCCCGGGTGCGGTGGGCGAGGTCGACGAGCCTCGGCCGCGGGTCCGCCCACGAGTGCTCGCGCCGGACCGCCGGGACCGCCGCCCTGGCCGACTCCCAGGCGTCGCGGGTCAACCCGAAGGGCGTGGCGGGGGAGTCGGGAGCCCGGTCGGTGGGGACGCCGTGCGCGGGGCCCGGCGTCCCGGCGGGCGCCCGCGGCACGGGCGAGCGCCACGAGGCCGCCCGCGGCCCGGGCGGGGACAGCCGCGCGGCCACCCGCTCCTCACCGAGCACGGGGCGCAGTTCCCAGCCCGGGTGCAGGTACTCGTAGGCGTCGTCGGGCAGCTCGACCTCCACGTCGCCGCGGGGGCCGGTGCGGCGGTGGGTGACGGAGGTGACCTGGCGCGCGAGGTCGGGTCGGGAGGCGAGGAAGGAGAGCACGGCGTCCCACCCGTCCTCCGGTGAGGGGAGCCGGTCGACGAGCGCGGCGACGGCGGTGAGGTGCAGGTCGCCCTCGCGGTTGACCAGGTCGCGGACGAGGGTGTGGACGACGCGCTGGAGGGTGGCGAGGACCTCGGCGTCGTCCAGGTCGCGCCCCGGTCGCGCGACGGGGGTGTCCACCCAGCTCATGTCGCTGTTGACGGTCACGCCCGACTCGACCCGCGGCAGGTCCTGGTACCTGGTCCGCAGCTGCGCGGCCAGGTCGTGCAGGGTGCCCGGCCCGGTGCGGTGCACGACCGAGTTGCGGCGCACGTCGGTCCGTGGGTCGCGGAAGGCGTCCGGCGCCTTGGTGAGCAGGTCCGGCGGGACGACCTGCCGCTGGGCCAGGGTGTACTTCCGCTCCAGGACCAGCAGCTGCACCGCCGCCACGGGGTGCTCCCGGGGCGCGACGACCACGCTGTTGCCGATGGTGGCCCTGGGCGGGACGTGGACGGCGTACGCCTGCGGCGTCGTGATCACCGCTTCGAGGGCCGAGGTGTCGGTGACGGCGTTGTCGCCGTCGAGGTAGGCCCCGCCCATGTGGTGGACGACCTCCCAGCGGAGGATGTCGCTGGCCGCGGCGTAGCCGGAGGGCACCAGCTTGGCCCGCTCCGCGGCGAACTCCGGGTGCCGCACCAGCGGGTTCTCCTCGTGGAAGTACTCGTCGACGTTGACGAGGACGACGCGGTGGTCGAGCGCCCACTCGCGCAGGGAGCGGACGTCGGCCGACGGGTCGGGCGCGCCGGCGGCGGGCGGGGGCGTGGTGTCGGCGCGGGCGAAGTCGGCCCTGGGCACGTCGGTCCACAGCACCTGCGTCCAGTCCCCGGCCCTGGCCGCGACCCGCTCCCGGAACGCGGCGTGCCCGCCCTGGTCGGTCAGCGGCCCGCCGAGCCAGATGGAGTGCATGAGCTTGGGCAGGTGCAGGACCGGGGGCAGCGGCGCCTCGCGTCCCCTGGGCGCCCAGGCGGTGAGGTCGGTGCCGCGCCGGTCGCTGGTGAGCACCCGGTCGGCGGCGTCGGGCAGGTCCCGGGCGGTCAGCGGCGGCACGGGGTCGGTGCGGGTGAGGTCCATCGCGTGCAGGAGGCTGACGAGCTGCCCGGTGGTCAGGGCGTCGTGGTCGAGGCCCAGCAGGAAGGGCGGGGTCGGCGCGGGTGCGCGCAGGCCGAACAGGTCGGGCCCGAACACGTCGACCAGGTCGTCGTCCCGCTCGTCCTCCGGGACCACCGAGTCCGTCAACCAGCCCGCCCACAGGCGTCCCAGCGGCACGTCGCCCGGCGCGGGGGGTCGGCGCGGGGCGCGGTCGGCCGCGTCGTCGGCCACGGGGCGGGTCGAGGTCCCGGGCCGCGCCTGCGGACCCGGGACGTCGTCGGGCCGCGGGTGCGCGTCCGGTACGCGCTCGCCGCGCGGCAGGTCGCCGTCGCGCTCGGTGTTCCGGTGGTCCGGTGCCGGCGCGGGTTCGGGTGTGCCGGTCACCGCGTCCGCGCCGCGATCCCGCCCCGCCGACCCGCCGGCGGCACGACCCTCCCCGGCCGCCTCCGGGACGGCCCCGCCGACCCCGCCACCGGAGTCCGCGGTGGCCGGGTCCGCGCCGTCGAGGTCCGTGCCGCCGAGGTCCACGCCGCCGAACTGCACGCCGCTGAAGTCCACGCCACCGAAACGGCGCTCCACCGCGCCCTGCCCGGCGCCGGTCGCCACGCCGTTGACCACGCCGGTCCACACGTCGCCCAAGCCCTGCCCCAGCGCCACCGCCGCGCCCAGCCCGACCAGCCCTTCCGCGGCGCCCTCGGAAACCCCGTCGAACCACGGCGCGTCCGCCACCCCCGGCGTCCACCGGCGACCCGCGAGGTGGGCGCCGCCGACCAGCCCGCCCGCCGCGGCGCCCGCGACCGCCGAGGTCGCCACGTCCGACCACGCCACGTCGCCCCGCTTGCCCTGCGCGAGCTGCGCCAGGTACGGGAGCATCGCCTGCTGGAACCCGCGCTGCGCCTCCCGCGCCGCGTGCGCCAGCACCGCGGTCGACCAGTGCAGGTGCCCGAGCAGCCGCGCCACCCACGCCCGCGCCCGCACCAGCACGCCGATCGCGAACAGCCGCGTCACCGGGCTGAGCAGCAGCCCGACCGCCCACTTCACCAGCAGCCCGACCTGAACGGCGATCCCGTACTCGACAGCCTCGACGCCCAGCGCCAGCTCCCGCAGCGCGTCGCGCGGCACGGCGGTCCACGCCGACAGCGACTCCAGCGCCCCTCGCGACGCCCCCAGCAACCGCGCCACGCCCTCGGCGGCCGCGCCACCGCCCAGCCCGGCGGGCAGCCGCCCGACGTCGTCCGCCGCGGCCGACAGCCACGTGCCCAGTGCTTCCCACTGGTCGGCCAGCGCCCGGGCGGCGGCCACGCTCACCTCGGGCAGCTTCTGCCCCGCGAGCACCACCGCCCACGCGTTACCGGCACCGGACGGGTCGAACTCCAGCGACACTGCGGCTCCCGCCGGGGGTTGAGGGGTGGGCGGGCGGTCGCGAACGCGTCACCCGGACAGCCGCCGCGTCACAGCTCCAGCACGACCTTGCCGCGGACCCGCTCGGTGGCCACCTCGCGGTAGGCGTCGGCCGCGTCCTCCAGCGGCAGCACCCCGGCCACCTCGACCCGCAGCGCGCCGGAGTCGACCAGGTCCGCGATGTGCCGCAGCGCCGCGCCGTCCGGCTCCACGAGGAACGACGTGGCCGCGAACCCGCGCTCGCGGAACTCGTGCACGAGGTGGTGCGGGGCGCCGGAGGCGATGGCCACGTACAGCCCGCCCGGTTCCAGCACGGCCAGGGACCTGCTGCCGGTGGACTCGTGGTCGTCGCCCACCAGGTCCAGCACGACGTCGATGCCGCCGATCCGCTCCTCGAACGGCCCCTCGGTGTAGTCGACGCAGTCGTGCGCGCCCAGCTCGCGCAGCCAGCGGTGGTGGTGCGCCCGGGCGGTGGTGGTGACGTGGCAGCCCAGGTGCCTGGCGAGCTGCACGGCCAGGTGCCCGACGCCGCCCGCGCCGGCGTGCACCAGCACCCGGTCGCCCTCCCGGACGCCCGCGGTGTCCGTGAGGGCCTGCCACGCGGTCAGCGCGGCCAGCGGCAGGGCGGCGGCGTGGACGTGGTCGACCGACTTCGGCTTGCGGGCGAAGTGCCGCGCCGGCGCGGTCACGTACTCGGCGTGGCCGCCGGCCGCGCGCGGGAACCACGGCATGCCGTAGACCTCGTCACCGGGGGCCAGGGTGGTCACGCCGAACCCGACCTCCTCGACCACGCCGGAGACGTCCCACCCGAGGGTGAACGGCGGCTCGCCGACCACGGGGGCCATCGCCTCGCCGCGGCCGGTCTTGACGTCGCACGGGTTCACGCCCGCCGCGACCACGCGCACCAGCACCTCGGTCGGCAGCGGAACCGGCCTGGGTGCCTCCACGAGCGCGAGCAGCTCAGGACCGCCGAAGCCGGTCTGCCTGATCGCCCGCATCGTCCGACTGCCTGTCACGGTCGCCTCCTCGGCACGGGTGGGAAGCCCGGCGCCGGTGGGTGGGGAGGCCGGCGCCGGGCGGGACGGGGTGGACCGGTCCGGTGCTAGTAGCGGAAGACGGACCCGTCGCGGTAGGTGTGGAAGACCTCGTTGGCGTACCGCGTGGTGTAGGAGCGGCGCAGCGTGTTCGGCGCGGGGTTGGCGCCCGGCACCGCGGCCAGCTGGATGGTCACGTACTCGTTGCCGGCGTGCGTGACCGAGGTGCACCGGTTGGCCGGGACCGCCGCGGAGGGCGCCTTCCCGGACCGGACGACGGAGGCGAGGTGGAGGTCGGAGTAGTTGCACAGGGTCAGCAGGTACTCGGGCGCGGCCGAGGCGACACCCGTCACCGCGAACACCGCCGAGCCGGCCAGGGCGGTGGCCACGAGGGAGGTGGCGAGGCGGCGCGGGGCCGAGGCGGTGGGCACGGTGTTCCTCCGGTGCGGTCGACGCGCTTGCGACGCGGTGTGCTTGCGACGCAGTCTGGGAGACCCGCGCGCCACCCGCTCCCGCCCACCGGGCCCTTGTGCGCGAAGGGGAAGCGCGCCGTGCCCGGACCGCTCGCCGGGCGGGCGATCCGGCTCACGACCGGGACGGCGGGTTCGGCCGCCGGTTCCGGTGGTCCCCCCGTGGCACGAGTTGCCGTGGACCGCGCCCCGCACTCGTGCGTCCGACACGGGCGGTCCACTCGGGACACCGGACGATGCGGTCCCGGTTCCCGTTAGGGCAGCGTTGCGCCGACGGCGGGAGTCGCGCTGGACCGATCAGGTCATGATGGCGCCGCAGCACATCGGCTGAGCACCACGGGAGGCGGCGGTGGTGGTGGTGGACGACGGGAACGAGACGACCGAGTCGATCGCGGTGTGGCCGGCGGACGACTGGGCGACCGGGCTGTTCCAGGTGCTGGCCCCGTTGCCCAGCGGGTGCGAGCCGTTGCGCGTGGACGTGGTGGGCGGCGGGCCGGTCGGCCTGGTGTTCGCGTGCACGCTGCGGGCGATGATGGGGGACCAGGTCGCCGTCCGGGTCCACGACCGGCGGTGGGCGCGGCGGGGCGGCCGGGTGGTGTGGCTGGGTGAGGCCGACGGGAACTTCCGGCGCGAGCAGGTCGTGACGCTCCAGGGCAACGTGTGGTCCACCCTGCCGCACCAGATGCGGGAGCGGTTGTTCGCGGCCGGCCGGTACACCGAGATGTGGCCGCTGGGCCCGGACTCGCCGGCGGAGAAGGGCCGCCCGCGCAACGTCAGGATCCGGTGGGTGGAGGACTGCCTCCTGGAGATGGCGCAGGACGTCTACGACGTCGAGCCGGTCCCCGGTCGCTACGAGGTGCCGGACTCCTTCGACGACACGCACATCCTGGTGATCGCGGACGGCGCGAACTCGCCGACCCGCAAGGCGCTGGGCGACCACTTCGGCACCCCGGACCACGACTTCTACTCGGTCGGCGGCGAGCAGCTCGTGGAGACCGTGCTCGGCATCCGCGTCCGGGGCAACCTCCCCGACGAGCACACCGTGCCGCTGACGGTCAGCCAGAACCGCTACCTGTTCAACTCCCTCGGTGGCGGGTTCGTCAACATGCGCCTGACCGCCGAGGAGGCGTCGGAGATCGTCGCGATCGGGGAGGACGCCCCGGTGGACTGCATCGGGGTCCACGGCTGCACCGTGGTGCCGCGCGGCGACCGGTTCGTCTGCGACCGCCACCGCGCGGTCTTCAAGCCCTCGGTGGACCGGCTGTCGTTCCTGTGGCCGCGGGTCCTGGACGGCGCGCGGTTCTTCGGCGCGGAGCCGCGGGACATCCTCGGCATCACCGCGTTCGAGCTGTCGATGACCCAGAACGCCCGGTTCACCGCCCAGCTGGCGCCCTCGACGTTCGGCTTCCTCGTCGGGGACGCGGCCAACTCGCTGCACTTCTGGCCCGGCCGCGGCCTGAACACCGGGGTCAAGAGCGCGCTGTCGCTGGCGGGGACGCTGCGCTCGCGCTGGCAGGGCCGCCCGTTCCGCGCCTCGGACTTCTCGGCCCACGAGGGCCTGATGCAGCAGCTCCAGTACCGCGAGAAGTCCCGCGCCTGGACCACCATGGTCATGCCCGACGACAACGGCCTGCCCCGGCTGATCGGGGACCGGTTGCGCGACGGGCTCAAGGGCCCCCACGACCGGGCCGCGCTGACCGCGATGCTGTTGGAGCGCGTGAAGGACGTCAAGGCGCGGCTGGCCGGCCGCATGGGTCCGCTGCCGCCGGACGAGTGGTACCTCCGGCGCATCGGCGGCCTGCACGTCAAGACGCTGGCGCAGCTGGTCGAGAGCGGGCCGTGGATCACCCGCGAGATCGGCGGCGACGAGGTGACCGTGGACGTGGACTTCCCCGCCGAGCCGCCCGTGCCGCCCGTGCCGCCCGTGCCGGCGTGGCGCGACGTGCCGGTCGCGACCCTGCGCATCGTGCCGGAACCGCTGGTCGAGCAGGTCGACTCCGCGCAGACGGTCCTGACCCCGCTGCGGGACGTCCTCCCGCTCGCCGGGACCTGACGCCCGACTCCGCGTCACCGTCTTGACAGTGACGCGAGGTGCCGCCCAGAATCGAGTCACCTTTTGAACGGTGACGCGGCTCGGTGCGCCGCGGTCCGGAACTCGCCACCCCTGGAGGAGACTCCCGATGACGTCCGGAACACCCCAGACCCGCGGCCCGTGGCCGGTCGACGAGTACCTGTACTTCGTGGACCGCGCCTTCGCCGGGATGCTGTCCGCGGTGGACCGACTGGGCCCCGAGCGCGGCAACACCGCGCCGCCGCTGCCCGGCGCCAACAGCCCCTACGCGATCGTGCACCACTGCGTCGAGGTCGTGGACTACTGGATCGGGCACCTGCTGGCCGGTCGGCCGACGGCCCGCGACCGGGACGCGGAGTTCCACGCGATCGGCGACCCGCGCGAGCTGCGCGACCGGGTGGCCGCGCAGCTGCGCCGGGTGCGGGAGGACCTGGCCGGCGTCGACCTCGCCGCCCCGCCCGCCACCGCGCCGCCGCCCGAGTACCGGGGACCGGGTCGACCGCTGAGCGGTGCCGGCGTGCTGCTGCACGTGCTGGAGGAGCTGGCGCAGCACCACGGTCAGGTCGAGATCAGCCGAGACCTGCTGGGCGCGTCGTGACCACCGACCCGCTGTTCGACGGCCGCACCGCGGCGGAGCTGCGCGCCGGGTACGGGGTCAAGTGGGGGCGCGTCGCCGATGACGTGCTGCCCGCCTGGGTGGCCGACATGGACTTCCCGGTGCCGCCGGTGGTGGTGGAGGCGCTCGACCACGCGGTGCGGCACGGCGCGCTCGGCTACCCCGACTGGCCCGGCGGCAACCCGTTGCGCGCCGCCTTCGCGGCGCGGATGGGGGCGCGGTACGACTGGCGGCCCTCCGCCGACGAGGTCCGCGAGCACACCGACCTCATCCAGGGGCTCCAGCTCACGCTGCACCTGGCCACGTCGCCGGGCGACGGCGTGCTGGTGCAGACCCCGAACTACCCGCCGTTCCTCGCCACCATCACCACGATGGGGCGGCGGCGCGCGGAGTCGCCGTGGCTGCGGACCCCCGACGGGTGGGCGCCCGACTTCGCCGGGCTCGACCGCGCCGCCCGGGACTGCCGGGTGCTGCTGCTGGTCAACCCGCACAACCCGACCGGGCGGGTGCTCACCCGCGACGAGCTCGGGGAGTTCGCGGCCATCGCGCGCCGCCACGACCTGCTGGTCGTCAGCGACGAGATCCACGCCGAGCTGGCCCACCACCCGCACGAGCACGTGCCGTTCGCCTCGGTGAGCGAGGACGCCGCCCGGCGCACGGTCACGCTGACCTCGGCCACCAAGGCGTTCAACCTGGCGGGCCTGCGCTGCTCGGTCGCCCACTACGGGCCCGAGCGGCTGCTCGCCCTGCGCGACGCCCAACCCCCCGACCTGTACGGCGTCGTGTCGACCCTCGGCGTGGTCGGGACGCTGGCCGCCTGGGAGGAGGGCGACGACTGGCAGCGCCGCCTGCTGCGCGTGCTGGACCGCAACCGGCGGCGGACCGCCGCCGCGCTCGCCGCGTGGGGCGGGGCCGAGCCCTTGCCCGAAGCCGGCTACCTGTACTGGTTCCCGGCCGCGCTGCTGGGCGTGACCGGTGACGACCCGGTCGCGGAAGTCCTGGACCGGACGCGGGTCCTGCTCGACGGGGGCGCCGGCTTCGGCGGGGGCGGTCACCGCCACCTGCGGCTCAACTTCGCCACCGGCGCGCCGGTCCTGGAGGAGGTGCTGACCAGGCTCTCCGCCGCGGTCGCGCGCTGAGCGGACGCGTCGGGCGCGGCTGGTGAGCGGGCCTTTCGAGCGGCCGGGCCGCGCGGTCGCCCGGGAGGCGCACCGGAGGTCGATCGCGCCGCGGCGACGACCGGGCGGTACGGCCGACGCCGGGCGCCCGCACGGCACGCGGGTCGCCGGTCGGCACGCCGGGCGCCCGCACGGTGGCCGGGTCGCCCGGTCGGCTCAGCCCAGCGCCTTCAGCACCGCCCGCGCGGTGTCCGCGCTGGACTGCGGGTTCTGGCCCGTCACCAGCGTGCCGTCCACCACGACCGTGCTCGACCACGCCGGTCCGGTCTCCAGCACCGCGCCCAGCTCGCGCAGCCGCCCCTCCACCGAGTACGGCACGGCCAGGCCGCCCTGGCGCTCCTCTTCATCGGTGAACGCCGTCATCCGCCGCCCGGCGAACGCGAACGAGCCGTCCTCGCGCACCGCGGGCAGCAGCCCGGCCGGGCCGTGGCACAGGGCGGCGACGACCTTGCCCGCGTCGGCGAACGACACCAGCAGCCTGCCCAGCGCCGGGTCGGTGGCCAGGTCCGCCATCGGGCCGTGACCGCCGGGCAGCACCACGGCGTCGTAGTCGGCCGGGTCCACGTCCGCCAGCACCAGCGGCGCGGACAGCTCGTCCGAGATGGACTCCAGGTAGGCGTCGAACTCCTCGGTGCGGCTGGCGGCGTCCACGACCGGTCGCGCCCCACCCGGCGTGGCGATGTCGACCCGTGCGCCGGCCTCGCGCGGCACGCGCACCGACTCCACGACCTCCTCGGCCCAGAACCCGGTGGCGTGGCGCGAACCGTCGGCCAGCACCAGCTCGTCCGCCGCAGACACCACGACCAGAACCCTGCTCATCGAAAACTCCTTCCACATCACTGCCTCGACGACCAGTCCATCACCTTTCCGTCGAGTAGGCTGATCGGAGCCATAAGCACCGTTATGCCCCGGAGTTGACCTGGTGTCCGACCTCGACCTGCTGGCCACGTTCGTGGAGATCTACCGGAGCGGGTCGCTGACCGCCGCGGCGCAGCGGCGCGGCCTGACGCAGCCCGCCGTGAGCGGGCAGCTCGCCCGCCTCGAACGGGAGCTGGGCGAGCCGCTGTTCACGCGCGGCAGCCGCGGTGTGACACCCACGGCACGGGCCGACGACCTGGTCCGGCGCGTCGGCGCGCACGTGGACGCGCTGCGCTCCGCGGTGTCGGGCGTGGACGGGCGGGCGGCGTTCGCGGGCACCGTCCACCTCGCGGGCCCGGCCGAACTGCTGACCGCCCGGGTGCTGCCCGCCCTGGCCCCGCTGACGACGCGCGGCCTGCGCCTGCGGGTCTCGGTCGGTCTCGCCGCCGACCTGCTCGCCGCGCTGGTCAACGCGCGGCTGGACCTGGTCGTGTCGTCCGTGCGGCCGACGGACCGGGCGCTGAGCGCGACGCCGTTCGCGGACGAGGAGTTCGTGCTCGTCGGCGCGCCCACCCTGGTGCGGTCGGTGGACCGGGAACTGCTCGCCCTCGACCCGGTGCGGGCGCTGGCGCACCTGCCCCTGGTGGCCTACGCCGAGGAGTTGCCGATCATCCGCCGCTACTGGCGCAGCGAGTTCGGCCGCCGCCCGCCGAACCAGGTGGCGGTGGTCGTGCCGGACCTGCGCGCGGTCCTGGCCGCGGTCGTGGCGGGCGCGGGGGTGTCGGCGCTGCCGCGCTACCTGGCCGAACCGGCGCTGTCGGCCGGGTCGGTGGAGCCCGTGCACGTGGCCGCGGTGCCGCCGCTCAACACCCTGTTCCTGGCCACCCGCGTCGGCGGCCTGGCCAACCCCTCGGTGGCCCTGGTCCACGACCACCTGCTGGACCGCTCGAAGCACTGGGCCGGGCTCTGAACCCGGCGCGGTCCACCGCCCGACCGCGTCGCGTCAGGCCCGGGCGCACACGACCGACGGCCCGTCGATGCGGCCGAAGACCCGGTTCACGCGCTCGGCGCCGTAGCCGTCGTTCGTGCTGCCGCGCAGGTCGGCGATCTTCCCGGAGACGATGTCCACCCCGCCCGGCCCCGGGCACCATCCGCCCGGACCCTGTCGGCGCAGGGCCTGACCGGCATCGACATCCGCCAGGAGGGCGACGCCGCGCTGGCGGGCCAGGACCTTCGGGGTCGGCGCGGTCTACCGTGATTCCACCCCGGACAATCTGCTCGCCGGCTTCGGCCTCCCCGCCGGTCGATCCGTCGCCTGTTCGCCCGTCACACCGCTGGTTGTCCCGCGGTGTCACCGGTCGGGTAGCCGCCCAGCCGGCAGGACCAGTGCTCCGGGTCGACGGGGCACCTCCAGCCGGTCGCCCCGTCGACCACGGCGACGCGGGCCGGGTGGCCGTGCCCGGGGCAGAGCGGGGTGGTGACGGCGAACTGCCGTACGACCTCCTGCTGGAGACCGTCGGCCACCGCGGTGGTCACGTCGGCCGGGGCGAACACGCCGAACCCCGCGTGGTCCACCCGGACCATGACGCCCCCGTGGTCGCCCGGGGCGTCGACGACGGTGACCGTCACGGGCGGATGCTCCGGAATGGGAGGCTGCGCTCCGGCGACCAAGTCGGTCAGCGTCGGGACGATCGCTGCGACGGCGAGTGCCGCCAGTTCGGGTTCGCGGGCCGCGGTGGGTGCGCGGACGACGAACGGGGAGGGAGGCGGCGGATCGTCGTGGTCGAGGTGGTCGGTCACGCCGGCAGCGTAGTGCGCCGCATCGGCACCGAGTCCGCCCGCGCCGCGTCCTCGACGCCGTGCCGGATGCCGCTGCCCCGGCTGATCGGCACCGTGCCGCCATCGCGGGCCGACGCGACGGTGAAGCGGTCCCGGTACTCGACCCGGCCCTTCTGGCACGGCCGAGGGCCGTGGAAGACGCAGTCCGGATGTTCGACGTGATCGTTCGCGGCGATGCGTTCGCCGTCGCGGTCCAGGGTGGTGAACTCGGTGACCGGGCCGATGATGCCCACCGCTCACGACTCGCTGATCTGGAGGCTCCGGGCGTGGTACCGCGGCAGGTTGGCGAACGACACCTGGCCGGTGAATCGCGACCGCCCCGCACGGGGTCGCCCAGCCCTGGGCGGCCTGCGTCGATTCACTCGATGGGGCCTGGTGCCGCCGCGCCGCCGACGGCACCCTGGACGACGGCGAGGGGGATGGATGGCCGCACAACCACGCAACCGCAAGAAGAACAACGGCGGTAAGAAGAAACGTCGAAACAGCAAGAAGAACAAGAACAAGCTATCACCGCTCGTACTCGTCTGCGCCGGGGTCGCGGTGTTGCTGCTGTGGGGGTTCGTCCGAGCGCATCCGGTGCTGTCCGCGCTGATCGCCGCGGCGCTGTTGGCGGTGGGAGCGGCGGGGTTTGTGGTGTGGTTGCGTGCCCGTCGCCACGAGGCGTTGCTCCAGGCCGAACGCGACCGCGCCATCGAGGTCACCGACGGCATGAGCGGCGCGGAGTTCGAGCAGTGGACCGCTCGGCTCCTGCGTCGGTCGGGGTGCGTCGACGTCCGCGTCGTCGGTGGGGCGGGTGACGCGGGCGCGGACGTCCTGGCCACGGCACCGGACGGAAGCCTCGTCGTGGTGCAGTGCAAGCGCTACGGCCAGACCAAGGTCGGCACCAAGGCGGTGCAGCTCTTCGCGGGCACCGACAGGCTTTACCACGGAGCCGACATCTCGCTGATCGTGACGACGTCGGCGTTCACGTCCGATGCCCGGAAGGTCGCGGCCGGGGTGGGCATCATTCTCGTCGATCGCGTGATCCTGGCCGAATGGGCACGAACAGGCATCGCGCCGTTCTCCTGGTCGCGCAGCAGCTCTTACCGCGGCACCATGTCGGGCTGACCTGCACCCGCGATGCGCCGAACACGACCTGCCGGCACCGGGACGGGCTGTCGACCTCATGCTTCATCCCGTGTGGAGGGTGGAGTCACGGCACTCGGCCGAGGTGCGGCAGCGGGTGGTGCGGCTGGTCCAGGAGCACGTGGGCGTGCACTCCTCGTGGTGGGCGGCGGTGTGCTCGATCGCGCCGGAGTTCGAGGTGACCCCGGAGACGCTGCGCAGGTGATCAGCTCAGAACGAGCCGACGTGTCGGCTTTGCCTGTGGCACGGGATCTTCCTGGTCGGCCACGGCCTGGTGGGGCTATCCGTCGGACGCGGTCGCCGGCGGCCGTGCCGCCGCCGCGAGCTCGAACTCGTGCGCGGTGTCCGCGAAGCTCCGCGCGAGAGGTGTCACGGTCGCGGTGCGCCAGACGAGGGCCCACCGGCCCGGCGGGGCGTCCCGGATGGGCAGGTAGGTGATGCCGGGTCGCTGGTAGTAGCGGCTGGCCTCGGCGAACACGACGCAGACGGCCTGGTCGGCCGCGACGACCGCCTGGACCTCCTGGAAGGTGGCGACCCGCGGGCCCCGTGGTACCGGGCGCCCGCTCGGCGTGCGGGCCGGCAGGACCGCGGTCTCCCAGTAGGCGGGGGCCGAACCCTCCAACCGGGGCACGACGCAGTCGCCGAGGTCTTCCAGGACCACCGACTCCCGCGCGGCCAGGGGGTGGCCGGTGGCGACCATCAACAGCAGCGGGTCGGTGAGCACGGTGGGTCCGACGGTGAGATCCGGTTCCCGCACCGGGAGCCAGCACGTCTGCAGGTCGACCTGATCAGCCCGCAGCGCCCCGAACGGGTCGCTGAAGTGCACCTCGCGGAACAGCAGCTCGCAGTGCGGGTTCCGGGCGCGGAACCGCTCGATGATCGGGGCGAGTTCGTACGCCTGGGGCCCGAACACGCCGAGGGTCAGGGTCGCGGTGGTGCCGCGGGCGGTCCTGCGCGCGGCGTCGATCGCCGCCCGGACCTGGCCGTAGGCGGCCTTGAGGTCGGTGCGGAACTGCTCGCCGAGAGGCGTCAGGCGAACCGTGCGAGTGGTGCGGTCGAACAGCGGCGCACCGATGAGCCGTTCCTGCTTCCGGACGGACTGGCTGACCCGGGCCGTGGTCAGGTGCAGCCGGTCGGCGGCCCGACCGAAGTGCAGCTCCTCGGCCAGGACCAGGAAGATCTCGATGTCGCGCAGTTCCACCACCCGATTATCAACCACGGCTAAAGAGTCGTTGCCGAGGTCGCCGTTGATCCACGGCCCGGTCGCGACGGACGCTGTACCGGCACGGCGGGAACACCGGCCACCTCCCGTTCACCCACCGGGACGCGGCTCGCACGGCTGTACCTGCCACGGGGTCGGGCCCGCCGGCATCTCGTGGTCGACATGTCGAGGAAGAAGGAACGGACGACATCATGAGCAAGGTCTGGTTCGTCACCGGTTCGTCGCGCGGCCTGGGCCGCTGCTTCGTCGAGGCCGCCCTGTCGCGCGGCGACAAGGTGGCCGCGACCGCCCGGAACACCGCGAGTCTCGACGAACTGGTCTCCGCCTACGGCGACGCGGTGCTCCCGCTCGCGCTGGACGTGACCGACAAGGCCGCCGTCTTCGACGGTGTGCGGCGGGCGAGGGAGCACTTCGGCCGACTCGACGTCATCGTGAACAACGCCGGCTACGCCCAGGTGGGCGCGATCGAGGAGCTGACCGAGCGGCAACTGCGCGACCAGCTCGAGACCAACCTGTTCGGCCCGGTGTGGGTCGTCCAGGCCGCGCTGCCCCACCTGCGCGAGCAGGGCGCGGGGCACATCATCCAGCTGTCCTCGGTCGCCGGGCTGATCGCGATGCCGCTCGGCGGCGCCTACCACGTCTCCAAGTGGGCCGTCGAAGCGCTGAACGAAACCCTCGCCCGGGAGGTCGCCGGCTTCGGCATCAAGGTGACCATCATCGAGCCCGCCGGCTTCGCCACCAGGGGCGGCAAGAACCCGGACCCGCTCAACAACGGCCACCTGGCCGAGCCCAACCCCGTCTACGACGATCTCCGCCGGCAGCTGGCCGCGGCCGTGGGGACCAAGCCGGCCGGCGACCCCGTCGCCGCGGCCCGGACCCTGCTCGAGATCGTCGACTCCGACAACCCGCCGTTGCGGGTGCTCTTCGGCCGGGGTTTCCACGACATGATCCAGCACACCTACACCGAGCGGCTCAAGACCTGGGCCGACGGGCAGGCCCTCTCGGTCGCGGCGCACGGCGACCTCGACCAGGCGGCGCCACCCGCGGCCTGAGCACCCGCGCCCCCGAACCGCGTCGTTCCCCCGGCCCGCGGGCGCGGTGGAGCACACCACCCGCTCCAGCCGGCGCCCCGGCCACGCCGGACAGGACCGAGGGGAACGCCGGTCGCGACGCGTCGTCCAGCTCGTGGGTGCCGCCGGGCGGAACGATCGCCGTTCGGCCGGAACTCATTTCAGGCAGCCGAGTTCCGAAGTGCCCAGGGCCGCCCGGCTGCACCCGTGAGGACGATTGTCGGGATCGATGTGCGGTCATCGAGTGGTGGAGTGATGGTGGAAGCGGTCGAACGAGTGAGGACTTCGCCTCACCCGTCCCGCGGTGTGCGGTCGGTCGGGTGCGCATGGCCACGACCCGACGCCGGGGGATGCCTGCCGGACCGCCGGGGTCACTCGATCCGTGGAGGCTGTCGACGGCTTCGCGTCCCCGCGCGGAAGTACCCGGGGGTGGAGCCGGCGCAGCGCGGGCGACCGGGTCGACGAATGCCGAGGTGACCGGCAACGCGTGATCCCGGTATGAGGAAGGACTGATCGTGCGCGTCCGGTGGGCAACCGGGTCGAGATTCTCCCCGAAGACGCATCATCGTTGTTCCATGCGCATTGTGAGCGGACTACGGAGAGTCTCCTGGGTGTCCCGCCGCGAGCCGCTGGAACTTCTCCTCGGAGATCGGGGGAGTGGTGTGCTCGAGCAGGGGACCTCACCCCGGATGTCGGACACGGGGTTGTGCGGCGTGGGTCAGCGCGGCCGGTGTCGGTAGCAGGCTGTTCTCGTAGCCGATCGGGGACTTCCGGCCGGGGTGGGAGTGGCGTCGTCGGGTGTTGTGGCGGTGTGCCCGGCCGAACACCGCCAGGCGTGCTTCCCCCGCGCTGCACCGGGCCTGGGCGCCTTGGCGGGTTTCGCGTTCGAAGGAGGCGTTGGGGCTTTCGGCGGCGGCGTTGTCCGCGGAGCTGCCCACCGCGCCCATGGACCGGGTCACCCCGGCGGCGCGGCAGGCGTCGGCGAAGGCCCTGGCACCGAACTGCGCCCCGTGGTCGCTGTGGAACACCGCCCCGGCCAGGCTGCCCCGCGTCCGTCGTTGGACGGTCTACCCCAACACCGCACACGATCACCAACGTGACGGCCGCACCCCGGGCGGGGAAGTCCGGTGCAGGCCCGCCGGCCTCGACCCCAGACGTGGTGACTCCCACCCCCGCCGCTCCGCGCCCGACCACGAACCCGTCGACCTGGACGCCCTGTTCATCCGGCGGGTGATCTGCTCGACCAACGATCGAACCGCAACCGGACGCGAACGCCGGACGATCCGCTGAAAGCCCGCGCTCAACGCCTCCGAGATCGCCTCCGAGATCGCCTTCGACGGCCGCCCGGCGGCTGGACGCAAGCAGCCCTCTTCAACCCGGAGGCCGCGGCGCAGGTCGGGCTTGCGCCTGGAGGTGGTTCTCGGCCTCATTCCACCGCGGGGTCACAGCCGAGGGGAACGGGTCTGCGGTGGGTGGGCGCCAGTGGGCCGATGAGGACGACCGGTCCGGGACCGCGGTGGAGCAGGCGGTGGCCGATGGAGTCGTCGCCGGTCGAGTGCGAGCCGACGACCAGCATCGATGCCAGCGCGGCGTGGCGGACCAGGCCGCTGACCACGTGCGACCGGGCGATCCTCACGTCCAGGGGCACATCGGGGTACTGCTCGGCGCAGCGGCCCACCACGGAGAAGGTGGCTTGTTCCACCGAGGCCGACCTCGGTCCGGTGACAGGCGCTCCCAGGGTGCAGCACACCACGCGCACGCCGGTACCCAAGGCCGCCGCCAGGGCGAAGGCGGCCAGCACGGCGGCGTCGGCCAGGTGGCCGCCGTCGGTGCCGACCACCACGGGGAGGTCGTCCTCCCAGACCGCGCCGGGCGGTACGGCGACCACCGGGCATCGCGCCTGTGCCGTCACGGCGAGGGCCGGCGCCGCCCGGTCCCCGTCGGAGGGCGAGCCCACCACGACCAGGTCTGCGCTGTGGGACTCGGCGGCCAGGCCGTGCGCGATCGGCTCGGGGACGCTCCGGGTGGACACGTCCAGGTGTGGCGAGTCGGCCCGCAGGCGCACGGCCAGTTCCTGCGCGGCCCGGGCCCGGCCGGGTGGGTGCGCCACCGCCAGACCGCAACCGCACCGGTCCGCGTATCCCGCCGCCCACAGCGCGGCGTCGACGTCCGTTGCGGCCGATGACAGCCCCACGACAACGCGAGCGGTGGTCCGAGGTGGTCTCGTGGTCATGTTGCGCCTCCCCGAAGCGACACGTTCCTGCGGCGCGTCGCACGTGATTGTCCACTGGCGGCAGTGCCGGTGCGGCCGGAGGCGGTTCGGGGGACCCGCACCGGCCGCGGCTCGTTTATGAGCGCTGTTCGCCTTTTAAAATCCACTGGATTCGGGTTGGGTTTCACATTGGCGGCGGAGTGGTGTGAATGTCGTCCTAAACCTGGCATCCGGGTGAACCTGCAATCTGTTTGTGTACCCAGGGTGCAATTCCATCGCGGGTCGATCGAAAGCGAATCCTATCGAATGGGAATCGTCCATTTGGCGGTCGCGGGCTCGGAGAGGGCGTGACGAACATGGGTCGGTCGTTTCGCTGTCACGTGGACTTGATCAGGCCGGAGCAGGGGTTCGGGGTGCGTGCATAAGATTTCACCGCAGTGGGTACGTGACCCCGGTGCTCCGGACCAGGCGAGTCAATGGCCTCGACATCAAGGGGTGACTGCCCCTCGGTTCCTGGGTACGGGTCTGCATGCCTGTCGGGTACCGCTGCGGATGAAACGTCCGGTCAGTCGGCGGCCACGTTCGCCAGTGAGGGAAGAGGGTCGTGGAAGAATTACGAAGAGCCTTTGAGAGAGCGGTGCGCGTCAACGACGTCCCGGGAGCGCAGTTGACCGTGCTGCGCGACGGGGAGGTGCGGGAGTTCGCGTTCGGAGAGGAGCGGTACGCCGGTGGGCGTGCGATGGGACGCGACACCAAGGTGCCCATCGGCTCCATCACGAAGACCTTCACCGCGACCCTGCTCATGGTGTTGGTGTCCGACGACGACGTCGACCTGGACGAACCCGTCTCGGAGTACCTGCCTGAGGTGCGGCAGACGGGCGGCGCGCTCGCCGAACTGCTGACCACCCGTCACCTGCTCAGCCACACCGGGGGGCTGCGCTCCGAGGTCGTCGCGCCGTCCGCGGACGGCCGACCGCCCCTGGCGGCGTCCCTCCTGGAACTCCTGCACCGGCCCGGCGAGGGCTTCTCGTACTCGAACCTCGGCTACGCCCTGGTGGGCCGCCTGATCGAGGTGGTGACCGGCATGACGTGGTCGGAGGCGGTGCAGACCATCCTGCTGAAGCCACTGGGCATCACCCCGGCCCTCATCGTGGGCGCCGACACCGCGGCGTCGTCCATCGCGCAAGGCCACACGGTGAACCGCGTCCTGAACCGGGTCCGCCCCGTCGAGCAGGAGCTGTCGCCGGTCGAGACGCCGGCGGGAGGGCTCGCCGCCAGCGCGACCGACCTGGTCGAACTGGCCCGGATGCACCTGCGCCCGGAGCACGGCGGCACCCACCACGGCCTCGTGGCCCCGGACGACCTCGCCGAGATGCGCCGCCCCGTCCTCGCCGCCGAACCGTACGGGCTGGCCGACGGCTGGGGGCTGGGCCTCGCGCTGTTCCACGGCGGCGACACCGAGTGGTTCGGCCACGACGGCACCGCCGACGGCACCTCCTGCCACCTCCGCTTCGACCCCGGCTCGGGTGCTGCGGTCGCGCTCACCGCCAACGCCGCGACCGGCGCGCTCCTGTGGCGACAGCTCCTCCCGCACCTGCGGGAGGCCGGCCTGGAGGTCGGCGAGCACGCCACCCTGATCGACGTGGGCCGACGAGCGCCCATCCCGCCCGGCTGCACCGGCGACTACGTCAACGGCGACACCTCCTACTCGGTGGTCGTCCGGGACGGTGACCTGCACCTCGTCGTCGACGGCGACCCGGCGGCGCTGCTCACCACCCACGACGGGCTCGTCTTCTCCGTGACGGACCCCTCCACCGGCGAGACCGGCCGCCCCGGACGCTTCCTGCGCGACCCCCGCAGCGGCCTGATCGACCGCATCCAGGTCGGCGGTCGGATCGCGAGCCGCCGGCAGCGCGCGCGCGAAGTGGCCTGACCGCAGGACCGCCGCCCGGCGCGGCGCCCACACCCCCCACCCCATGCTCCTGCGGCGCACCGCCGCGCCCAAAAGAGGTCTGGACAGCGATGACGCTCCACGAAGCCGCCCCTGTCACACCGCCGACCGCCGGCTCCCGCTCCGGTGGAGGCGGGAACCCGCCCGCCGCGGTCCGCACGATCGTCGACCTGTTCGCCGAACAGGTGCGCGGGAACCCCGACGGCGTCGCCGTGATCGCGCAGGGGGTGGAGTGCGCGTACTCCGAGCTGGACGCCCGCGCGGACCGCCTCGCGCGCCGCCTGCTGCACCTGGGGGTGCGGCCCGAGCAGTGCGTCGGCGTTCTGGCGGACCGCTCCGCGGACCTGGTGGCCATCCTCCTCGCCGTGGTCAGGGCCGGTGGCGCGTACGTGCCGCTGGACACCCGCGCCCCGGTCGGCCGGATGAGCACCGTCCTGGCCGAGGCGGGGGTGTCGGTGCTGGTGACCGACCGCGCCTGGAGGGCCACCGCCGAACGCGTCCACGACGGACACCTCGTCGTGGTCGACGACGAGGACCCGGTCGCCGAATCGGAGCCCGCACCCCCCGTCGCGGTGCACCCGGACAACCTGGCCTACGTCATGTTCACCTCGGGTACGACCGGTAAGCCCAAGGGCGTGGCGGTGCGGCACCGGGACGTGGTGGCCCTGGCGTTGGACTCGCGGTTCGGTGGTGGGGCGCACGAGCGCGTGTTGTTGCACTCGGCTCAGGCGTTCGATGCGACGACGTACGAGGTGTGGGTGCCGTTGCTCAACGGGGGCGGTGTCGTGGTCGCCCCTGTGGGTGATGTGGACGGTCGGGTCCTGCGCGAGGTGGTGGGCCGTCATGGTGTGACGGGTGTGTTCCTGACCTCGGGGTTGTTCCGGGTGTTGGCGCAGGACGATCCGGCGTGTTTCGCGGGGTTGCGGGAGGTGTGGACCGGTGGTGACGTGGTGCCGGCCGCGGCGGTGCGGCGGGTCCTGGAGGTCTGTCCCGGTCTGACCGCGGTCGATGTCTACGGCCCGACGGAGGCGACCACCTTCGCCACCTCCCACCCGATGACCTCCGCCGACGCCGTCCCGGACGTGCTGCCCATCGGCCGCCCGCTGGACGACATGCGCGCCTACGTGCTGGACGAGGACCTGCGCCCGGTGGCCGACGGCGCGACCGGCGAGCTGTTCATCGCCGGCGCGGGCGTGGCCCGCGGCTACCTCGGCCGCCCCGGGCTGACCGCCGACCGGTTCGTGGCCGACCCGTTCGGCCCGCCGGGACAGCGGATGTACCGCACCGGCGACCTGGTCCGGTGGAACCCGCACGGGGAACTGGACTTCGTCGGCCGCGTCGACGAGCAGGTCAAGGTCCGGGGCTTCCGCATCGAGGCCGGCGAGGTCGAGGGGGCCCTGGCCCGCCACCCCGGTGTGGCGCAGGCGGCCGTCGCCGCCCGGCACGACCGGGTGGGGACCAAGCGCTTGGTGGCCTGGGTCGTCCCGACGGGCGATCGGGCCCCCGACGACGGCGAGCTGCGGGAACTGGTCCTGCGGACGTTGCCCGACTACATGGTGCCGTCGGCCTTCGTCACCGCCGACCGCCTGCCGCTGAACACCAACGGCAAGGTCGACCGCAAGGCCCTGCCCGAGCCCGACTGGCAGGCCGCCCCGCGTGCCGACCGCGTGGCGCCCCGCACGCCCACCGAGACCGCCGTCGCGGTCGCCTGGGCCGAAGTCCTGGGCGTGGCGCCCGACCGGGTCGGCGTCGAGGACGACTTCCTGGTCCTGGGCGGCGACTCGATCCAGGCCATCCGGGTGGTCTCCCGCCTCCGCTCGGCGCTCGGCGTGCCGTTGTCCTCCGGGGACGTGTTCACCGCGCGCACCGTCGCCGGGCTCGCCGCGCTGGTGGCCGACCGGCGGCACGCGGGCGCGGACGACCGCATCGCGCCCACGCCGCGCGACGCGACCCTGCCGCTGTCACCGGCCCAGCAGCGGCTGTGGTTCCTGCAGCGGCTCGACCCCGCCGCCACCGACTACAACACCGGCGTGGGCCTGAAGCTGTCCGGGCCGCTGGACGAGGCCGCCCTGCGGGCCGCCCTGGACGGCCTGGTCGAGCGGCACGAGACCATGCGCACCACGTTCGACGAGGTCGACGGCCGGGGCGTGCAGGTCGTCGCGCCGCACGGGACGCTGCCGCTGCGCGTGGTGGACCTGACCGGGGTGGCGCCCGCCGACCGCGATGCCGCCCTGGACCGGGTCTTCACCGAGGAGCTGACCACCCCGTTCGACCTGGTCCGCGGTCCACTGGCCCGCGCCGTGCTGGCCCGCGTGGCCGACGACGAGCACGTGCTCCTGCTCGACCAGCACCACATCGCCACCGACGGCTGGTCGGTCCGCGTGCAGGTCGACGACCTGGTCGAGCTGTACCGGGCCGCGCTCCGAAGAACCAGACCCGACCTGCGTCCGCTGCCGGTGCGCTACGCCGACTTCGCCGTGTGGCAGCGCGACCGCCTCGCCGACCCGGCCCTGGCCGACGAACTCGACCACTGGCGCGACCGGCTCGCCGGCCTGGAACCGCTGGACCTGCCCACCGACCGCCCCCGGCCCGCGCGGCGCACCACCCCCGGCGCCGTGCACCGCGAGGCCCTGCCCGCCGACCTGGTGCGACGCCTGGTCGAGCTGGGCCGCGCCGACGGCGCCACCCTCTTCACCACCCTGGCCGCCGCCGTGCAGGTGCTGCTGGCCCGCTACACCGGCCGGCGCGACGTCGCCGTGGGCACCGCGTCCTCCGGCCGCGGCAGGCCGGAGCTCGACGACCTCGTCGGCTTCTTCGTCAACACCCTCGTCCTGCGCTGCGCCGCGGACCCGGCCACGTCGTTCCGCGACTTCCTGGGCCAGGTGCGCGCGACGTCGCTGGACGCGTTCAGCCACGACCAGGTGCCCTTCGACCGGCTCGTCGACGAGCTCCAGCCCGACCGCGACCCCAGCCGCACGCCGCTGGTGCAGGCGATGGTCGTGCTCCAGCAGGCGATGGTGGAGCCGACCTCGGTGGACGGGCTGCGCGTCGAGGAGCACCACCTGCCCCGCCCGCGCGCCCGGTTCGAGCTGCTGGTCGAGTTCTGGCCCAGGGGCGAGGCGCTGGACGTGGCGCTGGAGTACAACACCGACCTGTTCGACGCCGCCACGATCGAGCGGCTGTGCGGTCACCTCGTGGTGCTGCTGGAGGCCGTCACCGCCGACCCGGACCGCCGGCTGGGCGACCTGCCGCTGCTGGACCCCGCCGAACGCCACCGGGTCCTGCAGGAGTGGAACGACACCCGCCGGGACCTGCCCCCGGCGACGGTCACCTCCCTGTTCACCGCGCAGGTCCGGCGCACGCCCGACGCCACCGCCGTGCTCGCCGACGGCGTCGCGCTCACCTACGCCGAGCTGGACGAGCGGGCCAACCGGCTCGCCCACCACCTGCTGCGCCGC
This sequence comes from Actinosynnema sp. NPDC053489, assembly GCF_044544865.1. Taxonomy (NCBI): domain Bacteria; kingdom Bacillati; phylum Actinomycetota; class Actinomycetes; order Pseudonocardiales; family Pseudonocardiaceae; genus Actinosynnema; species Actinosynnema sp. NPDC053489. The sequence goes on along the minus strand of NZ_JBITXT010000009.1, from coordinate 186,039 downwards.
GGCCTGCGCGCCGAGGAGCCGGTGGCGCTGCTGCTGGGCCGGTCGGTCGACCTCGTCGTGGCCGAGCTGGCCGTGGTCAAGGCCGGTGGGGCCTACGTGCCGCTGGACACCAGGTCGCCGGTCGAGCGGCTGGCGGCGCTGCTGACCGGGACGCGGACCGGGGTCGTGCTGACCGACCGGGCGTGGCGGGACACCGCCGCGTCCGTCCACGACGGCCACCTCGTCGTCCTGGGCGACGCGGACCTGTCGGCCGAGCCCGCCACCGACCCGGACGTGCCGCTGCACCCGGACAACCTGGCCTACGCCATGTTCACCTCGGGCTCGACGGGCGTGCCCAAGGGCGTGGCGGTGCGGCACCGCGACGTGACCGCCCTGGCCCGCGACTCGCGCTTCCTCGGCGACGCGCACGCCAGGGTCCTGCTGCACTCCGCGCCCGCCTTCGACGCCACCACCTACGAGCTGTGGGTGCCGCTGCTCAACGGCGGCACCGTCGTCGTCGCCCCGTCCGGCGACCTCGACCCGGACCTGCTGCGCGACCTGGTCACCCGGCACGGCCTTACCGGCCTGTGGCTGACCGCCGGGCTGTTCCGCGCCGTGGCGCAGGACGACCCGGCCTGCCTGGCGGGGCTGCGCGAGGTGTGGACCGGCGGCGACGTGGTGCCCGCGACCGCCGTGCGCCGGGTCTTGGAGACCTGCCCGGGCATCGCCGTGGTCGACGGCTACGGCCCCACCGAGACCACCACGTTCGCCACCTCGCACCGCATGGCCGACGTCGCCGACGTCCCGGACGTCGTGCCCATCGGCCGCCCGCTCGACGACATGCGCGTCTACGTGCTGGACGACGACCTGTCGCCGACGCCGATCGGCGTGCCGGGCGAGCTGCACATCGCGGGCTCGGGCCTGGCCCGCGGCTACCTGGGCCGTCCCGGCCTGACCGCCGAGCGCTTCGTGCCCGACCCGTTCGGCGCGCCGGGGGAGCGGATGTACCGCACCGGCGACGTGGTGCGCTGGAAGCCCGACGGCACCGTCGAGTTCGTGGGCCGCACCGACGACCAGGTCAAGATCCGCGGCTTCCGCGTCGAACCGGGCGAGGTCGACGCGGTGCTGTCCGAGCACCCCGCCGTCGCCCAGTCCGTCACCGTCGTGCGCGTGGACGACACCGGTCGCAAGCGCCTGGTCGCCTACCTGACCGTCACCGGCGACCGGCCGGACGCGGTCGCGTTGCGCGAGTTCCTGGGTCGCGCGCTGCCCGACTACCTCGTGCCCTCCGCGTTCGTGGTGGTGGACGCGTTCCCGCTCAACGCCAACGGCAAGGTGGACCGCCGCGCCCTGCCCGAACCGGACTGGGGGACCGCCGGCACCGCCCACGTCGCGCCCGCCGAGGGGCCGCAGGCCGCGCTGGCCGACATCTGGGCCGAGCTGCTGGGCCTGGACCGCGTCGGCGCCCACGACAACTTCTTCGAGCTGGGCGGCGACTCCATCCTCAGCATCCAGGTCGTGTCGCGCGCCCGCCGCGCCGGGCTGGCGCTCACCCCCGGCGACCTGTTCCGCCACCCCACGGTGGCCGCCCTCGCCGCCGCGGCCGTGCCGGAGCAGGGCAGCGCCGGGCAGCCGAGCGCGGACCAGGGCCCGGTGGTCGGCGACGTGCCGCTCACCCCGGTGCAGCGGTGGCTGTTCGCCACCAACCCCGACCACCCGGGCCACTTCGCCCAGTCGCTGACCGCGGAACTGGCCGACGGGGTGGACGTGGCGGCGTTGCGGCGGGCGCTGGAGGCGTTGCTGGAGCACCACGACGCGCTGCGGATGCGGTTCGAGCGCACCGGCGACGGCGGGTGGCGGCAGCACAACGCCCCCGCCGAACCGGGCGACGTCCTCGACGTCCACGAGGTGTCCCCGGCCGACGAGGAGCGCGTCCGCGCCGTCACCACCCGGGCGCACGCGGACATCGACCTGGCGGACGGGCCGTTGGTGAAGGCCGCGCTGTTCCGCGCGGACGGGCACCGCCCGCTGCTGTTCCTCGCCGTGCACCACCTGGTCGTGGACGGCGTGTCGTGGCGCGTCCTGCTGGAGGACCTGGCCTCCGCCTACGACCAGGCGGCCCGCGGCGAGCCCGTCCGGCTGGGGGCGAAGACCACTTCGTTCCAGGAGTGGGCGCACCGGCTGGCCGAGCACACCGCGAACGGCGGGTTCGACGACGAGCGCGACCACTGGGCGCGGACCGCCGCGGTGGACCCGTCCCTGCCCGTCGACCGCGACGGGACCGGCACCGCCGGCTCCACCCGCACCGTCGCCGTCCGGCTGGACGCCGCGACCACGCGGGCGTTGTTGCAGGACGTGCCGGGTGTGTACCGCACGCAGGTCAACGACGTGCTGCTCAGCGCGTTGGGTCGGGTGCTGGTGGAGTGGACGGGTCGGGAGCGGGTGGTGGTGGACCTGGAGGGCCACGGCCGCGAGGACCTGCTCGACGGCGTGGACCTCTCGCGCACGGTCGGCTGGTTCACCTCGATCTTCCCGGTCGCCTTGGACGTGCCGGGCACCGGTGATTGGGGGAGCACCCTCAAGTCGGTCAAGGAGCAGCTGCGGGCGGTGCCGCGCAAGGGCATCGGCCACGGCGCGCTGCACGAGCCGGGTGCCGCCGGCCCGCGGATCAGCTTCAACTACCTGGGCAGGCTGGACTGGTCCGCGGTGGAGGGCGGGCTGCTGCACGCCGTGCGCGGCAGCCTGGAGCTGCACGGCGCGCCGGAAGCGCCCCGGCCGCACCTGCTCGACGTGGTCGGCGCGGTCGAACGCGGCACCCTCGAACTGACCTGGTACTTCAGCGATCGGGTGCACGACGAGGCGACGGTGCGGGCGTTGGCCGAGCGCATGGCGGAGGCGTTGCGGGAGATCGTGGCGCACTGCGCGCGCCCGGACGCCGGTGGCCGCACGCCGTCGGACTTCCCGCTGGCCGGGTTGGACCAGGCCGGGGTGGACCGGCTGGTCGGTGACGGCCGCGACGTCGAGGACGTCTACCCGCTGACCCCCATGCAGGCCGGCATGGTCTTCCACGGCCTGGTCGACCGGGGCACCTCCGGCGCCTACTTCAACCAGGTGCACTTCCGCCTGTCCGGGGTGACCGACCTGCGGGTGCTGGGCGAGGCGTGGCAGCGGGTCGTGGACCACAACCCGGTGCTGCGCTGCGAGATCGCGTGGGAGGGCCTGCCCGAACCGCTCCAGCTCGTGCGCCACCGCGTCACCCTCCCGGTCGCGTACCTGGACTGGACCGGACTGGACGACGCCGGCCGCGAGGAGGAGCTGCGCGGGTACCTGGAACGGGACCGCGCCGCCGGCCTGGACCTGGGCACGGCACCGCTGATGCGCGTGGCGGTCGCGGCGCTCTCGCCCGACGAGGTCCAGGTCGTGTGGACCTTCCACCACGTGCTGCTCGACGGCTGGACCGCGGCGCAGCTGTTCACCGAGGTCTGCGAGCACCACGCGGCCATCACGCGCGGCGGCTCGGGACCCGCGGCCGCCCGGCGCCCGTTCCGCGACTACGTGGACTGGCTGGACCGGCAGGACCGGGCGGCGGCCGAGCGGTACTGGCGCCGGGTGCTCGGCGGGTTCGACGAGCCGACCCCGCTGCCCTTCGACCGGCGCCCGGTCGAGGCCCACCGCGCCGCGTCCGGCGGCACCGCCCGCTTCGACCTGACCGCCGAGCAGACCGAGCGGCTGCGCACCGCCGCCCAGCGCAACGGCCTCACCGTGAGCACGGTCGTGCAGGGCGCGTGGGCCCTGCTGCTGGCCCGCTACGGCGGCACCTCCGACGTCGTGTTCGGCACCACCGTCTCCGGCCGACCCGCCGACCTGGCGGGCGTCGAGCGGATGGTCGGCATGTTCATCAACACCGTGCCGACCCGCGTCGCCGTCGACCGGGACCGCGACCAGCTGTCGTGGCTGCGCGAACTCCAGGCCGACCAGGCCGAGGCGCGGCGCTTCGAGCACGTGCCGCTGTCCCGGCTGCGCGCCTGGAGCGACCTGCCCGGCGGCTCGAACCTGTTCGACAGCATCGTGGTCTTCGAGAACTACCCGTTCGACGAGGACGCGATGGCCGCGCACGGCCTGCGGTTGCACGACCTGCGCGCCGACGAGCCGACCAACTACGCCCTCACCGTCGTCGTCTCACCGGGTCCGCGACTGGCCGTCGAGCTGGACCACGACCCGGCGCTGTTCGACCGGGCCACGGTGGAGCGGCTGGGCCGGCACCTGCGGGCGTTGCTGGAGGACGTGCTGGCCGACCCCGACGCGCCGCTGCGCGACCTGCGGATGCTCGACGAGGACGAGCGGCGACAGGTGCTGGTGGGGTGGAACCCCACCGGCCGCGACTACCCGGTGGCCACGCTGCCCCGGCTGTTCGCCGAGCAGGCCGCCCGCACCCCCGACGTCGTCGCCGTCACCTGCGAGGGCCGCGCCCTGACCTACGCCGAGCTGGACGACCGCGCCAACCGGCTGGCGCACGTCCTGGCCGGGCGCGGCGCCGCGCCGGAGCGGTACGTCGCGCTGCGGCTGCCCCGCTCGATCGACCTGGTGGTGGCCGTCCTGGGCGTGCTCAAGGCCGGCGCGGCCTACCTGCCGATCGACCCCTCCTACCCCGCCGACCGGGTGGCCGGCATGGTCGAGGACGCGCGGCCGGTGCTCACGCTGACCGAGCTGCCCGACCTGTCCGGCGCGCCCGCGACCCCGCCCGAGGTGGACCTGCGGCCCGAGCACCCGGCCTACGTCATCTACACCTCCGGCTCCACCGGCAAGCCCAAGGGCGTGGTCATCCCGCACTCCAACGTGGCGCGGCTGTTCTCCGCGACCGACCACTGGTTCGGGTTCGGGGCGGACGACGTGTGGACGCTGTTCCACAGCTACGCCTTCGACTTCTCGGTCTGGGAGCTGTGGGGGCCGCTGCTGCACGGCGGGCGGCTGGTCGTCGTCCCGCACGAGGTCTCGCGCTCCCCGGGCGACTTCGCCCGGCTGCTGGCCGACGAGCGCGTCACCGTGCTCAACCAGACGCCCTCGGCGTTCTACCAGCTCATCGCCGAGAAGCCGACCGGGCTGAGCCTGCGGTACGTGATCTTCGGCGGCGAGGCGCTGGACGTGCGCAAGCTGGCCGCCTGGGACGGCCCGGGCGAGCTGATCAACATGTACGGCATCACCGAGACCACCGTGCACGTCACGTGGACGCCCGCCGACGGCACGGTCGGCGAGCCCATCCCCGACCTGCGGGTGTACGTCCTCGACGACGACCTGCGGCCGGTGCCGCCGGGCGTCACGGGCGAGATGTACGTCGCCGGCGCGGGCCTGGCGCGCGGGTACCTCAACCGGCCGGGCCTGACCGCCTCCCGGTTCGTGGCCGACCCGTTCGGCGAACCCGGCACGCGCATGTACCGCACCGGCGACCTGGCCCGCTGGCTGGACGGCCGGCTGGACTACCTCGGCCGCGCCGACCACCAGGTCAAGATCCGCGGCTTCCGCATCGAACTGGGGGAGATCGAGGCGGCGCTGGAAGCGCACGACGACGTGGCCGAGTCGGTCGCCGCGGTCCGCGAGCACGCCGGGCGCAAGCTGATCGTCGGTTACGTCGTGCCCGCCGCGGGCCGCACCGCGCCCGCCGCCGGGGAGCTGCGCGGCTTCCTGGCCCGCTCACTGCCGGAGCACATGGTGCCCTCGGCGTTCGTCGCCCTGGACCGGCTGCCGCTGACCGGCAACGGCAAGCTCGACCGCAAGGCGCTGCCCGCGCCCGAGTGGGAGACCACCGGCTCCGGGCACGTCGCCCCGCGCACCGAGGCCGAGCGGGTGCTCGCGGAGATCTGGGCGCAGGTGCTCGGCGTCGAGCGCGTCGGCGTCGAGGACGACTTCTTCGAGCTGGGCGGCGACTCGATCATCAGCATCCAGATCGTCTCGCGCGCCCGGCAGGCGGGGTTCGCCCTGGTGCCGCGCGACCTGTTCACCCATTCCACGGTCGCCGCCCTGGCCGCCGCCGCACCGGCCGCCGCGGCGGTCGAGGCCGCGCCGCGGGGCCCGGTCACCGGCGAGGTGCCGCTGACCCCGATCCAGCACTGGTTCCTCGACGCCCGGCCGCCCCGACCGGAGCACTTCGACCAGTCGATGCTCCTGGAGTTCGCCGACGAGGTGGACGTGGCGGCGTTGCGGCGGGCGCTGGAGGCGTTGCTGGAGCACCACGACGCGCTGCGGATGCGGTTCGAGCGCACCGACGACGGCGGGTGGCGGCAGCACAACGCGCCGGTCGAGCCGGTGGAGGTGCTGTCGGTGCACGAACTGCCCGACGACGAGGCGCGGCGAGCCGTCGTGCGGGAGGTGCACCGCGGCTTCGACCTCGGTCGCGGGCCGCTGCTGCGCGCGGCGCTGCTCCGCTCCCGGGACGGTGGCCGGCAACTGCTGGTCGCCGTGCACCACCTGGTCGTGGACGGCGTGTCGTGGCGCGTCCTGCTGGACGACCTCGACACCGCCTACCGGCAGGCGCTGCGCGGCGAGCCGGTCGACCTCGGGGCCAGGACCACGTCGTTCCGGGACTGGGCGCTGCGGCTGGCCGAGCACGCCGCCGGCGGCGGGTTCGACGACGAGGCCGACCACTGGGCCGGCACGACCGCCGACCGCGGCGTGCCCGTGGACCTCGACGGTGCCAACACCAGCGGGACCGTGCGGGGCGTCAGCGCCGAGCTGGACGCCGCGACCACGCGGGCGTTGTTGCAGGACGTGCCGGGTGTGTACCGCACGCGGGTCAACGACGTGCTGCTCAGCGCGTTGGGTCGGGTGCTGGTGGAGTGGACGGGTCGGGAGCGGGTGGTGGTGGACCTGGAGGGCCACGGCCGAGACGGCGACTTCCTCGACGGCGTGGACCTCTCGCGCACGGTCGGCTGGTTCACCTCGGTCTTCCCGGTGGCGCTGGAGGTGCCGGGCACCGGTGATTGGGGGAGCACCCTCAAGTCGGTCAAGGAGCAGCTGCGGGCGGTGCCGCGCAAGGGCATCGGCCACGGCGCGCTGCGCTACCTGCGCGGCACCGGCACCGGCACCGACGCCGCAGGGCACCCGGCGGTGGCCTTCAACTACCTCGGGCAGTTCGACCAGGCGGCGGGCGGGACGGTGTTCCGCACCGTCGACGGCCTGGCCGCCGACGCCGCGCCGGACACGCCCCGGCCGCACCTGCTCGACGTCGTCGGCGCGGTCGAGGACAAGCGCCTCAAGCTCACCTGGTACTTCAGCGATCGGGTGCACGACGAGTCGACGGTGCGGGTGTTGGCCGAGCGCATGGCGGGGGCGTTGCGGGAGATCGTGGCGCACTGCGCGCGGCCGGACGCCGGTGGCCGCACGCCGTCGGACTTCCCGCTGGCCGGGTTGGACCAGGCCGGGGTCGATCGGCTGGTCGGTGACGGCCGGGACGTCGAGGACGTCTACCCGCTGACCCCCATGCAGGCCGGCATGGTCTTCCACAGCCTGTCCCAGGGCGAGGAAGGGCTCTACACCGAGCAGATCGCGTTCGTCCTCGACGGCGTCACCGACACCGCCGTGCTGGCCCGCGCCTGGCGCGAGGTGGTCGAGCGGACGCCCATCCTGCGCAGCCGCGTCGTGTGGGAGGGCGTCGACCGCCCGTTGCAGGTCGTGCAGCGCGGTGTCGAGGTGCCCGTTCGGGAGCTGGACTGGACCGGCCTGTCCGACGACGAACACCGGCAGGCGTTGCGCGAACTGCTCGAACGCGACGCCGCCCGGGGGCTGGACCTCGGCGCCGCGCCGCTCATGCGCCTGGTGCTGGCCCGCGTCTCCGACACCGCCGTGCGGGTCGTGTGGACCTTCCACCACGTGCTGCTCGACGGCTGGAGCACCTTCCAGGTGCTCACCGACGTCTTCGGCTGCCACGCCGCCATCACCGCCGGCCGACGTCCCGAGCCGGTCGCGCGCCGCCCGTTCGGCGACTACCTGCGGTGGCTGCACCAGCAGGACGCCGAGGAGGCCGAGCGGCACTGGCGGCGGGTGCTCGACGGGTTCCGCGCCCCGACCGCGCTGCCCGTGGACCGCCCCGCCGAGCAGGGGCACGCCGGCGGTTCCGCCGAGTGGCTCACGCTGACCCTGCCCGGCGCCGCCCTGCGCGGGTTCGCCCAGCGCAACGGCTTGACCACCAACGCCGTCGTGCAGGGCGCGTGGGCCCTGCTGCTGTCGCGCTACAGCGGGCAGCGCGACGTGTGCTTCGGCTCCACCGTGTCCGGCCGCCCGGCCGACCTGCCGGGCGCGGACTCCATCACCGGCATGTTCATCAACACCCTGCCGGTGCGGGTGGAGGTCGACGACGACGAACCGGTCGTGGCGTGGCTGCGCCGGTTGCAGGCGGCGCAGGCGGAGTCCCGGCGGTTCCAGCACGTGTCCCTGGCCGAGCTGCAGGGCTGGAGCGACGTGCCGGGCGGTGTGGACCTGTTCGCGAGCATCCTGGTGTTCGAGAACTACCCGGTCGACGACGAGGCCGCCGCCGGGCACGGCCTGGCGCTGCGCGACCTGCACGCCGTGGAGACCACCAACTACCCGCTCAGCATCGGCATCCGCCCCGGCGAGGAGATGGTGGTGGAGCTGGGCTACGACCCGGCCTTGTTCGACGCCGCCACGGTGGAGCGGATCGCCGGCCACCTGACCCGCGCCCTGGAGGGCATGACCGCCGACCCGGACCGCGCGCTGGGCGAGGTCGACGTCCTCGACGAGGCGGAGCGGCGGCTCGTCCTGCCGCCCCTCGCCGACCCGGAGGTCCCGGGCGGCACGGTGGTCGACCTGTTCGCCGAGCGGGCCGACCTGACCCCGCACGCCACGGCCGTGGTCGCCGGCGGCACCTCGCTGACCTACGCCGAGCTGGACGCCCGCGCCAACCGGCTGGCGCACCGGCTCATCGCCCTGGGCGTGCGGCCCGAGGACCGCGTCGGCGTGCTGCTGGACCGCTCGGCGGAGCTGGTGGTCGCGGTGCTCGCCGTGGCCAAGGCCGGTGGCGCCTACCTGCCGCTGGACCTCCGGGCGCCCGCCGACCGGATGCGGCTGGTCCTGGACCGGGCCGGGGCGGGCGTGCTGCTCACCGACCCCGCCTGGGAGACCACCGCCGGGCAGGTCCACGCCGGGCACGTCGTCGTGCTCGACGGTGACGCCGACGGGCCCGCCGGACGACCCGCGGTCGCGGTGCACCCGGACAACCTGGCCTACGTCGAGTACACCTCCGGGTCCACGGGCACGCCCAAGGGCGTGGCGGTGCGGCACCGCGACGTGGTGGCGCTGGCGCTGGACTCCCGCTTCGACGGCCCGGCCCACCGCACCGTGCTGGTGCACTCGCCGCTCGCGTTCGACGCCTCCACCTACGAGCTGTGGGTGCCGCTGCTGCGCGGTGGCACGGCGGTCGTCGCCCCGCCCGAGGACCTCGACGCGGCGCTGCTGCGCGAGCTGATCACCGCCCACGGCGTGACCGCGCTCTGGCTGACCGCCGGCCTGTTCCGGGTGCTGGCCCAGGACTCGCCGGACTGCCTGGCCGGTGTCGCCGAGGTGTGGACCGGCGGCGACGTCGTGCCCGCCCCGGCAGTGCGCCGAGTCGTGCAGGCGTGCCCCGGACTGGTGGTGGTGGACGGCTACGGGCCCACCGAGACGACGACCTTCGCCACCGCCCACCGGATGCCGGACCTCGCCTCCGTGCCCGACACCGTGCCCATCGGCGCGGCGCTGGACGGGATGCGCACCTACGTGCTGGACGACCGGCTGCGGCCGGTGCCGGTCGGCGTGCCCGGTGAGCTGTACCTCGCCGGAGCCGGCCTGGCCCGCGGCTACCTCGACCGGCCGGGCCTGACCGCCTCCCGGTTCGTGGCCGACCCGTTCGGCGGACCCGGCACGCGCATGTACCGCACCGGGGACGTGGTGCGGTGGCTGCCGCGGGGGGTGCTGGAGTTCGCCGGTCGCGCCGACGACCAGGTCAAGCTGCGCGGCTTCCGCATCGAGCTGGGCGAGGTCGAGGCCGTGCTGGGCGGTCACCCCGACGTGGCGCAGCTCGTCGTGGTGGCCCGCGAGGACCCGCCCGGGGTCAAGCGGCTGGTGGCCTACGTGGTGCCCGCCGACCCCGGCCGCGCACCCGACCCGGCCGACCTGGCCGCGTTCGCCGGACGACACCTGCCCGACTACATGGTGCCCTCGGCGTTCGCGGTGCTCGACGCGCTGCCGCTGAGCACCAACGGCAAGGTCGACCGGGCCGCGCTGCCCGCACCCGCCGAGACCGCGCCCGCCGCGCGGTACGTCGCCCCCCGGACCGACACCGAGCAGGTGCTGGCCGGGATCTGGGAGGACGCGCTGGGCGCGGACCGCGTCGGCGTCGAGGACGACTTCTTCGCCCTCGGCGGCGACTCCATGCGCAGCCTGCTGGTCACCTCGCGCTGCCGCGCGGCCTTCGACGTGCCGCTGACCCCGCACGACGTCCTCACCGCCCGCACCGTGGAGAACCTGGCGCGGCTGGTCGAGGAGAAGATCCTGCTCGAACTCGAGCGAGTCGCCTTCGGTGACGACGCGACCCGGACACTGTGAGGAGAGACCACGCCATGTCGTCGTCGATGGAGGACCGCATCGCCGCACTGCCCCCGCACCTGAGGGAGCAGATGCGCCGCCGGCTCGCCGGCCGTGCCGGGCAGACCGGTGCCATCAAGCCCGCGGACCGGGATCACCCGCTGCCGCTGTCGTTCCCGCAGCAGCGGCTGTGGTTCCTCGACCAGTTCCAGCCCGGTGGCTCCGGCTACAACAGCGCGCTGGCGCTGCGCCTGACCGGACGGTTGGACGTGCCGGCGCTCACCGTCGCGCTGCGCGGGCTGGTGGCCCGCCACGAGGCGCTGCGCAGCACGCTGGACGAGGTCGACGGGCGCGGCGTGCAGGTCGTGCACCCGCCGTTCGACCTGGCGGTGCCGGTGGTCGCCACCGGCCCCGACGGGCTGGACGAGACCCTGGTCGAGGAGTACTCCCGCCCGTTCGACCTGCGGCGCGGCCCGCTGGTGCGGGCGCTGCTGGTGCGACTCGCCGAGGACGACCACGTGCTGCTGGTGACCGCGCACCACGTGGTCACCGACGGCTGGTCGATGGGCGTGCTGACCGAGGAGCTGGTCGAGTTCTACCGCGCGGCGCTGGACGGCCGCGACGCGCCGCTGCCGCCGCTGCCGGTCCAGTACGCCGACTTCGCCGCCTGGCAGCGCGAACGCCTGTCCGGTGACGCCCTGCGCGGCCACCTCGACCACTGGACGCGGCGGTTGACCGACATCACGCCGCTGGAGCTGCCCACCGACCGGCCCCGCCCGCCGGTGCGCACCACCGGCGGCGCGGCGCGGGCGTTCACCGTGCCCGCACCCGTCACCGCGGCCCTGCGCGACCTGGCGCACGAGCGCGGCACGATCCTGTTCACCGTCCTCGTGGCCGCCTGCCAGGCGCTCCTGGCCCGCTACGCCGGGCAGGAGGACGTGGCCGTCGGCACCGTCACCACCGGTCGCAACCACCCCGGCCTGGACCGGCTGGTCGGGTTCTTCGTCAACACCGTCGTTCTGAGGTCCACAGTGGACAGCAGACGGCTGTTCACCGACTTCCTGGACCAGGTCAAGCAGACCGTGCAGGACGCCTACGCCCACGACGAGACGCCGCTGGAGCAGTTGGTCGACGCGGTGCGCAAGGACCGCGACCCCAGCCGCAACCCGCTGTTCGACGTCATGGTGCTGCTCCAGAACCCGCACCGCACCCCGCCGCAGCTGCCCGGCCTGCGCGTCGAGCAGGTCGAGATGTCCCGGCGCGATGCCATCTTCGACCTCACCATCGAGTTCCAGGAGCGCGACGGCGCGCTGGCCGGCCAGGTCGAGTACAACACCGACCTGTTCGACGCCGCCACGGTCGAGCGCTTCACCGGGCACCTGGTGCGGCTGCTCGGCGGCGTGGCGGACGATCCGCGGCGCCCCCTGGCCGAGCTGCCGTGGATGTCCGACGACGAGCGCGACGAGGTGCTCGTCCGCTGGAACGACGCGCACCGCGAGCCTCCCGCCCGCACCATCACCGAGCTGTTCGCCGAGCAGGTGCGCCGCGTCCCGGACCGGCCGGCCGTCGTCGCGGGCGACACCACGCTGACCTACGCCGAACTCGACGCGCGGGCCGACCGGCTCGCGCACCGGCTGATCGCCGCGGGCGTGCGCCCCGAGCACCCGGTGGGGCTGCTCGCCGAGCGCTCCGCGGACCTGGTCGTCGCCGAACTGGCCGTCACCAAGGCCGGCGCGGCGTACGTGCCCCTGGACGTGCGCGCGCCCGCCGACCGCATGAGACGGGTGCTCGACGAGGCGGGGGCCGCCGTCGTGATCACCGATGCCGCGCACGAGGGCACCACCCGGACCATCCACACCGGACACGTCGTGCTGCTCGACGGCGGACCCGGCGACCCTGGCGACGGACCGGCCGACGTGCCCGTGCACCCGGACAACCTCGCGTACGTGATGTTCACGTCCGGTTCCACCGGCACGCCCAAGGGTGTGGCGGTGCGGCACCGGGACGTGGTCGCCCTGGCCGCGGACTCGCGGTTCGGTGGCGGGGCGCACGAGCGCGTGCTGTTGCACTCGGCCCAGGCGTTCGATGCGACCACGTACGAGATGTGGGTGCCGTTGCTCAACGGCGGCAGCGTGGTCGTCGCGCCCTCCGGTGACGTCGACGGCCGGGTGCTCCGCGACGTGGTCACCCGGCACGGCGTGACGGCCGTGTTCCTGACCTCGGGGTTGTTCCGGGTGTTGGCGCAGGACGACCCGGCGTGTTTCGCGGGGTTGCGGGAGGTGTGGACCGGTGGTGACGTGGTGCCCGCCGCGGCCGTGCGGCGGGTCCTGGAAGCCTGCCCCGGTCTGACCGCGGTCGACGTCTACGGCCCGACGGAGGCGACCACCTTCGCCACCTCCCACCCGATGACCTCCGCCGACGCCGTCCCGGACGTGCTGCCCATCGGCCGCCCGTTCGACGGCATGGCCGCCTACGTGCTGGACGAGGACCTGCGGCCCGTCGCGGTCGGCGTGCCCGGTGAGCTGCACCTGGCGGGCGCGGGCGTGGTCCGCGGCTACCTCGGGCAGCCCGGCGCCACCGCCCAGCGGTTCCTGCCCGACCCGTTCGGCCCGCCCGGCTCCCGGATGTACCGCACCGGCGACGTGGTGCGCTGGAAGCCCGACGGCACCATCGAGTTCGTGGGCCGCACCGACGACCAGGTCAAGATCCGCGGCTTCCGCATCGAGACCGGCGAGATCGACGGCCGGCTCATGGACCACCCCGGCATCGCGCAGGCGGTCACCATCGCCCGCACCGAGGACGGCCGCAAGCGCCTGGTCGCCTACCTCGTGCCGACCGGCGGTGCCGTCCCCGCCGACGCCGACCTGCGCACGTGGCTCAAGCGCGACCTGCCCGACTACATGGTGCCCTCGGCGTTCGTGACCCTGGACGCGTTGCCGCTCAACGCCAACGGCAAGGTCGACCGCCGTGCGCTGCCCGCGCCCGACGCCCCCGCCGGCACCGCCTCCCGCCACGTCGAGCCCGGCACGTCCGTCGAGCGCGAGCTGGCCCGCATCTGGGCCGAGGTGCTGCGCGCCGAACGGGTGGGCGTCGAGGACAACTTCTTCGAGCTGGGCGGCGACTCGATCCTGAGCATCCAGGTCGTCGCCCGCGCCCGGCAGGCCGGCCTGAAGCTGGCCTCCAAGGACATCTTCCTGCACCCGACCATCGCCGAGCTGGCCGCGGACGTGACCACCGCCGACGACGAGGTGCGCGCACCGGAGGCACACGTCACCGGGCCCGCGCCGCTCACGCCCATCCAGGAGTGGTTCTTCGACACCGCCCCGGCCAACCCGCACCACTTCACCATGTCCACGTTCGTCGAGCTGACCCCCGACCTCGACGAACGTGCGCTGCGCACGGCCGTGGACGCCGTGGTGGCGCACCACGACGCGCTGCGCACCCGCTTCACCCGCGACGGGGACCGGTGGGTGCAGGAGGTCTCGCCCACCCCGCCCACCGGTGTGCTGGCCGTGCGCGACCTGTCCGAACTGGACGGTGACGCGCTGCGGGACGCCGTCGAGGCCGACGCCCTGGCCGCCCAGTCCGGCCTCGACCTGGGCGCGGGCCGCCTGGTCCGCGCGCTGCTGTTCCGGCTCGGCCCGGACCGGAGCCCCCGCCTGTTCCTGGCCGTGCACCACCTGGTGGTGGACGGCGTGTCGTGGCGCGTGCTGCTCGGCGACCTCGAGTCCGCCTACCACCAGGCGCTGCGCGGTGAGCAGGTCCGGCTCGACCCCGCGGGCACCGCGTTCACCACGTGGGCGCGTCGCCTGACCGAGCGGGTCGCCGCCGGCGAGCTGGACGCGGACCTCGACCACTGGACCGGCTTCGCCGCCTCGGCCCCGGCCGAGCTGCCCGTGGACCACGAGGACGGCGACCCGGCCGAGGCGGTGCGCGCGCTCACCGTGCGGCTCGGTCGCGCCGAGACCGACGCCCTGCTGCACCACGTGCCCGGCGTCTACCGCACGCAGGTGAACGACGTGCTGCTCAGCGCGTTGGGCCGGGCGCTGGCGCGGTGGACCGGCCGCGATCGCGTGCTGGTCGCCCTGGAGGGCCACGGTCGCGAGGACGTGCCCGACGACCTGGACATCTCTCGCACGGTCGGCTGGTTCACCAGCCAGTTCCCGCTGGCGCTGCACGTGCCCGAGGGCGGCTGGGGCGCGGTGCTGAAGTCGGTCAAGGAACAGGTCCGGGCACTGCCGCGGCGGGGCCAGAGCTACGGTGCGCTGCGCTACCTGGGCGCGCCCGACTCGCCCGCCGCGGCGCTGCGCGCGGACCCGCACCCGGGGATCAGCTTCAACTACCACGGCCAGTGGGACGTGGCGGCCGACGACGGGGGGCTGTACCGGGCCCGCTGCGCCCCGGTGGGCCGCGACACCGCCCCCGGCAACGGCCGCGCCCACCTGCTCGACGTCGTGGGCGTGGTCGAGGACGGCGAGCTGGCGCTGACCTGGCTGTACTCCGAGCGCGTGCACGAGGGCTCGACCGTGCGCGGTGTCGCGGAAGCGGTGCTGACCGCGCTGCGGGAGATCGTGGAGCACTGCGCGCGGCCGGAGGCCGGTGGCCGCACGCCGTCGGACTTCCCGCTGGCGCGGCTGGACCAGGCGGCGGTGGACCGCCTGGTCGGCGACGGGCGAGGGGTCGAGGACGTCCACCCGCTGACCCCGCTGCAGGAGGGGATGCTGTTCCACAGCCTGGTCGACCCGTCGTCGACGGCCTACTTCGACCAGGTCCGGCTGCGGCTGGCCGGCGTCACCGACCAGCACGCCCTGGCCACTGCCTGGCAGCGCGTCGTGGACCGCACGCCGGTGCTGCGGGGCGCGCTGGTGTGGGAGGGCGTGCCGGAGCCGGTGCAGGTCATCCATGCCGACGTGGAGCTGCCCGTCACCCACCACGACTGGCGTGGCCTGTCCGAGGGGGACCGGGAGCGGGAGCTGGCCCGGCTGGCCGGCGAAGGTCTCGACCTGCGCCGCGCGCCGCTGACCCGGATCGCGCTGGCCCGGTTGTCCGACGACGAGGTGCTGCTCGTCTGGACCTTCCACCACGTGCTGCTGGACGGCTGGAGCCTCGCCCAGGTCTTCGCCGAGGTGTGCGAGCAGTACGCCGCCCTCGTCGACGGCCGCGCGCCGCGCGTGGTGTCCCGGCGGCCGTTCCGCGACTACCTGCGCTGGCTGGCCGCCCAGGACCGCTCGGAGGCCGAGCGGCACTGGCGCGGGGTGCTGACGGGCTTCGCCGCGGCCACCCCGCTGCCCTACGACCGCCGGCCCACGCGCGACCACGCCACCGAGTCCTCCGACGCGGTGCCCGTGACGTTCACCGCCGAGCAGTCCGAGCGGCTGCGCCGCACCGCCCGCGCCGCGGGGTTGACCGTGAACACGGTGGTGCAGGGTGCGTGGGCGTTGTTGTTGTCGCGTTTCAGCGGTGAGTCGGACGTGGTGTTCGGCACGACGGTGTCGGGTCGTCCGGCGGAGTTGCCGGGCGTGGAGTCGATGGTGGGCCTGTTCATCAACACCGTGCCCACCAGGGCCTCGGTGCGCGGTGACGCCGTCACCACCGAGTGGTTGAAGCGGTTCCAGGCGGAGCAGACCGAGTCGCGCCGGTTCGACTTCGTGTCGCTGGCCGACCTCAGGTCGTGGAGCGACGTGCCCGCGGGCGCGAACCTGTTCGACAGCGCGGTGGTGTTCGAGAACTACCCGCTCAACGACGTCGCCGAGGTGGGCGGCGTCCGGGTGACCGAGGTCCGGGCCCGCGACACCACCAACTTCCCGCTCACCCTCAGCGCGGTGCTGGACGACCGGCTCCGCCTGGACCTGGCCTACGACCCCGCCCTGTTCGACGCCGACACCGCGCGCGGCCTCGCCGAGCGCCTGCACCTGCTCGTCGACGCGATCGCGACCGATCCCGACCGGCCGCTGGCGGAGCTGCCGCTGATGACCGAGCAGGAGCGGCGGCGGGTCGTGGTCGAGTGGAACGACACCGCGGGCGAGGTGCCGGCGGTGACGTTCGCCGACGTGTTCGAGCAGCAGGTGCGGAGCACGCCGGACGCGACGGCCCTGGTGGTGGGTGACCGGTCGTTGACCTTCGCCGAGCTGAACGCGCGGGCCAACCGCGTCGCACGGGCCTTCGTGGCCGCGGGCGTCGGCCCGGAGCGCCTGGTGGCGCTGTCGCTGCCCCGCTCGGTGGAGTTCGTGGTGGCGCTGCTGGCGGTGTGGAAGGCCGGCGGCGTCTACCTGCCGATCGACCCCGGTCTGCCGGCCGACCGCATCGACTTCGTGCTGCGCGACGCCGACCCGGTGCTGGTGGTCGACGGGACGCTGCCGGTCGCCGACGACCCCGCCGACCTGACCGACGCGGACCGGTTGTCGCCGCTGCGCCCCGAGCACGCGGCGTACGTGATCTACACGTCGGGTTCGACGGGCAGGCCCAAGGGTGTGGTGGTGGAGCACCGCAGCCTGGTGAACCTGCTGGTCAACCACCGCGAGGACTTCGTCGCCGAGGCCGGTGGCGGGCCGCTGCGGGTGGCGCTGTCGGCGGTGTTCTCCTTCGACACGTCGCTGGAGGGGTTCGTGCTCCTGGCCGACGGCCACGAGCTGCACGTCCTGGAGGACGACGTGCGCCTGGACCCACCGGCCTTCGTCGAGCACGTCGTGCGGCAGCGCATCGACTTCCTGGACCTCACCCCGTCCTACGCGCAGCAGTTGGTGGCGGAGGGGTTGCTGGAGCGCGAGCACCGGCCGAAGGTGCTGATGCTGGGCGGTGAGGCGATCGGCGAGGCGCTGTGGCGTCGGTTGGCCCAGGTGCCGGGGACGGCGAGCTACAACTTCTACGGTCCCACCGAGTCCACCGTGGACGCCCTGTCGTGCCGGATCACCGGTGAGGGCGGGCCGGTCGTCGGCCGGCCGCTGCGCAACGTGCGCGCCTACGTGCTGGACGAGGACTTCCGGCCGGTGCCCGTGGGCGTGCCCGGCGAGCTGTTCCTGGCCGGCGCGCAGGTCGCCCGCGGCTACCTCAACCGCCCCGGGTTGACCGCGGAGCGGTTCCTGGACGACCCGTTCGGCGCTCCCGGCGAGCGCATGTACCGCACCGGTGACCGGGCGCGGTGGCACGCCGACGGTCGCATCGAGTACCTGGGCCGCACCGACGAGCAGGTCAAGATCCGCGGCTTCCGCATCGAACCCGGCGAGGTCGAGGCCGCCCTCACCCGGCACCCGGACGTGCGCGAGGCGGTCGTGGTCGCCCGGGAGGACGGCGGCGTCAAGCGCCTCGTCGCCTACGTCGTGCCCGCCGGCGCCACCACGCCCACCACGGCGGACCTGCGTTCCTGGCTGGGGCGCACCCTGCCCGACTACATGGTGCCCGCCGCGTTCGTGGTGCTCGACGCGGTGCCGGTGACGCCCAACGGCAAGGTCGACCGCCGGGCCCTGCCCGCGCCCGACCTCGCCGCGGCCCGCGTCGACCACGTCGCGCCCCGCACCGACCTCGAACGCGACGTCGCCGACGTCTGGTCCGAGGTGCTGGGCGTGCCGGGCATCGGCGTCGAGGACAACTTCTTCGAACTCGGCGGCGACTCCATCCTCAGCATCCGGGTGATCTCCCGGCTGCGCACCGCGTTCGACGTGGAGATGTCGCCGCGCGCCCTGTTCACCCACCCCACCGTCGCCGGGATCGCCGAGCTGGTCTCGGCGTCCACCCGCGCCGGGTCGGCCGACATCCCCGCGGTGCCGCGCGACGGGGCGTTGCCGCTGTCGTTCGCGCAGCAGCGCCTGTGGTTCCTCGACCAGTTCGAACCCGGCGGCACCGACTACCTGACGCCGTCGATCCTGAGGCTGCGCGGCGAGCTGGACGTGGCGGCGCTCGACACGGCGCTGACCGCGCTGGTGGCGCGGCACGAGTCGCTGCGCACCACGTTCGACACCGTCGACGGCCGCGGCGTGCAGGTCGTGCACCCGCCCTACCGCGTCCGGGTGCCGCTGGTCGACCTCACCGGCCGGTCCGGCGACGAGCTGGAACGCGTGCTCACCGAGGAGACCACCACCCCGTTCGACCTGCACCGGGGTCCGCTGGTGCGGGTGCGGCTGGTGCGGCTCGCTGAGGACGACCACGTCCTGTCCCTGGTCCTGCACCACATCGTCACCGACGGCTGGTCCAACGGCGTGCTGCTGGCCGAGCTGGGCGCCTGCTACGAGGCCGCCACCCTCGGCACCGAGGCCAAGCTGTCGGACCTGCCCGTGCAGTACGCCGACTACGCGGTATGGCAGCGGCAGGCGATGACCGAGGAGGCCCTGGAGCAGCACCTCGCCCACTGGCGGCGCGCGCTCGACGGCGTCCGGCCGCTGGAGCTGCCCACCGACCGGCCCCGCCCCGCCACGCGCGACAAGCAGGGCGCGCTGGTGCACTTCCGGGTGCCCGCCGAGGTCACCGGGAGGCTCAAGGCCCTGGCCCGGCAGCAGGACGGCACCCTGTTCATGGTGCTCCTGGCCGCCTGCCAGGTGCTGTTCTCCCGCTGGTCCGGCCAGCGGGACGTCGCCGTGGGCACCGTCGTGTCCGGCCGCGACCGCACCGAGCTGGAGGGCCTGGTCGGCTTCTTCGTCAACACGCTGGTGCTGCGCACCGAGGTCGACCCGCGGCACCGCTTCACCGAGCTGCTGCGCGACGTCCGGGAAACCGTGCTGGACGCCTTCGCCCACCAGGACGTGCCGTTCGAGCGCGTCGTGGACGAGCTGCACCCGGTGCGCGACCCCAGCCGCACGCCGCTGTTCCAGGCCATGGTGGTCCTGCAGAACACGCCGGACGACGGCCCCCGGCTGCCCGGGCTGAGCGTGCGGGAGGTGCCGCCGCCGTCGGTGGCCGCCGGCTTCGACGTGTCGTTCCAGTTCCAGGAGCACGAGGGCCGGCTGGAGGCCGTGCTCACCTACGACACCGCGCTGTTCGACGCCGCCACGGCCGAGCGGATGGCCGCCCACGTCGGCGTGCTGCTCGACGGCGTGGCCGCCGACGCGGACCGCGCCGTGTCCGCCCTCCCCCTGCTGACCGACGACGAGCTGCGGCACGTGCTGGAGGACTGGAACGACACCGGCTCCGGCGGCGGCGCACCGGCCTACCACGAGGTGTTCCAGGCCCGGGCCGCCCGCACGCCCGACACGACGGCCCTCGTGTCCGGCGACCGGTCGTGGACCTTCGCCGAGCTCAACGCCGCCGCCAACCGCCTGGCCCGGCACCTGGTCGCCGCGGGCGCCGGACCCGAGTCCGTCGTGGCGCTGGCGCTGCCCCGCTCGCCGGAGATGGTGGTGTCCGTCCTGGCCGTGCTCAAGGCCGGCGGCGCGTACCTGCCGGTCGACCCCGGGCACCCGGCCGACCGCATCGCCCACCTGCTGGACGACGCGCGGCCGGTGCTCGTGGTCACCACCGGCGACGGCGGCAACGTCCCCGACGGGCCGCCCCGCGTGGTGCTCGACGACCCCGCGACGCGGGCCGCCGTGGACGCCCGCCCCGCCACCGACCCGACCGACGACGACCGCGCCGCCCCGCTGCGACCGGAGCACCCCGCGTACGTGATCTACACGTCCGGGTCCACCGGCCGCCCCAAGGGCGTCGTGGTCGAGCACCGCAACCTCGCCAACCTGGTCGCCGACCACCACACCCGGCTGCTGCCCGACGACGGGACGCGGCTGCGCGGCATCGCCACCGCCGTGTTCTCGTTCGACGCCTCGTGGGAGGGCCTGCTGCTGCTCGCCGCGGGCCACGAGCTGCACCTCGTGGACGACGCGGTGCGCCTCGACCCGCGGGCGATGGTCGAGCACCTGACCCGGCACCGCATCGACTTCCTGAGCTGCACGCCGTCCTACTTCCAGCAGTTACTGCCCGAAGGCGTGCTGACCGACCGGGCCCACCGGCTCCGGCTGGTGGCCCTGGGCGGCGAGGCCGTGGGCGAGCCCCTGTGGCGCGCGCTGGCCGACGCCGACGGCGTCACCGGCTACAACCTGTACGGGCCCACCGAGTGCACCGTCGACTCGGTGTGGACCCCGATCACCGACCGCGACCGCCCCGTGATCGGCGCACCGGGCCGCAACCTGCGCGCCTACGTGCTCGACGAAGGGCTGCGCCCCGTCCCGGTCGGCGTCCCCGGTGAGCTGTACCTGGCCGGCGACCAGGTGGCCCGCGGCTACCTGCACCGGCCCGGCCTGACCGCGCAGCGGTTCGTCGCCGACCCGTTCGGCACGCCCGGGAGCCGCATGTACCGCACCGGCGACGTGGTCCGGTGGACCGCCGACGGCGTGCTGGAGTACCAGGGTCGGGCGGACGACCAGGTCAAGATCCGGGGCTACCGCATCGAGCCCGGCGAGGTCGAGGCCGCCCTGGCCGCCCACCCCGACGTGGCCGAGGCCGTCGTCGTCGCCAGGCAGGACGAGCCCGGCCTCCAACGGCTCGTCGGGTACGCGGTGCCCGCCGGCACGGCCGCGCCCACCGCCGACGAACTGCGGGCGTGGCTCAAGCGCGACCTGCCCGACTACATGGTGCCGTCGCTGTTCGTCGTGCTGGACCGGTTGCCGAAGACCGACAGCGGCAAGGTCGACCGCCGGGCCCTGCCCGCGCCCGACGCGCGCAGCGGCGTGCCGGAGGGCTACGTGCCGCCCCGCACGCCCGTGGAGCAGGAGCTGGCGCGCGTGTGGGCCGAGGTGCTGCGGGTCGAGCGCGTCGGCGTGCACGACAACTTCTTCGGCCTGGGCGGCGACTCGATCCTGAGCATCCAGCTCGTGTCGCGGGCGCGCCAGGCCGGTCTGGAGCTGGTCACCAAGGACGTCTTCACCCACCAGACCGTCGCCGAGCTGGCCACCGTCGTGCGCACCCGCGCCGCGCGGACCGCCGAGCGGCCCGACGTCGCCGGACCCGCGCCGCTGACCCCCATCCAGCGCTGGTACCTCGACTCGGCGCGGGACCCGCACCGCTTCACCATGTCGTTCCACCTGGAGCTGGAGGAGGGCGCGGACGCGGCGGCGCTGTCGCGGGCCGTGGACGCGGTCGTGGCGCACCACGAGGCGCTGCGCACCCGGTTCACCCGGGTGGACGGCCGGTGGTGGCAGGAGGCCGCCCCGACCGGACCCGGTGGGCACCTGGAGCGGCACGACCTGTCCGGCCTCGACGAGCACGCCCGCGCGGACGCCGTGGCGGCGGCGGTGGAAGCGGCGCGAGCCGGCCTGGACGTCACCCGCGGCCCGCTGTTGCGCGCCCTGCTGTTCACCGGCGGGCACCGGCCGAGCCTGTTCCTCACCGCCCACCACCTGGTGGTGGACGGCGTGTCGTGGCGCGTCCTGCTCGGCGACCTGGAGACGGCCTACCGCCAGGTCGCCGCAGGCGGGGACGTCGACCTGGCGCCGGTCGGCACCCGCTTCACCCAGTGGGCGCACCGGCTGGCCGAGCACGTGCGCTCCGGCGCGTTCGACGACGAGCTGGCCCACTGGAGCGCCGTGCTCGACGGCGAGCCCGGCGCCGTGCCCGTGGACCGCGCCGGCCCCAACACCACCGGCTCGACCGGCGCGGTGTCGGTCCGGCTCGACCGCGAGCGGACCGACGCCCTGCTGCACCGCGTCCCGGACGTCTACCGCACGCAGGTGAACGACGTGCTGCTCGGCGCGTTGGGCCGGGCGCTGACGGAGTGGACCGGTCGCGACCGGGTGGCGGTCACGATGGAGGGCCACGGCCGCGAGGACGTGCTCGACGACGTGGACACCTCCCGCACGGTCGGCTGGTTCACCACCCAGTACCCGGTCGCGCTCACCGTGCCCGCGGGGGAGTGGGGTGCGCTGCTCAAGTCGGTCAAGGAGCAGGTGCGCGCGATCCCGCGCCGCGGCTTCGGCTACGAGGCGCTGCGGCAGCTCGGCGAGGGTGGCGCGGCGGTCCTCCGCGGCACCTCCCTGCCCCCGGTCAGCTTCAACTACCACGGCCGGTGGGACGTGGCGTCGGACGAGGGGGAGGGACTGTACCGGGCCCGGCTGGAGGTCCCGGGCGACGAGGCGCCTGACGACAGCGCGCGGGCGTTCCTGCTCGACGTCGTGGGCGGGGTCGAGGACGGCGAGCTGGTGCTGTCCTGGTTCTACTCCGAGAACGTGCACGACGAGTCGACGGTGCGCGCGGTGGCCGAGGCGACGATGACCGCGCTGCGGGAGATCGTCGAGCACTGCGCGCGGCCGGAGGCCGGTGGCCGCACGCCGTCGGACTTCCCGCTGGCGCGACTGGACCAGGCGGCGGTGGACCGCCTGGTCGGCGACGGCCGGTCGGTCGAGGACCTGTACCCGCTGACCCCGTTGCAGGCGGGCATGGTGTTCCACACGCTCGTGGACGACACC
The DNA here is from genome assembly GCF_044544865.1 of Actinosynnema sp. NPDC053489. Lineage (NCBI taxonomy): Bacteria > Bacillati > Actinomycetota > Actinomycetes > Pseudonocardiales > Pseudonocardiaceae > Actinosynnema > Actinosynnema sp. NPDC053489. The sequence continues at coordinate 163,105 of NZ_JBITXT010000009.1, read as the reverse complement.
TCCGACGCCTACTTCAACCGGTTCCGGCTGCGGCTGGGCGGTGTCACCGACCCGCACCTGCTGGCCGAGGCGTGCCGCCGCGTCGTGGACCGGACCACCGTGCTGCGCAGCACCGTGGTGTGGGAGGGCGTGGAGGAACCGCTCCAGGTCGTGCACCGCCGCGTCGAGGTGCCGGTCGTCCACCACGACTGGCGCCACCTCTCCGAGCAGGAGCGGGACGCCGCGCACGACCGGGTGATCGCCGAGGACGCCGACGAGCTGGACCTGACCAGGCCGCCGCTGCTGCGCCTGGCCGTGGCGCGGCTGACCGACGACGAGGTCACCCTGTTCTGGACCGCCCACCACGTCCTGATGGACGGGTGGAGCCTGGCCCAGGTGCTGGCCGAGGTGTGCGAGCAGTACGCCGCCCTCGCCGACGGACGCGAGCCGCGGCTCGCACCCCGCCGGCCGTTCCGCGACTACCTGCGGTGGCTCGCCGAGCAGGACACCGCGGCCGCCGAGCGGCACTGGCGGCAGGTGCTGGCCGGCGTCGAGTCGCCCACGCCGCTGCCCTGGGACCGGCCGCCGGTGGAGGCGCACCGCACCGCGTCCAGCGCCTCGGTCGGGACCGAGCTGACCCCCGGGCGGTCGGCGGCCCTGGACCGGGTCGCCCGTGCCGCGGGGTTGACCGTGAACACGGTGGTGCAGGGTGCGTGGGCGTTGTTGTTGTCGCGTTTCAGCGGTGAGTCGGACGTGGTGTTCGGTACGACGGTGTCGGGTCGTCCGGCGGAGTTGCCGGGCGTGGAGTCGATGGTGGGCCTGTTCATCAACACCGTGCCCACCAGGGTCCGGGTCGACGCGAGCCTGGGCGTGCTGCCGTGGCTGCGGCAGCTGCAGGCGGAGCAGATCGACTCCCGCCGGTTCGACTTCGTGTCGCTGGCCGATCTGAAGTCGTGGAGCGACGTGCCCGCGGGCGCGAACCTGTTCGACAGCGCCGTGGTGTTCGAGAACTACCCGGTGGACGAGCTGGTCAACGCCGAGCAGCAGGTGCGAGTCCTGGAGGTCGAAGGCGCGGACACGACGAGCTTCCCGCTCGCCCTCAGCGCCAACCTCGGCGACCGGCTGCGCCTGGAACTGGACTACGACCCCCGCCTGTTCGACCCGGCGACCGCCGAACGCCTCGCCGCCCGCCTGGTGGTGCTGCTGGAGGGCATCGCGACCGATCCCGACCGGTCGGTGGCGGAGTTGCCGTTGATGACCGAGCAGGAGCGGCGGCGGGTCATGGTCGAGTGGAACGACACGGCCGGTGAGGTGCCGGCGGTGACGTTCGCCGACGTGTTCGAGCAGCAGGTGCGGGCCACGCCGGACGCGACGGCCCTGGTGGTGGGTGACCGGTCGTTGACCTTCGCCGAGCTCAACGCGCGGGCCAACCGCCTCGCGCGCCACCTGGTGTCGGCCGGCGTCGGGCCCGAGGCCGTGGTCGGGTTGTCGCTGCGGCGCACGGTGGAGTTCGTGGTGGCGCTGCTGGCGGTGTGGAAGGCCGGCGGCGTCTACCTGCCGATCGACCCGGACCTGCCCGCCGACCGGGTGGAATTCCTGACCACCGACGCCGACCCGGTGCTCGTGATCACCGAGTCGCTGCTCGGCTCGCCCGAGGTGGCCGCCGTCACCGAGGCGACCGACCTGACCGACGCGGACCGGTTGTCGCCGCTGCGCCCCGAGCACGCGGCGTACGTGATCTACACGTCGGGTTCGACGGGCAGGCCCAAGGGTGTGGTGGTGGAGCACCGCAGCCTGGTGAACCTGCTGGTCAACCACCGCGAGGACTTCGTCGCCGAAGCCGGCGGCGGGCCGCTGCGGGTGGCGCTGTCGGCGGTGTTCTCGTTCGACACGTCGCTGGAGGGGTTCGTGCTCCTGGCCGACGGCCACGAGCTGCACGTGCTCGACGAGGACCTGCGGCTGGACCCGCCCGCGCTGGTGGACTACGTCGTGCGGCGCCGCATCGACTTCCTGGACCTCACCCCGTCCTACGCGCAGCAACTGCTGTCCGCCGGGCTGCTGGACGGCGAGCACCGGCCGAAGGTGCTGATGCTCGGTGGTGAGGCGATCGGCGAGGCGCTGTGGCGTCGGTTGGCCGAGGTGCCGGGGACGGCGAGTTACAACTTCTACGGTCCCACCGAGTCCACGGTGGACGCCCTGTCGTGCCGGATCACGCCGGGTTCCCCCGTGGTGGTGGGTCGTCCGCTGCGCAACGTGCGCGCCTACGTGCTGGACGAGGACTTCCGGCCGGTGCCGGTGGGCGTGCCGGGTGAGCTGTTCCTGGCCGGTGCGCAGGTCGCCCGCGGTTACCTCAACCGTCCCGGGTTGACCGCGGAGCGGTTCCTGGACGACCCGTTCGGCGGGCCGGGGGAGCGCATGTACCGCACCGGCGACCGGGCGCGCTGGTTGGCCGACGGTCGCATCGAGTACCTGGGCCGCACCGACGAGCAGGTCAAGATCCGCGGCTTCCGCATCGAACCCGGCGAGGTCGAGGCCGCCCTCACCCGGCACCCGGACGTGCGCGAGGCGGTCGTGGTCGCCCGACAGGACGGGGACCACAAGCGCCTGGTCGCCTACGTCGTCCCCGCCGGCCCGAGCCCGGCGGAACTGCGGTCGTGGCTGGCCGAGCGCCTGCCCGACCACATGGTCCCGACGGCGTTCGTGGGGCTCGACGCGGTGCCGGTGACGCCCAACGGCAAGGTCGACCGCCGCGCGCTGCCCGCGCCGGACGTGCTCGCCGACGCGGGCACGGCGTACCGGGCCCCGCGCACCCCCACCGAGGAACGGGTCTGCCGCGCCTGGGGCGACGTGCTCGGCGTGCCGCGCGTCGGCTTGGACGACAACTTCTTCGACCTGGGCGGCGACTCGATCCTCAGCATCCGGGTCGTGTCCCGGCTGCGCGCCGAGCTGGACGTGCCCGTGTCGCCGCGGGTGCTGTTCACCGCGCCCACGCCGGCCAGGCTGGTCGAGGCGCTGGCCGCCGAGACCGGGGCGGACGAGGTCATCCCGAGAGCACCGCGCGACGGGGCGCTGCCGCTGTCGTTCGCGCAGCAGCGCCTGTGGTTCCTCGACCAGTTCGAACCCGGTGGCACCGACTACCTCTCGCCGTCGATCCTGAGGCTGCGCGGCGAGCTGGACGTCGACGCGCTCGCCGCGGCGCTGACCGCGCTGGTGGCGCGGCACGAGTCGCTGCGCACCACGTTCGACACCGTCGAGGGCCGCGGCGTGCAGGTCGTGCACCCGCCGCAACTGGTGGACCTGCCCGTGCTGGAGGTGCCCGACGGCGAGGCCGGCCTCGACCAGGCGCTGGCGGCGGAGACCACGCGCCCGCTGGACCTGGCCCGCGGCCCGGTGCTGCGCCCGGTGCTGCTGCGCCTGGCCGACGACGACCACGTGCTGCTGCTGGTGATGCACCACATCGTCACCGACGGCTGGTCCGCCGGGGTCCTCACCTCGGAGCTGGGCGCCCTCTACCGGGCGGAGCTGTCCGGTGTGGACGCCGAGTTGCCCGAACTCCCGGTGCAGTACGCGGACTACGCGGTGTGGCAGCGCGAGCGGCTGGCCGGGCCGGAGCTGGAACGGCAGCTGGACCACTGGCGCGAGCGGCTGGCGGGCGTGCCGCCGCTGGAGCTGCCCACCGACCGGCCCCGGCCGGCGGTCCGCGGCACCCGCGGCGGGGTGCACGCCTTCACCGTGCCCGCCGCGGTCGTCGACCGGCTCAAGGCCCTGGCCCGGCAGCAGGACGGCACCCTGTTCATGGCGCTGGTCGCCGCGTGCCAGGCCCTGTTCGCCCGCTGGTCCCGGCAGGACGACATCGCCGTGGGCACCGTCGCCTCCGGTCGTGAGCGCACGGAGCTGGAAGGGCTGATCGGGTTCTTCGTAAACACGCTGGTCCTCCGGTCCTCGGTGGACGGTTCGAGCACGTTCCGCGAGTTCCTGGGCCAGGTGCGCGGCACCGCGCTGGACGCGTTCGCCCACCAGGACGTGCCGTTCGAGCGCATCGTCGACGAGGTGCGACCCGAGCGGGACACCAGCCGCACGCCGCTGTTCCAGGTGATGGTGGTCCTCCAGAACAACCCCGAGCCGGCGTCCGACCTGCCCGGCCTGCACGTGGAGGACCTCGGGCTGCCGGTCGTCGCGGCGAACTTCGACCTCACCGTCGAGTTCCAGGAGGGCGACGACGCCCTGCACGGCGCCGTCACCTACAGCGCCGACCTGTTCGACGCCGCCACGGTCGAGCGGCTCACCGGCAACCTCGCGGTGCTGCTGGAGGCCGCCGTCGCCGACCCCGACCGCCCGCTGGCCGAGCTGCCGCTGATGGGTGACGGCGAGCGGCGGCACGCCCTGGAGGTCGGCAACGACACCGCCCACGCCGTCCCCGACGCCACGCTGCCCGACCTGTTCCGGGCGCAGGTGGACCGCACCCCCGACGCGATCGCGCTGGTCGACGACGGCGCGGCGCTCACCTACGCGCAGCTCGACGCCCGCGCCACCCGGTTGGCGCGACGGCTGGTCGAGCAGGGCGTCGGCCCCGACCGGTACGTGGCGATATCGCTGCCGCGCTCGGTGGAGCTGGTCGTGGCGGTGCTGGCCGTGCTCAAGGCCGGCGGCGCGTACGTGCCGATCGAACCGGACCACCCGGCCGACCGGGTCGCGTTCGTGCTCGACGACGCCCGCCCCGTGCTGGTGCTGGACGACCGCGCGCTGGTGCGCGGCGACTCCACCGCCGAGCAGCCCGACGTCACCGACGTCACCGACCACGACCGCACCCGACCGCTCACCACCCGCGACGCGGCGTACGTCATCTACACGTCCGGGTCGACCGGTCGCCCGAAGGGCGTCGTGGTGGAACACCGCTCCGTGGTCAACTACCTGACCTGGGCGGGCGAGGTCTACCCGGGCCTGCGCGGTGCGGCGGTCCTGCACTCGCCGGTGTCGTTCGACCTCACCGTCACCACCCTGCTCGGCCCGCTGCTGGTCGGCGGGCGCGTCCTGGTCCAGGAACTGGCCGAGGACGCGACGCCGACCGAGCGGGCGACGTTCCTCAAGGCCACGCCCAGCCACCTGTCGCTGCTGGGCACCGTCCCGGCGGAGCTGTCGCCGACCGGGGACCTGGTCGTCGGCGGCGAGCAACTGCTCGGCGAGGTGGTCGACGAGTGGCGCCGGGCCAACCCCACCGCCGCCGTGGTCAACGAGTACGGGCCCACCGAGGCGACTGTCGGCTGCATGGAGTACCGCGTCGAACCCGGCGCGCCCCTGGCACCGGGAGCCGTGCCCATCGGCCACCCCGCCTGGAACACGCGGATCTACATCGTCGACGACCTGTTGCGCCCGGTGCCCGTCGGCGTGCCCGGCGAGCTGTGCATCGCCGGTGACGGGCTGGCCCGCGGCTACCTGAACCGGCCCGCCCTGACCGCATCCCGGTTCGTGGCCTGCCCGTTCGGGGAGCCGGGGGAGCGGATGTACCGCTCGGGCGACCTGGTCCGCCGCCGCGCGGACGGCACGGTCGAGTACCTGGGCCGCATCGACGACCAGGTCAAGATCCGCGGTCACCGCGTCGAACCGGGCGAGATCGAGGCCGCGCTGCTGGGGCACCCCGGCGTGGCGGAGGCCGCGGTCGTGGCCAGGGACACCGGCCAGGGGCACGCCCGCCTGGTCGCCTACCTGGTTCACACCGGCGCCGCACCGGCGGCCGCGGAGCTGCGGGAGTTCCTGGGCCGCACCCTGCCCGCCTACATGGTGCCCTCGGCGTTCGTGGCGCTGCCCGCGCTGCCGGTGACGCCCAACGGCAAGCTGGACCGGGCCGCGCTGCCCGCGCCGGAGCCCTCCGCCGACGAAACGGGCCACGTCGCCCCGCGCACCCCGGTGGAGGCGGCGCTCGCCGAGGTGTGGGCGTTCGTGCTCGGCGCGGACCGGGTCGGCGTGCGGGACAACTTCTTCGAGCTGGGCGGTGACTCCATCCTCGTCATCCAGGTCGTGTCCCGGGCCCGCCGGGCGGGGCTGGCCCTGACCACCAAGGACCTGTTCCGGTACCAGACCATCGAGGCGCTGGCACCCGCGGTCACCGAGGTGGCCGACACCCCGGTGGACGTCGCCGAGGTCGTGGGCGATGTGCCCCTGACCCCGATCCAGCAGTGGTTCTTCGACACCCGCGCGGTCGCGCCGCACCACTTCAACCAGTCCATGCTGCTGGAACTGGGCTCCGAGGTGGATGAACGCGCCCTGGAGCGGGCACTGGAAGCCCTGCTGGCCCACCACGACGCGCTGCGGATGCGCTACGAGCGGGTCGACGGGCGGTGGCGCCAGCACAACGCCCCGGTCGCACCGGTCACCGTCCTCGACCGGCACGACCTCACCGCCGTCGGGGGGAGCGAGCGGGAGGCCCGCATGGTCGAGGTCGCGGACCGGACCCACGCGAGCTTCGACCTGGCCGGCGGGCCGCTGCTCAAGGCCGTGCTGTTCCACGCGGCCGACGCGCCGCCGCTGCTGTTCCTCACGGTGCACCACCTCGTCGTCGACGGCGTGTCGTGGCGCGTGCTGCTCGACGACCTCGACACCGCCTACCGGCAGCTCGCCCGCGGCGAGCAGGTCGACCTGGGTGCCAAGACCACGTCGTTCCGGGAGTGGGCGCAGCGGCTGAGCCGGCACACCGCCGAGGGCGGCTTCGACCACGAGCTGGAGCACTGGGAGGCCGCGCTGCGGGCGGAGCCGCTGCCGGTCGACCACGAGCAGCCGCGGCCGGGCACCCCGGCCGGCACGGTGCACGTGGCCCTGGGCGCCGAGGACACCGACGCGCTGCTGCACCTCGCCCCGGCCGCCTACCGGACCAGGGTGAACGACGTCCTCCTCGCCGCCCTGGCACATGCCCTGGCCCGGTTCACCGGGCGCCCGACCGTGTCGCTGGACATGGAGGGTCACGGCCGCGAGGACGTCCTCGGCGCGGACCTGTCGCGCACGGTCGGCTGGTTCACCACGCTGTACCCGGTCGCGCTCACCGTGCCCGACACCGACCAGCCGAGGTGGCGGGACCTGGTCAAGGCGGTGCGGCGGCAGCTGCGCACGATCCCCGGCAACGGCTTCGGGTTCGGGGCGCTGCGCTACCTGGGGTCGCCGCAGGCGCGCGAGCGGCTGTCCGGACCGGGCCCGCAGATCGTGTTCAACTACCTGGGCCAGTCCGACAGCGCCACCGAGCAGGGCGGCGACTCGCTCTACCGGGCGGTGCACGACCCGATCGGGCAGGACGGCGACCCGACCGACCGCGGACCGCACCTGCTGGAGGTGGTGGGTGGCGTCGCCGCCGGTGAACTCCGCTTCACCTGGTACCACCAGCCGGACCGGCACGAGGAGGCCACCGTGCGCCGGGTCGCGGAGGACTTCCTCGACGCGCTGCGCGGCATCGCCGCGGACTGCCGGGGCGGGAGGTGACCACCCCGCTGTCGCGCAACCGCGACTACCGGCTGCTGTGGGTCGGCCAGGCGCTGTCGGAGGCCGGTTCCAGCGCGTCGACCATCGCGCTCCCGCTGCTGGTGCTCGCGATGACCGGTTCGGCGGCGGCGTCCGGCCTCGTGCTGGGCACCGCCGCCGCCGCCCAGCTCCTCGCCGGGCTGCCGGCGGGCGCCCTGGTGGACCGCTGGGACCGCCGACGGGTGATGCTGGTCTGCGAGGCCGTGCAGGCGCTCGCGGTGGGCGGCCTCGTCGCCGCCCTGTGGTCCGACCGCGCCGGCGTGCTCCTCGTGGTGGCGGTGGTCGTCGTCCTCGGGGTGTGCCGGTCGCTGTCCGAGCCCGCCGAGGACGCCGCCCTGCCCGCTCTCGTGCCGGAGAGCCAGTTGTCCACGGCGGTGGCGCTCAACGCGGCCCGCGGCTACCTCGGGCAGCTCGCCGGCACCGCGCTGGGCGGCCTGCTGTTCGGGCTGCGCCGGTGGCTGCCGTTCGCCGTCGAGGCGCTGGCGCACGTGGCGACGTTCGTCGCGCTGCTGTTCATCCGCATCCCCACCCGCACCAGGGAACGCGCCCCGGCGCGCCACTTCCGCCGCGAGGTGGCGGAGGGCCTGAAGTGGGTCTGGGCCCAACCGGTGGTGCGGGTGGTCGCCATCTGCGCGATCGGGCTCAACCTGTTCTTCCAGGCGTTCTACCTGATGGTCATCGCGGTGGCGCAGCAGCGCGGCGTCCCGTCCGAGCAGATCGGCGTCATGGCGGCCATGCTCGGTGCGGGCGGCATCCTCGGTGCGCTGGTGGCGCCGCGCCTGCACCGGGCGCTGCGCCCGCACACGTCGGTCATCGCCGTCTTCTGGGGGATCACCGCCCTGATGCCCTTGGCGGCGGTGGCCGGGAACGGCTACCAGACCGGCGCCCTGTTCGCCGCGATGGCGTTCCTCGCGCCCACCGCCAACACCACCATCACCACCTACCAACTCCTGCTCACCCCCGACGAACTGCGGGGCAGGCTCAGCAGCGTCATGGGGGTGGCCCTGGGCACCGCCGCGATCACCGGCCCCGCCGTCGGCGGCTTCCTCGTGGAACTGCTGCCCCCCACCCAGGCGATCCTGACCTGCGCCGCCGGCACCGCCCTGCTCACCCTCTACGCTACGGTCAACCCCACCCTGCGCCACCTGTCCCGCCACGAACCCACCGCACCGGCCACCACGGGACCGGGGGAGTGACGGTCGACCGCTCCTCGCACGGGACTTGACCCCGGGTGGTGGACACCGGGCACACCCCGAACCCCAGGACCCGGAAGCGGGGTTTCCCCGTCGGGGTGGCCGTGTCCCTGTCGGCGGTCCCGCGATGCCGCCGGGTCCGGTGACACCACCCCGGATCTGCGTTCGACCGGGGACGCCAGTCGTGCCGGACCCGGCGGTCACCACTCCTGATCAAGAGCTGCGAAAAGGTGACGGGGGATCGTCCGGTCCCGGTTCCGGGGGACCGTCCGGTTCTGGTGGGGGCGTCTTGTCGGGCGCATCCTTGGCGCTTGGCGCGTGCTCGCGCCCATAAGGGGTGCCGGGTGCCGTCCGGATGGAGAGCGATGATGATCAAGTCGTTACGTACCGCCGCGGCCACGCTGATGACGGCCGCCTCCGCCCTGGCGCTGACCGTGCTGGGGCCGGCCGGGACCGCCTCGGCCGGGGTGCTTGACGTGACCTGCACCCCGCCCAGCAGCAACAACATCACCTACAACCCGCCGATGACCGCGACGCCGCAGACCGTCGCCTACAACGCCACGGCGCAGTACGGGCCGTGCGTGTCGCTGAGCAACCCGGCCATCACCTCCGGCTCCCGCACCACCGCAGGGTCCGTCCCCGACACGTCCTGCCTCGATCTGCTGGGCTCCAGGTCCTTCACCCTCACCATCACCTGGAACACCGGCCAGACCTCAACCATCTCCGGGAACAGCAGCGCCACCATCGCAGGTGCCGCCCTGATCAGCACCTTCACCGGTACGGTCACCTCGGGCCTGTTCACCGGGAGCACCGTCGCCCAGGTGCTCACCGGCCCGGCCGCCGACGTGCTGCTGTGCACCGCCGGACTGGGCACGGTCTCCGGCATCTACTCACTCGCCACCCTGGAGATCACCTCGCCCTGAACTCGACGGGGCGCCCGGTTGCCGGTCCGGGCGTTCACCCAGGGTGCCGGTCCGCGGCGGGTGGCGCGATTGCCGTCCCGCCGCACCGGCGAGGGGAAGGGCCACCGGGAGCCCGGCTTCCCCCCGCTCGACGCGGCAACCACCCCCCGGCGGGGCCGGCTGCGAGATCGAGCCGCTCAAGCGGAAGAACCCGCCGCTCGGGTGGACCGTGACGGACCGGTCAGCCGATGGCCACGGGCAGTCGTTGCACCGAGCGCAACGGCAGGGCCGGCCGCCACACGGGCTCCCCGGCCAGCGCGAGGCTCGGATGGCGGCGGTGCAGTGCGGGCAGCAGGGTTTCGATCTCCGCCCGGGCGAGGAGGGCACCGAGGCAGTAGTGGATGCCGCGACCGAACACCAGCGTCTGACCGAGGTCGCGAGTCGGGTCGAACCGGTCGGGATCGCGGAACGCGGCGGGGTCGCGGTGCGCCGAGCTCAACATGGTCCGCACCTCGGCGCCGGCCGGAACGGTGACCCCGGAGAGTTCGACGTCGCGGACCGCGTACCGGGGTACCCCCGACACGAACGACGGCGACTGGTGGCGGAGCGCCTCGGAGACGAAGCGGCCGGCCTCGTGCTCGCCGCCCCGCAGCCACCCGGACGACCCCGGCTCGCGCAACAGGGCGAGCACCGCATTGCTCATCCCGGCCGCCACGGTCGCGACCCCACCCGCGATCAGGCCCCACACCAGGGCCACCAACTTGTCGTGGGTGAACTGGTCGGGATCGTCCTCGTGCATCGACGCCCAGGCCGCGAGCAAACCCCTTCCGGGTCCCTGCCGGTACGCGGCGACGAGGTCCCGGATGTAGTGCTCCACCTCGGCGTTCGCCGCCTCCGCCTCCGCCACCGCACGCTCGGACGCGCCGGGCACGAAGGAGGTGAGGACGGCCTCGAAGTGCCCGAACAGCCATGCCCGGTCCGGCTCCGGGAACCCGAACAGGTCGGCGAGCACCTCGGTGGGCACGGTCAGCGACACCGCGCGGTGCAGGTCGACCACGGCTCCGTCGCGCAGCGGTTCCGCCACGGCGTCCAGCGCCCGGTCGCAGGTCCGCACCACGTTCCGGCGCAGCCCCGCGATCCCGCGCGGGGTGAAATCGCGGCCGATCAACCTGCGCAGCCGGGTGTGCTCGATGGGGTCCTTCATCGTCAGCGACTGGGTCATCATCCGTACCGCGCGGTAGCGCCGGGCCAGCGGGAACAGGGTGTCGACCTGGTCCGGCCGGGGGACGCGGAACGATTCGACGTCCTCCAGCACCCGTCGGCAGTCCGCGTGCCGCGTGATCAGGTGGAAACCGGCGGGGGCGCGGTGCACCGGGTGGTGCTCGCGCACTCGTGCCAGGTAGGGGTAGGGGTCGTCGATGAGATCGGGTTGCAGCACCCTGGTGAGGACGTCGGGCGGTTCGGTGGTCGTCATGATCCCGCTCCCGTGACGGCGACAAGGGGCAACAGCGCCAGCGCGGCGTCGGAGACCACCACGACCGCCAGTGTGCGCTCGCGCAGGCTCCGTTCGTCGGGAAGCCGGTCGTCCGTGATCGTGGTCGTGAGGCGCAGGACGTCGACCAGGAACAGCCCGGCGGTCAGGACGCCGAGCACGGCCCACGCGGCGCCGTGTCCCCACCACAGCCCCCAGCCGGTGCCGACGAGCCCCAGCGCCGTCAGCGCGCAGGCCACGAGCAGGGCGCGCCGGGCGCCGTAGTCCACGGCAGGGGTGCGCACTCCCACGGCCGCGTCCGCGTCGCGGTCCGGGACGGCCCACCACAGCGTGCGGCCCATCATCAGCACCCCGAGGCCCGCGCACAGCGGCCAGGTCCACGCGGGCACGTCCGACCGCACCGCGGCGAACGTCGACAGGAACGGCAGCACGGCGAAGGTCATCCCGAAGTAGGCCGGGTTGGCCATGCCGCGCCGCTTGAGCTTGACCGGTTCCACGTTGTACATCAGGTGCAACGCGCTGGACACGACCACCGGGACCACCACCAGCGGGCGGTCCAGGTGGAGTGCCACGGCGGCGCACGCCGTGACGGCGACGGCCATCTCCGCGAGCCCCCAGAGCGCCACGTGCGCGGGTCCGGGCCGCAGGACCGCCGTGGCGATGCCGCTCTTGCCCGGGTTGACCCGGTCCCCGGCCACGTCCGCAGCGGCGTTGAGCGGCCCCTGGGAGAGGATCTGGACCGCGTTCGCCAGCACCGCCACGAGCACCGGGGCCCGGAGCAGGTCCGCCGGTTCGGCCACGGCGAAGCAGGCGCCCCACGCGGCGTGGCAGAGGTAGTGCAGGGCGAAGGGGTGCTCCAGTCGGTGCACGCGGTGGACGGCTCGCCAGTAACCGGGCCGACCGGTGCTCATCGCCGCCACGCCGTCACCTCCACGCGCAGGTCGGCGGGAGGCGCCATGGCGGGCCCCCGCAGTTGGGGCACGCCCCGTTCCGGGTTGACGCACCGGAACCGGAGGGCGCGCACCACCGCGGCGACGATCACGCGCGTCTCCGACATCGCCAGGTCGGCGCCGAGGCACCGCCGGGTGCCGCCGCCGAAGGGCAGGTACTGGTGGGGGGCCGGCCTGTGGAGGAACCGACCGGGGTCGAACCGGAGCGGGTGCGGGTAGAGGTCGGGGCGGCGGTGGGTGAGGTAGATGCACGGCGTGAGCCTGGTGCCCGCGGCCATCGACCGGCCGGCCAGCACGGTGGCTTCGGTGAGCGTCCGGTTGCCCGCGAGCGTGGCCGGTGGGGTGAGCCTCAGCGCCTCTTGGCACGCCGCGTCGAGCAGCGGCACGTCGGCGGCGTTCGAGCCATCCCCTTGCGTTTCGGCCAGCTCGTCCGCGATGTCGGCCCGGATCGCGGGGTGCCGGTCCAGCCAGTACAGCGTCCACGCGATGGCGGACGCCGTCGTTTCGTGCCCCGCGAACAGCAGCGACACCAGTTGGTCGAGTAGTTCGTCGTCGCCGAGCGGACCCAGCGGTTCGGCACCCGAGACGAGCAGCGCGGCGAGGCACGGCACACCCTCGGCGGCCGACCGGTGCGCGCGGGCGACCAGTTCCTCGCCGAGCCGCCGCCTGCGGCGCAGGAACGTCTGCCACGGGGAGGGCAGCGGCCGGGGTGCACGCCCGTACCGGTAGCACAGGGTGCGCCCCCGGGAACCAAGGGCGCCTTCCACCCACCGGGTGAACGGCCACAGCGGCTCGTCCCCCAGCGCACCGAACACGATGCGGCCGATGATCCGGAGGGTGAGCGCCCGGGTCCAGCCGGGCAGCCCGAACACGGTCCCCGGGACCAGCCCCGCGACGGCCTCCTCCGCGGCCGAGGAGATCATTCCGCGGTACCCGCGCAGGGGGCCGCCGCGCAGGGCGGGACCGAGGACCTCGCGGTACGCCGCGTGCCGCGGGCCGTTGGCGAACAACAGCGAAGCACGTCCGACCAGTGGTCCCAGCGTGCTGGTGCCGTCCACCGGCATGCTCCGGTCGGACCGGAATATCCGGCCGATCGCGGCGGGGTCCGAGACCAGCAAACGGGACGGGGTCAGCTGGATCATCCCGCTCGGGTCGTGGCCGCGCTCGTCCAGGAACTCCAGCGGTCGGACCGCGTACCGGACCCTGTCGACGTTGCCCACGACCGCCATCCCGGTCACTCGGCCATCAGGCGGGCGACGAGGGGCCGCGCCGACGCCAGGCGGAGCGCGGCCACCCGAGTCGCCGCGATCACGTTGACCGGGGCGTAGAGGTCCTTGTCGTGCCACAGCGGCGGGTAGTCGTCCGGGCTGTCGTTCACGAGCAGGAACGCGCACCCGTCGGCCACGGCCCGCGCCACGGTACCGGGGTCAGCGGGACCGGTGCTGTGCAGCAGGATCTGGATCGCGTACGAGGTCTCCTCGACGGTACCCGCCCAGCGGCCCCACGAGCCGTCCGGGCGTTGGGTCGCGAGCACCCACGCCACGGCCCGGCCGATCGCCGCCGACGAGCCCGCGCGGCCCGCCCTGGCGAGCGCCCCGGTGCAGCAGGAGGTCGCGTAGTAGGGCGAAGCGTGCCACTTGTCCCACCAGCGGCCGTCCGCCTCCTGGTGGTCGAGCAGCCACCCGGATATCCGGTTCACCGCGGCCCGCCGACGCGCGGGCTCACCGGGCGCGCTCGCGACCAAGGCGTCGAGCACGTGCGCGTTGGTGCTCGTCGACGGCGTGCGCTCACCGGTGAAGCACTCGAAGGCGTCCGGGCCCTCGTACCGCCACAGGCAGTCGACCGAACGCGGGCTGCCCAGGCGTGCCAGGACGTACAGCACGGCGGCGGTGTCGTCGGAGTCGGCGGGCAGGCCGGGTCCTGCGGGCGCGCCGTCCGGCCCGATCGCGGCGCGCAACGTCGCGATCGCCTTGGCAGGGGCACGCAGGTCCGGCACCGCGTCGGCCAGCGCCATGAGCACCCAGGCGTGCTCGAACACCGTGATCGGGCAGACGCCGGGCACCGGCCCGCCGTGCCACGCCTGCAGTCCCCGCAGGTGGGCGAGGGACTCCCGGTGCTCCACGCCGGGCACGTCCGGGCCGCCCAGCCAGGCCGCCGTCGCCGCGGCCGAACCGCCCACCACGCCACAGGTCGGCTCCACCCTCGCCGCACCGCGTGCGCCCGGACCGAGGAATTCCAGCGAGTGCCACAACTTGACGGGCACCGGCGCGCCGAGCGTGACCGCGTTCCGCGCCGAGGTGAAGGTTTCGTCGTCCATCCCGTTGGGCAGACCGAGCCGCCCGAGGTCACGCGGCCACGTGCCGAGTGCCTGCCGCTGGTCGGAGGCCAGCGCGTCGAGGTGGCGGTTGACGGCGCGAACCAACTGCGGAACGAGCAGTTCAGCCGCGATCGTGTCCGGGATGGACACCGTGGTGCCCGGGCCGAGCCAGCCGAGCAGCGCGTCCAGGCCGCGCTTGGCCGCTTCCGCCGACCCGGCCAGTTCCGGCGGTTCGCCGGTCCGGTTACCGTGGCGGCGCAACGTGGTCAGCAGTGCCTCGGTCGCGCTCAGCGTCGGCACCACCGCATAGCCGTCGGCCCCGCCCCAGCCCCCGTCCGACCGCTGGGTCGCGGCGAGGAAGCGCAGCCGCCGCCGATGCCCGTCCAGCCACGGGGCCAGGCTCACCAGTCGCGCGGTCTCGTACGGCGACGGCGTGGTCTGCCCGTACGGCGGCGCGGAAAGCCGGTCCAGCACCGCGGCTACCGCCGCACCCCCGGCCTCGACCCGCCCGCTGACGTCCATCGACGTCCTCCTCGACTCAAGGCGGTCTGAGGCGTTCCCCGTTGAGGTGGAATCGCATCGAAAGGCGCAATCACAGGGCTCTGCTCGGTAAACGGGCCGGTGCCGAACCGGTGTGGACGGTTCGCCGATGATGCGCGCATGCCGCGATTTCGAGACTGGTCGTGGCCGACAATTTCGACTATCCCCCGGAGGAGTGAATCCCTGCCTCCACCCTGTCGCGCCGAGTTGACACCGGTGCCCGCTTCCGGGGTACCGCGGCTGGTGACGCGGATCGCGGACCGGTCGACCGCGTCCTCTTGGTGGTGGCACAGGCGTTCGTGGCCGCGGGTGCGCCGGCGGTCGGGGACCGCTTCCGCGACGACCCCCACGTCACTTCCGGCGACGAGCGGGGGCACGGCGATTGCCCGGTTGTGCGGTCGTTCCGCGTCCGGACGCCACCGGGCGCCTGATCCCGGTCCCGGGTGACTCGGAGCCACCCCCTACCAGGTGACCGGCAGGGATCGCACGCCGAAGGTGGCGGTGTTCTCCCGCATCGCCACGGCGCTGGGCGGCACCGCCGGGCGCAGTGATGGGAACCTCCGCAGCAGCTCCGTGTAGCCGACCCTGAGTTCGATCCGGGCCAGTTGTTGCCCCAGGCACTGGTGCACGCCGTGGCCGAAGGCGAGGTGGCCGCGCGCCGGCCTGGTGATGTCCAGTTCGTCGGGGTTGGTGTGGCGCCCCGGATCGCGGTCGGCCACCGGCAGCGAGACGAACACGGTCTCACCCGCCCTGACCGGGGTGCCGTCCACCTCCACGTCCTCCAGCGCGACACGCCGCGTGCCGAGGTGGACGACTGACAGGTAGCGCAGGAGTTCCTCGACGGCCCCTCCCATCAGTGACGGGTCGGATCGCAGCAGCGCGAGCTGCTCGGGGTTGCGCAGCAGCGCGTAGGCCCCCAACGCCAGCATGTTCCCGGTGGCCTCGTGGCCGGCGAGGAGCAGCAGCAGGGCGATGTTGGCGATCTCCAGGTCGGTGAGCCCCTCGTCGCGGGTCAGCGTGCTCAGCAGGTCGTCCCCGGGATCGGCGCGCTTGGCCGCGGTGAGTTCCGCGAGGTACTCCCGGAGCGCGGACATTGCACCGGCCTGCTCTTCGCGGGAGACGTCCAGGGTGACCGTGGTCGCCGAGTGGCGCTGGAAGAACTCGTGATCCGCGTACGGAACGCCGAGCAGCTCGCAGATGACCATGGACGGGATCGGTAGCGCGAACTCTTCGACCAGGTCCACGGGCGGCCCCGATCGCCGCATGGCATCCAGGCGTTCCCCGGTGATCTGCTCCACCCTCGTGGCCAAGTGGCTCATCCGCCGGACCGTGAAGTGAGCCGTCAGCAGGCGTCGGTAGCGGGTGTGCTCCGGGGGGTCCATCCTGACGAAGAACCCGGGTTGTGCCGGTTCCTCGGGAAGCGCGGAGGAGCCGCGGCTGATCAGTTCGCGTCTCAGTTCCTGCCGCACGCTGAACCGGGGATCCGCCAACACCTTGCGGGCCGTCGAGTAACCGATGACGAGCCAGCCCGGGTGACCGTCCGGGAAGATCAGGCGGTGCACCGGCTCGTCCCTGATCCGCAGCAGCTCCGGTGGTGGGTCGAAGTGGTTGTCGCGCCTGGTCGGCAGCGAGGTCAGCGTCTCGGCCACGTCAGCCCCCGGGAGGCTCGCCGCAGCGGGAAACACGGGTGAACCGCGCCGGACCGCGCCGGACCCGCGGTGATCGGCCACCGGTCGAGCTGCGGCACGGCTGTCCTGGCTGTGCACCGGTACGGTGTTCGCGTCGTGGTGACGGGTCGCCGGGCCCGCCCCCTGCCGCTCCTCCGTTCTCCGCCGGCGCTCACGTCGACCGGGTGGACAGGCTCTGCGACGGGACCAGGCGGGAGATCGGACACACGATCAACAACGGTTGCCCGCCGGAGGGCGTTCCTGTCAGGGGCACCCCGGTCGGGCACCGCTGGCGGCCGCACGGGCACCCAGGTCTCGCGAGACGGGTCCAAGGCGTCCCCTCCGTTGGTGGAAGCGCGTCGAGAGGCGCGGCCGAAGGGCTTCGCGTCGGTGACAGGTGCACTGCCGAACCGGTGTGCCGGTCTACCGGTGGTGCCCGCACGTGCCATTTCGAGACTGGCGGCAGGCGCCGATCTCGGCTAGTCCCCAGAGGGGTGAACTCGCCGTTGCCGGGGACTGTCAAACGAGCGGCTCTGTCACGTAGTCGGTGGTGGCGTGGTGTAACCGTCCATGATCATGATCTCGTGATGGATGTCGACTCCCTTGTAGGGACGGTGTTTCCGGGTTGTCGGCGTTGGTCGTCGAGGACGTGGCGGAGAGCGGCGGCATGGCGGTGGTCACGGCCCGTACTCGGGATGTGGCCGTGCCGTGTCCGGTGTGCGGGACCGCGACCGCGAAGGTGCACGGGTATCACCGCCGGGCGGTGAGGGACGTGCCGGTCGACGGTCGCCAGGTCGTCGTTCATGTGCGTGTACGGCGCTTGGTCTGCCAGGCCCGGAACTGCCGGCGGCAGACCTTCCGGGAACGGGTTTCCGGACTGCTGGAGCGCCACCGGCGCCGCGCGGTGCGGCTTGTCCGGCGGATATCCCCACTGGCGCAAGGGTTACGCGGTCGAGCGGCCGCACGGCCGGCCGGTCTCCTCGCCGTGCCGGTGTCCCGCAGCCCCGCGTTGCGCCGTCCGCGGCGCCTGCCGCTGCCTCGGTCGACGGTTTCGCGGGTGATCGGCGCGGACAACTTCGCCCTGCGCCGCCGCCACCGCTACGCCACGATCGTCGTCGACGCCGAGACCGGCCGCCGTGCCCTGCCCGACACGGCGCGGGTCAGCGACCGCCGGCACTTGTGGCGCGACCTCTGCGACAAGGTCCCGCCCGAGGTCCGCGCGCACACCGGATGCCGGGCCACCGTCAACCCGCCCCGCCCCGGCGGGGATCACGAGCGGACCATCCGCGACCACCTGCGCGCCCGCCGCTCCGCCAACCCCCGCGGCC
This sequence comes from Actinosynnema sp. NPDC053489, assembly GCF_044544865.1. Taxonomy (NCBI): domain Bacteria; kingdom Bacillati; phylum Actinomycetota; class Actinomycetes; order Pseudonocardiales; family Pseudonocardiaceae; genus Actinosynnema; species Actinosynnema sp. NPDC053489. Next base: position 145,234 of record NZ_JBITXT010000009.1, on the reverse strand, counting down.
CCGGCCACCCGCCTGCTCGCCGAGATCCGGGAGCTGGGCCACACCGGCGGCGCCAACCTGCCGGTCCGCTACCTCAACCAGGGCCGCGCCGACGGCGACCGCCCCGTCACCACCTCCCGCCACGCAAACAGCCCCCTGCTCACCGAACCCGACAACCCGCGCCCGAAGGACACGGAGTCGCTGCACAAGATCACCGCGGCCTGCCCGGAGATGACCGCACTCACCAACCCGATACGCGGCTTCACCGCCCTGTCGACACCGACCGCGGACAACGACGTGAAACCCACCGAACGGATCGCGACCGCCCGCACCGCCGACCTGCCGCACCTTCGCGGTCTCACCAACGGTCTCGAGATCGACCGGCCCGCAGCCGACGCCGCCCTCACCCTGCCCTACCACAACGGCCGCACCGAAGGCGTCAACACCCGCACCAAAACGATCATCAGCAGATGCACGGACGCGCCGGATCCGACCTCCTCCGCCACCGCATCCTCCTGCCCTGACCGATACTCCGCGTTACCACCGACTACGGACCAGAGCCGAACGAGCGGTGCAACCCGGGGTTGAAAGGGGTCGGCTTCGTCCGGCGGTCAGGCGGCCGTCTGCCGTCACCTTCGCGTGGCGACTGTCGATTCGGGTAGTCACTGCGTCGACGTCGGTGGTGACCGGGTTGCCATTTCGCCTTCTTGGCGGAGCCGGCTGCGTCGATGTCTTCAGTGACTTCCTGCCGGGGGAACGAGGGGCGTCAAGGAACGAGGACCCGCTCGCACACGCACATCTCGTCCTGGTAACCGCACCACCACTCCCACTGGCTCGCCGGCGGCAAACCGCCGTCGACGGCGAGACGTGCGTCGGACTGGTCGGTGATCCATTCCTGGTTACCCGCGTCCCAGACATGGTCCTTCACGGTGACGGTCAAATTTTTAACGTTCTGACCGAAATATTTGATGACGGCCGTGGGGTTGGCGAGAAACGCTGGGAATTCCTCCTGGCTGAACTTGAGGTAGAACGTCGGCGGCAAGTTCTCGTCGGCATTCTCCGGCCGGAGCGGCATGATTCGTGGCATGTGCTTCCCGCCTTCGACGGTAGCGGATCGACGATCTGTCCACTATACGCGCCGTGCCCCGTATGGAGGACTACACGTTCGGGGGACAAAGGTTCCTAGCGTCGCAGCCCAGTGACTACTGAGGCGGAACTCGTGGTGTCGTAGGGGCTGATGGCTCATCACCCGTGCGGTGTCACCGGAGCATGCGGTATCCACAAGGAGGCGGGCTGACTGCCGAACGGCCGCAGTTCCGCGAGGAGTCACGGTCCAAGGCGGCCGAGCGGTTCGCCCAGGGCGAGGCGAGCCCGGTCATCGCCAAGGCCCTGCGCATCAACGTCCACTCGGTACAACGGTAGCGGCAGAAGTGGGAGCAGGGCGGTCCGAGAGCCCTGCGGTCCCAGGGGCCGGCCGCGCCTGGCCGGGAGGACCAGCGCTGGACACCGGCGCGGATCAAACGGTGATCGGTCGGTGCTTCCACATGGCCCGCACGATCCAGGGCGTGCGGAAACCGCCGGTGCGTAACGGCTGATCCTGGCAGTCCCCGGCTCGGCGGGCCATGGAGCGGAACGACGAGGCGGTGGCCCGGGTGCGTCAAGGAGGTGTGGCCTGCGCGGAGGACTCGCGACGGCCCGTGGCGCCTCGCCCGTCCTCGAGGGCGGAGCCGGATCCTCCACGACGCCGCCCGCGAAGACCCGATCACAGCGCGGCCGGACCCCGGTGGTGCGACCGCCGGGATTTGTTGATCGCAGCACACCAGCAGCTCGGCGGGCCCGATGGTTCTCGTTGGGACGACCTCAACGTCCACAAGGCCACCGACCCGCAGAAGTTCGCCGAGGCCCGGGACCGGCTGACCACCCACCGCCCTGCGCACCCGACCTCAACCCGGTCGAGGGGATCTGGTCCTCCTGCGACGCAGCCGGCTCTCCGGACATCCCGTCCAGCGCGGCCTGCGGCACATCCAGTGCCGCGTCGAGCTCATGGACAGCTGCCTCACCGAGACCGGCCTGGCGATCAGGCCCACCCGAGCGACCCGGTCACATCACGAGTTCCACTCAGTCGTGCAGGGCGGCCGCGAGTGCCTCGGCCAGGGTCACGGGCGGGCGCCCGATCAGGCGGTGCAAGTCGCCGGAATCGGTGTACATCTCGCCGCGGTTCATGCCGCGGTCAGCGTCGGCGAGGACCTCCGCCAGCTCGGCGGGCAGGCCCGCGGCGGCCAGTACCCGGGCGAAGTCGGTCACCGGGAGGTCGGTGTAGGCAACCTGCTTCCCGGCCGCGGCGGAGATCGCGGCGGCGAGTTCGGTCAGGGTGAAGGATTCGTCGCCGCCGAGCTCGTACACGGCGCCGGTGTGGCCTTCGGTGGTGAGGACGACCGCCGCGGCCTCGGCGTAGTCGGCGCGGGACGCGGCGCTGATCCGCCCCTGGCCCGCGGCGCCGACGACGGCGCCGTTCTGCAGGATCTGCGGCAGTTGGCTGGTGTAGTTCTCCAAGTACCAGCCGTTGCGCAGCAGCACGCTGGGGATTCCGCGGTCCCGCAGGTACTCCTCGGTCTCGCCGTGCGTGGCACCGATGACGGTGGTGGCCGTGTCCGCGCGCGTCGTGCTCGTGTACGCCACCAGCGACACGCCCGCGGACGCTGCGGCGTCGATCACGCGGCGGTGGTTGGCGACCCGCTCGCCCACGGGGACCGAGGCCGAGACCAGCAGCAGCCTGTCCGCCCCCGCGAATGCCTCGGCCAGGCCGTCCGCATCCGCGAAGTCGGCGCGGCGCACCGTGACGCCCCGGTCGGCCAAATCCTTGATCCCGGCGATGTCCCGGCCGGTCGCGATGACGTCCGCGGCCGGGATCCCGCGCCGCAGCAGTGCCTCGACGGTGAGCCTGCCCAGCTGGCCGGTGGCTCCGGTGACGACGATCGGCATGGTGGTCATCCTTCCTTCCTCGCGTGCCCCGCACGCCTGCCGCGGTCCGTCCGCCGCGGGATGGGACACAGAATGACCTGGACACTCTCTGTTGGGGAGTAGCCACTCCTTGGTAGGGTACTTACCGGAGCGAAAGCATCGAGGTGAGCTGTGTGGCTGCTGTGGAGAACGTGACCGGGCCCATGCCGTCGTTCGATCCGTACGATCGCGGCTGCCCGTCTCGGGACCTGCTCGACCAGATCGGCAGCAAGTGGGCGGTCCTCGTGCTGGGCGAACTCGGCCGGAACGGGACCTCCCGGTTCGGCCGGCTCCGGCAGGCGCTGGCGGGCGTGAGCGAGAAGATGCTCACCCAGACGCTGCGCACCCTCGAACGCGACGGGCTGGTCAGCCGGACCGTCTACCCTGAGGTGCCGCCGCGCGTGGAGTACGAGCTGACCGCGCTCGGCCAGACGCTGCGGGAACCGCTGAAGGCGCTCACGGAGTGGTCCGTGCTGCACATCGAAGAAGTCATCACAGCCCGCGAGCAGTACGACGACCGCACTGAGCGCACCAGGTAATCAGCGGTGGCCGGCGGTCTGGTCTTGGACGGCCGCCTCGCCGAGACCTGCTCGACGATCAGACCCACCTGAGCCACCCGGCGACATCACGAGTTCAACCTCGGTAAGCCGGTGGGCGCCGCCGGTGCGGCTCAACGCCGCGAGGTGTTCAGCCCGTCCTCTGTTCGCGCGTGGCCAGGTCCGTTCCCGGCTCGTCGGAGGTCTGCCCGGCGACGTGCAACGGATGGGTCCCCGTCGGCGCGACCGGAGGCAGTGGTTCCAACGCCGGCGGGTGCGGTTCCCTCGTCAACGCCTGTGATGCGGTGGCCACCTCGCCCGTCGACGCCTTGACGTACACGTGTGTCACACCCTGCCGGTTCGATGAAGGCACGGCGTGTCCGGCGAACGCCCGCGCCACCGCGCTACCGGAATTGCGTTCCAGCCAGGTCAACCCGGTGTGCCGCAACCAGTACGTGCTCACCCCCAACGTCCGCGCGCTGTCCACCCGCCCACCGACGCGCTTCCACTGAGGTTCCCGGTAACCCGGAGGCTTTCCGGACGTGGTCCGGTAGGGCCTGAATAGTCGTCCGTGGCGCCACCGAAGAGTTCGTAGTCTGCGGCAGTTGGTCCGGCGCCCGTGGGGGTCCCGGACTTGTGGACGACCGCGGACGGCGGTGAACCCTGTCCACCCTCGTCCGATGTCGAGGTGCAGTGCGAGGATTGCGATGCGGCGTCAGACGGTGGCCGGGCCGATGTCGAACGGCGTCGATCGTGGGCGTGGGTGTCGCCGCAGCTGGGACGGGTCGGCACCAGCAGGACCGGGTGTCCGGGGTTGGCTCCGCGCCGCCTGCCGCCACCGGATCGGGAACGGCGCTGGATGTCCCGGCCACCGGGCGTGCGGCTGGTGCAACGGGTTTACCCGAGCACGGACCCGCGGGCGCCCGCCGCGGTCCACGACCGCACTCCCGGGATCGGCGAGTGGAAGCCACCAAGCGGTTTGTGAAGATTCCTCGCGGTGACAGCGGGTTTCGTCGCACGGTCGCGTCGCGGGCATGCGGGTCGGCGTGCGCTCGGCTCGGCGATAACATGCCGAGCCGCCAGCGAGGGAGACTCCGATGTCGAAGGCCGGTTACGACGCTTTCATCTCCTGCAACCACGCTGCCGAACGAGCGGTTGCCAGAGCGCTGCAGCGGACCACGCGGCGGTTGGGGCGTCCCTGGTACCGATTATCCGGGTTGCGCGTCTTCCACGATGACACTTCGTTGCCCGCGAGCGCCGGCCTGTGGTCGTCGCTGGAGGCGGCTTTGCGGGCATCGCGCACCTTCGTCCCGCTGGCCTCGCCCGCGTCGGCCGCTTCGCCCTGGCTTCGTCGGGAGGTGGCCTGGTGGCGGGAGAACCGATCGGCGGATCGGTTCGTGATCGTGCGCCCCGGGAAGGCGATCGCCCGGGACCCGGTTGCCGGGGACTTCGACCGGGACACGACCACCGCGTTGCCCGAGGACCTGCGCGGCTGGTTCGTGGAAGAACCGCACTGGGTGAACCTCGGCGAGGACGGGCGCCACGACTTCCGCGGCAAGGCGGCGACGGTGGCGGCCGCGATCCGCGGCATCCCCAAGGACGACCTGCTCAGCGAGGACATGCGGCAGCAACGGCGTCTGATCAGCCTGCTCACCGGTCTGCTGGTGCTCGCGCTCGTCGGGGCCGCGACCGCGGTGTGGCAGGGTCGGATCGCGGCCTCCGAACGCGACCGGGCCGAGCAGCAGGCCCGGCTGGCCACGTCACGCAGCCTGGCGGCGCAGGCGCAGTACCTGCGGGACCGGCACCCGACCTGGCGAGCCTGCACACCGCCGCCACCGACGAAGCGCTCGCCGGCCTCGCCGCCGTTCTCTCCGAGCCGGTGCACGTCTCGGCCATGCTCACCGGCCATGCGGACTCGGTGAACAATGTCGCTTTCAGCCCCGACGGGGCGGTGGTGGCCACGACGAGCCGCGACCGGACGGTCCGACTGTGGGACGTGTGCACCGGCCGCCAGGTGGGCGACCCCCTCAGCGGGCACACCGACCGGGTCTGGGGTGTCGCCTTCAGCCCCGACGGGAAACGTCTCGCGACCACGGGCGTGGACCGCACCGTGCGGCTGTGGGACGTCACCACCCACCGGACTGTTCGTCACACGGCGCCCGAGCCCGGCGGCCTTCGTACCACGGCCGCTCATGGGGTTCGTGACGCTGGAGGAGTTCGACGGCCTGATGGACGCGGGCTGACACGTCACCAGCTCGTCGGTCGACCTGATGTGACGCGGCCGGGAATGGGCCACTCCGGATCATCGATGGTCATGCCGGTCTCGTCGCGGCGGGGCGGAATGGCTTCGGACATGCCTCTGAGTTGGTCTTCGCCCAGACCGTGGAAGAGTCCGTTTTCGCTGATGAGCGCGTCGCCGGTGGGAGGTCTGGTTACCGAAGGCCCGTCCCGCTCCGGGCCCGGGCGTCGGCGGCCCGTCCCGACCCGTTCGGAGGACCTGCGGCCCACGGCCCGCCCTCTGCCAGAGGACACGACCCGCCGCGGGGTACGTTCGACCGGTGTCGACCAGAACCCCCGCCCGCGTGACGGCGACGTCGTGGCCGGTCCTGACCGGCGCTGCCCGGGACGTGCTGATGGAGCTGCTGGTCCACGGCCCGATGTCGCGCTCCGAGATCGCCCCGAGGCTGCGCCTGTCCCGCCCGACCCTCAGCCGGGTGACCAAGACCCTGGTCACCGCCGGGCTGGTGGGTGAGGGCGGGACCGAGCTGCGTTCCCCGACCGGGCGACCCTCGGAGCTGTTGCACGTGCGAGGGGAGTCGCACCACTTCCTCGGGGTGAAGCTGACCGCCGACCGGCTGTACGCGGCCGTGACGGACCTGGCGGCGGGCGTGGTGGCGTCGGTGGAGGCGCCGTTGCGCTCGACCGCCCCTGCCGACGTGGTGGAGCAGGTCGCCGAGGTCGCCGCCGGGTTCGAGGGGTTGACGGGGCTGGGGGTGACGTTGGGCGGCGTGGTGCGCGAGGGCGTCGTCACGGACGCCGAGTTCCTGGGATGGGTCGACGTGCCGCTGGCCCCGCCGTTGACCGCGGTCACGGGGTTGCCGGTGGCGGTGGACAACGACGTGCAGGCCCTCACGGCCGCCGAGCACTGGTTCGGTGCGGGCGCGGGCGTGGACTCCATGGTGGTGATCACCGTCGGCGCGGGCGTGGGCACCGGTCTGGTCGTCGACGGCAGGCTGGTGCGCGGGGCGCACGGACTGCCGCCCCGCTTCGCCCACGTGCTGGTCGACCCGAGCGGTCCGGCGTGCGGTTACGGCCACCGGGGCTGCGCGTCGAGCTTCCTGATGACGGAGGCGATCCTGCGGCAGTTCGACGGCCCGTTGACCTACGGGGAAGCGGTGGAGCGAGCCCGGTCGGGGGAGCGGCGGGCGCGTGAGGTGTTCGAGGCGGCCGGTTACGCCCTCGGGGTGTTGATCGGGCATGCCGCCAACTTCCTGGACCCGCACAAGGTGCTGCTCACCGGCGACGGCCTGCCCCTCTACGAGGTTGCCCGAGAGGTCGTGTACGAGGGCATCGAGGACACCTACGAGGACGACCCTGCGCTGATCGACCTGGACGTGCAGCCGTTCGACTTCGGCGAGTGGGCGCGGTCGGCGGCCGCCCTCGCCATCAGGAAGACGATCACCGGCGCGGTCTGAAGGGCGCCGGGCGACCGCCGCGCCGACGACCGTGAGGAGCGCGGGAGCGGGAACCGCCCGCGAGGTTCGGCGGTTCCCGCTGCCCTCAGCGCCGGATCCACCTCTGGTTGGCCTGCCCGTTGCAGGTCCACAGCGCGATCCTGGTGCCGTTCGCGGTGCCTTGACTCGTCGCGTCGAGGCACAGGCCCGACTGGGCGCCCTTGACGGAGCCGTCGGACTGGGTGGTCCACTTCTGGTTGCTCTGGCCGTTGCAGTCCCAGATCTGGACGGTGGTGCCCGCGGCCGTGCCCTGACCGGTGGCGTCGAGGCACTTGTCGCCGTAGACCCGCAGCTCACCGCTCGCCGTGGACGTCCACTGCTGGTTGGCGGCGCCGTTGCAGTCCCACAACTGCACCGCGGCGCCGTTGGCGCGGCTCGCCGACGCGACGTCGAGGCACCGGCCGGACTGCGCGCCGACCAGCGCGGTGCCGCCGGACGGCTGCTGGTCGATGCCGAAGAAGCGGATCACCTCGTCGGCGAGGATCTGGAGGTTGTGCGGCTGCCCCTGTTCGCGGACCGCCTCCACGCGCGAGCCGTAGCGGGTGCGGGTCCAGGTGCCGCGCGGGGTGTTGTACTCGGTGGAGGTGGGGGTCGTGCTCACGCCGTGCACGTTGGTCCACTGCTCGATCGCCTCGCCGAAGTTGGCGAAGCGCAGCACGTCGTCCTCGGTGCCGTGCCACAGCTGCACCCTGGGGCGCGGTCCGCTGTAGCCGGGGTAGGCGCCGCGCACCAGGTCGCCCCACTGCTGCGGGGTCTTGTCCACGCGTCCCTCGGCGCAGTCGGTGTGCCACGGGTTCGGTCCGGCGAAGCAGCCGAACGGCACGCCCGCGAACGAAGCGCCGGCCGCGAACACGTCCGGGTAGGACCCGAGCAGGACATTGGTCATCATGCCGCCCGAGGAGTGGCCGGTGACGAACGTGCGGGCAGGGTCGCCGTTGTAGCGCTGCTGGACGTGCTTGACCATCGAGACGATGCCCTGAGCGTCGCCGCCGCCGTTGTGCGTGAGCACGGCGGGGGAGTGGACGTCCCAGCAACCGTCGGAGCTGACGGCCGACGGGTAGATGACGATGAACCCGTACCGGTCGGCCAGCGAGGCGTACTGCGTGCCGGCGTAGAAGTCCTGGGCGCTGCCGTGGCACCAGTGGACGCCGACCACCACGGCGGGCTTGGCCGCCACGGTGTTCGGCACGTAGACGAACATCCTGATGCCGCTGGGGTTGTTGCCGAAGTCCCTGACCTCCTGCAACGACGCGGCCTGGGCCGTGGAGGGGACGATCAGCGCCACCAGGCAGGTGAGGAGGGCGGCGACGAAGGCCGCCGCCGTCCTTGGTGTGCGGTGTGCCATCCGAACCGCCTTGTCTCGTCGATGAGCGCGGCTGAGCTGTGACGACGCATTGTTAAGTTACCGTCGAAACAAAGTCAAGGAAGGCGTCTCGATGGGTCTGCAGGGTTGACTTTGTTTCGACGTGAACCTAACAATCGCTGCGCTGTTCTTGCCTCCGCCTCCTCCGCAATGATCAAAGGAGATCAGATGCGTGCTCCATCACGCCTGGGCAGAGCCCTGCCGGCCGTGGCGCTGATCGCCCCGGCGCTGATGTTGGCGACCACCCCGGCCCAGGCCGCCCCCGCTCCGCTGGTCGGCGTCGCGTCCGGCCGCTGCCTGGACGTCGCGGGCAACTCCAGCGCCAACGGCGCGCAGCTGCAGATCTGGGACTGCACCGGCGGCGCCAACCAGAGCTGGGAGTTCTCCGCGTCGGGCGAACTGCGGGTGTTCAACGGCTCCAAGTGCCTGGACGTGCCCGGCGGAAACACCGCCGCGGGCACCCGCCTGGCCATCTGGGACTGCAACGGCGGCGCGAACCAGAAGTTCCGGCTCAACTCCAACGGCAGCATCACCGCCACCCAGTCGGGGCTGTGCCTGGACGTCAACAACCAGGCCACCGCCAACGGCACGGCGGTGAACACCTGGAACTGCAACGGCCAGGCCAACCAGCAGTTCCGCTCCGGCACCGGCGGCGGCACGCCCCAGTGCCCGGTCAACCCGGTGACGCCCAACCCGACGCCGCAGGCGCGCAAGCTGCTCTGCTACGTCTACTCGCAGTACGGCAACCACATCCTCTCCGGCCAGCAGGAGTCGACGTGGATCGGCGGCCCGGACTACGAGATCAACTACATCCGCAACAACACGGGCAAGTACCCGGCGATCCGCGGCCTGGACTTCGGTGACTCCAAGGACCTCGCCCCGCGGGCGATCGCGTGGTGGAACGCGGGCGGCATCCCGATGATCGGCTACCACATGGGCGCCCCCACGAAGCCCGACACCTACGACGGCACGAAGACACCGGTGTCGATCAACGCCGTCCTGACGCCGGGCACGGCCGAGTACCGCTCCTTCATCGACCGCTTGGACCAGGCCTCGGCCATGCTCCAGCAGCTGGAGGACGCGGGCGCGGCGGTGATCTGGCGGCCGTTCCACGAGGCCGGCGGCACGTGGTTCTGGTGGAGCATGGAGGGCGGTGCGCAGTACAACCGGCTGTGGAACTTCATGTTCGACTACTTCACCCGCGTCAAGGGCCTCAACAACCTGGTGTGGCTGCACGGGTACAACGGCCAGCCGCAGTCCTCGTTCTACCCGGGCAAGTCGGTCGTGGACATCGGCGGGGCCGACACCTACGCCGGTGACGGCAACTACGACCCGCAGAACGCCATGTACAACGCCGTGCGCAACGTCGTCGGCTCCTCGGTGCCGATCGCGCTGCACGAGAACGGGCCCATCCCGGACCCGGACCGGCTCGTCTCCACCGGCACCCGCTGGGTGCTGTTCGGGACCTGGCACGGCAACCACCTGACCGTCAGCAACAGCGTCGGCCACCTGCAGAAGGTCTACAACCACAGCTACGTCGTCACCCGCGACGAGCTGCCCAACCTCAAGTAACCGACCCGCGTGGCACCGGGACGCGATGCGGTCCCGGTGCCCCTGGTCGACCAACACGATCACCGTCTCGCTCGGAAGGTCTGCCATGAGAACACGCTCATCGGTGAGCAGTGTGCTGGTCGCGGTGCTGGCCGCGTTGTCCCTGATCGTGCCGCAGGCGTCGGCCGCCACGCCCACGCGGATCATGGCGCTGGGTGACTCGATCACCGGGTCGCCGGGCTGCTGGCGCGCCCTGCTGTGGCAGCACTTGCGCAACACCGGCTACACCGACATCGACTTCGTCGGCACCCTGCCCGCACCCGGCTGCGGGTTCGCCTACGACGGCGAGAACGAGGGCCACGGCGGGTTCCTCGCCACCCGGATCGCGGACCAGAACCAGCTGCCCGGCTGGTTGTCGGCGACCCGGCCGGACGTGGTGCTGATGCACCTGGGCACCAACGACGTGTGGAGCAACATCCCCGCGAGCACGATCCTGTCCGCCTACACCAAGCTGCTCGGCCAGATGCGCGCGAGCAACCCGTCGATGAAGGTCCTGGTCGCGCAGATCCTGCCGATGACCCCCGCCAACTGCGCGGCTTGCTACCAGCGCGTGATCGACCTCAACAACGCCATCCCCGGCTGGGCCAGGGCCAACACGACCTCCCAGTCACCGATCACGGTGGTGGACCAGTGGAGCGGCTTCACCACCTCCACCGACACCTCCGACGGCGTGCACCCCAACGACTCGGGCATCCGCAAGATCGAGGCGCGCTGGTACCCGCCCCTGACCGCCGCGCTCACCCCGAACAGCACCCCGACCGGCAACACCTACGTCGGTCAGCAGTCCGGCCGCTGCCTGGACGTCTCCGGCGCGAGCCAGGCCAACGGGGCGCTGATCCAGCTCTGGGACTGCAACGGCCAGGCCAACCAGCGCTGGACCGCCACGGGCGCCTCCGAGTTGCGCGTCTACGGCGGCAAGTGCCTCGACCTGACGCCGAACTCCGCCGCGGGAACCCAGGCGCAGATCTGGGACTGCAACGGCGGCGCGAACCAGAAGTGGACCCTGGGCTCGGACGGCTCCATCCGCCACAACCAGACCGGTCTGTGCCTGGACGCCGACGGCCAGGGCACGGCCAACGGCACCCGGGTCAACTCCTGGTCCTGCAACGGTCAGGCCAACCAGAAGTGGACCCGCCGGTGAGGCGCCTCGTCGCCCTGGTCGTCACCGCCACCGCCGCGTCGGCGGTGGCGGTGCCCGCCGCCTCCGCGCACGGCGAGAGGCCCGCCGAAGTCCGGGTGGCCGACGACAAGGCGACCCCCGAAACCCGCTCGCTGTTCGCCTACCTGCGCGCGCAGCGCGGGCAGGGCATGCTGTTCGGGCACCAGCAGACCACCGAGTTCGGCCTCACCTTCGCCACCGCCGACGGCGTCAGCTCCGACGTGAAAGCGGGGGTGGGCGACCACCCCGCCGTGTTCGGCTGGGACATGAGCGACCAGGGCTACGGCTCCTCGCCCGGCACGCCGGAGGAGAAGTTCGCCAAGTACGTGCAACTGGTCAAAGCCGCCCACCGCATCGGCGGCATCAACACGATCAGCGCGCACATGAACAACTTCGTCACCGGCGGCAACTACGGCGACACCGGCGGGAACGTGGTCGCCCGCATCCTGCCCGGTGGCGACCACAACGCGCAGTTCCGCGCCTACCTCGACCGGGTGGCCCGGCTGGCGTACGCGATCACCGACGACCGGGGCCGCCCCATCCCGGTCGTCTTCCGGCCGTTCCACGAGAACAGCGGCTCGTGGTTCTGGTGGGGCGCGGCGCACGCCTCGGCGTCGCAGTACGTCGAGCTGTGGCGCTACACCGTGGAGTACCTGCGCGACACCAAGGACGTCCACAACTTCCTCTACGCCTACTCGCCCGGCGGTTCCTACGGCGGCGTGAGCGACGTCTACCTGCGCACCTACCCCGGTGACGACTACGTGGACGTGTTCGGCTACGACAACTACGACGGCAGCAACGGCTCGAAGCAGTGGCTGGACGGCCTGGTCGCCGACCTGGCCATGATCGCGCGGATCGCGGACGGGAAGGGCAAGGTCTCCGCCGCCACCGAGTACGGCATCACCGGGGCGCTCAAGCCCAACGGCGGCAACGGCAACCTGCACTGGTACACCCAAGTCCTCGACGCCATCAAGACCGACCCGGACGCTCGCCGGACCGCGTACGCGATGACGTGGACCAACTTCGGTCCCGAGCAGTTCTTCGTCCCGCACCCGGCCACCGGCGACCTGCCCGAGCACGAGCTGCTGCCCGACTTCCGCGCCTTCCACGCCGACCCGTACTCGGTGTTCGCCGCCGAACTCGACCACGTCTTCGACCGCCGTACCAAGGCGGTGCGCCAGGAGCCGTCCGCGCACATCGTGTCCCCGACCGACCGCGAACGCGTCACCACGCCCACCACGACGATCCGGGTCAAGGTCAACAACACCAAGGCGCTGCTCGTCTACTACACCGTCGGCACGTCGAACACCAAAAACCTGCTCACCTACGACCGCGCCACCGGCTACCACACCGGCACCTGGCGCATCGGCCAGGAGAACCTGACCAACACGGTGACCAGGCTGAACGTCCACGCGCTGGTCGTCGGGCGCGCACAACCGCTGGAGCTGACCAACACCGTCATCCTGGGCGCGAAGCCGCCACTGCCGCCGGGCGTGGTGGACGACTTCCAGGGTCACCCCGACGACACGGCACTGCGCGCCGACTACAGCACCTACGGCTCCAACACCATCTCCCTGGCCGCCGACAACGGCGGCAAGGCGCTCAAGCTCGACTACGACTTCACCTTCCAGACCTACACCGGCATCGGCAAACGCCTGAACGGCGACTGGTCCGCCTACAGCGGCTTGTCGTTGTGGCTGCGACCCGACGGCTCCCATCACAAGCTCGTGCTCCAGCTCAACGCCGGCGGCGTCGCCTTCGAGGCGTACCCCTCGCTCGCCGGCACCACGGCGGGGGTCGTCACCATCCCGTTCGCCGACTGGCGACCCGCACCGTGGGACACCGCCAACGCCCACCGCCGCATCACCGCCGACGACCTGCGCGACCTGTCCCAGTTCAACGTCTTCGTCAACCAGGCCGACGGCGCGGCCACGACCAAGGGCTCCCTCGTCCTCGACGACGTCCGTGCCGGCTGACCAAGGGTGAAGCCGTCGCTGACGGAGCACACCGGCCGTCTGCACCTGTGGCAGTGGGGGTGTGGGGTGCGTTCGCACCCCACACCCCCACTGCCGGTGAGAGCATGTCTCCGCACCTCGGCAACGCCGCGTGAACCGTAAGTGAAGTAGCCTGGCGAAGGGTCGGGTGAAGGAGGTTCCGTGGCGAGGAGCCCGGTCTTGGCAAGCCGGTCCAAGACGCGTGGCCAGGTGCTGGACGTGATCAGGGCCGCGCGGACGATCAGCCGGGTGGAGCTCGCCGCGGCGACCGGTCTGACCGGGGCGACGATCTCCGAGGTCGTGCGGGAACTGCTCGGCGACGGCTTGGTGGTCGAGGTGGGTCGCGGTGCCTCGACGGGTGGCAAGCCGCGCACGTTGCTCCAGCTCAACCCGCCGGCGCGCTACGGCGTGGGTGTGCAGCTGGAGCGCAACGCGTGCGTCATCGTGGTGATCGACCTGGCCGGACGGCCGGTGGCGCGGACGTCGTTTCACGGCGTGGCGTCGATGCCGCCGGATCGAGCGTTGCCGCTGGTGGCGGCGCAGGTGGAGGCCCTGCTGACGACGGCGGCCGTCGAGCGGGACAAGGTGCTCGGGGTCGGCCTGGTCAGCTACGGTCCGCAGGACCGGGGCGCGGGCGTGCTGTTGACACCGCAGCCCACGGACGAGTGGTGCGATTACCCCGTCGCGCGGCGGCTCTCGGAGATCCTGGGGCTGCCCGTGCTGCTCGACAACGATGCCGCCGCGGCCGCGATCGGCGAGTACTGGATGGGTGCGGTGGACCCGCGCAGCACCTACGGCTGCATCTACATGGCCACCGGCATCGGCGGCGGGGTGGTGGTCGCGGGCGAGGTGTACCGGGGCAGCTCCTCGAACACCGCCGAGATCGGGCACATCTCGGTCGACGTCCACGGCGACGAGTGCACGTGCGGCAACGTCGGCTGCCTGGAGAACTACGCCGGCCCGTCGGCCGTGGTCCGACAGGCGTTGGCGACACCGGGCCTCGCCCGACGGCTCGCGCTCGACCCGGCCGGCGACGACTTCCTGACCGAGTTCTCCCGGATCGCGGCGGCCGCGAACGCCGGTGACCCGGAGGCCCGTGAACTCGTCGAACGTTCGGCACGTTACCTCGGTCATGCCGCGGTCACCGTGGCGGTGCTGTTCGACCTGGACGTGGTCGTGCTGGCCGGGCAGAGCTTCGCGGTGGCCGGTTCGACCTACCAGGCGGTGATCCAGGAGCAGTTGGACCGCCGGTTGTTCGCCCGGCGGGCACACCCGGTGCGGGTGGTGCCCTCGGTCAACGGGTCGGACGCGGCGGCGATCGGCGGGGCGGTCCTCGTCCTGCAGAACGAACTGACGCTCGGTCGCGGCCGATCCGAGGAAGGGCCGCGGCCGGTGCCCGCCGGCGGGGACGAGGCGCCTGACCACTCGCCGTCAGCTCAGGTGCGGAGTACGGGGGAGTAGCGCCGCGTGGCCCGGGATCACTTGCCGGCGGGCTTGAGACGCAGGAGGACTTCCGCGTTGTCGGGGTTCGCCCAGACGGCGGGGAAGGCGTATAGGTCCTTCTCCGTCGGCCAGCCGGTGAACTTGGCGTCGTGGTAGATGCTGATCGTGCCCTGGGTGAGCACGGGGATGTAGGGCATCGCCTGCTCGATGCGGGTCTGGATCGTCTCCAGGTGGCGCTGCCGGGCGGCGGTGTCGGTGGGGTTGAGGAGCTTGAGGGCGTCGAGCGCCTGGTCGACCTGCGGGTCGGAGAACCGGCTGACGTTCGGGCCGGGTTTGGCGCCCACCTCGGCGGTCTGCGCGGTGCTGTAGAAGTAGTTGTAGAGGTAGTACGGGTCCGGCGCGGGGCCTTGGTTGAGCGAGTCGATGATCATCTGGTAGTTGCCGCGGTCCCTGGCGTCGACGAACTCGTTCCAGGAGACCTGCTGCAAGGTGACCTTGACGCCCGCGCGCTGGAGTTGCTGGGCCATCGTGTCGCCCGCCGTGATGTAGTCCGTCCAGCCGGCGACGGTGCTCAGCGTCAGTGACACCGGCGCGCCGTCCTTGGCATAGATGCCATCCGTGTTCTTGGTGTAGCCGGCGCTCTCCAGGAGCTGCTGTGCCTTCGCCGGGTCCGATCGCATCGGGGCCGTGCGGTCGCGCAGCTCGTCGGAGATCAGGTCACCATCGCGGCCGGGCAGCAGGAAGCTCGGTGAGATGTCACTGCCGGTGTTCTCGAACGCCAGCGCGTTGACCTGGGTGCGGTCGATGGCGTGGTAGATCGCCTGGCGCACGGCCGGGTCGGTTTGCGTGCCCCGGCAGCCCAGGGCGGTGCTGCTGCACGTCACGAGCGCGATCTGGTTCACCGGGGTGACCACGGCACGGTAGCCGGGATAGTTCTTCTCGACGTCCTCGAGGTCGGGCACGGGCCCGGTCTGCCAGTCGATCTGGGCGGCTTTGAGCGCCGCGGCGCCTGCCTGGTTGCCCGACAGCGCGAGGTAGCGGACCTTCTTGACGGCGGGCTCGCCGCCCCAGTACGTCGGGTTCGCCTTGAGCGTGAACGCCTGGGGCTTGAACTCCTCCAGCAGGTAAGGACCAGTGCCGACCGGGTCCTCCACCACGGTGACCGCCGGGTCGGCGATGTCCTTCCACTTGTGCTCGGGCACGATGTAGGTCCTGCCGAGCAGCGACGGCCCGTCCGCGAACGACGGCCGGTCGAACGCCACGATGACATGCGTGTCGTCGACGGCCTCGGCCCGCCCGGCGTAGCCGCTGCTGTTCATGCCCTTGTGCTTGCTGATCATGTCGAGGGTGAACACGACGTCGGTGGCGGTGAACTTCTCGCCATCGGACCAGGTCACGCCATCCCTGAGGGTGATGGACAGCTGCGTGCCGTCCGCGTTCCAGGTGAAGTCGGTGCCCAGCCTCGGCGTCGGCTCGGTGTCGCGGACGACGTTGTAGAAGAACAAGGTCTGGAAGATCGTCCCGGTCCCGCCGATGTTGGTGGGCGCGTACGGGTTGAAGTTGATCTGGTAGTCCCCGGACTGGCCGGTGTACGCCACCAAGGTGGAACTCTCGGGTCCGGCGGCCGTGTCCGACGGGCCGCAGCCCGTGGCCACGACCGCTGCGGCGAGCAGGACGGCTGTGGACCGTGCACCCCTGCGGGTACTCCTCGACAACCTCACGACGTCCTCCTTGACGTGACGCGCGGCGTGCTCCACAGCCGCCTGCGGGATCATTATTAAGTTGCCAAAGTAAGTTGGTCAAGAGTGTGGATGCCCTGGTCGTCGGAGGAAGGCGGCGCCACGTCTCAGCTCTGCAGGCAGGAAGTAGTTGACTTACTTCGGCTATCTGAGTAACCCTCTCTGTGGTTTTGGCCCATGTGGCGACGACCAGGAGGAGGGCTGGCATGACGCGCTCGAACCTGAATGACGGCCGGTGCCCGCGCGCCGTGCACGGCCTGGTACCCGAGCTTTCGTCGATCGCGACGTGCCGGCGCGGGTGCCCGGCGCCACGCACCTCGACCTGACGGCCTCGGTCTTCCGTCCCGCGTGAACCGCTCACCGATGCCGACGCTTCGCCACGGGTTTTCTGGGAACGCTCCCAGAGGAGCTGGGCAGTGTCCGTTCACCCGCACAAGGGAGTGCTGATGTTAGGAACAGTCAGAAAACGCCGCACCGCACTTGCCGCGCTGGGCGCCGTGGTCTCCATGGCGAGTACGGCCCTGATGGCGGCAAGTGGGCCGTGGGTGAGCGACGCGACCGCGGCAGCGGCGTTCGCGTGCCGGGTCGACTACTCGACCAACGACTGGGGCAGTGGTTTCGGCGTCAACGTGACCGTGGCCAACCTCGACTCGTCGGCGGTCAGCGGCTGGAGGCTCACCTACTCCTACACCGGCAACCAGACCTTGCAACAGGGCTGGAACGGCAACTGGTCACAGGCGGGCAAGAAGATCACCGTGACCAACATGAGCTGGAACGCCACCATCCCGGCCAAGGGCAGCGTCACCGCGGGGGCGAACTTCGCCTACAGCGGCGGCAACGCCAAGCCGACGGACTTCGCGGTCAACGGCGCCCCGTGCACCGGCGTCAACCCGACCACCACGACGACGACGACCACCACCACCACGAGCACTCCGCCGGGCGGCGCGGCGCCGAAGCTGCGCGTCTCCGGCAACAAGCTGGTCACCGCGGACGGCACGCCGTACCGGCTGCTCGGGGTGGACCGCTCCAGTGGCGAGTTCGCCTGCGTGCAGGGCAAGGGCATGTGGGACGGCGGTCCGGTGGACCAGGCGTCGGTGGACGCGATGAAGACGTGGAACATCCACGCGGTGCGGGTCCCGCTGAACGAGGAGTGCTGGCTGGGCGTCTACGGCTCACCCGGTGGCGCGACCTACCAGCAGGCCGTCAAGGACTACGCGGACCTGTTGGTGGCCAACGGCATCACCGTGATCCTGGACCTGCACTGGACCTGGGGCGCGTACCCCAACAGCCCGGACTGGCACTGCAAGGACGAGCACGCGGTGTGCCAGAAGCCGATGCCCGACGCGAAGTACTCCCCGCAGTTCTGGACCGGCGTCGCCAACGCGTTCAAGGGCAACGACGCGGTCGTGTTCGACCTGTTCAACGAGCCGTACCCGGAGATGCCCGCCGACTGGGACAAGAGTCTGGGCTGGCAGTGCTGGCGCGACGGCGGCACCTGCACCGGTCTTCCCTACGAAGTCGCCGGCATGCAGGACCTGGTCGACGCGGTGCGATCCACCGGCGCGACCAACGTCCTCATGCTCGGTGGCCTGGAGTGGGCCAACGACCTGCGCGAGTGGCTGACCCACAAGCCGGTCGACCCGCTGAACAACATCGCCGCCTCCTGGCACGCCTACAGCTTCAACGCCTGCGCCACCGAAACCTGCTGGGACAGCCAGGTCGCCCCGCTGGCCCAGCAGGTCCCGGTCGTGCTCGGCGAGTTCGGCCAGGACAACTGCGGCTACGACTACATGGAGACGTTGACGGACTGGGCCGACGCCCACCACATCGGCTACCTCGCCTGGACCTGGAACCCCTGGGGCTGCACCACGGGCGCCGTGCTGATCAAGGATTGGAACGGCACACCCGAACCCGGCCTCGGCGAGGGCTACAAGGCCCACCTGCTCTCCGTCACCCCGTAACCACCGGCACCCCGGCAGGACTCGGCCGGCCCGCCACCCACCCCGGCGGGCCGGCCCGACACCCCGTTCCCGCGCGAGCCGGAACAGGCCAAGCCCTGCCAGACCGCGCGGGTCCGCTACCGCTTATCGGCTCTCCCTCACGACCCGCACCTCGCGGCCCGGCACGACCAGCTCGTGGTCGACGACCTTGCCGGTGATCAGTTCGACTCCCGTCACCGCCAGGCGGCGCTCCTCGTCGCCGTGATTGAGGGCGAAGACCCAGGTGGTGTCGTCCTTCTCCCGGCGCACGACGTCCAACCCCGCTCCGCCGCCGGCCGGTTCGACGCCCGCCTCGTCCAGCACCTGTCCGACGAACTCGTCCAAGCTCTCGGGTTCGAGTGCACAGGAAACGTAGTAGGCGGCGCCCGAGCCGACCGCGCGGCGGGTCATGGCGGGCCCACCGGCCAGCGGCCCCTCGGCGTAGCGCGTGACCACCCCGGCGTCAACGACGTCCATGAGTTCCGACCACGAGTGGAACGTGGCGCCGGAGTCGAGTCGGCCGCGTTCACCGGGCTGGAGGGGGAAGAACTCCTCCGACCACACACCCAGCAGCTCGCGGAACGCGCCGGGATAGCCGCCGGTCCGCACGGCGTTCTCGTGGTCGACGATACCCGACATCCACGTCACCACCACCACGCCGCCGCGCTGGGCCACCTCGGCGACGCGCGCGGCGGACTCGTCGTCCACGAGGAACAGCGTCGGCACGATCACCAGGTCGTAGGTGCTCAAGTCGTCCCACGGGGACACGACGTCGACCAGGACGTTGCGGTCCCACAGCGCGCGGTGCCAGGCCCGCGGTTCGTCACCGTAGTCGACCTGCTTGTGCGGCTTGAGCCCTCGGGAGAACGCCCACCCGGCCTCGTTGTCGAACAGCAGGGCGACCCGCGCCCGTTGCACGGTCGAGCCGCGCACCTCGGCCAGCCGGCCCATGACCGCGCCCAGCTCCCGCACCTCCCGGCCGATCTTGGAGTCGGGGCCGGCGTGCGAGACCATGCCCTGGAGGAACTGCTCGGCGCCCCGCACCGAAGCCCGCCACTGGAAGAACAGCGCACCGTCGGCGCCGCGCGCGATGTGCCCGAGGCTGTCCCGGATCAGCTCACGGGGGTGTTTCGCCCGGTTGACGGGGTACCAGGCGTGGGCGCTGACCGCGTGCTCCATGAGCAGCCACGGACCGCGACCGGGGGTCATCCCGCGCACCCGGTCCGCGCTGAACGCGATGTCCTGCGCCGACAGCGGATCGGTCGGGACGGTGTAGTGGTCGTTGGCGACGAGGTCCACGTGCCGGGCCCAGCGCGGGTAGTCCACGACGTCCTGGTGCGGGCCGACCATGAAGTTGGTGGTGATCGGCGTGGCAGGCGCGAACTCGCGGACGACGTCGCGCTCGGCTCGGAAGTGGTCGAGCAGTGAGTCCGAGCAGAACCGGTCGTAGTCCAGCACCAGCGCCGGGTTGTGCGCCTCATCGCCGCGGGGTGCCGGCACGTGGTCCCAGTCGGTGACGTAGAGCCCCCAGAACGCCGTGCCCCACGCGCGGTTGAGGTTGTCCAAGGTGCCGTAGCGCTTCCGCAGCCAGCCCCGGAAAGCGGCCTGGGACTCGTCGCAGTAGCAGCGCCCGTTACCGCCGCCGATCTCGTTGCTGACGTGCCACAGCACCACGGCCGGGTGCGCGGCGTAGCGCTCGGCCAGCGCCCTCGTCATGCGCAACGCGTAGCGCCGGAACGTCGCCGAGTTCGCGCACCAGCCGTCCCGCGCCCCGGGTTGGCGGCGCGTCATGTCGGCCTTCAGCGGCAGGATCTCCGGGTGGGCGGCGAGCAGCCACAGCGGCGGCGAGGCGGTGGGGGTGGCGAGGTCGACCGCGATCCCGTTGTGGTGCAGCAGGTCGATGACCTGATCCAGCCAAGCCCATTCGAACACGCCGTCGGCCACTTCGAGGGCGCCCCAGGCGAACACGCCGAGGGTCACGATGTTGACGCCCGCCTCTTTCATCAGGCGCACGTCGTCGTCCCACACCTCCGGCGACCACTGCTCGGGGTTGTAGTCCCCGCCGAAGCCGAGGCTCGAGGTGGGCCAGTCCGTCGTCATCCTTTGGTTCTCCAGTCGGGAGTGTCGCGGTGGAACGTGGTCAGCTGCGTGGTGGCGCCCGCCCGCCCCTCCGAGGACGGGCGGGCGCCACGGCACCGGGTCGGATCAGCGGCGTGCCCACTGCTGGTTCGCCGCACCGTTGCAGGTCCACAGCAGGATTCGCGTGCTGTTGGCCGTGCCGCCGCCTTCGGCGTCGAGGCAGAGACCGGCGGCCTGGTCGGTGATCGTGCCGTTGCCGTTGACCGACCAACGCTGGTTGGCCGTGCCGTTGCAGTCCCCGATGGACACCGCGGTGCCGCTGCCGCCCCCTTGTAGGCACTTGGAGCCGTACACGCGCAGTTCACCGGAGGACGTGCTGGTGAAGGACTGGTTCGTGCCGCCGTTGCAGTCCCACAGCGCGACCTGGGCGCCGTTGGTCTGCGACGCGTTCGGCACGTCCACGCACCGGTTGGCCGGCGTCGAGACGATGGCGGTTGCACCGGTGCCACCGCCGCCGTAGACCGAAGCCTCGGTGGACGTCGACCTGATGCCGTTGGCGCCGGTGAAGATGCGCTGGCCCCACGAGGTCAGGTTGTTGGCGTTGAACCCGTTGGTCATGTCGAGGTACTGCACGGGATTGCCGTTGCCGCTCCAGGACCAGCCCAGGTAGCCCAGCCGCCGGGACTGCGTGGCCGACATGATGGTGTTCTCGTCGACGTCGCCGTCGGAGTGGTTGTGGCCGAACTCGCCGACGACGATCGGCAGGCGAGCGTTGACGAAGGCGTCGAGGTAGCTGGTGATGGCGCTCGCGGTGCCGTAGACGCCGTACATGTGGATGGAGAACACGGTGTTGCGCAGCGAGTCGGCGTTGAACACCCGCGAGGCGTTGGTGCGCATGGTGCCCGACCAGTCCTGACCCCAGTTCGGCCCGTCGACCATGAGGGTGTGGGTCAGGCCGTTGTTGCGCAGCTTCTGGATCGCGCCGATGGTGTCGTTGGTCCAGTTGCCGGCGTTATTGTTGCCGTAGGGCTCGTTGCCGATGTTGACGATGACGTACCGCTCTTGGCCGACGATCGCGCTGCGCACCCGGATCCACTGGTCGGCCGCCTGGGACAGGGTCGCCGCCGGCTGGTCGCCGTAACCGGTGGTGTCGTGGAACTCCAGCACGCAGATCAGCTTGTTCTGCTTGCACAGCGACACGACGTTGGCGATGTCGGAAGCGCTGCGACTGAAGTCCAGCACGACGCGGACCGTGTTCGCGCCCAGCCGCTTGATGTCGGCCAGCGACGACGGCGTCTGGCTCGCGTACCAGGCGTGCGGGTGGTTCACGCCGCGCATGACGAAGTCCGAGCCGTTGGCGTCGTACAGCCGTCCGTTGCTGACGTAGAAGCCGGTCGCCGCCTGGGCGGGACTGCCCGCCACCAGTATCCCGGCGGCGACCACCGCCAACGCCAGCAGGGCACGCAGAACTCTTGTGATCATCTTGGACTCCACGACGATGTGGGAACAGGTGGACATGGCGGGGGCCTTCGACCAGGAGCGGTCGTCCCGGTCAGAAGTTCTTCCTGGACACCGCCCACGGTGACCTGGAGGCCAGGCCGGACGGGTCGAGGATGTAGGAGCGGGCAGTCTGGTTGTTGTTGAGGACCATGTCGAGGAAGTGGACGACCGCGGTCATGCCTTCGGTCAGCTGGCTGCCGGTGATGAACCCGACGTGCCCGGCCTGCGGGTGTTCGGCCAGCATGGCGGGGACGGTGGCCAGGTTGTAGTTGGCCCGGGTGTTGTCGTAGGCGACGTCGGACGGACCGCCGTCCAGGAACATCACGGGGGTGTGGAGCTTGCCCAGTTCGGAGCGGGAGTAGCCGAAGGAGCCGTCGGCGAAGAAGCCGCTGTTGAGCGAGACCGCGGCGTCCACGCGGCGGTCCTGGGCGGCGACGAGGGCTTCCAGGCCGCCGCAGGAGTGCCCGGCGGTGGCGACCCTGGTCAGGTCGAGCCGCTGGGCCAGCGGGGAGCCGGGTCGGTTGTGCTCCCGCTCGGCCCAGGTGATGGCGCCGGTCAGCAGGGACGGGATGGGGGAGCCGCTGGGCACGCCGTTGGGCGAGCCGTCGACCGAGCCGGTGTCCACCACGACGAAGCCCTTGGACGCGATGAACGTCAGCGCCTGCGTGACCTCCCTGTTGTCGGTGTGCGCGCACGCGCCGTTGCCGAAAGCCAGCACGGGCAGCGCCCCGCCGACGACCTGCGGGTTCGACGGGCGGAACACCGTGTAGCGGTTGTCGCCGTACGCGCCTTCACGGGTCACCGCGAAGTTGTTCTCCACCATGGGACGGCCTGGTTGCGTTGTCGTGGAGGTGGTCGTCGTGGTGGTGGAGCCGGTGCAGGTCACCCCGTTGAGCGTGAACACCGCGGGGGTTGCGGGGGCGGAGCCGGCCGTGGCGTTGAAGCCGAACGAAGCCGTCGCGCCAGTGGCGATGCCGCCGTTCCAGGACGCGTTGGCCACGGTGACCTGCTTGCCCGATTGGGTGTGTGTGCCGTTCCACGACTGGGTGATGCGCTCGTCGCCGGGGAAGGTCCACGACAGCCGCCAGCCGGTGACGGCGTCGCCAAGGTTGGTGACGGCCACGGTCGCGCCGAACCCGCCCGGCCACTGCGACGAGATCGCGTAGTCCACCCGGCAGCCGGTGGTGGCGGCCGCGGACTGGGAGCCGACCAGCGCCGCGGTGGTGACGGCCAACGCCGCGGCGGCGGCGATCGCGGCGGAGCGCCGGGCAAGGGTGTCGATCCTGGGCACGGGGTCGTTCCTCCTTCGGGTTGGGAAACTGCTGGTAGGCCGGTCGGTCGAGGCGGGTTCCCCGCCGGCCGGTCGACTGAGAACCCGGTGCCAGTCGGTACCGGCTAGTCCGCGCAGGTCAGCACGGCGTCGGCCCAGTCGGCGTGGTCGGAGCCGTTGCCGTCCCCGGCGTCGGTGGTCAGCAGGCTGACCCACTGCACACCGGTGAGGTCGGCGGTGATCGGCCGGCCGGGGTCGTTACCGGTGAGGGTGTCGGTTTCGGCCAGCGTGGTGCCGTCGCCGCCGATGGCGAACCGGACGGTGCCGTTGGACCCGACCTCGTCGTCCACGCCCACGACCGCGGTCAGGCGCGAGCAGTTGCCGCCGAGGAAGATCTGGATCTCCCCGTTGGCGTGCGCCCCGAGCCCCTTGGCGTAGGTCGTGCCGTTGATGGTGATCGGCTTGCCGTCACCGGCGCCGGCCTCGCCGTTGGAGGTGTCGCGCTCGACCGGGCCCCAGCCGTTGCCCGCGGTGAACCCGATGTCGCTGACGTAGGCGGTGCCGGTGGGCGGCGGGATAGGCACCACCGTCGTGGCGGCTCCGGCGGTGCTCGTGGCCCGTCCGCGCTGCCGGGCGCTGCCGGTGGCGGTGAACACGCCGATGCGCGGCTCACCGTTCGCCGGTGCGACGACCTGCCAGGTCGCGGTGACCGCGCGGCCCGCGCGGACCTCGCCCAGGGAGACCTCCACGGGCGAGGTCACCGCCCAACCGGTCGAGGCGTCCAGGCGGAGCTTCACGTCCCGGGCATCGGCCGCGGGGGTGTACCGCGCCTGGACCGTCACCGTCGCGCCAGCGTCGACCGTCTTCGGCGCGGTGACCTCCACCTTGCCGCTGCCGACGGGCTGGGCATAGGTGCGGGGGTCGTAGGACGGGGCGCGGAGTCGGCCGACCTCGACGCCTCCGAGCACGGTGCCCGTGGCGCGCAGCGAGACCTTCCCCAGCCCGACTCCCGGTTCGGCCGCCCACGAGGCGATCGCGACGGTGTTACGGCCGTTCGGGTCCAGCACGCCGGTGGGCAGCGAGAACTCGGTCTGCGGGCCGATGTGGTTGACGTACTGGCCGATGTTCCAGCCGTTGACGAACACCAGGGCGCGGTAGCGCTTGGCCTTGTCGTCGTCGAGCACGAGGCTCACCTGGGTGTCCTGGCCGCGCGGCAGGTCCAGGTCGACGGTGGTGCGGTACCAGGCGACACCGGGTTCCTGAGTGGCGGGCAGGGTGGTCGCGGTCCACTTCCGGTCAGGGAAGCCGGACAGCGGGTACCCGGCGTTCTCGCCGTGCAGACCACCGTTGTTGTAGGCGCCGCGGACGTCGTCGAGGCCGTCCTCGCCGCCGGTGTTGCCGTGCAGGCGCCAGGTGATGGTGGCGTCCGAGCCGATGAGCCGGGCGCCGAACACCCCGCGGGGTTCCTTGTGCGCGTTGTTGCCGTAGGTCTGGTTGTGGCCCATGTTGCGCACCAGGACCGCGATGACGTTGTCCTGGCCGGGCCGGAGCAGGTCGGCGGGGACGTCGAACGACCCGATCGCGCCGCCGTTGTCGACGGTGCCGAGGAAGGAGCCGTTGAGCCACACCGACCAGGCGCCGGCCGTGCCGGTCATCGCGCTGAGGCTGACGGTCTTCTCGGTACCCTCGGCGGTGAAGTGGCCCCGGTACCAGACGTCGCCGTGGTGGTAGCCGTACTCGTCGGCGTGCAGCACGGGCTGGCCGGTCGCCGGCCGGTTGGGATTAGCCGTGGTGGTCTTGTTCGCGATCGTCCACCCCGAGTCGTCGAAGCCGAGCGCCGACGACGGATCGGGCTCCGAGCGCCGCCACCCCGTCAGCTCCGGCAGGGTCACCTCGGCCGGTCCGCGCAGCCGGAAGGCCAGTGCGCCGGTGCGGTCGACCACCGCCGCGGTGGCGCGGTCGTTCCAGATCACCCGGCGGGTGCCGGTCGGCGCCCAGACCCGGGTCGTCGTGGTGGCGTCCGTGTCACCGGTCAGCTCGAGCACCCCGCGCTCGGTGCTCGCGGTGCGCAGCAGGGCCGGACCCAGCACGAGCACCCGGCCCGCGTCGGTGGACTGCGTCCACAACCGGTCGAACCGCGCGTCGTCGCCGAGCATCAACAGCAGGTCGGGACGCCCGCCGCCGCTGATCCGCAGCTCCACCAGCCCGTCGTGGGCGTAGTCCAGGCGCAGCCGCCCGTGCTCGGTGTCCCAGGTCGACCGGGCCTGGCCGGACAGCACGGTCACCTCCGGTTCGGACGAGTACTCCAGCACGGTGCGGCCCTCGGTGCCCTTGCGGCCGTGCAGGACCGCGATGTCGCGGTCCCCGGAGCGCAGGTGGGTCATGATCTCCGAGGTCGAGTAGACCAGGCGCTGGCGCTCCAGGTCGTAGTCGGCGACCAGCAGCTTCGAGTCGCGGCCGGCCAGGGTGATCGGCACCGCCGGGTCGTCGCCGATCGGCACCGTGAAGGAGGTCGTGGCCGTGGACGTGGCGTCGGTGTGCCGGGGGATGAGGAACCTGGTGCCGTTGTCGGGGTTGCGCAGGCTCTTCACCGTCACGGCCGGATCGGACGCCGGGACGTCCGGCGTGGCCTCGGTCTTGGTGATCGGCGTGACGGCCTGGAGGAAGTAGCCGAGTTCCTTTTGCACGGCGTACTTGTCGGTGAGCTGCCGCTCCTCGCTGATCGCCGCCGCGTAGTCGTAGGAGGTGTACGTCTGTCCGGGGGAGGCGATCCAACCCCAGTTGGTGCCGCCGTAGGTCATGTAGAAGTTCTGCGCGGTCACGCCGGAGGCGATGTTGTGCTCGTAGAACACCCGCTGGAACGCCGGACCGGTCAGCTCGCGGCACTTCTCCCGCCCGTTGCCGCCCCAGTAGTCGAACGAGCCGCCTTGGAACTCGGCGGTGAACAGCGGCCCGTTGCGCGAGTGCTCGCGCACGGGCGTCAGGTCCGGCAAGGGCGACCAGGTCTGCGGGGACGAGCAGTTGAAGCCCTGCGGGTAGAGGTCGAACGAGTACAGGTCGGGTGCGCCCGGCGTGCCCGGCACCCAGACGGGCCCGGTGCCCGCCGTGTTGTGGAACGTGGGCACGGTGATGCCGTCCGCCCGCGCCCGCTCTTGGAGGTGGGTCATGTAGGCGACGCCGCCGGGGGACCGGTCGCCGAACTCGTTCTCGTTCTGGTACAGGATGACCGTCCCACTGCTGTCGGTCAGCTGGTGGCGGGCGATGATGGGGTTGATGTGGTCCAGCCACTCGTCCACGGCCGCGATGTAGTCGGGGTCGTTGCTGCGGTCCCGGGCTGGTGAGTTGATCAACCACACGGGCAGGCCGCCGGAGTCGGTCTCAGCGTTGATGTACGGACCGGGTCGCGCCAGGACGTAGATGCCGACCTCCTCGGCGATATCCAGCAGCCGGTCGACGTCCCGCAGCCCGGTGAAGTCGTACTCGCCCCGCTTGGGCGAGTGGAAGCCCCAGTGGAAGTAGATCGAGGTGGCGTTGAACCCGGCCGACTTCATCTTCTGCAGCACGTCGCGCCACAGATCCGGGCTGGGCAGCCGCCAGTAGTGGAACTCACCGGACCACAGGTACAACCGCTTGCCGTCGATCGTGAACGAGTGCCGGTCATAGCCCACGGTGTGGGACTGCCCGGCCGCCGGCTGCGACTCCGCGGCCGGCTCGGCCTGCGCGTGCGGTGTCACGAGCGCCAGCGTCGTTACCGCGGCTGCCGCCAGGCACCTGATGCGGGATCTCCTGGTCCGTCCGGGCATGAGTTTCTCCAAGGCGGTTCGGGACGGGTTCGATGGCGCTCGCCACTCGTGCTCGACGAGCGGGAGAGCGTGGTCGAAGCAGGGGAGGGCCAGGGGCAGCGTCGGTGCCGTGCCGCTGCGGTTCCGCGGCAGCGCGTGCGGCATCGCCGTGGGACCGCGGCAGTGGGCACTGTCCGCTGGTCTAGTCGGTTACCTCGTCATCGCCGTGGACCGACCTCATGAAGGCGGGCCTGATGTTTTGACGCCGGTGGAGGCGCGTCGGCCCGCCCGGTCAGGATCGCGCTGCGCGGATCATCGGTCGGTCGTCGCCCGCGAGGACCGTCCACCACCGGCTTGGCGGCGACTCCTCGCCGATGTGATCGGCGCGCGAAGAACTGTCTGGATCATCCCTGACCTCACGGCGATGTGGGAACGGGGGAGGTGGCGTGGTGGACGGTGGTCCCAGCCTGGTACGAGGCCCTCGGTGTCGACGCTAACAGGGAGGATCGACGAAGCCAAGAGTAAGTTTCGCAACGAACCAAAGTATGTGCCATTGGGGGCTGCCGTCGCCGGTGATGGCCGGAGAAGGTCCACACACCGAGCCGCGCTGCGACCGTGGGTCGACCCGGCGGGGACGGAGCGCGGCGCGCGGATAGCCACCGCCAGCTGCGGAGTCCGCCACTATCGGCGACCGGGCGGACGGGTACGGCAGCGCCCGGCCGCGTCGGATGAGATCCGGGCGGACACCTGTCCCCTGCTCAGCGCACCGGGTCGATGGTCAGGCCGATCGTCGGGCCTGACAGCCGGGCAGTCGCCGCAGCGCGCCACCATCAGGGTTTCCAGCAGGCGGCGCACGACTGCGAGAGAATCGAGCGCCTGCTCGTCGGCCGTGATCCGCAGCAGTCCCGGCACGGAGAAGACGATCGCGCCGTGCTGCTGACCGCCGAGTTCGACGGCCACGCCACCTATGGCCTCTGGGGCGTCTCAGTATGACGACCCCGAGCACCTCCCGATGAACGTTGGAGGACCGGCCTGCCGACCAGCTCATCGGACCAGGTCCAAGGTCAATGCCCGAAGACCATCGACTGATCCATTCGGGGGTATCTCTGCAATCCCTCGTCAGTGCGGTCTGATCGACTCGTCGCCTCGCCGTCCAAATCCCCGTCCGGGTCGAGGAGCGTGCTATGACGATATCCACCCCGCCGGCTCCCACCACGCTTGCCGAGTGGATCGCCGCCAGTCTCCCACCGGGCATCCCGGCGATGGACGCCACTCCGGTCGGAAGTCCGCGGTTCCTGTTCTACGGTCGCGCTTCCACCCGTGAGCACCAGGACCCGCGTACCTCTCGGGCGTGGCAGTTGGATGTCGCGCGCAGGCTCACTGGCGGGCACGGCGCGATTGTGGGGGAGTACTTCGAGGTCGGGTGTTCGCGTCAGGTGCCGTGGCATCTGCGGCCTCGGGCGGCGGCGATGTTGCGCTACATCGCGGCGAACGCGGACCTGGTTGACGCGGTGGTGGTGGGGGAGTACGAGCGTGCGTTCCTCGACGGCGCCCAGGTGTGGGAGCTGCGTGCGGTGTTGGAGCGGTATGGGGTGCAGTTGTGGTTGCCGGAGGCCGAGGGGCTGGTGGACTTCGGCAATCCTGCCCATGAAGCGTTGCTGTCGCTGCTGGCGAAGCGTTCGCTCACGGAGGTGCTGCGTTCTCGGCACCGGGTTGTCACCGCGATGCGGATGCAGACCGTCGAGCAGGGGCGCTACCTGGGCGGCAGGCCGCCGTACGGTTACCGTCTGGTTGATGCCGGGCCGCATCCGAATCGGGCGTTGGCGCGGCGCGGGGTGCGGCAGCAGCGGCTGGTGCCGCACCCAGCAACCGCTCCCACCGTGAAGCTGATCTTCGCCTTACGTCTGGCCGGGCACAGTGCCGCGGGTATCGTCCGTCACTTCAACGAGCAGTCCGTGCCCGGTCCGTCGAGCGCGGATGCGGAACGGGACCGGGGTCGGGTCGATGCGGGTTGGTCGCTGCGTACAGTGGTGGAGATCTTGGGCAATCCGCGCTACACCGGTCGTCAGGTGTGGAACCGCACGAGCGCCGACCGTGCCACCCGCTTGCCGAGCGGGCGTCGGACCAGCGTGCGAAACGATCAGCACGTCTGGGCGATCTCGACCCGCATCGCCCACACGCCACTGGTGTCCGGACAGGACTTCGTCACCGCCCAGACCATCCAGGCCACCAGGAACAGCACCCGCCGTGCCGACGCCGATGGCGGCGAGTGCGTTTACTTGTTGGCGGGCCGACTCCAGTGCGGGTTGTGCGGGCGGAAGATGGATTCACACCGTTCCCACGGCCGCGCCGCGTACCGCTGCCGTCACGGTCACACCAGCGCCCGCTCTCGACCGGAGGGTGCGCCGGGCAATCTTTACCTGCGCGAGGACCACCTTCTCGGCCGCATCGCCGCACACCTCACCGCCGTGGGCATCGCCGACAACCTCCGCCCGGAGCACACCGCACGCCTGGTCGACGAGCTCGGACTCGTCTTCCGCTGCGACGCCGCAGGGGTCGCTCTGGTCGACCGCGGCACCACCGGCCGAGCGCGCACATCACGCAGGCGCCTGGCACCGCAGCCTCTCCATGGCGGGACCGGGATCGGAGATCGTGGAGAGGCAGGTGAACAACTCCTGCTGACCTTGAGTCGTGCGACGGCTTCGGAGGCCGGCCAGCCCGACGCGCCCCCGGACCAGGTCGATGCACCGGCTGACAGAACTCGCCCCACGCGCCAGCCTCTCCGGCGACCGCTCACTCCGGCAGCGCCCCAGCGTCGGCACCGGCAGACCGGGTTCCACGTCACTCTTCGCACCACCCGCTCGCGGGACGTATTCCGGGCCGGGGGAGCGGGGTACCCGCCGCCGGGCGAGCACGGCGGCGACTGCGGTCGACAGGTCGTGGGACGACGAGCCGGACGCCGTCCACTGCTCCTGCCCTCGCACCGGCAGACACCCTACGAGCAGCGACCATCAGGTAGGCTCGAAGCAGGGTCGGGAAACACAAAGCCCCACGAGCCTCCCAGGTGACCTGGAAATATCTCGCGGGGCGAATTATGTGTCCGACACTATCCACAAGGCTCCGAATGGCTGCTTTTCAAGCAAGCAGTCAGTCGACTCGCCATCGAGCCGTTGTGTGACGCGCGACCGTACGTTCAAAATTTCCTGTCGCATTTAAGGCTGTATGGCGTTGAGGCTGCGTATTTGCGGTCTCAACGCCGTCGCCTGCCGAAGCAGGCTGGCAGCACCTACTCTGGATTACATAGAGTAACATGTCGACTCGGGCTTCTTGTCATAGAGTAACATACTATAGTGGCGGTATGCTCGCAGATGACCGCCTTGTGCCATTCGACCCTGTACGTTTTAATCCTCTCAACCCGATCGCTATCGGGTCGATCCTCCGATGGCAACTTGAAGCCCAGGAACTACTAACGTTTCCGCTTGAGCAATTTAGCGGTGCGGGGCTCTACGCTCTGTACTATACTGGGAACCGGATCGCTGATTACTCACCGATAGTCGACGCCTTCAACCAGGGGCGATACATTCCTCTTTATGTCGGGAAAGCGGAGGCCGGAAACAGTAGCTATGGTTACGAGCCTGATTATAGCGCAATGAAACTGCACGCCCGGATTGCAAAACATGCAAATTCATTGCTTGAAGTTGAAAAGTTCGATAAAGAAAAAGTCTTCCGGTTAAGCGATTTCCGGGTGCGATATCTATCACTTGATGATGCCTGGATCGTTTTGGGTGAGCGTGCACTGCTGCGAGAGTATCGACCTGTACTGTGGAACACAATAGCCAACGGATTTGGATCAAATCCACCAGGCACTGCTCGCGCTAATGCCCGCTCGGTATGGGATACGGTGCATCCGGGCAGAGAGCGGGCCGGTCTCCTGCCTAATCGCAGTCTAACGCTGGAAGAGATGAGATCGCGTATCAAGCGAGGGATCGAAATCTCTTTGATGAACGATGAGTTTTCGCGAGATGGCAAACTTCGTCAACTCAAGAACGAAAGGCCTTCGGTAATATGGGCCCCGGCTAGAAAGGATGATAAAGATAGAAGAATGCGAGTCTTTGATGAACGACGTTTTCTCCGGGAGGTTGATCGGCTTGGGATTGAGGTCCCGAGATATCGTTGCGTATCCGAGCAGGAGGCCCTTTTTGAGAACGAAGATCTATTGTCTGAAGAAGATCAGGATACGATGTAATTTCGCCGATTAATGGCCGGGAAGGTTCACTGCGGCATCGGAGTACTGGCACGTATTGAGCCGAAGCGTTCAGTTACATAAGGATGGCGTAGCGGACGTGCGGTGCCTAGTGCTGCATCTCGGAACGTTGACCCGCTAATCGGCCCGGTTGGCTGACAGGCCAGGCTGGTCCTCCCATGTCGAGCGGGAGGTGGTTGTGGGTCGTCGTCCGGAGGTGTTCGTCCGGCCGTTGTCGATGGAGGAAGGCCGCAAGCTGGCCCGGATCGGTCGGACCGCGAAGGACCCGGTGCGGTTGCGTCGGGCGATCGTGGTTCTGATGTCCGCCCAGGGGCAGGCGGTCCCGGACATCACGTCGTTGATGCAGGTCAGCGCCGACTATGTGCGTGATGTGATCCACGCGTTCAACGAGCGGGGGTTCGCGGCACTGGACCCAAAATGGAGCGGGGGACGCCCGAGGGTGATCGGTGAGGCGGTCCGGCGGCGGATCTGCCTGATCGCCCGGACGTCCCCCGCCTCCCGGGGCATCACCGCGTTCTCGACCTGGTCGCTGTCCAAGCTGCGCGACCACCTGCTCGACCGCGGCACCGTCGCCGCGATCAGCCGGGAGGCCCTGCGCCGCATCCTGCACGCCGGCGGCGTTGTGCTTGCCGAAATGACGTCCGTGCTGGTCAGGCGGCGTGTTGGTACTCGTTGAGGATGCCGCCCAGTCGTTGCTGTCGGCGGATGTCGAGTCTGGTGATCGCTGCTTGATCGGTGACGGCTGGTGGCAGGGCGCGTAGTGGTCGGGCGTTGTCGATGCCTTGGTGGGGGCGGTGGGTGTTGTAGTACCTCTCGTATTCGCGTAGGGCGTGGAGTACGTGCTGCCGGTTCCAGATGAGGGTGCGGTCGAGGAGTTCGCGTCGGCAGCTGCGGATCCAACGCTCCATGATCGCGTTCATCCGCGGTATCCGGACACCGGTGAGGACGACCTGGATACCGGCGTCGGCGAGGACGGCGTCGAACAGGGCGGGGAACTTTCCATCCCGGTCGCGGATCAGGAACCGCGCGGAACCACCCGCCTCTTCAAGATCCATGACGAGGTTCCTGGCGGCCTGGGTGACCCAGGAGGCGGTCGGGTGCGCGGTGGCGCCGAGGACGCGGATCCGGCGGCTGGCGTGCTCGATCACCGCGAGTACGTAGAGGCGGGTGCCGTTCAGGGTGGTGGTCTCGAAGAAGTCGCAGGCCAGGATCGCGTGTGCTTGGGAGCGGAGGAAGGCCGACCAGGTTGTCGTGATGCGTTCGGGTGCCGGGTCGGTTCCCGCGTCTTTGAGGATCTGCCAGACGGTGGAGGCTGCGACCTTGATGCCGAGGACGAGGAGTTCTCCGTGGATGCGTCGGTAACCCCACGTGGGGTTCTCCCGTGCCAGGCGCAGCACCAGGAGTCGGATCGAGCGGACGGTTCGTGGTCGGCCGGGCCGCTTGGGACGGGATCTCGCCGCGTGGCGGTGGGCGAGAAGGTCGCGGTGCCACCGCAGAATCGTCTCCGGGCGCACCAGCAGCCGGAGTCGACGAAGTGCTTGCGTCGGGAGTCGGTGCAGCAGGGCGGCGAGGAATGCCCGGTCGGCGGGGGAGAACCGTGGGCGAGCGTCTCCGAGTTGGCGTTCCAGGACCATGATCTGATGCCGGAGCGCCAGGATCTCTGTGTCCTTGTCCCGATCGCTCTGGGGCAGCAGGCGTAGCAGCGCGAAGGCGTTGGTCACGCCGAGGTAGGCCAGTCGGAGCAGCACAGCCGCTCATCATGCCGTGCTGGTCGACGTTGCAGCGGATGTCGGCCGTGCCCGTGAACGCTCAACTCCCTTGGACTTCGTACGTTCTCTACCTGCGTGGATGAGGTTATCGGCAGGCACAGCGTTGGCCGATGCTGAGATAGAGAGCGTGGCGAGCCTCTACAGGGCCGTTGACCTGCAAGTTCGCTACACGCACACGGCCCACGAGGCTGATGTGATCATCAAACCCGTGGGCCGTGTGAATAGTGCGCGTGTCCGAGGGGGGACTTGAACCCCCACGCGTGGGATACATCCCCACCGGGGGGTCGAATCCCCGCGCCTCGTCACCACGATGATCTTGTGTGTTGCCCGTCCCCCCTGGGGACGTGTCACACGTAGAACCTAGCACAGACGATCTTCGGTGTCACACTGTCCACAATGGGCAGCGATCTCTCGTCAGTTCTGGTCGGAACTCGACCATCGGCACCCTTGATCTGGCGCTTGGTCTGACCGATTGATCACATAGTCAGAAGGCACCTCGTTGCAGTTCCTCAAATCGACGAACTTGTCTCCGCGTGGTCAGCGAGCTTGGAGGTAGCTTTCCATCCGTTGTGCAAGGTGCAGGGGCCATGGCAGGGAGACCGTCCAGGGGGAGTACGGTTCGGCATTGCGGAGGTCATGGGCTAGTGCTGCCCAGTCTGCGGGTCGATCTCCGTCTTGAAGGCCCGCGACTAGCAGTTCGACGACCTCTGCGTTCCACACTGGTGCGCGAGGATCGGGTTCCGTCGGTACACCATGGCGTGAGACCGTCATGATCTTTGAACGTCCTTTGAGTGCGTCCATATGAGTCGCGGGCTTTCCGCCCGTGCTGGCGAACAGTCGTGGGCCGTGCATCATCCACAGCCCTGACGACTGCCCGATGAGTTCACCCTTGATCCCGTAGCACTCTGGTGTCTCGTCGTTCTCCGAGGTGCGCACACGCACGTGTCGCAATCCCGGCAGCGCGCAGATCGGCGTCGGCCCCGCATCGCCGTCGAATTGCAGCGTGTCGTGTTCGATCCGGTCGTCTCTGATGAACTCCCATGTGCGGCGCAAGTTCTGTGCATGGGTCAGCAGGAGCGTGTCGGGGTTGTTGGAGACAACGTCGTCGATGGTGGTCCTGATGAAGCGGATCGAGTCCTCTCGTGTGATCTTGTGGTCGTACTCGGTCAGTTGCAGACTTGGGTCCAGCAGTGCTGACGCCAGGGGTTGCCAGTTGGTGGTAGGCGTGCGGATGAAGATGCGCCGTCCGTCCGGGGTAGTGCGGATTGCGAGGGGCATGGCGTGTTGTGGATGGTTTGCGGTGCGCGGGCCGGGCCGCATCATCCAGATCCCCACGAGCGCTGGCGGGCGTGTCACCGTGCCGCGGGTCGGGGCGGGCAGAGGGGTGGGCCGTAGTCCGAGTTGTCGCAGCAGGTCGTCGACCGCGTTGGACAAGCGTGCGTGAGTGGCAGGACTGTTCTGGTCCTGCTGTCGGCGCGGGAGCGTGTTCGGCACCGTAGGCGTGGTGACCACATGGCTGAGGCGGTTGGTGCGGAGCAACGCCTGTCGAAGTGCGGAAGCCGGGCTGTCGTTGTCGTAGCTGCCCTTGCCTGTGTCGTCTGCCTCGTCGAGTTCGATGAGGGTAATCGTCGGATGTGCGGTACGGCCGAGTGTCGATGTGATGGCGTCGATCTTGGCATCGATTGTTGCCTGCATCGGACCGTTGTCGGCGTCGGCACCAGCCGAGGTGTGTACCGATGTGATGCGGCGGAGTCCGATCGTGATGTGCGCGGCGGATACCCGGGTTTCGGTTGCGTTGAGCTCGTCCGCGCGAGGGAGTGGCATCCCGAGTCGCTCGGTGAAGCGGTCCAGGGCGTGCTGGGCGGTGACGACGGATTGGGTGACGAGTTCGATGTTGAGGTACGAACCGACCACGTCGGACAGGTTCTCTGGCGCGATGGAGCTTCGCGTCCCTCGACTTAGTCCCTTGTAGATCGTCCGCCTAACCCTGAGCAGGAGCGGGTTCAGCACTAGATCTGGGGCAAGTTCGTTGGCAGCCCAGGAAAGAAGTGCTTCGCGGTCAGTTACCGACAGCCCATCGCGGGCCTTGATCCAGGGGAGCATGCCCCATCGGTAAGGTAGGGCCGCCGCATCTCCGTTCGGTGACAGCCCTTCCATGGGCTTCTCGACTATGTGCCCGGCGTCGGGCAGGGCGCCCAGTTGACCGGCCTCGTTGAGTACAGCGGTCAGTTCGTCGTTCCAGCGTGGGCGCCACGCGTCGCGCCCTCGGCGCCGCGGCTTCGGGCCGTATTCGATCTTCGCCAATCTGAAGTGGTGGTCGTCTGGCGGTAGGCTCGCATTCGGTTCTGATCGGAGGTAGACGGGATAGATCTGGTTGGGGCTGAGCCATCCTCGTACTGGCATCCATCGACGTGTTCCGAAGGCCAGGTGGATCACGGGGTGGCTGTCGAAGGGCCTGGTGTGTAGTGAGATGCGGATCGTCACGGAGAACGGCATCTGACTCTCGACCCCCCTCGGTGGCCAGGACATGAGTTCGGCCCCTTGTGCGGAGGGGACGCGCAGGAACTGCAGATCGCCTGGGGACGGAGCGACATCGGGACGTGTCAACGTGTTGGCCACCATCATCGGCAGAAGCCGGAAGAGCCGGTCGGGAGGGGTGTTCGTATCGATCCTGACTGCGGACCAGGTCAGGTCGGCTGCGCGCACCTGGGCCAGTGCCCGATCGGTGTGCTCCTGGGAGCCGTTCTGCGCGCGGATCCATGCGTCGACCAGTTCGAGGATTCTTGCCGGGGCTACAGGTCGGTAGGCGAACAGCCAGTCGTGTTCGGCTTCGTCGTTGCCGTCGAATCGGTTTGCCGCGACGATGCAGTCGGGTAGCACCGCGGTGATCGCGTCGTTCAACGAGGTGATCGAAAGATGGGTGACACGAGTTCGGCTGGCAACGCGGGCCAGTGACAGCAGGGAGTTTTTCCAAGCTGCCGGGAAGCGCATGGCATAGAGCTCGTGGTCGAGCGCGTGTTCGGGTGCCAACTGCAGGACAGTCACTGCGAGGGTGTTGTAGCCGGATGACGTTGGCGTCGACCACTCATCGGGGTCGTTGCCCGCCACCTGATCGGTCGTCGTCGATGTCGAGGGGGCCATGTCGAAATCCGCGCGTACGGTGGGTTTCTCGGCGGACGCGGTTGAAGGCTCGACCTCCTGGTTCTCGGCCGGCCAGGCGTGTCGGGACTCCGGTTGCCGCTGTCGTTCGACAACGCCAAGTCTGCCCAATAGAGGTGGGTACAGTCCGAAAACCTCATCCTCAAGATCGGCCGCCAGGGCGCCTGGCAGACGCGGACCGGCTCCGCGGCGCCCGGCGATCAGCCAGGCATGCCAATCCAACAGCCATGTAAGCGCATCGGATCTTGTGAACAGAGCGGCTCTCCGCAGTAACGAGCTGAGAATCGCATGCTCCGTGGGCTCCAGTCGGAGGGATGCTCCGGCATCGAACCTCAGATGATCGGAGGCGGCTGTCGAGACATGGGGATCGGCGTCGATCGCCGAACGCAAGCTCGTCCACAAGCACTTCAGATTTACAG
The DNA here is from genome assembly GCF_044544865.1 of Actinosynnema sp. NPDC053489. Lineage (NCBI taxonomy): Bacteria > Bacillati > Actinomycetota > Actinomycetes > Pseudonocardiales > Pseudonocardiaceae > Actinosynnema > Actinosynnema sp. NPDC053489. The sequence continues at coordinate 108,455 of NZ_JBITXT010000009.1, read as the reverse complement.
TACCTCCTGGCCCGCCCGGAGTAGTCAACAGCAACATGCTGGCGTGACGACGGCTAAGGGAGACTTCGTCCGCGGCTGGCCGAGCATTGCCAGGTATGCCCTGCATTGCCAGCGCCCTGCCGAAGAAGTCCGCAGCGACGCGGGGGACAATCACCAGCAACGCGTCCGCGGTCGGGTGCACGGCTTCGACGGCGAGCGGGAACCAAGGCGACAGGTGCACCGGCAACAGGCTTCGAGCACCGTACAAGAGCCTGTTCAGCAGGGCCGACTCTGCCCTCTGCTGCTCGATGCGTACAGCGTCGGGGATCAGGCGCTGGTTCGCATCCAGCACCTTGATCGCGTTACGTGCCTGTGCGCGGGATTCTCCGGTGAACCGCATCCTGTGCTTGGCCTCGATGCCGTGGTTCCTTCGGTTCATCGGGGCCGAGTCCCGTTCACGGTGCGCACCACGTCACGGCTCCAGGCGCGAAGCTCTCGGAGCATCTGCAGGGCAAGCTCGCCGTGTGTCACCGGTTGCACCACCGCCATCATCCAGAGCGGTACCGCGCACAGTGCCATGATCAGGATGGGAAGGTGGCCGATAGCCACGACGAGAGGGCGGGCCGCCGCAGCGGGCAGGGCCGCAAGGTCGAAAGAAGGCACAACTCTCTCCCGTTTCCGCTGCCCGGCTCAGCGCGGTAGAGATGCTTCGAGTGCCGTCGAACATCGACATGCCTGGTTCGTATGGGTCACAGTTGCTTCAGCCGCCCTGTGTAGAACCCGTTCCGGGTGAGTTCCTGACGACATGGCTACCCACATAGCCACAACCACAGTATCCGACCTGTCAAGCGACAGAGTTTGCCCTGGTCCGGGCAGTGCGGCATTCGTGGGAGTCGACGGAGGCGGATCCGACGGTGATCATCTTGCGTTCGGTCTGCGCCGAGTGAGTGTGTATATAGGCGGCACTGCTGGCCGCAGTACTGCGGAAAGCGTCGGCGGCGCTTAACTATCTATACAGCCTTTGAAGGCTGCTCGGCTGATGATCGCCCCTCGGGTGAACTCGTAACCACCGGCCGCGTACGCCTGACCCCGGCAGCGGGCGTTGACCACGCGGCTGTTGTCAGCACAGGCCCGGATCGCGGCGGCCTTGCCGCGTCCGAACGCCTTGTCCTACTGGCGGGTCATGCCTTCGAGCAGCCGCGCGAGAGCTGCCGCCGTCGCGCCACTGCTCGCTGCGTCCCGGAATTTCATTGGATTTGTCGTTCGTCGGCGGTCTGGCGATCCTGCTCGTGGCCCGATGGGATGGACGGCGGCTTCCGGGGACCGGTGGCGAAGCGGGGTCGACGGGGCTGTCGAGGTGCCGCTCGGGAGGCGTGGACCATGTTCTCGGACAGCTGGCCGCGATCCGGCGCCAGTGCTGGTCGGCGAGTGTAGCCTCGCGCTGCCGGTGGATGGACCGGCCGATCGGCGAAGGCCGTGACCAGGGACGACGGTCCGTAGCGCAGGATCCGGTCCGGTTGTTTCGCGGACTGGGACAGGCCGGCTCGGGCGGTCGGCGGGCTCACCGTCGCCGCACGGCGTGACGACCGCTCTGAACGCGACGGGGCGGGCCACGTGCACCGCTTGGGCGACGACGGTTGGTACGGCGTACGGCCCCGCCGAGGCGAAGTCATGCGCCTACAGGCGTTCGGCGACACCGGTCGGGTTCGCCGTGCTTCATCGGTCGTACAGCGACCAGCCGGTGCGCAGTAGGTGCATAGCCAGCGCGAACCAGTTGGCGAGGTGGGCGGGGTCGGTGCCGGTGACGCCGACCGATAGGCCGGTGTCGGACGGGGGTGCGGAGAACTCGGCGCGCATCGTGGCACCCCACAGAAGCATGTGGGCGTCTGAGGACAGTGTGTTCCACGCCAATCGCATCTCCGCCTGGAGCGCGGGCCTGGCGGGAAAGGCCACAGGGGTGACCTCGGCGATCACGGCGGTGGTGGTGACTTTGGACAGGTCCGGCTGAACGGCGCGCAGCTCGTCGAGCCGGGACTGGATCCATGCTAGATGGTCGTCGAGTGCGTGCCGGCGGTCGGTGTCCAGGCCGAGGTCGTCGGCCCAACCGCTCATGTTCCGGTGGTAGTTGAGCAGTTGGCGGTGGTTCTCCGCGATCAGTCGGTGGCCGCGTCGCCGTCGTGCGGCGGGCTCGTCGCAAGCCGTGATCCAGATAGCCTGCACGGCCCCGACCAGCGCCCCGCGGACCGTGCTGTGCTGAGATACGGAGTAGAGGTTGCCACGCGCCAGGCCATCCTGGATCAGCCGCAGGTGCTCTCCTGCGGAGATGAGGTTGAAGCGGACGATCTCGCTGATCGGGTACAGCGGGAACTCGGCGTCGTCCTCGGCCAGCTCACTGCCCGGCGCGGGCCGTTCGGGCGGATTGCGGTTCTGACGCAGCCGCCACTGCTCCAGCTCCGGCCGGGCGCGCAGGAAGACCGCGGACGCATCGTTCATCCGCTCATCCTCGCCCACCGAGAGCCAGCACGGCGTAGGCGCTGGCAAACCCGTCGGCACGCTCCTCGATCGCCGTGGTGAGCCCGATGGCCACTGTGCCGGGGGTGTGCACCGGCAGGCCGAGGCGCATCGCCCTGTGCATCGACCGGTACTCCAGACGCGCGATCTTCAGGCCCTCCGCAAGGGCCATCGACCGAGGCGGCGCCCCACCTTCTGCCCCCCACCGCTTCGTAGAGCCGCACGTCCGCGATGTGCAGGCCGTTGAGCACGGCCCCGGTGGTGCGGGCGATAGCGACGGGCAGGCGGTAGTCCAACCGGGTCGGGTAACGCCGACTATGCATCGTGGGCTCCTGTGGTCGGTGGGGGTGCAAGGACCGCTCAGCGGCCCGGTGCTCCACCACTGACACCCGGAGTCCGCTCACGAACCGCCGGGGAGGCGGAGCCTGTACGGACACGCGTCGAACATGAAGTGGGACGCTCGGGGCGACGGCCTGTCGAGCGCCCGTTGGTAGATCGTGTCCCCTTGTCACGCTGCCCATGCGGCGGCCGACGGCGACGGTCCACTTTGTAGTCGACGGTCTTGCGTGGTTCCGACGACCGTGCCACTGAAACGGACAGAGAGAGGTACGGCAGGGCCGGGTCAGCGCGCCAGTGAGTCGATCAGGTCGGCGTAGTGCGTGTACCGCTCGTCGACGGCGCTTTTCACACGCACCAAGGTGCCTTCCTCCCTGCGGTAGGGGCGGGTCGGTGCTCCTCGGAACGAGAGCCAGTCGAAGTTGCTGTTCACCCAATTGTCATCGAACACCAAGACGTTGGGCTGCTCGCTGGACAGTTCGACGACGGTGAGGTTGCGGTGGCGACGAGTGAGTGCTTGCAAGCGTTTCACGGCTTCGGCGTCGTGACGCTGGTCGGCGCGTCCTAGGCCGTAGGCGATGTGCGCGGTGAGTCCGGTGCGGCGCAGCATCACCTCCAGCTTGGCGAACATGTCGTCGTTGAGAACTGCTTTGCTTATCAGTGGTGTCGCGAGCAGGAAGCGGGAGCGGGCGCTGTCCAGTGCACTCATCAGCAGATCCCGGTGTTCGAAAACGGGCACACTACGTACGGGCAGGGTGTCCAGATCGGTGCGGGCTGTGACGCTGTCGGCCGAAGGCTTGGTCCTGACGCGGCCTGTGGGCTGATTGTCGTCCGGCGTGGCTGGGTCGGCGCGCCGTTGCAGGCTGCGCACGGTTTCGTGCGACACGCGTTGATCGAGAAGTTCTCCGGGGAGGTCGGGCTCGCCGGTCGGAGGTTCGACGCGGATCTCGAGCCTGCCGCGACCGCCAGCTTCGATCAGCGCTTTGTGGTGGTCCTCGCTGTACAGGTCGTCGACCACGACACCGAGCCGCACATCGTCGAAGTCGGTGGCAGTGAAGACGAGCAGGACTGCCGGCAGGCACAACCGGGGTTGTTGGGTGATGTCCTCGACGGCGAGGACCTCCACCGGCGCCTTGCCGTTGTGGTGCTCGTCGAGCAGGCGGTTGAGCGCGCGGGCGCTGACGTCGTCGGCAGTTACCTCATTGGTACGCCGTGACGGCAGGATGATCCTGCCGTCGTTCGCGGCTTGCGCCCGGGTGATCAGCTCGGATCTCGTGTGCAGAGTCGGTTTCCACAGCAGCCGGTCGAACGCTCGCTGGTGTTCGATTCGGCGCGGTGTCACGACTTGCAGGTCCTGGACGGCCCGCTTGCCCGCGGGTGTGAGTACCACCGTTCGTTCGCCTTGGAGGCCGGGCAGGTAGCTGACGGTTTCGGCCGAGAGTTGACCGGCGACTGCGGCCTGGACGATCTCGGCGTCGATGCCCAGCACTCCGGAAATCTCCTGGATCGTATCGACGCCCTGATCGGACAGGCGCAGCACGAACTCCTCGACCACGGGCAGGTCCTTGCGTTCCTGGGCGATCAGGTCGAGCCTGAGCCAGGAGACGGGGATCGCGGCCTCCACGGCGTGCACCAGTTGGTAGCCGGGATGCAGGTCGCTGTAGCGGCGTGCGGCGATGACGGTGGAGTCAGTCATGCGTGGCGGCTCCGATCCGGCAGGTGTCGGGGTTCTTTCGCATGTAGGTCAACACCTCGTGCAGTGGGCCCGGAGTGGCTTCGCAGAACGGGGCGTCGCCGACGACGATGAGTCCATAGCGGGATCGGGACAGTGCGACGTTGACGCGCCGCCAGTGCCTCGGCCCGAGGAAGCCGAGTTTGCGTTGCTTGTTGCTGCGGACCACGGAGTAGAGCGTGACATCGGCTTCACGGCCTTGGACCGCGTCGACGGTGTTGACCTCGATGTGCATCAGCGGCGTGGACAGGCCAGCCAGTGCCCGGTCGAGTTCCTCCATCTGCTTGCGGTAGGCGGTGAGCACCAGTACCCGAAGGGGCTGCCCCTCGGGAAGACGAACGATCCTCCTGTCGATGGCGCCGCGTAGGGTCGTCAGCGCTGTTTTGACGGCTCCGATCTCGCAGTGGTTGACCCAGCTCTGTCCGACCTGGGTCTCGGAGCGATTCTTGTAGCCGCTGGTGTCGAGCCAGTTGACCGGCTTGTACAGGGTGTCCCATCCCGGGAGTTCCGGTGTGGCCGCGGATAGCAGGCTCTTGTCGTAGAAGCAGGCCGAGACCAGGTCGTTGATGCCCGGGTGCATCCGGTATTGGTGGGTCAGTTGGTGGCGGGCCTGTGTCGGGGCGTGGTCGAGCAGGCGCTGGAACAGGCTTTGCTCGACGTCGGCGCGGTCCAGCTCGTGACGCTGCATGAGGTCGTCGTGTTCGAGTACTTCCTCTTGCATGGGGGGAAGTTGGTTGGGGTCGCCGACCAACACCCACCGCTTCGACCGAGCCAGCGGGACGAGGGTTTCGGTCGCGGTGGCCTTGGACGCCTCGTCCAGGATGCACAGGTCGAATTCCAGGTCCCGAACGGCGGGATGGGACAGGAACCCGATGCAGGTCCCCGCGACGACACGGGCTTGGCGCAACAGCACACCTTCCAGTTCCCTACTGGATTCGATGCGTTGGAACCACTCGGCCTGCAGGGTCAGGATTCCGACCAACTTCTCCAGTTGCCGGTCCCCGCTGATGATCGCGTCGAACGCATCGCGAGCGGTCTGCCGGGTTGAATCCTCCGGCAGGTCCAGGGCGCCGTCCAAGGCAGAGTTGGCGCGCTCCCGCAGCTGCTGAATCCGTTCACCGAGCTCCTGCCGCCGGTCGTTGAGGGCCGCGATCTGAGAGGTGGTTTCTTCCTCGTCGAGGTCCGCAGGAAGGCGATGCGTCGTGCCGGAGGCGGCGCTGTCGATCTCGTTCAGCCGCGCCTGCGTCCTGGCCTGATCGTCGAAGGCAGCGATGAGTTCGAGGATGACCGCCGCGCCGCGGATGTGCGCGAGATCCACGGACGCCCGCAGGGCCAGTTCCTCCAGGTGCGCGTCGGCACGCTTGTGGATTTCACCGACCCAGACCGGCATCTGCCGTTCCAGCAGATGCCGCCGGGCGTCCTCGGCGATGAGTTCTTCTGACCTGCCCAGACGTACCAGCTTGTCCAGACCCGCGCGGGCCAAGCGGACCAAGGCGTTGTCCACAGCGACATGCGTCTGGCTGACCAGGAGGATCCTGGCGGCCGGGTTGCGCGCCAGCTCCTGCCGCACCAGTTCGGTGATGAAGCTTGTCTTGCCGGTACCGGGAGGGCCCTCGAGCAGGAAGAAGTCGGGGCTGTCGAGTGCTCCGGATACCGCCGTCCTCTTATCCTCGTCCAACTGTTCGTTGAACCAGGTCGGCTGGATGGCGACGGTCGGGGTGGTGATGCGGGTCGGGTCGAGCAGCAGCCGGCGTAGTTCCGGCCGGACCGAGATCTGGGAACGAACGCTGATGACCGCGTCCTGCTGGCGGCGCAATGCCGTCGTGCTTGCCCTGGTGTCGAGAACCAGTTCGCCGCGCTGCGGAATCCTCGTGACCTTCTGCGGGTAGGCCAGTGTGATCACGCGGTCATCCTGGGCCACAACAACACCGGAGCCGCCTACCGGTGTCCTTCCGGGGACACGGCAGATCCTTTCTTGGCCGAGGATCTCAGAGTCCGGTGCTTCGACGAGGTGGAAACGTACTCGCCGGTTCGACACTGTGACCGAGGTGTAGCGCAGGACGCCTGAGCGTTCGCGCTCCAAGTCCTCCTTGGCCTCCAGCAGGTCGAGCCACTTGTCGAACAGGAGGTTCTCGTCGCGGAAACGTCGTTCGTCGTCCAGCCGCAGGTGGTGTTCCTTCAGCGCGGCGAGGATGGCGTCCATCGTCGCACGAGCAGCGTCGGGCGGCTGCGGAAGAGAGGTCCACTGCACGTCCTCGGCGACCGGCCAGCCGTGCCGCCGGATGTTGTCGAGGATCGGTTCGTCGGGGGTGTTGATGCGTGTGACCGTGAACGTCGGCTGGTCTTTCAAGACCACTAGGCGCAGCAGCCGATCGCTGCCTGCGAGCTCGTACGTGTCCGGTGACACTTTCCCGGTGCCGGGTTCGAGATAGTGCGCCAGGTGCGCACCGTATGCGAACTCGTTTTTTAGTGCCCGCTCGACCGCCTGGGTGTCGCGATCGAAAGGCGGCTTGGCCAGAAGTCCGGCGAGCTCCGCCTTGACCTGCAATTGAGCGAAGCGCGTCTGCATGTATGCGCGCTGGCGCTTCGACTGGATCTCCCGCAATAGGCTCCGCAGCACGATGGCGTTGGCGGGACGCTCCTCCGGGTCGTAGCTGAGGCACCGCCGCAGCAACGACAGGATTCCCGGCGGCACGTCGATCTCTGCCAGTGCGGTGTGCAGACTGGCATAGTCCTCAAGAGGGCCTTCTGTCAGGCATCGCACCGCCGTTGCCGCGAATCCCCATACATCACGGCTGGCTCTGCCCGCGTCTGTCGAATCAGGAGGTGCGAAAGGAGGAGAGGCGAACGCGGCGACGGTAGCTCCGGGAGTTATCTGGCTACGAATCTTGCTGATCCCGAAGTCGGCAAGCTTCGGTACCAAGTCGGCACCGACCAGGATGTTGTCGGGTTTGACGTCGCGATGAAGGACGTCGCGTTCGTGCGCATAGGCCAACGCATCGACCAGGTGTAGCCCCCACTTATCCGCGAAGTCGTCCCACCCAAAGTCGTCGAGCGGTGGGAGGACATCGAGCAAGCGGTTTTCAAACCAGGGGAATACCAGATAAAAAGTGTCCTCACCTTCGTCTTCCCCATGGTCGATCAGTGAGACGATGTTCGGATGGCTCAGCCTGCCCAATGCCTCCACCTCGCGCTGGAAGAGGATCCGGTGTGTTTCATCGGCATCCCGGCGCGAGATCAACTTCAGTGCGACATGGCCACCGGCATGACCGTCCGTCGCTTTCACCACGATCGACTGCCCGCCCGATCGCTCGCTGTTGGGCGCGACCATGTACCGCTCGGCCACAATGCGCAAATCAAGCCCCCTTGCCGCTTAATCGCAGGTAGCCTACAGGACAACGTCCAGTAGAGCGGAGGTAGCGGGACGGCGAGCTCCGAACGCCAATATCACCCCATGCAAGAGCAAGTCGGTGGGCAATTCACCAACCGCTTGCCGACGGCGTCACCGCCGTGGCGGTGGTCAGCCGAGGTCTTCCAGCCAGAGCACGCGTTCGATGACGACCCGTTGCTGCTGTTCGAGGATGACGTAGATGATCAGGCCGTGGCCGAAGCCGTAGATGAGTTGGCGTAGGGCTCCGTCGGGGTTGGCGCGGTGGTAGGGCTCGCCGTGCCAGGGTTCGTGGGTGAGCAGGGTCATCGCTTCGGCGAACGGGGTGGCGGCTTCGGCGGGCAGTGCGTGGACCTGGTCCCAGACCTCGTCCGGGGATTCGATCGTGTAGGTCACCTACAGGCCGCGTTCGGTTCGCAGTTCGTCCCAGGTGCGCAGTCGCGGCGGGGTCTGGCCGGTGAGGGTCTGGTCGACGCGGGCCAGCATCCGTCGGTGGGCGGCGGGGTCGTGTCGGGTGACGGTGGCGATGCGCCACCAGTGGTCGAGCACGTCGCGGACGGGTTGCAGGCTGGACTGCTCCACGGCCTGGCCCAGGGCGTGGCGGCAGTCGGCGTCGAAGGCGTCGCGTTCCTCGGGCAGCAGCGCCGCGCGGATCGCCTCGGGAGTCCTGGCGATCTCCGGCGACGGCTCGTGTGCGGCGGCTGCGGTCACACCGACACGATAATGCCACCGCCGGCGTTCGGTGCAGTCCACCGGCGAAGGATTGTTCGCCGTAACGCTCGCGATGGACGGCGGGGCGATACCGGGGTTCGCGGGGCAGGCTGTCGAATCGGACATACGGGACACATCGATCGTGTCGGACCACCGTGACGGTATCCACGATCAGCTTGTCCAGGGCGGTTCTGGTGGCATCTGCCCAGCGGCGACGGCTTCGTGCCCGCCTACACGCCGGTAGAGACAGCAGAGCAATTCGGAGGTATGGCCTGCTCCATACGGGTGTTCGTCGGGGTGTCGCTGTCATGGTCGTGGTGGAGTGCGGTCCCAGGGGTGTCGTGTCCCTTGACCGAAGGTGTCGCATCTATGACGACCAGCGCTTCTATGGATGATCCGGGTTTGTTGGGCTGCTGGTTGCTGAGCAGGCAGCGTGAGGGTGAGCGGAGGCGTTCGCAGGACCCGCACGTGCACCTCGGGTTGCGGTTCGCGTTCTACGGGAGGATGTCGACCTCGGAGTACCAGGACCGGCGTTCCTCGCGGTTGTGGCAGCGGGAGGTGTGCGAGCGCTTGGTCGCCGGGCACGGCGTGATCGTGGCGGAGTTCTTCGACGAAGGCGCCTCCCGACGCCGCCGGTGGTCCAACCGGCCTGCCGCGGCCCGGTTGCTGGAGGCGTTGGCCGATCCGGACCGTGGGTTCGACGCGGTCGTGATGGGGGAGTACGAGCGGGCGTTCTGTGGTCGTCAGTTCGACGAGCTGGTGCCGCTGCTGCGCGCTTCCGGGGTGCAGGTGTGGTTGCCCGAGGTCGGTGGCCGGGTCGACCTGGACGACGGCGAGCACCGCCGGTTGATGACGTTCCTGGGGGCGCAGTCGGAGCGGGAGGTGATCCGGGCTCGTAATCGGGCATTGGCGTCGATGAAGGCCCAAGCCGAGCTGGGCCGGTATCTGGGTGGACGTCCGCCCTATGGGTACATGTTGGTCGATGGCGGTCCGCATCCCAGGCGCGCCGACGCCCGTTGGGGGAGGAGGGCGCAGAAGTTGGCGCCGGACCCGCGGACGGCCGTGCATGTGCGGTGGATGTTCGACCGCCGGTTGCAGGGTGTGTCGCTGGCCGGAATCGCCCGCGAGCTCAACGAGCGCGGTGTGCCGTGCCCGTCGGCGGCCGATCCGGGACGCAACCGGCACCGCTCGGGTGAGGCGTGGGGTGTGCAGTCGGTGCGGACGATCCTGGAGAACCCTCGCTACACCGGTCGTCAGGTATGGAACCGGGTGGGGACCGACCGTGACGAGGTCAACCTGCGCACAGGGCGGCCGGGGCAGGCGTCGAACCTGCCGGAGGAGTGGGCAGTCTCGCTGGAGGTCGTGCACGCGCCGTTGGTGGGCGTCCGGGACTTCGTCCAGGTGCAACGGGTGCGTGCCCTGCGGCCGAACGACCAGGGCGATCGGCGTGAGTACCTGCTGACCGGGCTGGTGGTGTGCGGCGTGTGCGGGCGACGTATGGACTCGCACTGGGTACACGGCCGTCCCGGTTACCGGTGTCGTCACGGCTACGGCAGCGCCTACCCGCGTCCGGCCGATGGACCCAAGCCGGTGTACCGGCGCGAGGACCACATCGTCGAGGAGATGGTCGAGTTGGCGGCCTTGCCTGAAAGGCTCCGAACAGGAGCCGGCGGGCTGCCCGTCCACCTGCGTGACGCGGGGCTTGTGGTGGTGTGCGGGCCTGTCGGAGTGGAGGTGCGAAGCTGCATGTCGTAGTGCTCCGGTAGCCGATTGGCCTGGGAGGATGCGGGGATGGATCTGTCCGAGGCGCTGGAGGTCTACGACCGGGTGGCGCTCAACCTGGACAAGCTCGACCGCGTCTGGAATCGGATACAGGACCTTCTGCCTGAGGGGATGTTCCTCGTGGGTGGTGAGGACGAGCAGATCCGGTACGACGAGTTGGCGCGGTTGTGGCGGGAGATTGCGGCCAGCCTGCCGGCCATCGACGGCTGGCGCCTGGAGGCCGACGTCATCGACTACGCGGCGATCGGATAGGCGCGTCTGGACTACCAGGAGATCGACGAGCCCTTGGGCTTGCATGCGTTCGAAACGCCGGGGGTCGAAGCGCAGCGCTACCGGCAGCGCCTGGCCCGTGCGCGCACCAGGGCGTACACCGACAGATGGTCCGTGGACGGGTACGAGGGCCCGCCCACGGACCCGTGAACCTGTCGGGTTCTAGCCGGCGCGCACGGCGACCGGCCTTTGCGGCAGCGCGAGGCTCTGCGGTGGGCGCCCGGCCAGAGTGGCGACCCGGCTCTCGGCCTGACGCACCACGTGCTCTGGGGTCGCTGGCCACAGCGGGAAGATCCACGCGGTGTCCCAGGTAGCGGCCTTGAAGCCCGTCCTCAGGTGTTCACGCAGGCGATCGGCGACGGCGCCGGGTTCGGCACGGCACACGCTGCCGACATAGAGCACCGTGCCGTCGCCACCGATGCCGACGTAGACCGCGCACCGCTCGCCGGTCGGTTCGGCCAGCAGACGGCAGATGTCGTACCGGACCGGCCGGCGTTGCCGCAGCAGGGATTCGCCGACGCCGTCGGCGAATCGGTGGTATAGCTCGGTCTCCGTACCGGGCGTCAGCTTCACTCGTCGTCACCGGCCTCGGCCTCGGTGTCGGTCATGGTCTGGAGGTGCATCTCGCGCTGGAAGTCCAGGCCGTGCAGGATCCTCTGGATGTTGGCCAGGTGGCTGTTGACGTCGTGGTCCCGGAATCCCAACGTCGCGGCGAAGGTCTGGCCGTTGGAGGTCTTCACCGCCAGCAGGGCGTTGGTGGCCCGGTGCATCTCGGCGGCGGCGACCTGCACGGCGTACTGCGCGTCGACCCAGTCGTCCTCCGGCGTCCGGTGATCGCCGGCAGAGTCGTGATCGGCCCCGGTCCCGTCGGTGGTGCCATGCCCGTCCGCGGGTTCGCCATTGCCGTCGCCGCGTGGACGGGGGGTCGTGGCGACCGAGTTGCGCAACGCCGACTCGTCCAGATCAGCCGCGTCGGGCCTGTGGACGTCGGTCGGCCTGGTGCCGCGCGGCAGCACGGTCAGCACGCGCCCGGCGCGCCCGTCGTAGACGACCTGGGCAAGCTGCTTGAGTCCGTCGGCGTCCTGCATCATCGCCCGCAGCAAGGTATTGGGCTCGCGGTTGTCCTTCGGGCCGGGGCGCGTCACGGACCGCTTCGTCCCGAACCCTGACCGCGCGAGCGGATGCGGGGCCGCCGTCACCAGGTACCAAGAGGCGAGGGCGCCCAGCTCGGTGATCGACGGCGCGGTCTTGGCGAGTCCGCGACGCAGACGTCCGAGTTCGACCAGCGCCTCGTCGAGGATCTCCCCGACCGGGCGGCGCGTGACCTTCCAGTTGGTGTCGGTGAACGCGCCGATCTGCCATGCGCGGGCGAGCGCGGCACGCTGCGCGACGGTCGTCGTGACGCCGGGAGCAGCACGCAACCCGATCTCCGCCGCAATCTGCTGACAATCCGCCGCCGAGGGCAGCTGCCCGGTGAGGTCGCGGATCGCCAGCCGAACGTCGCGTTCCGCGGCCGCGGTACGGGGCCTCATCGTGCGCAACGCGAGCGCAGCGAGCTCATCGGCCTTCAGTTTCGGGGGACCTCCGCGCGGGATCGGGGTCGTGGCGTCGCCGAGCAACGCGTACTCGACCTGATCACTACTCAACCGGGTGACCACAGGCAACCGCCCGGCACCGGAGAGCGCCTCCACCGCGGCACGCGCCTTGGCCCCGAACATCGCCGCAGGGGTAAACTCCAACGGCGGCGACAGGTGCAGCCGTCCCACCAGGCGACGCCGCGCCTGGTCGAAGGGCACATGCCCGGGCCCGGCGAACCCAATGATCACCATCGCCTTCTGCAACACGAGGCTGCGCAGGCGCGCCCTGGATGTAGCCTTCGTGGCGGCCACGTCCTGCTCGTCCTCGGGGTCGGCCTGCGCGGTACGCCCTGCGGTCAGGAGGTTATTGATCAGGTTGACCCGCTCCGACGGCCTGGTGTTGTAGGTGATCAGCGCGTCCATGAGCTTGACGCCCAACGTGCTGTGGGTTTGCGCCACGCGGCAGAAGCCGTCCACCGGTTCGAGCACCGTCACCGGGTCGCCATCGCGGAAGGACACGCGCGCGAATGCGAGCATCACCGGTTCCTCCACGCCGCGCAGAGGGATCGTCTTGACTCTCTCGTTGATGGCCAAGGCATCGGCAACCAACGGAGAGACGACGTCCACGACGTGGGCCGGGTTGTCTGCGGTCAACGTCAGCGCCGCCGCACCGTCGGCGGAACCGAAGCGCGGCAACAACTTCTGGTCCGGGTGGGCGTTCCAGTGGCCCCGTGCACCCTCGAAACGGATGTTCTCCAGGCTCGGCACGACCGCCGGCGCCCACACGTCGAGCGTGACGTAGGTGATCGTGCAGCCATCGAGGTGGCGCTGCTTGGGGCTCGCGAACTCTGCACGCAACTTCGCCGGGTCCACCGCGGCTTCGGCCAGTGCCAGTGCCAGGTCGTCGTCGAGCCCCAACTTCACGCCGCGCTCGTACGCCTTGACCACGGCGTCGCGCGGGGCGGGCTTGGTGATCCAGTCGAACTGGGAGATGGGCAGGCCATCCTCGACGAGGTCATCGGGCTGCGCGGTGATGGTGGTGTCCACCGGAGGAGTCCCTTCCAGGTGTCCGGACAACGCGTCCGGCGGCATCACCGATCTGGCGATGCCGTGTCACGGTGGTCCCGTGACACCTGGGCTCGGGAACGAGCGGGTGCTGCGGCGACCTCCGTAGCCCGTACGGCCCCGGTGGGCCTTGTAAGGCGGGAGCAATCGCCAGCGCGGTTCACTTCGAGGGGGATCCAAGAGGGGCTCCGGCACGTGGAGTCGTCGGAAGCGGTCCTTCTGGCGTGCCCCGCCCGTGCTCTCCTACGAGGGCACAGTCGTGGTCCACCGCTAAGGCGGTCGTCGACCAGTGAGGCTAGAGCACCGCGGCACTCAAGCGCCAGAGGGTAGGAGGACCTGACACTTTCAACGGTGCGGGATGCCTGGTCATCGACCACGCGGCCGCACGGCACGCTCGATACCCCTGGTCGTGGCTGTCGCGACCCACGTCCGGTTTCCCGGATGACGAGCCCGGGGTCGCTCAGCGCGCGAAGAACGCGTTCTCGGATCCGTGCCGGGTACCGCTTCCTGGCGCGAGATCGTGAACGGCCAGCGCGACTGGTGGTTTTGGAAGGACGGACGACGTCGCACCGCGACTCTCGCCCTCTTCTGAAGCCTCCTCATGCGCGGGGCGCAGGTGCCGACCTGTCGGGACGCCGCCGGCCCGACTTCTGGACGAGATCACGAGCCGTCCGGGTGAGTCGCCGTCACCTCAACCCGCCTCGATCGCCATCCGCGTGAAGGTCGGTGTCCGTGCCGCCGTGGTCGTTCACGCCGTCACCGATACTGACCTTTTCGGTTCAGGGGGACGTCATGGTGGCGTGGTGATCAGTCCGGTTTGTGCGATGAAGCCGTTGAGCAGGTCGGGGCGGTATTGCAGGCGTTTGAGGCGGGTGCGGACCGCCGCGGCCAGGGTGTCGATGTCGCAGGGGGCGAGGTTGGCCAGGCTGCGTTTGAGGTGCGCCCACACGCCCTCGGTCGGGTTGAACTCGGGGGCGTAGGGCGGCAGCCGGAACACCGTCAGCCACGTCCGCTCGTCGATCAACCCGCTCATCAGGGCGTCGACGTGATGGGTGTAGTTGTCCCACACGAGCACGATGTTCCCGCCGAGCTGCCGGTGGGCGGCGTCGAGCAGGGCGGCGAAGTCGGGTTCGCGGAAGCCCTTCGGCTCGCCTTTGCGGCCGCGGTGGACCATCATCCGGTAGATCAGCCGGGTGCGGTGGCCCGGTTTGCAGCACACCAGGCCCGCCAGGGACAGGCGCGCCTTGCCGGCGGTGCGCACGCGCAGCACCGGCGTCCGACCGCGGCGGGACCAGGTGCCCGAGGTGGGCGCAGCAGCTGCCCGGACTCGTCGGCGAAGCACAGCCACGCGTCCCGGGCCGTTACTCTTTTCCCACCTGTGGCCAGGTCTTTCTCACCCAGGTGGCCACCCGGTGCTCGTCGCGTTCCGCCGACCGGTGGGTCGGCAGCTGTGGGGTGAATCCCATCTGCCGCAGGACGCGCCAGGTCTGAGCGGGGCTGAAGCGGACGTGGAAGCGCCGGGCGATCACCAGCGCGACCCGGGCCAGGGTCCAGCCCTGCTCCTCGTCCCAGCCGTGCGCCGCTGGCCCTTTGTCCAGCTCGGCGGCCGGCCAGTCCCGCCACTGCGGGCGCATCCGCGACCGCCGCCCGCACGGCCCTTCCGAGCACAGCGCCTCCACTCCGCCGGCCCGCCAGCGGGCGTGCCAGGCGTAGGCGGACTTGCGCGAGACCCGTAACAGCCGCGCGACCTGCGGCGGGCCGCCGTCCTGGGCGAACAGCTCGGCGGCCTCGAACCGGACCTGCTCCCGCCAGGCACACTGTTTCGCGGTCAGATCACCACCATCGGGATGGCGCATGTCACCGACATACACCCACCGGCAAGACCCACCATCACCCCGAAACGAAAAGATCAGTAACGACCGCCCCAGGTATCGGGGAGCCTGACGACAGGGTGACGGCCGAGCAAATTCCGACAGCATGGGGCAACCACGCGCGTATTCAGCGGCAACAGCAGTTGGCGTCTCTAGCCGTAGAATTCGAGAGCGAGGTCGGGCGCCAGCAGTGCCAGCGTGCGCGCCGATGATCGCCATGGGCTGGACAGCAGGGCGGTGCGGAGTACGGCGTTGGCGCGGTTGTGGTCGCCGTGCCCGGCCAGGACTTCGGCGACGACTGCGAGAGCCCGACCGCGGTAGTCGGGGTCGGCGATCGCGTGTGCGATGTCCAGGGCGTCGTGGGTACGGCTGGCGTAGGCGGTCAACTCGACGACGTCGACCAGCGCCCAGCTGGAGGAATCGAGCAGGCCGGTGTCGTGTATCAATTCGATCGCGCCGTTGTAGTTGCCTCTGTGGGCCATGTGCCAGACGATCCAGCCGAAGGCATACGGTCGGCTGATCGGTTCGTTGATGGAGTGTGCGGTGCTGATCGCCCGGTCGTAGTCACCGATATCGGCCAGTGTGGAGGCCACTTCCGTCAACGCCATGGCTCGCTGGAGGAAGTCGGCCTGGGTTCGTGCGCTGGTGACCGCCCGGTCGTACCGTCCGGCTCTGGCCAGCGCCGCAGTCACCCGGATCGTCACCCGATTGCGTCGTTCGGGCTCCGGGAGTGCTTCGGCTGTGTCCAGTGCCTGATCGAACAGGGACGACGCTTGCTCGTGGCAGCCGGTCATGTCCGCGACGCGGGCAAGGCCGAGCAGTACGTCGCACCGCTGTTCGGGTTCGATGTCCGGGACGATCGTCGTCCTGATCCGGTCGGTCAACGCCGTCGCGTGGTCGTGCTTGCCTCCGGCGGTCCAGGCTCTGGCGACGATGGTCGATGCCTGCGCCCGCACGAACGGGTCGGAGATCGAGGCGGCCGTGTGTGCGGCGCGGTCGCAGTGCCCGGCACGGGCCAAGCCGTCGGTGACGCGGTGCAGAGCGCGGTCGAAGTGGTCGCTTTCGGCCAGCGACCGGGCCATGGTCAGCGCCCGATCGTGCTGACCGGCCGTCCCCAGAAGGTGGACTAGGGCAAGCGCATGAGCGTGCGGGGCGGGAGCGGCGTGGTCACGGGCCACTCCGGTCGCCCGGTCGTAATTCCCGGCTCGTGCCAACGCGGTGATCACCGCGTTCCACGCATCGACTTTCAGTTCGTGATCGCAGATGGAGCCGGCCAGGACGATCGCCTGGTCGATGCGGCCGGTGTCGGCCAGCCCGCCCACCGTGGCCACGCGTGCCCGGTCGTCGCGAGGGATGTCGGTGACAGAACGCGCGCCAGCGATCGCCCTGCCCAGCAGAGCGGTCGCCTGCTCGTGGCGCCCGGTCTTGCCCAGTGTGTCGGCGATGAGCACCAGCGCCTCACAACGCTGTTCGGGTCCGGGCACGGATTCGGCCAGTTCGGCGGCGCGGTCAAAGTGTCCTGTCTCGGCGAGTACGTCGGCGACGGCGGCCAGCGCGCCGCCGCGCCGGCGGGTGTCGGTGATCGAGTGTGCGAGGTCGAGCGCGCGATCATGGTTACCGGCTCGGGCCAGGCCGCGAGCGGCCTCGACGAGGGCGTAGGGCTCGGCGGCGACATAACCGGGCACCGAGCGCACCAGGTCAACGGCCTGCTCGTACATGCCGGCTCGCGCGAGCTCGTCGGCGATTCCCGTCAGGGCCGTGCGCCGCTTCCGGGGGTCGGTGATGAGGTGTGCGGATTCGATCGCGCTCCGCACCGGCACCGCCGCCCGGTCGTGATGCCCCTTTGTGGCTGCCGCTGTCCCGAGACAGATAAGCACCCGGCTGCGCTGGCCCGGATCGGTGAGGCCGGATGCGACGTCAACACCACGGTCGTACAGGCCGGCGGCGGCCAGTGCGCGGGCCACGGCCTGCCAGATCAGGTCCCGTTTGCCGGGATCGACGACGGCCGGTACGGCCGTGATCGCACGGTCGAACAGTCCGTCGGTCCGGTTGCGGTCCTCGAGCCCGGTGCAGGTTGCGGCCACCTCGAGGAGTGCGTGTACGTGCCGGCCGGGGTCGGTGATGGTGGCGGCTATGCTTTCCGCGTTGTCGCGCAGCGCGGCCGCCTCGTCCGGGCGGCCGGTGGTGATCAGGGCGTCGGCGACGGTCGTCAGCGCCGCGGTGCGCACGGCCGGATCGCTGATCAGCAGCGCCGTGCGGACCGCCTGATCGTGGTCGCCGGCCTTGCACGACACGTCGAGCACATGACAGAGGACGCCTTTGCGCAGTGTGTCCTTGGTGATGCGGCCCGCGTAGTCGACCGCCCGGTCGTGGTGTCCGCTCTCGGCGGCTGTCCGGGCCACCGACATCCACGCCCAGTCCCGTGACTCGGTGTCGGCGATGGACGCGGTGGTGTCGACCGCCAGGTCGAGGTGTCCGGTTTCCGCCAGCGCCGTGACGATGTGCCGCAGCGCCCGGTCGCGGCCGCGGTCCGGCAGCGACTCGGCCATCGTCAGGGCGCGTCGATGGTGTCCGAGGCGTGCCCACACCGCGGGTGCCTCGGTGGGCACGTAGGTGTTGCGGTCGACGAGGTGATCGCGGTGCACGGCCAGCCGGGTGATCGGCTGTAGTGCGGCGGTGCCAGCACGGGTATGGGCGTGCAGGGTGGCGGTGATCTGTCCGAGGGCGGTGTGGTCGCCGCCGGTGAGCGCCAGCAGGCGGTCGTGACGGCGTCCGTCGGTGCACAGGGCGGTGGCGCGCTCAAGGTCCCCGGTGTCGAGCAGCATGGTGTGGTAGCCGCGCAGCAGGTACTCCGGGGTGTCGTCGGGCCACCCCCGATCCCGGTGGTACTCAGCCCAGGTGTGCAGACGGGCGCGGTGAGCGGCCAGCTGTGTCAGGCCGAGCATGTCGACGGCGGTGGTCTGGAGCTGTTCGTGGGCCAGCAGGTACACCTCGGGCGCGGTGCCGGGGGAGAGGTGGCTGTCGCGACGGGTGAAACTGCGTCCGGACACCGTCTGCAGCTGCCGCCGCACCCGCCAGGGCCGCCGGTCGGTCAGGTCGGCCAGGTCCTGCGCGGTCAGGCCGCCGCCGGACGCGGTCAGCAGTCCCAGCAGGTCCTGCTCGTCCCCGGTGCCCTCGAGCAGGCGCAGCAGCTCGGCCTCCATCTGACCTTGCAGCACCGCCGCCCGGGGCGAGACCTCTAGTACGCGCACGATGCGCGGGTCGCGCAGCGGGTGGTCGGGTGGCACGTCGTCGGGGACCGGCGGGTCCGGCCTCCCGGCCACCACCACCCGCAGCCCCTCGGGCGGCCGGGAGGGCAACAGCGCGGCGATGGTGTGCACCTCCGCCCCGCCGGTCCGACCGCGGTCCTCGTCGAGCCCGTCCACCACCAGCACCAGCCGCTCGCCGCGTCCGCGGCACACACGGGCGGCCTGGTCCAACAGCCCCAACAGGTGCGCCTCCCGCGTCGCGGGCGTCAACAACGCCGGCACATCCTCGTCGAGCAGCACCAGCAGCTGCTCCAGCACGTTGTCGATGAACGCGGTCCGATCCGACTGGCCCGCCAAACGAGCGGTGACGAAAAACGACACCACCCGCACCCCCGGCGGCGGGTGCAGCACGAACCACGACAGCAACGCCGACTTGCCCGCCCACGCCCCCGCACGCCACCACCGGTAGCTCCCGGCCGTGGACGGGTCGGTGCAGAACGCGTCCAGCTCGGCCAGCTCCGCCTCGCGCCCGACCAACTCCACAGGCGCGATGCGCTCCACCTGGAACCGGTAGCGGGTCCGCACCGACACACCGGTCCGCAGATTCACGTCACCGACATGCACCCGGGCGTCCCGACCAGCCTGCACCACCGTACCGGCGCCCGACACCGTGCCGGACTGCCCCACCACCTCGACGAGGCCCTCTCCGGCCGACACGCCAATCCGATCGACCGGAACTTCGGCGGCCCGACCTGCAGCGAGCGATAACTCCTGGTCCACGGGACGATCCTGCACCATCACGCCCGCCCCGCACCGCCGCGATGTACGCTACGGAAGCGGACAACTCTCCCGTACCTCGTGTCTCGTCACGACCCTGACGAACCGGCCTATGCCCTGCCAGGGCACCATGAAGGCCGGTCGCGTGTCACCGACAAAGCCAGAGCCCGGTGTTGCGGTGAATGGCGCCCGATGAGGCGGACTGGGAGGCGATACCGAGGCCACCGCGGTCAAGGCCGCAATCGTCTCCGCAGGCACCTCGGCACCTGCGGAGGGACGGCGCCGCAGCCTACAACCGAGACCGCCGGAAACGTCGCGTCGTCAACTGGATGGGTGGCGTGGGTAACGCCGAGCCTTACCGGAGTGATCAAGTAGAGAGTCGGTAGGAAGGAGTAGCTGATGTCTGAAGGCGACGGTGCCAGCGAGATGCTGGATGAGGTGCGGGCGAAGCTGAACCGCGTCATGCGCGGGTTCGGTCCCGCCGAGTCCAGCGCGCCTGGGTTCGCCCGGTCCAGTGCTACGCCCTCGTGGAGCTTTTCCGTCAGCCGCGAATCTTTGCCCTTGAGCCCTGTGGTCAAGCTGATCTACATCTTCCTCGGGTGTTACGGCCTGGGCCGTTCGGAGAAGCTGGATTGGGAGTTTGTCTTCCAAGTCGAGGGGACGACCTGCTCCATCGCATCGGAAAAGTTCGGGCTCCGCGTCTACGTCGACCGCAACAGCGTCGCCGAGGAGGTGGAGGCGAAGAGACTGTTCCAGCGCATCCTGGAGGCCACGGTCAAGGGCCAAAAGGTGGTCGAGAAGGAGGTGTTGGAGCCGATTGGCAAGGAGCAGGTCAGTGCGGGAGACGTCGTGATCGGCAACCAGTACCACCGGTTGCGTGAGGCCTACCGTTACTTCCGCGATGGCGCGGAGATCGCCTTCCGGGGCGACGGGCGTGTGGAGGTGCAGACGGACGCGGATGACGCCTCCAACATCCTTATCGAGGCTCTCGCGGCCTGGCGTCGCCAGGCCAATGCTGACGCGGAGGGCTGGTGGAACACGTTCGCCATGATCATGGCGTACTTCAGCCTGCTCGAGCACACCCTCGTCGGGTGTCTGGCGTTCGCCGACTTCGACCCCGAAGAAGAGACCGTCACCGATTTCATCGGCCTTAACTGGGGCGACAAGTTCAAGCGTCTCTTCGACCTGAACGCCGATCTGGTCGCCCAAAAGAAGTACGAGGCGTTGCGGGACCTCGCCGAGACCTACCGCAACACCTACGGCCACGGTGGGTTCGACAAGCGCGGCGCGACCGTGCACTTCCACGTCCCAGGGATTGGTGTCATCCCCGCGACGCTGAGCAAGATCAGCAAGACCCCGCACTTCGGCCTCGTGCCCGCCGTCGTCGAGGACTACAACAGGATCTGCGCGGTCCTCGACGACTTCGACTCCTGGATCGCCGCGGGTACCTACCGCAACGCCATCACGTGGATCGAACACGGCATGGACTATGCCTTCGACGCCCAGACCCGTGCCGAAGTCGCAGCGAACGCGCACGACTTTGACTCCTACCTGGAGGCGATGAGCGACCGCCGGGATCGCGCTATGAACATGGACTGGTGATCGTCCGGCTTGCCTGCGGCAGCGGCAGCATTTTCCATCACCGGGACGGGCGCAGAGGTAACGATGTCCCGTCCTGCCTGGTAGACCGACGAACCACTAGTGGCCGTACCGGACTGGAACATCACACACAAACCGCCATCACCGCCGGAACCTGCCACCACCCACTCCCACTCCACGAATCGACTGGCCATCGCCGCAACCGGAACCTCCACCTGGCACAACTGCGGACAACACCGATTCAAGACCAGACAAACGTCCGCTCATGCTGCAAAGCGGGCATTCGATCTTGCGGCTGGTGGCGACGTTTCGCAGACGGGGCGCTCATCGGCCCAGCTGGTGGGTCGGTCGAGCCGGGGCCTGCCATGTCGCCTGGGAAGCCACCTTGGGATGATCTTGCTTCCCTGTGGTGGTGTGGAGGGCGGTTGTTGTGGTGTTGTCCGGTCGGGATGTGCTCACGGACTGGATGGGCCTGCGGGCGGGAGACCGGTTCGGGGTTCAGTGCGACCAGGGGCCTGCTCCCATGGGTGGTCTGCGGTTCGCGTTCTACGGTCGGACCTCGACCACCGAGCATCAGGATCCGGTGACCTCGCGGGCCTGGCAGTTGGAGGTGGCCCAAGAGCTGATCGCCGGATACGGCACCATTACGGCCACGTTCTTCGACGCTGGGCGGTCGCGGCGTGATCGGTGGCGTGACCGTCCGCAGGCCGCAGAGTTGTTGGCGGCGGTGCGGGATCCGGATCGTGGGTTCGACGCGATCGTGGTGGGGGAGTACGAGCGCGGTTTCGCCGGGGATCAGTTGGAGCGGCTGCTGGCGTTGTTCCGGCGTCACGGGGTGCAGGTGTGGTTGCCCGAGGCCGGTGGGCCGGTCGATCTGGAGACGCCGGAGCACCGGGCGTTGGTCAGGATGTTGGGTGCGCAGTCGCTGCGCGAGGTGGTCCGGGCCCGGCATCGTGCGATGGCGGCCATGCGGGCCCTGACTGAGGAGGGCCGCTACCTGGGCGGACGGGCGCCCTACGGCTACCGGTTGGTCGAGGCGGGCCCGCACCCGCACCCGGCAGGCGCACGCCGCGGTCGCAGCATCGTCGAACTGGAGCCCGACCCCGAGACCGCACCGACGGTGCGGTGGCTGTTCGCCGAGCGCTTGGCTGGCCGCAGCATTGAGGACCTGGTCGAGGTACTCAATCAGCGGCGCACGCCGTGCCCGGCCGAACACGATCCCGAGCGCAACACGCATCGCGCCGGGCGTCGTTGGACGGTCGAGACGGTGACCACGATCCTGCGCAACCCGCGCTACACCGGGTGGCAGGTGTGGAACCGGCAGAGCGTCGACCACGACCACACCACCCCGAGCGATCAGCGACGCCACCGTATGACCAGGCGCAAGCCCGCACACCAGCGGGTGCTGTCCCGCCGGCGCGCCCACACCCCGCTGGTCGGCGAACGCGACTTCGTCGCCGTCCAGCGCGTCCGCGCCCGGCGTCCGAACCGGCGAGGGGAGACGCGGGAGTATCTGTTGGCCGGGCTGTTGCGCTGTGGCGCGTGTGGGCGGCGGATGGAGTCGCGGTGGGTGCACGGGCGACCCGGCTACCGCTGCCGCCACCTTCGCGGTCCGCGCACCGAGGCGACGCCGCCGACGCTCCACCTCCGCGAGACGCAGCTGATCACCAGGATCGGGCATACCCTGCACCTGCCTGCTGCGGCGAGCCCGCGCCTGGTCGTCGACACACTGCGCGCCGACCGGGCTGTGATGATTTGCCATGCCGACAGCGTCGTCATCGAAGAACCGCGCGTATCGACGGAGCGGTGAAAAGATGAACCCCACGACGCCGGTCCGACAAATCGTCGACCCGCCCCGTGGGGTAACCGTGTGTCCGAGGGGGGACTTGAACCCCCACCCCCTTGCGGGGACTAGCACCTCAAGCTAGCGCGTCTGCCATTCCGCCACCCGGACTCGGCTCTCGCCGTGGTGTGCACATAGATTACATGATCGTCATCGGTAGCCAAAATCGGGGGGTCTTGGGCGGGCTGCGCGGGGCGAAGGTGCTGGTAGGAGGCTTGGGCGGGGGAGGGTTGGTGTGAGGTGCGGAGGGTGGCGGGGCGGTGGTGGTGATCGTGGACACAAGCGGTGGTGAGGGGTGGGGATTGGCTGGCGGACGCGGGTGGTGGGCCGTTCGGGAGGAACGGCCCACCACCCACGTGTCCGCCTCGATTACGAGGCGGTCACCGGGAATTGGTAGAGCTTGGTGTTCTGGCCCGACTTCAGGGTGCAGTCGGAGGTGAAGGTGCCCAGGCCCGTCAGGCTCCCGTCGGCCTTGCGGGGGGTCAGGGTGGTGCTGAAGTTGCCCACCGTGACCGTGGTGGTGCCGACCCTGGTCAGGGTCAGCGGCGGGTTGCTGCCCGTGGCCACGGTGTTGAAGCTGCCCGAGGCGGGGACGGCCGTCTTCGCCACGGTCAGGGTCGGGGCGATGTCCACGATGGCGCCGGCGTTGTCGACGCGGGTCTGGGCCTTGGCCGTGCCCTCGACCGTCTTGGCACCGACCAGCGCCAGGCCGAGCGTGGCGCTGGACGGCACGGTGGCGGTGGCGGTCACGGTGGAGGTCGGGGTCGGCTTGCCCACCACGGCGGAGGCGGGCAGGTTGTCGACGACGATCCGCACGCTCATGTCCTGCGCGCCGATCAACGGGAACGGGCAGTTGTACACCAGCGTCAGCGACGCCGTTGCCGCCTGGCCCACGCCCGCGCCGCCGAACACGACGGTCCCCACGACCGCCGCGCCCGCGGCGAGCACGCCGACGACCCGTCGTGAGAAGGAAATGTAATTAGGCATGGAATCTCCTCGTTGAGACTTGTGCGAACCGCGATCGGGCGGCCGAACCGCAGGTCTACCGATGGGTAATGTAACGCCGGGTCGCTGGCTCAACAAGTATTTTCCCGCATTTTTTGAATGCTGTAAGAAATGCTATGAATTCACGGTCCGGTCTTTGTCACGACGGTGACAGGTGGACACGCGACGTGGACTCGCGCCCCTGGACCGGCAGGACTTCGAGCGCGCCGGGTCCGGCCACGCGCTGCACTCCGCTGGTCAGGCACCGGACGGGGTCGACGGTCAGGCGGGCACTGACCAGCACGAGTCGGCGGCCGGCGAAGTCGCCCGCGGTGACGGTGGCGACGACGATGCCGACGTTCTCGCCCAGGGGGCGCTGGCTCACCGTGATGCCGCTGGTGAGCTGGGACGTGCCGGTGTGGCGGCCCTGCTCGTCCTCCCACCGCACGGTGCCAGCGGCGTTGGTGATCGGGGCGTTGACGCTGCAGCCGATCAGCCCGGACGCGGTGGCGGTGTGGTCGGCGAAGGCGTGGTCGGGGTCGACGACCTGGTTGGCGCACGGGCCGAACCGGCCCTGCACGGTGACCTCGTTCAGGGTCGGCAGGAGGGTCGGCCCCGGGTCGATGGACTGCTCGACGTCACCGGGGCAGGCCACCAGGGGCGTGTCGTCGGCCCGTGCCGTGCCGATCAACGCGGTGGAGGAGAGGGCGCAGGTGGCCAGGAAGGTCGCCAGGCGTCGGGGGGCATGGGCGGGTCCCGTTCCGCCACCGGACGTCGCGGCCGTCCCGCCAGGGAGGCGTGCCGCGACGCCCGGGGCTGGTGTCGCAGGTGGGGATCGGAGCGGCCACGGTGGTTCGCCGGAGGAGATCAGCACCGGCGCTCACCTGATCGGCTCAGCTCATCCCACCCGTCGACCCAGCGCGAACACCACCTTCCGCAAACTCAGGGACGGTCGTCGAAGAGCTGGACCCAACGGCCGTCGAAGCCGCCGTTCGCGGCCGCGTACCACTCGCCCGTCAGCCACGTGCCGGCTTCCCGGTGGTCCGAGGTGTCCACGACGCCCGTGTGCACGAAGAAGTCGTGCTGCCGCCAGTAGGCGTTGTGGGAGGCGTAGTCACCGCTCGCCGCGCCGCGGCTGCGGCCGTAGCTGTCCAGGCCCACGCCCTCGTAGCCGCCGAAGTCGTCGGAACCGGAGATGTCGTCGGCGTTCTCCTCGCCGGAGTACGCGCCGTAGAACCAACTCTTGGACAGGATGCCCTCGCGGCCGTCGGTCAGGCTGGACTTCCCGTTGTCGCGCGAGGCGGTGTAGAAGCGCTGGAGGCCCGTGGCGACCTCCGCCTGGCCGGCTTCGTTGGTCACCGGGGACTCCAGCAGCACGTCGCTGGACAGCGAGCTGAGCCAGTGGGTCGACCAGTTGCCGTACTGCCAGTGCGTGGGGATGACGTCGGCGAGGTCCTGCAGCTCGTAGGTCGCCCGCTTGACCTGCTGCCACGACGTGGACGTGCCGTTGTCGAGCCGGCTGGCCAGGGCCGGGGCGTTGGCGGAGGTGATCGGCTGCGCGCCCCACGTCGACACGGCGGCGGGGGAGCCCTCGGGCGCGAAGACGTAGTGCACGTTCTTCTCGCTGCCGTTGTTGATGTCGACCTCGGCCCGGCCGGTGCCGTTCAGGTTGGCCGCGATGGTGCTCCACGCCGTGGTGGCGAAGCGCAGCTCGTGGCCGTGGGTGTTGATCGACGGCGGGTCGACGTTGCTGCCGTCGGCCTGCCACACCAGCAGGTGCCTGCCGGTGGCGGTGGGCATGAACTTCACGGTGCTGTCGGTCGTCCGGCGCATCACGTGGTCCTTGTGGTGCGTGAGGGTCGCGTAGGCGACGTTCTCGCCCGCGCCGCCGGGCGTGCCCGTCACGCCGCGCACGACGATCTCGATGCGCTCCCAGTCGTGGATGTCGCCGAAGTCCTTGTCGGCCGCGTTGTAGACGTGGTAGAGCAGGACGAGGTTCTTCACGCCGTTCTCGGTGTACTCGATCAGCGCCGTGTACAGCGTGGGGCGGATGCGCCAGTGGGTGTTGGCGCCGGCGACGTACTGGTTGACGTTGCGCCAGTTCACCCGGTTGTCGGCGAAGTTCCCGTCCCGGTCGAAGTCGTAGTTCGACAGCCAGTCCGTGCCCTCCTGGCTGTTGTTCTCGTCGCCGCGCTTGAAGATCAGCGGGGCGTAGTAGTAGAGGTATGCCTGCCGCTGGGCCGTGGTCAACGTCCACGGGGCCGCGGCGGCGCTGCCGGCTCCGGGCCAGGTCACGGCGGTCGTCACGAGCAACGCGGCCAACAGGCCGCGCAGTCCTGCGAGCACTTCGCACGCCCTTTCGTAGGGGAACGCTCCCTGTCCTGCGTACCCGCCGCGCCGGGTGTGGCGGAGCACCGACTACGGCCTTCCGCTGCCGAACCCGGTCGGTTCCCCCGGGTAGACGTCAGCCTATCGGGCACTGGTTTTCATTAGCTCGAACGGCGACGCTGGCCCGGTGACCAATGAAGTTCCTCCTCTCGTCTACGACGACGTGACGGACCTCGTCCCGGTGATGCTGCCCGCCGACGTCGCCACCCGGCTCGACATCGAGACCGAGCGCACGGCGCTGGCGTTGCGCAACCGGGTGCCCGTGTCGGTCATCCGCGCCACGCTGCTCGCCGTCGGGCTCGACCAGGCCCACGTCGCGCCCCGGATGCTCGTCGCCCGCGCCGCGAACGCGGAGTCGCACGAACCCGGATCCGGGTTGCGATAGCGCATCGTGGCCATTGCGTCCCGCGTTCAGGTGAACGCCGGGCCGTAATAGCCGACACGATCCGCCGGTTCTGTGACGGCGGTTGCGGTTCGATCGTGAAGTCATAACTCGTTCGAGTGTTTCCCGGATTCCGGTGCGCGAAAGGCGCCGACCGTTTCGCGCTGCGGGATCGCGATTCCCCGCTTACGGTCGGTCCGCCAAAGCCGATCACCTACCGATGGGCCGGTCATGAGCGGAGGACGCGGGACTGCCGCGCCGTACCTGATGCTGGGGCTCGCCACCGTCGGGTTCGCGCTGAACTTCTGGGCGTGGGCCCTGCTGAGCCCGCTCGGGCCGAGGTTCAAGGAGACGCTGCACCTCACCTCGTTCCAGCAGGCGCTGCTGGTGGCGGTGCCGGTGGTGGTCGGCTCCGTGGGGCGCATCCCGGTGGGCGCGCTGACCGACCGCTACGGCGGGCGGGTGATGTTCCCGCTGATCTCCGCGGCGACGATCGTGCCGGTGCTGTTCCTCGGCTTCGGCGGCCACCGCTCGCTGGCCGGGCTGCTCGTCGGCGGGTTCGTGCTCGGGTTGGCCGGCACGTCCTTCGCCGTCGGCGTGCCGTTCGTCAACGCCTGGTTCCCGCCCCGGCAGCGCGGGGCGGCGATCGGCGTGTTCGGCGCGGGCATGGGCGGCACGGCGATCAGCGCGTTGACGACCGTGCAGCTGGTGGACTCCGGCGGGATCGCGACGCCGTTCGTGGTGACCGCGGTGGTGCTCGCGGTGTACGCGGTGGTGGCGTTCCTGCTGCTGCGCGACGCGCCGGGCTGGTCGCCGCCCTCCGAGCCGACGACGCGACGGCTGCTCGGCGCGGTGCGGCTGCCGGTGACGTGGCAGGCGTCGGCGCTGTACGCGGTGGCGTTCGGCGGGTACGTGGCGTTCTCCGTCTACCTGCCCGCCTACCTCCAGACCGCCTACCACCTGGGCCAGGCGGACGCGGCGAACCGCACCGCCGGGTTCGTGCTGCTCGCGGTCGTGATGCGGCCGGTGGGCGGGTGGCTGTCGGACCGGGTGGGCGCGGTGGTCGTGCTGGTGTGGGCGTTGGGCGTCACGGCGGTCTGCGCGGTGGTGCAGGCGTTCACGCCGGAGCTGATGCCGCTGGGCACGGTCGCGTTCCTGGCCATGGCCGCCGCCCTGGGTGCGGGCAGCGGCGCGGTGTTCGCCCTGGTCGCGCTGCTCGCGCCCGCCGACCGGGTCGGGTCGGTGACCGGCGTGGTCGGCGCGGCGGGCGGCCTGGGCGGGTTCGTGCCGCCGCTGCTGATGGGCGCGCTGTACGGCGTGTTCGAGTCCTACGCGTTGGGCCTGGCGGCGCTGGCCGTGGTCGCGGCCGCGTCCCTGGTCTTCACCACGACGTCCGTGCGGCGGGCCACGGCCACCCGCGCGTCCGTCACCTGACACCCCGGGAGGACCGCACCGTGAGCCCCGAGCCACGCCTCGACTCCGAGTTGGCCGACGCGCTGGTCCGCACGCGCCGCTTCTTCACCCGCGCCGAGGTGTCCGACGACCTGCGCACGCTGCACCGGGTCGGGGGGCGGCAGGCCGACGAGTTCTACCGGGAGCGGTGGAGCCACGACAAGGTGGTCCGCTCCACGCACGGGGTCAACTGCACCGGGTCGTGCTCGTGGAAGGTCTACGTCAAGGACGGCATCATCACGTGGGAGACGCAGCAGACCGACTACCCGTCGGTCGGCCCGGACCGCCCGGAGTACGAGCCGCGCGGCTGCCCCCGCGGCGCCGCGTTCTCCTGGTACACCTACTCGCCGACCCGCGTGCGCTACCCGTACGTGCGGGGCGTGCTGCTGGAGATGTACCGCGAGGCCAAGGCCCGCACCGGCGACCCGGTCCTGGCGTGGGCGCAGATCGTGGAGGACCCGGAGCGCGCCCGCCGGTACAAGCGGGCCCGGGGCAAGGGCGGGCTGGTGCGGGCGTCCTGGGACGAGGCGACGGAGCTGGTCGCCGCCGCGCACGTGCACACGATCAAGCGGTACGGGCCCGACCGGGTGGCCGGGTTCTCGCCGATCCCCGCGATGTCGATGGTGTCGCACGCGTCCGGCGCGCGGTTCCTCTCCCTGGTCGGCGGCACGATGCTGTCGTTCTACGACTGGTACGCCGACCTGCCGGTGGCCTCGCCGCAGGTGTTCGGCGACCAGACCGACGTGCCGGAGTCCGGTGACTGGTGGGACGCGGGCTACCTGGTCATGTGGGGCTCCAACCTGCCGGTCACCCGCACGCCGGACGCGCACTGGATGGCCGAGGCGCGCTACCGGGGGCAGAAGGTCGTGGCGGTGGCACCGGACTACGCCGACAACGTGAAGTTCGCCGACGAGTGGCTGCCCGCCCGGCCCGGCACCGACGGCGCGCTGGCCATGGCCATGGGGCACGTCGTGCTGCGCGAGTTCTTCGTGGACCGGCGGGTCCCGTACTTCACCGACTACGTCAAGCGGTTCACCGACCTGCCGTTCCTGGTGCGGCTGGAGGACCGGGCCGGCGCGTTCGTGCCGGGCAAGTTCCTCACCGCCGCCGACCTCGACGGGCACGCCGACGTGGAGCACGCGGCGTTCAAGACCGTGCTGCTCGACGCGCGGTCGGGCGAACCGGTGGTGCCGGGCGGGTCGCTCGGGTTCCGCTACGGCGAGTCCGGCGCGGGGCGGTGGAACCTGGACCTGGGCGAGGTCGACCCGCTGCTGTCGGTGGCGGGCGGCGAGGCGGTGGAGGTGGAGCTGCCGCGCTTCGACGTGACCGGGGTCGTGCGGCGCGGCGTCCCGGTGCGCCGGGTGGGCGGGCACCTGGTGACCACGGTGTTCGACCTGCTGCTGGCGCAGTACGGGGTGGGCCGCCCGGGACTGCCCGGGGTGTGGCCGACCGGGTACGACGACCCCGGTGAACCGTGCACGCCCGCGTGGCAGGAGGCGATCACGGGCGTGCCCGCCGAGGCGGCCGCGCGCATCGGCCGCGAGTTCGCCGCCAACGCCGAGGAGACCCGCGGCCGGTCCATGATCATCATGGGGGCGGGCGCGAACCACTGGTTCCACTCCGACACGATCTACCGCGCGTTCCTGACCCTGACCACGCTGACCGGCTGCCAGGGCGTCAACGGCGGCGGCTGGGCGCACTACGTCGGGCAGGAGAAGTGCCGCCCGGTCACCGGGTGGACGCAGCTCGCGTCCGCGCTGGACTGGGTGCGCCCGCCGCGCCAGATGATCCAGACCGCGTTCTGGTACCTGCACACCGACCAGTTCCGCTACGACCCGTTCGACGCCGACACCCTGGCCGCCGCCACGTCCGGTGGCGCGCTCTCCGGCCGCACCACCGCGGACGTCATCGCGCTGTCCGCGCGGCTGGGCTGGATGCCGTCCTACCCGACGTTCGACCGCAACCCCCTCGACCTGGCCGACGAGGCGGCGGCCTCCGGCGCGTCCCCGGCCGACCACGTGGTCGGCGAGCTGCGCGCCGGGCGGCTGCGGTTCGCCTGCGAGGATCCCGACGCGCCGGAGAACTTCCCCCGGGTGCTGGACGTGTGGCGGGCCAACCTGCTGGGCTCCTCGGCCAAGGGCGACGAGTACTTCCTCGAGCACCTGCTCGGCACGGACTCCTCGCTGCGCGCGCAGGAGACGACCAACCGGCCCCGCGAGGTCGTCTGGCGCGACGAGGCGCCGGTGGGCAAGCTCGACCTGCTGCTGACGCTGGACTTCCGGATGACCAGCACCACCGTGTTCTCCGACGTCGTGCTGCCCGCCGCCACCTGGTACGAGAAGCACGACCTCAACACCACCGACATGCACCCGTTCGTGCACTCGTTCAACCCGGCCATCGCCCCGCCGTGGCAGACCCGCACGGACTGGGACGCCTTCCAGGCCATCGCCCGCGCGTTCAGCGCGCTGGCGGTGGAGCACCTGGGCGTGCGGCGGGACGTCGTGGCCACCGCCCTGGCCCACGACACCCCCGACGAGCTGGCCACCCCGCACGGCCGGGTGCGCGACTGGCGGGCGGGGGAGTGCGAGCCGGTGCCCGGCGTGACCATGCCCCGGCTGACCGTCGTCGAACGCGACTACCCGGCGGTGGCGGCGAAGATGGCCGCGCTCGGCCCCCTGGCGGAGGAGCTGGGCGCGACGACGAAGGGCGTCACGTACCGGCTGGAGGACGAGGTCGACCACCTGCGCCGCAAGAACGGCGCGATCCGCGGCGGACCGGCCGACGGGCGGCCGTCGCTGCTGCGCGACGTGCACGCCTGCGAGGCGATCCTGGCCCTGTCCGGCACGACCAACGGCCACCTGGCCGCGCAGGGCTTCCGCACCCTGGAGCGGCGGACCGGGACGCGGCTGGCCGACCTGGCGGCCGAGCACGAGGGCAAGCGGATCACGTTCGCCGACACGCAGGGCGCGCCCGTCCCGGTGATCACCTCGCCGGAGTGGTCGGGCAGCGAGAGCGGCGGGCGGCGCTACTCGCCGTTCACCATCAACGTCGAGCGCCTCAAGCCGTGGCACACGCTCACCGGCCGCCAGCACTTCTACCTCGACCACGACTGGATGGCCGAGCTGGGCGAGCAGCTGCCGGTGTTCCGCCCGCCGCTGGACATGACCGCCCTGTTCGCCGAACCGGGCGTCGGCGAGCTGGGGGAGCGCGGCATCGCGGTCCGCTACCTCACGCCCCACTCCAAGTGGTCGATCCACTCCGAGTACCAGGACAACCTGCTCATGCTCAGCCTGTCGCGCGGCGGGCCGACGATCTGGATGTCCCAGGAGGACGCCCGCAGGATCGGCGTGTCCGACAACGACTGGATCGAGGCCGTCAACCGCAACGGCGTGGTCGTGGCGCGGGCGGTGGTGACGCACCGGATGCCCGAGGGCACCGTGTTCATGCACCACGCGCAGGACCGCCTGATCGACGTCCCGATCGCCGAGGCGTCCGGCAGGCGCGGCGGCATCCACAACTCGCTGACCCGGCTGCTGGTCAAACCGTCGCACCTGATCGGCGGCTACGCCCAGCTCAGCTTCGCGTTCAACTACCTCGGCCCGACCGGCAACCAGCGCGACGAGGTCACGGTGATCCGGCGCCGCCGCCAGGAGGTGACCTACTGATGCGCGTCATGGCCCAGATGGCGATGGTGATGAACCTCGACAAGTGCATCGGCTGCCACACGTGCTCGGTCACGTGCAAGCAGACGTGGACCAACCGCTCCGGCGTCGAGTACGTGTGGTTCAACAACGTCGAGACCCGCCCCGGCCAGGGCTACCCGCGCGACTACGAGGACCAGGAGCGCTGGCGCGGCGGCTGGTCGCTCACCCGGCGCGGCCGGCTCCGGCTCAAGGGCGGCGGCAGGCTGCGCAAGCTGCTGACCATCTTCAGCAACCCCAAGCTGCCCGGCATCGACGACTACTACGAGCCGTGGACCTACGACTACGACGCCCTCACCACCGCGCCCCGCCAGGAGCACACGCCCGTCGCCCGGCCGCGCTCGCTGCTCAGCGGCGAGCCGACGAAGATCACCTGGTCGGCGAACTGGGACGACAACCTCGGCGGCGCGCCGGACAACGGCCACCGCGACCCGATGCTCAAGGGCATCGAGGACAAGGTGCGGTTCGAGTTCGAGCGCACGTTCATGTTCTACCTGCCCCGCATCTGCGAGCACTGCCTCAACCCCTCGTGCGCCGCGTCGTGCCCGTCGGGGGCGATCTACAAGCGCAGCGAGGACGGCATCGTGCTGGTCGACCAGGACCGGTGCCGCGGGTGGCGCATGTGCGTGTCGGGCTGCCCGTACAAGAAGGTGTACTTCAACCACCGCACCGGCAAGGCCGAGAAGTGCACGTTCTGCTTCCCCCGCGTGGAGGTGGGCATCCCGACCGTGTGCGCGGAGACGTGCGTGGGGCGCCTGCGGTACATCGGGCTGGTCCTCTACGACCTCGACCGGGTGCTGGAGGCCGCGGCCACGCCCGACCCCCGGGACCTGTGCGAGGCGCAGCGGCGGGTGTTCCTCGACCCGAACGACCCCGAGGTGGTCCGCGAGGCCGAACGCGCCGGCATCCCGCGCGACTGGGTGGAGGCCGCGCAGCGCTCCCCGGTGTACGCGCTGATCAACACCTACCGGGTGGCGCTGCCGCTGCACCCGGAGTACCGCACGCTGCCGATGGTCTGGTACATCCCGCCGCTGTCGCCGGTCGTGGACGTCGTGCGCGACACCGGGCACGACGCCGAGGACCACGGCAACCTCTTCGCCGCCGTCGAGGCGCTGCGCATCCCCGTGGAGTACCTGGCCAACCTGTTCACCGCGGGCGACGTGCGGCCGGTGGACGCGGTGCTGCGCAAGCTCGCCGCGATGCGGTCCTACCTGCGCGACCTCAACCTCGGGCGCGAGCCCCGGGAGGAGATCGCGGCGAAGGTCGGGATGACCGGCGAGCAGGTGTACGACCTGTACCGGCTGCTCGCGCTGGCGAAGTACGACGAGCGCTACGTCATCCCGCCCGCGCACGCCGAGCAGGCGCACGGGCTGGAGGAGCTGGCCACCGGGTGCAGCCTGGACTACGAGGACGGGCCGGGGATGGGCGGCTCCGGGCCGTTCGGCGAGAACTCCGGCGGCGCGTCCCCGATCGCGGTGGAGAACTTCCGGATGCTGCGCGACCGGCAGACCAGCGACAGCAGCGCCGGGCCCGTGGACAAGGGCAGCCGCGTCAACCTGCTCAACTGGGACGGCAAGGGCACGCCCGAGGGGCTGTTCCCGCCGCGTCGGGAGTCGTGATGAACGCCGCGGCCTGGCAGGCGCAGTCGTTGGCCCTGGGCTACCCGGACCCGGCGCTGGTCGACCGGGTGCCGCTGCTGCGGGCGGTCGCGGCGGCGCTGCCCGAACCGGTCGCCGCGCCGCTGACGCCGTTCCTGGACCACGTCGAGGCGACGCCGGTGACCGCGCTGGCCGCCGACTACGTGGCCACGTTCGACCACCGCAAGCGGTTCAGCCCCTACCTGACCTACTTCGCCTACGGCGACACCCGCAAGCGCGGCATGGCGTTGCTGCGGTTCAAGCACGCCTACCGGGCGGCGGGGCTGGAACCGGATGACGGCGAGCTGCCCGACCACCTCGCCGTGGTGCTGGAGTTCGCCGCGACCGGTGACGCGGACGTCGGCCGGCGGCTGCTGCTGGAGCACCGGGCGGGGTTGGAGCTGATGCGGCTCGGGTTGGTCGAGGCGCGGTCGCCGTGGGCCGGGGTGCTGGAGTCGGTGTCGGCGACGCTGCCGCCACTGGCCGGGCGCGACCACGAGGCCGTGGCCCGGCTCGCCGCGCAGGGGCCGCCGGAGGAGGAGGTGGGGCTCGCGCCGTTCGCCCCGCCCGAGTTCATGCCGGGAGGCCGCCGATGAGCGCGTGGGACCTGCTGCTGTACGGGGCCGTGCCGTACGCGGCCATCGCGGTGTTCGTGGTGGGGCACGTGTGGCGGTACCGCTACGACAAGTTCGGCTGGACCACGCGGTCCTCCCAGCTGTACGAGAACCGGTTGCTGCGGCTGGGCAGCCCGCTGTTCCACTTCGGCGTGCTGCTGGTGCTGCTCGGGCACGTCGGCGGCCTGCTGGTCCCGAAGTCGTGGACCGAGGCGGCCGGGGTGAGCGACACGGCCTACCACGTCGTCGCCGTCGTGCTCGGCGCGGCGGCCGGGTTCTGCACCCTGGTCGGCGCGGCGATCCTGGTCTACCGCCGCCGCACCGTGGGTCCGGTGTTCTCCGCGACCACCCGCAACGACAAGGTGATGTACGTGCTGCTGGTCGGCACGCTGGTGCTGGGCCTGGGCGCGACCGTGCTGGGCAACCTGACCGGCCACCCGCACGACTACCGCGAGACCGTCGCGCCCTGGTTCCGCTCGATCTTCTCCTTCCAGCCCGAGCCGGAGCTGATGGCCGACACGCCCGTCGGCTTCCGCCTGCACGCCCTGGCCGCGTGGGCGCTGTTCGCGTTCTGGCCGTTCAGCCGCCTGGTGCACGTCTTCTCGATGCCGCTGGGCTACCTGACCCGTCCCTACGTCGTCTACCGCAGCCGTGACGTCAGCCGGACCGGCCGGTAGCCGACCGGATCAGTAGTCGACCGGGTCGCGGGCGATCGGGCAGGTCATGCAGTGCCCGCCGCCGCGCCCCCGGCCCAGTTCCGCGCCGACGATGGTGATCACCTCGATGCCGGCCTTGCGCAGCAGCGAGTTGGTGTGGGTGTTGCGGTCGTAGGCGACCACCACCCCGGGCTCCACGGCGACCAGGTTGTTGCCGCTGTCCCACTGGCCGCGCTCACTGGCGTAGGCGTCGCCACCGGTCTCCACGACGCGCAGCCTCGACAGGTTCAGCGCGTCCGCCACCACGTCCAGGAACGACTGCTTCTCCTCGGTCACCTCGATCGGGTCACCGGGGCGCAGCGTGAACGCGTGGATGCCGTCGACGATGTCCGGGAACGTCGTCACGCAGTCGCGGTCGGCGAAGGTGAACACGGTGTCCAGGTGCATGGCGGCGCGCAGCTTCGGCATGCCGGCCACGATCACGCGCTCGGCCGCGCCGCGCTCGAACAGCGTGGCGGCCAGCTGCGTGATGGCCTGGCGGGAGGATCGCTCGCTCATGCCGACCAGCACCACCCCGTTGCCGACCGGCATCACGTCGCCGCCCTCCAGCGTGGACAGCCCCCACGTGCGCTCCGGGTCGCCCCACCAGACGGTCGAGCCGACGAAGTCCGGGTGGAACTCGTAGACCGCCTTCATCAGCAGCGTCTCGTCGTGCCGCGCGGGCCAGTACAGCGGGTTCAGCGTCACGCCGCCGTAGATCCAGCACGTGGTGTCGCGGGTGTAGAGCGTGTTGGGCAGCGGTGGCATCAGGTACTCGGGCACGCCGGTCGACTCGCGGGCCAGCGCCAGGTACCCGGGCCGGAAGTCCGGCGGCAGGTCGACGGTGGACAGCCCGCCGATCAGCAGCTGCGCCAGCCTGCGGTGCTCCAGCTCCTCCAGGAAGGCCCGCGTCTCGGCCACCAGGCCGATGCCCACCTCGTCGGCGACGATCTTGCGGTCGAGCAGCCAGGACTTCGCCCCCGGGACGTCGAGGACCTCGGTGAGCAGGTTGTGCAGCTCCACCACCTCGACACCCCGGTGGCGCAGCTTGGCCATGAAGTCGAAGTGGTCGCGCACGGCGTTCTGCACCCACATCACGTCGTCGAACAGCAGGGCGTCGCAGTTCGTCGGCGTGAGCCTGGCGTGGGCCAGGCCGGGCGCGCACACGAGCACCTTGCGCAGCGCCCCCACCTCGGAGTGCACGCCGTACGCGGCGGACGGGCGCCGGACCGTGGCGGTCATGTCCTTGTCCCTTCGGCTAGATCACGATCAGACCGGTGGCCAGGCCGAGCACGCCGAGGACGGCCAGGACGACCGCGAGGGCGAACAGGGCCAGCTCGGCGGTGGAGAACACCCGCCTGCCCCGCTCCCGGCGGGCCATCACGAACAGGACCGTGCCCGGCGCGTAGACGATGAACGACAGCAGCAGGAACTCGACGCCCGCCGCGAAGATCAGGAACGCGGTGTAGGCGGTGGCCACCGCGGCGACGGCCACCTCGCGCCCCCGCGGGCCGCGGTCGTCGGCGTCGTCGCGGACGCCGATGCGCAGCGCGTATCCGGCCGCCAGCAGGTACGGGATGAGCGACAGCGAGCTGCACAGCTTGAGGGTGAACGTGAAGGCGTCCTCGGAGAACACCGTCACGACCAGCACCGCCGTGATGAGCGTGCTCGTCATGACGAGCGCCGCGACCGGGACGCCCCGGCGGTTCTCCCGCTTGAGGAAGCGCGGCATGTCGTCGTCCTTCGCGGCGACGAACAGCACCTCCGCCGCCATCAGCGTCCACGCCAGGTACGCGCCGAGCACCGAGACGATCAGCCCGACGCCGATGAACACCGAGCCCCACGTGCCCACGACGGACTCCAGCACGCCCATCATGGACGGTTGCCGCAGGCCCGCCAGGTCCTCCTTGGTCGCCGCCCCGTAGGACAGCAGCGTCACCGACGCGAACAGCGCCAGCACGCTGAGGAACCCCAGCACGGTCGCCCGGCCGACGTCGGTGCGCCTGCGGGCGTACCGGGAGTAGACGCTCGCGCCCTCCACACCCAGGAACACGAACACCGTGACCAGCATGGTCGAGCGGACCTGCTCGAACAGCGCACCGGCCGACGCCTCCGACCCGCCCCAGAAGTTGGCCGAGAACACGTCGGCCCTCAGCGTGGCGGCGAGGATGACGACGAACGTCAGGATCGGCACGAGCTTGGCGACCGTGACGACCCGGTTGATCGACGCGGCCTCCTTCACCCCGCGCGTGATCGTGTAGTGGAAGGCCCACACCCCCAAGGCCGAGACGGCCACCGCGAGCACGGTGTTGCCCTCGCCCAGCCCGGGCAGCACCGTGCCGAGCGTCGACTTGATCAGCACCCAGTAGCTCACGTTGCCGACGCACGCGCTCGCCCAGTAGCCGAACGCGGAGAAGAAGCCGGGGAACTCGCCGAACCCGGCCTTGGCGTAGGCGTACACGCCGGCGTCCAGCTCGGGCCTGCGCACCGCCAACGCCTGGAACACGAAGGCGAGCATGAGCATGCCGACACCCGCGACCAGCCACGCGACGACGGCCCCGAGCACGCCGGTGGCCTGCGCGAAGTTGCGGGGCAGCGAGAACACGCCCGCGCCGACCATCGACCCGACCACCATCGCGGTCAGGGTCGGCAGCGGCATCTGCTGCGCCTTCCGGGTCTCGGTCACCGTCATGGTCGTCACCTCGCAGCTGCCGGCCACCCGACGGTAGGTCGGGGTCCGCTGGCCCGCAAAAGGATCTGCTCCGGGCCCCTGACCGGGTGACGGCGCCGCCCGACGGGTCAGAGGCGGCCGGGCGGGCGGCGTCCGCTCGTCAGCTCGGCGACC
This sequence comes from Actinosynnema sp. NPDC053489, assembly GCF_044544865.1. NCBI lineage: Bacteria > Bacillati > Actinomycetota > Actinomycetes > Pseudonocardiales > Pseudonocardiaceae > Actinosynnema > Actinosynnema sp. NPDC053489. The sequence goes on along the minus strand of NZ_JBITXT010000009.1, from coordinate 71,068 downwards.
TGCTCCGGGGTGAACGGCGGGTCGAGCAGGTCGGCCCGGGAGGCGTGGCAGCGGAACAGGTCGGCGATGTAGTGCATGCGGTCGGGCAGGTCCGACCAGTCGCGGGCGGCGGTGTCGCGGAGGCTGTCCGGGGTCGGGTCGACGGTGCGCAGCAGGGCCAGCAGCTCGGGGTTGGCCAGGTGGGCGAGCAGCGGCGGGTACTCGGCGACCAGGTCCACGCCGAGGTCCAGCACCTCGCCGCCGGGCAGCGCCATCGTCATCAGGTGCTCGGTGACCGCGCGCCGGGCCAGGGCGCGGGCGCGGTCGGCCAGTTGCCCGGCGGCCAGCCGCACCGCCGTGCGGCGGCCGAGCACGGTCAGCAGCGCCCGCCGCAGCCACTTGACCACCCGGTTGCCCGGCAGCAGCACGTCGAACAGGCGGCGCTCGAGGTCGCGCGGGTCCACGACGGGCGCCTCCAGGGCGGCGGTGATCTCGGGCTGGAGGCGGGTCTGCTCGTGCAGGCCGATCTCGACGTTGGCGAGCAGCAGCAGTTCGGCGCGTTCCTTGGGGTCGTCGGTGGTCATCGCCCGGTGGTAGCGGGTGAACGCCTGGCCCAGGTAGCGCTGGCCCTCGGGCGGCTCGCCGGGGCGCAGCGCGGCGCGGAACGTGTCGATCGACCCGTCGCCGGGGAACTCGGCGAGGAAGCGGGCGAACTCGCGGGCGATCTCCGCGAACACCTTGAGGTTGCCGCGCGCGGAGGCGTCGGCGGCCGCGTCGAGCCGCGCGGTCGCCACGACGGCCTGGCGGACCAGCCGCTCGGCGTCGTCGGCCACCCGGCGGGGGACGGCCAGGCGCAGGGCGCGCACCAGCAGGTCGGCCGACGCCCGCGTCTCGGGGGAGGAGGCCAGCAGCCGCTCCAGCAGCCGTGCCGGGTCCTCCTGCCGGATGGTCTGCCCGACCTGCTTGGACGCCCACACCGCGAACGTGCACCAGTTCGCCGACCCGCCCGTGCGGTCGGCCAGGGCGCGGGACAGCTCGTGGTAGCAGTGGGTGATCATCAGGTTGCGGACCACCGGGTCGGCGTGGGCGGCGATCCGGTCGACGTCGGCGACGGTCGGCGGCACGTCGCTGCCCAGCTCGTGCACGCCACCACTCGTTCTCGTCATCGACGTCGACCTTCCTCCCCGGGGGTGTCCACGTGGTTCGTCGTCCGAACGGCGACGAATGTGACACCGGACCTCGCGTCAGGGCTTCCAGGTCCGCACCACGTGCCGGCGCAGCTTCCCCGAGCCGGTGCGCGGCAGGGACGGCACGGACACGACCTCGCGCGGCACCTTGTAGGCGGTCAGGTGGTCGCGGGCCAGGGTGGTGGGGCTGTGGCCGGCTCGTCGTCGCCGAGGGGGGCCGTCCAGGCGCACGACGTGGGCGCGGACGTTCTCGATGTCGTCCAACCGGCCGGTGACGCGCACGTGGCCGTCGGCGTCGACCGACGCGAGGTCGCCGGTGGCGTACCGGTTCGCGGTGCGCCGGGGCCGCCCGTGCTCGTCCACGCCCAGCGTGATCGTCGGGTCGCGCACCTGGGGGCGGCCGGGCACGTCCGGCTCGACGGGCGCGCCCCCGTCATCCACCACGCGGACCTCGAACGGCGGCAACGCGCGCCCGACCGTGCCGAACCGCCGCGCGGTCCTGGTGTTGTGGGTGAACGCCTGGCCGACCTCGGTGGTGCCGATGCCGTTGAGCAGGCGGTCCCCGAGCACCTCCGCCAGGCGCCGCTCCAGCGCCTCCCCGAGCACCTCGCCCCCGGTCGCGGCGAGGCGGAGGGAGGCCGGCCGGTCGCTGCCGGGGTGGGCGATGAGCCTGCCGTAGCACGTCGGCACCGCGAACAGCGCGGGCTGCCGCTGAGCAGCGGGAAGAACACCCGGCCTTCGCCGAGGCGGCGGCACGGCGGCGCGCGGTGTTCGGGTCGCGGGCCGAGGCGCACGCCCGGTGGTCGGGCAGGCCGCCGTTGTCCGGCCTCGCGCCGGAGGTGCTGGCCGACTACGTCGCGTCGGGTCTGGTGGAGGCGCCCGGCGGGGGCGTGCGGCTGCGGTGCGCGGCGGAGGTCGAGGCGCGGCTGTTCCGGACCGCCGTCTCGTGCCCGTGGCGCGACGCCCTGCCGCTGGTGGGCTGCCCGACGGTGTTCCTGCGCGGCGGCGAGTCGGTGGTCGTGGACCGGGGATCGCCCGTCGCGGCGGGCGCGGCACTGCCGGCCGGGTCGGTGCGGGAGGTGCCGGGACTGGACCACCTCGGTCCGCTGGTGCGGCCGGAGGTGTTCGCGGAGGTGGTGGACGGGCTGCTCGCGGAGTTCGGCGTGACCGGTCCGTGAGCTCTCGACCCCGCGGTGGCGCGAAGAACCGGGAACGGTCCGGAGTGGACAGTCCTTGCTCCGGAGCGCACGGCGGTGGCGCGGCGGCTTCGCTGCCGCCGCGCCACCGGGATGGAAAGCGCTAGCTCACCGTGATGTTCGAGTTGCCGCTGCTCTGGTAGCCCTCGGTCGCCATGATCATGTAGTAGCGGAAGCTGCCCAGCGGCATGCCGTAGCGCGCCCAGGCGTCGAAGTGGTTGCCGGTGGTGATCGTGCCGCCGGTCTTCTTCTGCTGCCGCACGCTCCAGTACTGGTTGAAGGTCTTGGTGCCCTCGACCGACGGCGCGTTGTACCGCGTGGTCTGGTAGACGTCGTACGTGCCGCCGTCGCTGCTGACCGTGCCCTTGTACGTGCCGGTGGGTCGCCAGCTGCCCCAGTTGTCGACGATGTAGTACTCGACCAGCGGGCCGGACGTCCACCCGTACAGGGCCAGGTAGCCGTTGCCGGACGGGTTGAAGCTGCCCGAGTAGTTCACCGTGCGCCGGCCGCCGGTGCTCCAGCCCTTGCCGCACACGAAGTTGCCGGTGTTGCGCCACGTCGTGCTGTACTGGCCGCCCGAACCCATGTCCATGGACACGGTGCCCTGGGAGTCGGTCCAGAACGAGTAGTAGTACCCGTTGTTGGTGCCGGTCTGGTTCGTGTTGACCGTGACGGCGTTCGCGGTGCCGGGCAGGATCAGCCCGGAGCCGAGCGCCAGTGCTCCGGCCCCGGCGCCGCCGATGAACGTCCTGCGGCTGATCCGGTGCGCGGGGGCGTTGTCGTCCATTGGTGTGCTTCCTCCTCGTTGAGGCGAGCGAAGGGCGGCGGCACCGCGGAATCCCGACCTGCGGTGCGACACCGACCGGTTCCGTTCACGGACGGGTCACGGACGGCGGCGGGGAATCCGTTCCCGATCTGTCGGTGCAGACAGTGTTCGGTCGACTCCGATGCGTTGTCAACAATTCGCGTAAGCTTGCGAAAACCTGTTTCGCAACGTTGCGCATTCTCGTGCGACGCTCGCTTTTTCGAGGTGTCCGGCCCTCCGGGCCGCCCGGTCAGGAACGGGTGTTCGGAGCGGTGCCGGCGGGCGACACGTGCGCCAGCGCCTCGTCGACGGAGCCGAACACGCTCAACAGCGACGCGATCGCGGTGACCTTGATGGGCCGCAGCACGGCCCGGCGCGTCGCCACGACGGCCAGCGCGTCGACGCGACGACGGGCGTCCAGCAGCAGCGACAGGCCGGCGGAGCTGAAGAACCCGACGTCGGTCAGGTCGAGCACCAGCGCGGGCGGACCGCCCGCCAGCTCCGCGGCCAGGGTGGCGCGCACCTCCGGCACGGTGTCCATGTCCACTTCGCCGGCCACGGTGATGACGGGGATTTCACCCGCACGAGTGACACGGATGTCGAGGATCGGTGAGGGTTCCCCCATCGGCTCGGCCACGACGTCTCCCCGCTGCGCTGCGTTGTCGGACCACAGTTGTACCAAACGCGTTCGGGGAGGGCGGTGGGCATGGCGACACCGTGCCCCGCGATGTTCGGGGTGCTGCGGACCGGTGCTCCCCGCGTCAGCGCACGCCCGGATCGGCGGCCATCTCGCACCACACCACCTTGCCGCCGGGAGCCGGTGTCGCGCCCCACGCGGTGGTCAACCGCTGGATGAGCAGCAGGCCCCAACCCTCGCCGGACGCGCGGCGCGGGAGCACCGGGCTGCCGTCCGCGACCTCGACCCGCACCCGGTGCCGGTCTCCGGCCAGCCGGATCACCGGGACGGTGGCGGTGTGCCGCAACGCGTTGCTCACCAGCTCCGACACGACGAGCACGACGTCGTCGTGGTCCCCGTCGTACCCCAGGCGGGCCAGGGCGCCGCGGGTGAAAACGCGGGCCAACCCCGCAGCGCCGCGGTCGCATGGCGCGCTGAACTCCGCGACGACGCCGAACAGCGAGGGCTCCACACGACGACTGTGCGGCATCCGGCCGGAAAAATCCAGGCGCACCGGCACCGGTGCGCCCGCACTGGTCGAGCGGGCCGCTCCTCCGGCCCTCGCTGCGCGCAATTGCGCAACCACGCCGCCGGGCCGTCGGGTCCGGCCGCGCTCACCGCGACGGCGTCCGCTCAGCGCTCGGGGACGAACGCCGCCGCGACCTCCGACCGGACGGTCCAGCCCAGGTTGCGGTAGAGCGCTCGTCCCTGCTCGGTGGCGACGAGGACGCCGGTGCGCAGGCCGCGGCGCGTGGCGTGGTCGCCCAGCGCCCGCACGACGGTGGTGCCCAGGCCGCGGCGGCGGTGCTGAGGTGCGGTCTCGACGCGGTCGAGGGTGCCGAACCCGCCCGCCGCGCCCAGGTGGCCGGAGGCGGCCGTGGCGCCCGTGTCGTCGACGACGGTGGCGGTGGTGGCTGCCCCGTCCGTGGTGAAGTGCACCTCGTAGGGCGGGGGAGGTGCCTGCGCCCCCGCGGTGAACGGAGCGGTCATCAGGTAGCAGGTGTCGGCCGGCGTCCACGGGGCGGGGAGCGCTTCGCGCAGGTCGGCGGCGGTTCCGCTGATCTTGATCCACGTGCCGGGCGCGGTGTGGCGACGGGCCAGGCCGGCCAGGGCCTCGTGGTCCCAGGTGTGCAGCACGTGCCGGACGCGGTGGCCGGGCCGCCCCACGTCGATCCGGAAGCCGCCGGGGACCTCCTCGGGGGCGGGGACGCGGCGGGAGACGGCCCAGCCGCGTCCCCAGGCCATCACGAGGTCCGCCACCCGCGGGTCGGTGATCAACCCGGAATTATTGCAAGGATGTGGCGATTGTGTTGGGCACCGATGGCGGTCCGGCCGCGTCGGAGGGACGTGAGCGCAGAGGAACCGCCGCGGTGGGCGGTGTGGGTGGCACGGGCCGTCGCCGTGGTGGTCGTGGTGCCGGTGCGGTTGGCGTGGGAGTCGGTCAAGGTCGTCGGGCGCGCCGCGGGGCGTCCGCTGGCGGTGGTGCTGCGGTGGGTCGGGTCGGCCCTGCGCGCGGTCGGCGGGGCGGCGTCGCGGTGGGTGTTCCGGCCGGTCGGGGCGGTGCTGCGATGGTTCGGCGGGCTGCTGCTGCGGTACCTGCTGCGGCCGGCCGGAATGGCGGTGCGGTGGTTCGGCGGGGTGCTGGCGCGCTACGTCCTGCGACCGCTCGGGGCCGTGCTGCGGTGGGCGGACCGAGGGCTGCGGGCGCTCGGCGAGCTGCTGTGGCGCGCGTTCGAACGGCCGTTGCGGTGGCTGTGGCGGGCCGTGGTCGTGCGGGGCGCGGGGGCGCTGTGGCGGGCGCTGCGGGTGTTCGCCGACGCGGTGGGCTGGGCCTTCCGGTTGGTGGGGCGCGGCTCGGCGGTGGTCGGTGCGGCCGTGGCCCGGGTGTTCCGGCTGCTGGTCGTCGTGCCGGCGCGGTGGGCGCACCAGGTCGTCGTGGCCCCGGTCGGCCGGGTGGTCGCGCGGGTGTGGCGTGCCGTCGTGGTGGCTCCGGCCCGGTGGGTGCGCGCGACGGTGGTCGAACCGGTGCGACTGGCCGGGCGGCGGGTGCTGGGCGTGTTCCGCGGCCGTTAGGCGGCGGGTCGGGCGGTACCGCTAGCGCCCCGTGGCGGTGAGGACGGCGGCGGCGATCGCCTCGTGGCCGGCCGGTGTCGGGTGGACGTCGGTCTGCCGGCAGAAGTAGGTCAGCGAGCACACCTTCGCCACCGGTGTCGGGATCGGGCCGTAGGTCGGGTCCTCGGTGGTGTCGGTCAGCGGGCCGTAGCCGCCGGTGGCGTCGGTGACGTCGACGAACCGCCCGCCGACCTTCTCGTACTCGCTCCTGAGGGCCGCGTTGAAGAAGTCGCGGAACAGGGTCACCGACAGCCGGGCGAGGTCCTGGCCGTTCGGGAACGCGGGCGAGACCCACGCGCCGAGGAACACGTCGGGGTAGGTCAGCCCCACGATCGGGGCGTCACCGGCGGCCTCGCGCAGGGTGGGCAGGAGGGCGGCGAGGTTGGTCCGGACGTCGGCGACGGCCTGCGAGGCGCACGTCAACACGTCCTGGGCCCGCGCGCAGGGCGCGAGGTCGTTGCCGCCGATGATGACGGTCACGAGACCGACCCGGCCCCGGTTCTCCCGCAGCACGCGCACCGCCGCGTCGAGCTGCGTGACGCCCTCGACCTCCGGCGCGTCCGGACCGCGGTTGGCCCGCGGGCAGTTCGCGTCGGACCGCAACTGGTCCGACGTGGCGCCGCTGCACGCCAGGTTGACCAACCGCAGCCCCGACCGCTCGGCGACGAGGTAGGCGAAGCCGTCCCGGTCGGCACCCGCCGGCGTGCCGCCGTCGGCCGGTCGGAAACCCGTGGCGTAGGAGTCGCCCAGGGACACGTAGAGGCCGTCGGCGGGTGGTGTGCCACCGGCTTCGGTTGAGGTTGACGCGGTGGAGGTCGCCGCGGTGGAGGTCGGCGTGGTGGCCGGTGGAGCGGCCGTGGGTGCCGCGGTGCACGCGCCGAGCGCCAGCAGCGCCCCCACCACCCCGAACCACCGCGACCCCGCCACGCCGACCCCTCTCCGCCCGGTGTCCTCGTCCCGAGGCTACCTCGCGTTCGAGGTCTCCACCGGTCGTCCACTGTGGACCAGGTGGGCCAGCAGGAAGTCGGCCGCGTCCCCGAGCGCCCGCACCTCGTTCTCCCGGTTGGCGAAACCGTGGCCCTCGTCCTCGTACACGTCGTACCGCACGTCGACACCGCGTTCCCGCAGCGACGCCACGATCTGGTCGCTCTCCGCCTTCACCACGCGCGGGTCGTTCGCGCCCTGGATGACGAACAGCGGCGCGGTGATCGCGTCGGCGTAGGTGATCGGCGAGCGCTCCAGCAGGAAGTCCGCCTCCGTGTCCGGGTCGCCGACCCAGTCGGCCATCTCGGCGCGCCACGTCTCCGGCACGGACCGGGCCATGGTGAGCAGGTTCGACGGACCCACCAGCGACACGCCCACCGCCCACAGCGACGGCAGCCGGGACAGGCACGACAGGGTCGCGAAACCGCCGTAGGACCCGCCCCACACGCCGATCCGCCCCGGGTCCACCCAGTCCAGGCCGCGCAGGTACGCGACGGCGTGCGCGAAGTCGCCCAGCTCGTCGCCGCCGAAGTCGCGCAGGATCAGCCCTTGGTAGGTCCGGCCGTAGCCGGTCGAGCCGCGCACGTTCGGCGCGAGCACCGCGACCCCCTGCGACACCAGGTACTGGTAGAGGCCGGAGTAGTTGTAGTGGGGCCGTTCCTGCGCTTCGGGGCCGCCGTGGATGGAGAGCACGACACCGCGCACGCCGTCACCGTGCGGCCGGTACAGCCAGGCGGGCACCTCGCGGCCGTCGTGCGTCGGATAGCGGATCAGCTCCGGCTCGACGAACGCGACGTCGACCCGGGGCGCGCTGGACGTGACGTACCGCAGCTCGGTGGTCGCCAGGTCGATCACGACCACCTCGTGCGGCCGGGTGGCGGTGGCCAGTCGGAACGCCAGCACGTCACCCGCGGCGCACAGCGACTCGATCACGCCGGACGGCAGGTCGGGCAACGCCACGGGCTCGCCGTCCCGCAGCGCGAACAGCCGGGAGATGCCGTCCTCGTTGACCGTCCACGCCCGCACCGCGCCGGAGGTCGCGACCTGCTCGACGTCCCACGACGGCGTCACCAGGTCCGTGACCTCGCCCGTGGCCAGGGAGTACTCGCCCAGGGAGAGGAACTCGCCACCCCGGTCGCGCAGCAGGAGGAACCCGGAGGAGTCCGCCGCCCACGGGCCGTCGACGTGCTGCTGCTTGCCCTCGTGCCCGGTGAGGACCCGCAGCGGGGCGTCCGGCTCGTGCAGGTCGACCAGGCCGAGGTCGGCGTCGGAGTTGCCGCGCGTGCCGCGGGTCAGCAGCCACCGGCCGTCCGGCGACACCGACCCGGCGTGCAGCAGCGTGCCCGGGACCGATTCGACGCGCCGGACCGCACCGGTTCCCAGGTCGTGGACCAGCACGTCCTGCACGGCGGGATCGCGGTCGTTGGCCGCGTAGACGACGCCGCGGCCGTCGGGGGTGAAGGGCGAGGGGCAGTCGAACGTGAAGATGGACGACCCGAGCACGTGCTGGCCGCCCGGGGCGTCGGTGAGCCGGCGGGGCGTGCCGCCCTCCACGTCCACCAGGTACGGCTGGAACTGCTCGTCGCCCTGGAAGTCGGCGGTGTAGAGCAGGTGGCGGCCGTCGGGCGACCAGGCGACCTGCCGCACCGCCTGGTCGGTGTGGTGGGTGATCCGCCGGGCCGGGCCGCTGCCCGACACCGGTGCCACGTGCAGGTCGGCGCGGCCCTCGGGGTTGGCCGCGTACGCCACCCAGGCCCCGTCCGGTGATAAGGCGACGTTGGCGCGGAAGCGCTGCCGGGCGGCGAAGTCGCGGTACTCAGTCATGTTCTCCCCCTGGAAGTGGTGGTGTCAGCGGTGTCATCGACACGGCGACGTCGACGGGCGCGGTGCCGGGCCGCCGCTTGGCCGGCGAGCCCCGCTCGACGTACCGGTCGATCACGTCCTGCACGGCGTCCCGCATCTCGATCAGCTCTTCGGCGGTCAGGTGCAGCACGGCGAACGACTCCGACGCGGCGTCGCGCCAGGGCTCCGGGTAGCTGTCCCTGGTGCGCCACCACTCGGACTGCCGGTGCCGGTGGCGCACCCAGCGCAGCTCGTCCAGCGCGCGCAACGCCGACAGGCCCTCGGCGTCGAGGTCGCGCGTGGAGATCCGGGTCCCCTGCTCCACCAGCCGCCACGGCCGCTGCCTGCCGACACCGCCGTCGGCTTCCTCGACGAACCCGTGCCGGGCCAGCAGCCGCAGGTGGAACGAGCAGTTGGCGGGCGTCGTACCCAGCGCCGTCGCCGCCTCCGTGGCCGTGAGCTGCCCTTCCTGGGCCAGTAACTCCATCAACCGCACCCGCAGCGGGTGGCTCAGCGCCCGCAGGTCGTGGGCGTCGGTGAGCTGCCGCCGTTCGAAAGACATGTTTCGAAACTAGTGTTGCGACAGCGGGCCGTCAAGGTCGAGCGGTGAGGGGTCCGGTGCTCAGCCGCAGTGGCGGTTGGACCACTTCGCGTGCTCGATCCAACCGCCGGTGTTAGCGCGCGCGCCGAAGCTGATGCAGGAGTTCGGCGCGTCGATGCGCACCGGCCCGGCGTAGTAGGCGTAGGAGGCGCTGCAGTCGGCCTTGCGCGTGGCGGTGGTGGTGAAGCCCGCGCACAGGTTGGTGCTGCCCGAGTCCGGGATGTCGGCCGCGATCTTCGACACCGCCACCGCCATGCCCGCGGCTTGCCCCCAGGACGCACCGCGGGTGCGGTTGACCAGGCAGTTGGTGGTGCCGTTCTCCAGGTAGACGTCGACCTGGGCGAAGTTGTCGTCACTGTAGACGTACTGGCCCAGCAGCGTCCCGCCGCAGCCCTGCGCCGCCGCCGCGGGCGCGCCGCCCGCCACCGAAGCCGCTCCCGCCAACGCCACCACCGCCAGCGCGGCGGCGAACGAGCGAACTCGACCGGTCCGGGTTCCCCTGGTGATCACCGGCACCTTCATCACGACCTCCCCGAATCCGTTGTCCTCCCTGCGGATCGTGCTCCCCTTGACGCGATGGCACCGCCGTTCGGCGTAGAACCACGCGACCGGGTGAGGCAACGGATCCGGACCACTCACCGAGGGGTGGACGTGCGGGGGAGCGGTGCGCGAGAGTCGGGGCGGTGATCGGGCACGTGGATCGCCTGACAACGTTGTCACCCAGAGAGGGCCCCTGCCCATGCCGCTCCGACCAGGCACCACGCTCCTGCTGGCCGCCGCACTCGTGCTGACCGGGACACCCGCCTTCGCCGCCCCCTCCGCCGTGAACGCCGACGCCGACGCCGTGGACCCGACGACCCTGGTGAACCCCTTCGTCGGCACGCAGAACTTCGGCAACACCTTCCCCGGCGCGAGCCTGCCGTTCGGCATGGTGCAGGTCAGCCCGGACACCGGCGGCCAGGGCGGGTACGACTACCTCCAGCGGGAGATCCACGGCTTCAGCCAGACGCACCTGTCCGGCGTCGGCTGCGGGGTGGCGGGGGAGCTGCCGATCATGCCCACCACCGGACCGGTGGACAACGTTGACACCGCCGGGTACCGGTCGACGTTCTCGCACGACGACGAGGAGGCGCGGCCGGGGTACTACCGCGTCGGGCTGTCCCGCTACGGGGTGAACGCCGAGCTGACCGCGACACCGCGCACCGGCTGGCAGCGCCACGCGTTCCCGGCGGGCGCGCAGGCGAACGTCCTGTTCAACACCGGCAAGGCCAACCAGCAGGTGCTGGACTCCGAGGTGCACGTCGTCGGCGACCGGACCGTCGAGGGCCGGGTCCGGGCCGGGCGGTTCTGCGCCGGGCACGACGAGCACACCGTCTACTTCACCGCGTCGTTCGACCGGCCGTTCGCGAGCTTCGGCACGTGGCGCGGCACGACCCGGGCACCGGGGGTCGCGGACGCGGCCGGCGAGGGCGGCAACGGCGCGTGGGTCACGTTCGACGCGACGGCCGACCGGGACGTCGTGCTGAAGGTCGGCCTGTCCTACACCGGGGTCGAGGGCGCGCGGAAGAACCTGGCCGCGGAGACCGGCGACTCCTACGACTTCGACGCGACCCGCGACCAGGCCCACCGAGCCTGGGTGCGGCGGCTCGACTCCGTGCGCGTCGACGGCGGCACGCCGGAGCGGCGGACCGCGTTCCACACCGCGCTCTACCACTCGCTGCTGCACCCGAACCTCGCCGGCGACGTGGACGGCCGGTACTCCGGCTTCGACCGGCGGACGCACGTGGCGGAGGGCTTCACGCCCTACCAGAACCTGTCGCTGTGGGACACCTACCGGCCGCAGAACCAACTGCTGGAGCTGCTGGAACCGCAGGTCGCGCGGGACGTGGCCCTCTCGGTCGTGGCGAGCGGCCGGGACGGCGGGTGGTTGCCGCGCTGGGCGCTGGCCAACAGCGAGACCAACATCATGACCGGTGACCCGGTGACGCCGTTCCTGGTCGAGGCGTGGTCGAAGGGCCTGCTCGCCGGGCACGAGGAGGAGGCGTACGAGCTGCTCAAGCGCAACGCCACCACCGTCCCGCCCGCCGACTCGCCGTACAACGGCCGGTCCGGCGTGGCGTTCTACCGCGACCGCGGCTACATCCCGTCCGGCCTGGAACTGGGCGTGGACTGCGCGCACAAGGGCGGTGACAACGACTGCGCGCACCCCGCGTCGGCCACGTTGGAGTACTCGGCGGCGGACGCGGCGCTCGCCGTCATGGCCCGCGGTTTGGGCGAGGAGGAGGACGCGCGGCTGTTCGCCGAGCGCGGCCAGTGGTACCGCAACCTGTGGGACGCCTCGACCGGCCACTTCCGCCCCCGCACCGTCGACGGCACGTGGTTGACGCCGTACGACCCGGTGGAGGCCGGGCACCAGTTCCACGAGGGCGGCGCGTTCCAGTACCGGTGGCTCGTGCCGCAGGACCCCAACGGCCTGGTGCGGCTCATCGGCGGCCGGCAGGCGACCGAGGAGCGGCTGGACGCGTTCTTCGCCTACGACGAGTTGCTCGCCGACCCCGCCCGCACCGTGCGCGAGGACTGGATCACGCAGCCCTACGACTACTACGGCAAGCCCACGTACAACCCGAACAACGAACCGGACCTGCTCGCGCCCTACTTCTACCTGTCCGCCGGCGCGCCCGCGAAGACGGCGACCGTCGTGCGCGCGGCGATGACCCTGTTCACCACCGGCCCGGACGGCATGACCGGCAACGACGACCTGGGCACGATGTCGGCCTGGTACGTCTTCTCGTCGCTGGGCCTGTACCCGACGATGAGCGGCGGCGACTTCCTGGCCCTGTCCAGCCCCCAGTTCCCCGGCGCGACGGTCCGCACCGGGAAGGGCACGCTGACCATCACCGCGCCGGGCGCGAGCGACGCCAACCGGTACGTGCGGGACGTGTCGTTCAACGGCCGCGACGTGCGGCGGACGTGGCTGGACTGGGACGCCGTCGTGGCCGGCGGCACGCTGGCGCACCGCTTGGGCACCACGCCGTCGTCGTGGGGCACCGAACCGGGCGCCGAACCGCCGTCGGTCGACCGCGCGCAGGCCGACGGGCGGCGGCACGTGGACGCGTCGCTGCGGCAGGCGTCGGCGGTCGTGCCGGCGTCCGACGTGGCGCAGACCGTGCCGTTGACGCTGGACGTGCTCGCGCAGGGGCCGGGCGCGGTGCCGGTCGGGGTGGCGGCGAGCGCGCCGGCCGGCTGGTCGGTGACGACCGCGCGGCACTTCGTAATCAGCTCCGGCCGCCTGCCGACGCAGCGCACCGAGCAGGTGGTCGTGTCGGTGCCCGCCGGCACACCGGTCGGCCGCTACCCGGTGCGCGTCACCGTGACGGGGCCGAACACCGTCGTGCGCGAGGCCGTGGTGGAGGTCCGGCGGGCCGCGACGTGCGCGGTCGCGGGCGAGCAGTGCGCGGTGGACCTGTCCGGTGAGTGGAACCACGACGGCACGGCCACCGCCGCCGCGTCCGACCAGGGCGACTTCGACGGCCAGGGCTGGAGCTACGACGCCGCGCTGCTGCCGGCGGCCGGCCCGGCGGTGCTGGGCGGCGTCACGTACCAGGCGCCGGACCCGAGCGGCACGGCGGCGAACTTCGTGGAGGCGCGCGGGCAGGCGCTGCTGCTGCCGTCGGGGCGGCGCGGGGCGCTGCGGGTCGTGGCGGCGTCGCACAACGGGCCGGTGGCCGCGGCGGTGACGGTGCGCTACGCGGACGGCAGCTCGGTCGAGGTGCCGGTGACGATCGGTGACTGGGCCGGCTCCGGCGGCACGGTGGTGCTGGACATGCCGCACCGCATCAAGGCCGGTCAGGGCGTCGACGGGCCGCCGGTGCGCCTGTTCGGCCTGTCCGTGCCGCTCGACCCGGCCAAGGCCGTGCACTCCGTGACGCTGCCCGACGACCCGAGGGTGGAGGTGTACGCGATCACACTGGTGTGAGCGATTCGGAGGTTTGCCCCCGGGCGAAGCAGGGAACCGGTACGGGACCGGCTTCCTGCCGGTGATCTTCTCTGCGGATGGACTGCCGTGATGGGCGAGGGGCGGAATGAGTCTGCATATTGCCGGTGACGACGTGGTCGTGTCGCTCAAGCGGCTGGGGGCGGCCTCGGTGCTGGTCGTGCGGGGCTGCGTCGATGCGGGAACGGCCCAGGTGCTGCGCGACCGCGTCGACGTGGCGGCCGGGGCCGCGGGTGACGTGGTGGTGGACCTGAGCGAGGTCTCGTTCTTCTCCTCGGCGGGGGCGGCGGCGCTGGTGGCGGCGAGCCACCGGGCGCGGCTCCACGTCGTCGTGACCCCGCTGATCCGACAGGTCCTGCGTGCGACGGGCGTGGCCGACGGCCTGGAGCTGCACGACTTCCCGGCGGCGGCGGAGGAGGCGGCCACGGCGTCCAGCCCGTCGCCGCTGCTGCTGGTCGGCTGACCGGTCCGCCCCGCCGCGCCACCCCGGCGCGGCGGGGCGACTCGCCTTGACCTGACGTCGACGTCAGCACCTACGGTCGGCGTCCATGAAGTTCGCGATCAGCTACAGCACCCCGTACTTCGGCGTCGACCCCGACCGGCTGGTCGCCTACGCACGCCACGCCGAGGAGTGCGGCTTCGAGGCGCTCTACGTGCCCGAGCACGTGGCCGTGCACCCCGGCGCGACGGTCGGGACGCACGAGATCCCGCCCGCGCTGCCGTACGCCGACCCGTTGGACTGCCTGGCGTTCGTCGCGGCGGCGACGCACCGCATCCTGCTCGGCACGGGCGTGCTGCTGCTGCCCTACCACCACCCGGTGGTGCTGGCGAAGCGCCTGGCCACCGTGGACGTGCTGTCGAAGGGGCGGATGCGGCTGCTCACCGTGGGGCTGGGCGCGCTGCCCGGTGAGGCGCGGGCGGTCGGGGTGGACTTCGCCACCCGCGGGCGTCGTGCCGACGAGGCGATCGACGTGCTGCGGCTGCTGTGGGAGGGCGGCGAGGAGGGGGTCGGGTTCTCGGGCGAGTTCTTCGCCTTCGAGGACGTGTGCAGCTTCCCCAAGCCGCACGGCGTGACGCACCTGCCGATCCACGTGGGCGGTTCGAGCCGGGCCGCCGCGCGCCGGGCGGGCCGCCGGGGCGACGGCTACTTCCCCGGCGGCGCGCTGACGCCGGACGAACGCCAGGCGCAACTGGCCCTGGCCCGCGCGACCGCCGCGGCGGCGGGCCGCGACCCGTCGGCGCTGGAGTACACCCGCTGGGGCTCGATCGACCTGACCCCGGCCGGGGTGGAGGCGTTCGCGGAGCAGGGCGTGACCCGGGTGGTCGTGAGCGCGACCAGCGCGGACCCGGCCGAGCAGCGCGACCAGCTCTCGGCGTTCGCCGAGCGGTTCGGCCTGGGGTAGGCCGGTCAGTCGTCGTCGTCCGGCGGCGTGAACGACAGGTCGTCGTCCAGCCAGGGGTCGTCGACGATGGTCGTCTCGGGCGGCCCGGGTTCGAGCGCGTCGGGGTGCGGCGAGGGGATCAGGACCGCCGGGTCGGAGTCCTCGGCGCGCTTCCAGTCCTCGAAGCCGCGGTCGCGCCGGCGGCGCTCCTCGGTGATCCAGCCCCGCCCCTCGACGGCCACCGCCTCCAGGATGCGCAACGCCGAGGTGATGCCGGACGCCCCGAGCGCGAGCTCCTCCAACTGCTCCTTGTTCTCCTCCTCCTTGTCGCTGAGCTCCTCGAAGTTCTCCACCACGAGGCTGATGTCGCGGCTGTTCTGCAGCGAGAGGTACAGCGCGCGGCTGAGCACCGTGCTCTGGCGCGAGTCCGGGACGGTCTTGACATCGTTGTCGCGGAGCACGACGATCTTGCGCTCCCCGCCGGCGAACTGCACGCCGACCTCCTTCACCTCCACCAGCACCAGGGCGCCGTAGCTGAACGACGCGCGCTGCTCGTTGCGCACCGCGGCGTTCTCGAACTGCAGGTCGAACCGGAACTCGCGCACGCCGTTCTCGGTCAGCAGGAACACCAGCACGAGGTAGTCGGAGTAGCGGGGCGGTCCGTAGATCACCCGCGCCCGCTTCGCCCACGGCAACCCCTCGGTCAGGACGACGTGGGCGATGACGTCCCGGTTGGAGAGCCCGGCCCGCTTCATGGCCACGGTTTTGAGGTGGGTCTTGTCGAAGTCGAACCAGCGCGCCATCTCCGCGTCGGTGGGCCGGTCGGTCAGGTTCTCCAACCAGCGCTTGCGCCCGGCCCGCTCCTCCTCCAGCAACGCCCGGCACTCGGCGCGCTCGCGGGACGCGGCCAGTCGCCGCCCGATCGCGTCCGCCCCGCCGATCCCGCCCAGCAGGATGCCGACGACCGCCGTGACCGAGGCCGGGCTGAGCGCGGACGGCTCGCCCAGGGTCGCGTAGCCGGCCGCGACACCCGCGATGGCGACCAGCGCGCACAGCACGCCGGCCAGGTCCTGCAGCACCTCGGCGCGCGTCACCTTCCGGAAGGCGAAGAACCGGCCGTCGGACCAGCGGGTGGCCCAGCGGCCCACGTGCATCCGGATGAGCCAGTGCAGCGTCCACGCGCTGATCTCCCGCTTGAGGGCGCGCCGGTGGGCCTCCCGGTACTCGTTGTCCGGGATGACCGAGCCGTAGGTGCGCACGAGCCGCAGGTAGAGCATGTAGGCGCAGCGCTGCGTGTCGCTCGACCACCGCTGCCCTTTGACCTGGTTGCGGGGGCGCTGCCGGGTCACCTCCTGGTCGATCAGGTCGAGGACGTCCAGGCGGAACCGGGTGCTGCCCATCCGGTTGAGGTCGTCGACCCGGTCGGGGATGCGCCCTCCGCCGTACTCCATCTCCAGCCGGCCGCGCAGCCGGCGCGCGGCGACGACCCGCGCGCCGAGCCACACGGCCGTTCCGTGGGCGAGGACGACCATCGAGGTCCACGCCGCGACCGCGTCCGCCGCCCCGGCGTCGGCGACGTGCACCGGGACGACGAGCCCGCAGAGCAGCGCCACGCCGCCGACCACGGCCTTGGCCCAGGTCCGCGCCGGCACCCGCCCGTCCTCGTACGGGCTGGTCAGACGCGGCTCGGCGGGGGTGGCCTCGAAGAACTTCCAGGCCCGTTCGGAGCGGTTGCCGGACACGCGCGCCTCGGCGACCGCCTGGGAGTTCTCCCGGTCGAGCCGGTCCTGCATCGCGCCGCCGATGATCATGTCGAGGTGCCGGGTGATCTCCTCCCGGCGCTGCTCGGACAACAGCTTGAACCGGGCGAGCACGTTGTCGAGGGCGTCGCCGTCCGGTTCGCGCGCGTGCTCCTGGGCGGTCACGCAGCTCATCAGGTCGCGGATGACGTCGATCGCGTCGCGCCACGCGTCGCGGGGGCACCTGTCGGCGATGCCCGCCGCCGTCTTGATCTGCTCGAACTGCGCCGAACCGAGCTGGTTGATCGAGCGCTCGCTGAGCGTGGCCAGCGCGTAGTGGTAGGCGACCTCGGTGGTGAGCAGGCCCGCCCGCACCACCTCGCCGAGCAGCCCCTCGGCGATGCGGGGCGAACCGCCCGCGAGGTGGTTGCGCGCGACCTCGAACTTGCGCTTGGGCGGGTCGCCCTTGGCGAACTGGTACACGGTCGAGTCGCCGTGGAACACCGCGCCACCGTTGACCACGCCCACCTGCACGGTGCGGTTGCGATCGCCCTTGACGGTGTTCTTGACCTCCGTCCCGCCCTCCGGCCGGCTCACGGGGCACCACCGAAGACCTTGGCGAGCCGGCCGAGCAGTTCGGCGTCCCCGCCCAGGTCCTCCTCGATCGCACGTCGCAGCGCGCGCAGGCGCGCGGGGTCGGTCGGGGGAGAGGTCGCCTGGTGGCGCAGGTCCACCAGGCCGAGCACCGCCCGGGTGAACGCGCCCACCGTCATCCGGTCGGTGCGGCGCGCCTCGGCCACCGCGGCCGTGAGGTCGTCGAGCGCGGCGAGGTCCAGGCCGGGCGGCTCGCCGAGCCAGATCCCGCCGTTGATCACACCGGCCTGGATCGCGAAGTTGGCCGTGCCGGAGATGCTGTTGGTGACCGACGACGGGCCACCCGGGGGCTCGTCCGCGGTCGGGCGTCGGCGCTCCGCCGCCAGCTCGGCGACCATGGAGCGCATGAACAGCGCCGCGTTGCGGGCGGCCAGCTCCTGCGAGCCGCCGCGGTCGGCCCGTTCCTTGCCGCCGTCGGCGAAGTCGCTGATGCCCCGGATGGTGAGGGTCGGTGTCGACCGGTGCAGGTGGCCGCACTGCGCGACGCCCGCGCTCTCCGTCTCCACGGCGACCGCGTCGTTGAAGTGGTGGCTCAGGTGCCGCGCGGTCGCGGACGTCCTCGTGTTGAGCACGACCTCGCCCGAGGCGATCGGGTCGAAGTGGACCTGGGGAGGTTCCTCGCCGGCGGGGAGCCCCGCGCGCCACGACGTCCCGCGCGCCAGCACCCGTGCGGTCTGCTCCAGGTCGTGCGCGGGTTCGTAGGCGCGCGGTCGGGCGTGGTCGCCGTCCTCGTCGCTGCGCATGGCGTGGTAGCCGTACACGCGGGTGGCGACGACCACGTCACCGAGCCGCAGCCAGTCGCGCAGGCCGCCCGCGACGCCCACGAACAGCACGGCGGACGGCTGGAACTCCGTGATCGCCCGTTCGGTCATGATGGCGGCGGCGCCGTTCCCGGTCCCGGTCATGGCGACCACGACCTCGCGGTCGGGGTGGCCGGCGAGCACGCCGCGTTCGAAGATCGTCCCGGTGGCGTGCCGGTGCGCCCGCACCCCGACGAGGTGCCGGACGACGGCGGCGCGCTCGACCTCCAGTGCCGTGAGGACCACGATCATCTGCTCTCTCCGTTCAGTGGCCGGGCGCGCTGGCGGTGGCAGCGGGAAGCGGCGGTCGGCGGGAGGCTCCGGTCGGGAGGAGCGCCTGCGGTACAGCGGTCCGATCGATGCGTCAGTGTGACGATAAGGCCGCCCGCCTGTTTTCGTCAACCTGACGCTTACGGTCGCGGGTTGCCGGTGCCGTCGAGCGGTCCCGGTGATCGACGAGCGCTCCGGCGCAGGCCCGCGTATTTGTCGTCACAACGACGAGAAGTTAGGGTGGTGCGATGGGCGCCTCATGGACGATCCCGACGGTGGCGATAGCCGTCGACCTCGCGGTGCTCACCGTGCGTGCCGAACGCCTGCACGTCCTGCTGGTCAACCGCGGTGTGGAACCCTACCGGGGCCGACTCGCGCTGCCCGGCGGCTTCCTGTCCACTGAGGACGAGGACATCGACGTGGCGGCGGCCCGGGAACTGGCCGAGGAGACGGGGCTCGACGCGGCGGGGCTGCACCTGGAGCAGCTGCGCACCTACGGCGCGCCGGGGCGCGATCCGCGCATGAGGGTGGTCACCGTCTGCTACCTGGCCATCGTGCCCAACCTGCCGCTGCCCAGCGCCGGCGGTGACGCCGAGCGGGCGCGGTGGGTACCGGTGGACCGGGTGCTGGGTCGGCGCAGGCTGCTCGCGTTCGACCACGGCCGGATCATCGCCGACGCGGTCGACCGCGCCCGCGCGAAGCTGGAGTACACGACGCTCGCGACCGCGTTCTGCAACCCGGAGTTCACGATCTCGGAGCTGCGCCGCGTCTACGAGATCGTGTGGGCGGAGGAGTTGGACGCGCGCAACTTCCACCGCAAGGTCACGGGCGTGGACGGCTTCCTGGTCCCCACGGGCAAGCGCACCAGCGGCAACGGCGGCCGGCCCGCCGTCATCTACCGGCGCGGTCCCGCCACGGTGCTGCACCCGCCGATCCTGCGCACCTGACCGGGCCGCGCCGACCGGTGTCCCGGCGGCGGCGCGGGGCCGCTGCCGGGACACCGCGGTCAGACGGCGGCGGCGAACTGGGCGGCGTACAGGCGGTGGTACGCGCCCTTCGCCTCCATCAGCTCGTCGTGGCTGCCCTGCTCCACGATCCGGCCCGCCTCCATCACCAGGATCACGTCGGCGTCCCGGATGGTCGACAGGCGGTGGGCGATGACGAAGCTCGTCCGCGACGACCGCAGGGCCGCCATCGCGTGCTGCACCAGCGACTCGGTGCGCGTGTCGACCGAGCTGGTCGCCTCGTCCAGGATCAGCAGCGACGGGTTCGCCAGGAACGCCCGGGCGATCGTCAGCAGCTGCTTCTCGCCCGCGCTGACGTTCGTGGCCTCCTCGTCGATGACCGTGTCGTAGCCGTCCGGCAGCGTGCGCACGAACCGGTCCACGTAGGTGGCCCGCGCGGCGGCGACGATCTCCTCCTCGGTGGCCGAGGAGTTGCCGTAGGCGATGTTGTCGCGGATCGTGCCGCCGAACAGCCACGTGTCCTGGAGCACCATGCCGGTCTGGGACCGCAGGTCCTCCCGCTTCAGCGCGGTGATGTCCACGCCGTCGAGCGTGATGCGGCCCGCGTCCAGCTCGTAGAACCGCATGATCAGGTTCACCAGCGTGGTCTTGCCCGCGCCGGTCGGCCCGACGATCGCGACCGTCTGCCCCGGCTCGGCCACCAGCGACAGGTCCTCGATCAGCGGCTGGTCGGGCTGGTAGGAGAAGCTGACGTGCTCGAACTCCACCCGGCCGCGCCGCTGCGCCGGCAGCGACGCCTCGGCCGGGTCCGGCTCCTGCTCTTCGGCGTCGAGCAGCTCGAACACCCGCTCGGCCGACGCCACGCCGGACTGCATCAGGTTCGCCATCGACGCCACCTGGGTCAGCGGCTGGGTGAACTGGCGCGAGTACTGGATGAACGCCTGCACCTCGCCCAGCGTCATCGCCCCGGACGTGATGCGCAGCCCGCCCACCACGGCCACGGCGACGTAGCTGACGTTCGACAGGAACATCATCATCGGCATGATCAGGCCGGACACGAACTGCGCGCCCATCGCGGAGCCGAGCAGCTCGTCGTTGCGGCGCTGGAACTCCGCCTCCGACTCGCGCTGCCTGCCGAAGACCTTCACGAGCTGGTGGCCGGTGAACGCCTCCTCGATGTGCGCGTTGAGCGCGCCGGTGTGCTTCCACTGCGCCACGAACAACGCCTGCGACCGCTTGCGGATGCGCGCGGTGGCCACGAAGGAGATCGGGATCAGCAGCAGCGCGATCAGCGTCAGCAGCGGCGAGATCGTCAGCATCATCACCAGCACGCCGATCACCGTCAGCAACGAGGTGAGCAGCTGGCTGAGGGTCTGCTGGAGCGTGGTCGACACGTTGTCGATGTCGTTGGTCACGCGGGACAGCAGCTCGCCGCGCGGCTGGCCGTCGAAGTAGCGCAGCGGCAGCCGGTGGATCTTGTGCTCGACGTCGGAGCGCAACGTGAACACGAAGCGCTGGACGACGTTGTTCAGCACCCGGCCCTGGAACCAGCCGAACAGCGACGAGACCAGGTACAGGCCCATCACCCACAGCAGGACGCTCGCCAGGGCGGGGAAGTCGATGCCCGCGCCGGGGACGCCGCGCATCCGGCCGAGCACGCCCTCGAAGATGATGTCGGTGGCGTGGCCCAGGATCTTCGGGCCGGCCACGGAGAACGCCACGCTGATCACGCCGAGCGTGACGACGACCAGCAGGGCCGGTCGCTCGCTGCGCATGCGCCGGACCAGTCGACGGGCGGAGAGGCCGAAGTTCTCGGCCTTGCCCATGGGCATGCCCATGCCACCGGGCATGCCGCCGCCGCCCATCCGGGGCGGGGGCGCGGAACGGGACGGGGTCGTGGTGCTCATGCGGCCTGCTCCGAGGTCAGCTGCGACTCGACGATCTCCACGTAGGTGGGGCAGGTGTCGAGCAGTTCGTGGTGGGTGCCGATGCCGACGACCGTGCCGCCGTCGAGCACCACGATCCGGTCGGCGTCCAGGATCGTGGAGACGCGCTGGGCGACGACCACGACCACCGCGTCCCGCGTGTGCGGTCGCAGCGCGGCGCGCAGCCGGGCGTCGGTGGCCAGGTCCAGCGCCGAGAAGGCGTCGTCGAACAGGTAGATGTCCGGTCTGCGGACCAGCGCGCGGGCGATCGAGAGCCGCTGCCGCTGGCCGCCGGAGACGTTCGTGCCGCCCTGGGCGATCACGGCGTCGAGGCCGCCGGGCATGGCCTCCACGAAGTCGCGGGCCTGCGCGATCTCCAACGCCTCCCACAGCTCCTCGTCGGTGGCCTCGGGCCGGCCGTAGCGCAGGTTGGACGCGACCGTGCCGGTGAACAGGTACGGCCGCTGCGGCACCAGCCCGATGCGCGCGCACAGCGCGTCGGTCTCGATCTCGCGCACGTCCACGCCGTTGACCAGCACCTCGCCGCCGGTCACGTCGATCAGCCGGGGCACGAGGTTGAGCAGGGTCGTCTTGCCGGTGCCCGTGCTGCCGATGATCGCCGTGCGCTGCCCGGCCTCGGCGCGGAAACCGACGTCGCGCAGCACGGCCTCGTCCGCGCCGGGGTAGCGGAACTCGACGCCCCGGAACTCGACCGACGTCTGCCGCGGCAGTTCGAGGACCGGCGCGGTCGGCGGGAGGACCGAGGACTCCGTGTCCAGCACCTCGTTGATCCGCTCGGCGCTCACCGCGGCACGCGGGATCATCATCGAGATGAAGGTCGCGAACATCACCGCCATGAGGATCTGCATGAGGTAGCTGAGGAACGCGGTCAGCGAGCCGATCTGCATCTGGCCGGTGTCCACGCGGTGCGCGCCGAACCACAGGACGGCGACGCTGGAGGCGTTGAGCAGCAGCATCACCACCGGGAAGATCAACGCCTGGAGCCGGCCCACGCGCAGCGCGGTCGCGGTCAACTGGCCGTTGACGTCGGCGAAGCGCTCGGTCTCGGCGCGTTCCCGCACGAACGCCCGCACCACGCGGATGCCGGCGAGCTGCTCGCGCAGCACCCGGTTGACCGCGTCGATGCGCTCCTGCATCAGCCGGAACTGCGGGACCATGCGGATGACGATCAGGCCGACCGCGATGGCCAGGGCCGGCACGCAGACCACGAGCAGCCACGACAGGCCGACGTCCTCGCGCAGCGCCATCACGATGCCGGCGACGCACATGATCGGCGCGTTGACCAGCATCGTGCAGCCCATCACGACGAGCAGCTGGACCTGCTGCACGTCGTTGGTCGTGCGGGTGATCAGCGACGACGGGCCGAGCGTGGCGACCTCGCGCGCGGAGAACGCGCCGACGCGGTGGAAGACCGCGGCGCGCACGTCGCGGCCGAAGCTCATCGCGATGCGGGCGCTGTAGTAGACCGCGCCCACGGAGGACAGGATCTGGATGACGGACACGCCGACCATCCAGC
Organism: Actinosynnema sp. NPDC053489; assembly: GCF_044544865.1. Lineage (NCBI taxonomy): Bacteria > Bacillati > Actinomycetota > Actinomycetes > Pseudonocardiales > Pseudonocardiaceae > Actinosynnema > Actinosynnema sp. NPDC053489. The sequence continues at coordinate 48,420 of NZ_JBITXT010000009.1, read as the reverse complement.
CGCCCGTGGACAGGATGTAGCCGGTGTCACCGGCGGCGATGCCGAAGTCGATGATGTCGGCGTTGAGGCTCGGCAGGTACAGCGAGGCGACGGTGCCGATCAGCTGTAGCACGAGCACGACCGTCAGTTCGCGTCTGTACGGCCGCAGGTGGGTACGCAGCAAGCGGCTGAGCAACGGTGTTCCCCCATAAGAAACGGATCGTGTCTAACATGTGCAACGTAGACCCGTCCGATAAGAAACGCAAAGTATCTAAAGCGTGGGTAAAGGGATCGGGCGGGGTGGGCGGACGGGGTCGGCGGGGTCCGGCCTGGTCGGGCTCGCGAGGGTTCGAGGCGCAGAGGGTTCGGTGAAGGGACAGGGTGTCGGGTACGAGATCGCGCCGCCGCGGGGCGCAGCTGGAGCAGGCCATCCTCGACGCGGCCTGGGACGAGCTGCGTGAGGTCGGTTACGCCCGGCTCACCATAGAGGCAGTGGCCGCCCGGGCGGGAACGAGTAAATCGGTCATCTACCGCCGGTGGGACGGTCGGGCGGAGCTGGTGCTGGCCGCGTGGTTCCGCAACCTGCCGGTCGAGCCCGTGGTGGCCGACACGGGCACGTTGCGCGAGGACCTGCGCACGTTGTTCGCCCACGTGGCGCGGCGGGCGGACTCGATGATGAACGAGATGGTGGCCGGGGTGATGGGTGAGGCGTTCCGGCACCCGGAGGTGGCCGCCGTGCTGGGTGAGCGCCTGGCCAACCCGTCGCCGCTGACCGAGGCCGTGCGGACCATCGTGGACCGGGCGGTGGCGCGCGACGAGCTGCCGCCCGTGGAGGTGCCGCACCGGGTGCAGCGGTTGCCGCTCGACCTCATCCGCAACGAGTCGATGACCTGCGGCGCCCCGGTGAGCGAGGAGGTCGTGGCGTCGCTGGTGGACGAGGTGTACGTGCCGCTGCTGCACGGGCTGGCCGGGTTGCGGGCGTCGGACTGAACGGGGACGTGTACGCGACGCGGCGGTGGGTAGTCCCGGATGGCCGTGGCACGCGTGTAGGCACGGTAGGCCGGCTCCGGCTGGCTGGGCCAGACTGGCGCGGATGGTTGAGCAGACCAGCCTCCGCGCCGGTCTGGCCTCCCCGTCCCGGCTTCCCCGGTGCGGTCAGCGGGTGGCGCAGCTCAGGTCGGGGTTCGGGACGCCCTGGCCGTTCGCGGTGAAGCCGAACGAGGTGTTGCCGTTCGCCGGGAGCTTGCCGTTGTGGGCGGCGTTCGTGACGCTCATCGAGCGCTCGTCCGCGGCGAGGGTGCCGTTCCAGAGGTTGCTGATCGAGTGGCCCTCCGGCCGCGGCCAGGTCACGGTCCACCCCGTCGTCGGGCCCGTGCCGGCGTTGCGCACGGTGACCTGGGCCTGGTAGCCGCCCGGCCAGGAGTTCGTGATCTCGAAGCGCGCGGTGCACGTCGACGCGGTGGCGGCTGTCGTGGTGGTCGTCGTGGGTGCGGTGGTGGTGGTCTGGGTGGTGCGGTTCGTGGTGGTGGTGGTCGGGGCCTCGGACGAGGTCGTGGGCGCGGCGGGCGCGGCGGAGCTGTCGGGGGCGTTCGCGGTGACGGTGGTGGTGTGGGCCGGCTCGGCGTTGCCGGTCGCGTCCTCGCGGGCCAGCGAGTTGCCGATCACGATGCCGGTGGCGACCAGGACCACCGCGCCCGTGATCAGGGCGATCTTGCGCCAGGGGACGCGGTGCAGGACCGGCATCGGGCGGGTGTCGCCGTTGCGCGGGTCGGGTTCGGGGCGGGGCTGGTGGACGGGCTCGGGGCCGGCCGGGGAGCCGGGCAGCGGGCGGCCCTCCACGACCGCGCCCAGCAGGGCGTGCACCTCGGCCATCGTCGGGCGCTCGGCCGGGTCGCGGCGCAGCACCCGCTCCAGGACCTCGCCCAGCGGGCCGTGGAAGGACATCGGCTCCACGTCACCGTCGGCGACCCGCCTGAGCAGGGCGTACGGGTTGTCGGTGAGGCCGAACGGCGGGTGGCCCTCCAGGGCGGTGTAGAGCGTCGCGCCCAGGGAGTAGACGTCGGAGGCGAACACGGCGTCCTGTCCGGCCGCCACCTCCGGGGCGAGGAACGCGGGCGTGCCGACGACCACCCGGGCGTCGGTCACGGTGTTCTCGCCGATGGCCCGGGCGATGCCGAAGTCGGCGATCTTCGCGGTGCCGTCCTCGCCCAGCAGGACGTTGAACGTCGTCACGTCGCGGTGGACGATGCCGTCCGCGTGGGCGGCGGCGAGGGCGGAGGCGACCTGCCAGCCGACGCCGGCCACCAGCTCCTCCGGCAGGGGACCGCCCTCGTCGACCAGTTCGGCCAGCGTCCGGGACGGCAGGTACTCCATCACCAGGCACGGCTTGCCGCCGTGTTCGACGACGTCGTGCACGGTGACGGCGTGCGGGTGGCGCAGGCGGGCGGCGACCCGGCCCTCGCGCACGATGCGCTCGACGGCGTTCGGCGAGTCGGCCGAGGTGAGGAGCTTGACGGCGACGGACCGCCCCAGGCGTTCGTCGCGCGCCCGCCAGACGACCCCGGCCGCTCCGCGCCCGATCAACTCAACCAGCCGGTAACGCCCGGCGATGACCTCGTCCCGTTCCGACACAGCCAGAAGCTACTTGGCCGGGTGACCGGTCGGCCAGCCTTGGGCGGGGGCGGGTCGGTCGTCCGGGGTCGGGTCAGGCGGTGGGGGGTTGGGTGAGTTCGAGCAGGCCCTGGTCGAGGAGCCAGGTGGCGGTCGCTTCGGCTCGGCCGGCGGGGAGGTGGGCCGACCAGGCGCGCAGCAGGGCGGCCAGGGTGGGGGTTCCGGTCAGGTGGTCGAGCAGCGGGGCCAGCTCGACGTCGGCGACGTGCGCGACCGGGGTGGTCAGGGTGGGGTGGGTGAGGGCCCGACGGGTGGTGACCAGGTCGCCCACCGGGCACGGGGTCGGTCGCACGGCCGCCTCGGGGGACAGGCGGACCGGGCGGTGGAGGTTGGGGGTCAGGGGGACCGGTGGTGGGGGGTCGTGCGGGGGCGGGGCGGCCCGGCGGGTCCAGAACGGTTGGTCCCGGTACCGGTCGTGGCGGTGGTAGTGGGCGGCGGTCCAGGTGGCGTGTCGGGTGGTCGTGCGGCGTTGGCCGTCGCGGTAGAAGGCGACGGCGGCCCGGTGGTCGCCGGTGGTCAGGATCGTGTTGGCGGTGACGGCGGCGGCCAGGGCGCTGTGCAGGGCGCTGCTCACGCCGGAGGAGGTCAGCGGGTCGAGGGTGAAGGCGGCCTCGCCCACCTTGACGTGGTCTTCGGTGGCGGGGTCGTCGGCGCGGTGGGCGGTGGCGTCGCAGACGGCCACCCGCGGGGTTGCCGGGCGGTGTTCGAACAGGCCCGTGACGTCCAGCAGGTGGTGGTAGAGGCGGGGGACGTCGAACGCGTGCCGGCGCACCAGGTCGGGGTCGACGAACGCCATCGCGCGGAACGCGCCGTTGGGCAGGGCGGCTCCCCAGACCCACGCCTGCGGGCCCGTGCCGATCCGGGTCGGGCCCGTGCCCGGCCAGGCGGCGTGCAGGGCGAGGGTGCGCGGGCCGGTGTCGGTGGTGGTGCCGCCGGTGGCGCGGTGGCGTCCGCCGGCGTCCACCAGGAACCGGGCTTTGACGGTGCCGTGGGGGAGGGGGACCTCCCAACCACCCGGGACGCGGCGGGGACGGCCGGCGCGGGACGGTTGGCGGATCGACACCCCGGCGGCGCGGGCGGCGGTGAGCAGGGCGTGGTCGAACCGGCCCCGGTCGACGGTGACGGCACGGGGGTCGGGGGGAAGCAGGCGCGTGGTGGCGTCCTCCCAGCGCAGGAAGGTGCCCTGCGCCGGGAGGCAGCCGTCGAGGGCGTGGCGGAGGCCGAGGGTGTCCAGCAGGGCCGGCACGTCCGGGGACAGGGCCTCGCCCACGTGCGGGCGGGGGAAGGGGCGGCGCTCCAGCAGCACGACGTCGTGGCCGAGGCGGGCCAGGCGCAGGGCGCACACCGAGCCGGCCGGGCCGCCGCCGATGACGCAGACGTCCCGGGTGGTCATCCGAAGTGGTCGGGGCGGGCGGCGAGCAGGCGGCTGTAGACCGACAGGCAGTGGTGCAGCCAGCCGCGGATGTAGTCGCACGCCGGCCTGCCGCGGTGGATCACCTCGTGGTGGCAGCCGCCGCCGCACAGGTAGCGGGCCCAGCAGCCCCGGCACGGGTCCTGGCGGTGCACGTGGCGGTCGGTCAGCCAGCGCGCGCGGGCGGTGTCGTCCACGCCGGTGGTCAGGTCGCCCATCGCGCCCTCGGGGTCGCCGACGAACCGGTGGCACGCCGACAGGTCGCCGTCGGCGGACACGCCCAGGTACCCCGCGCCCGCCCCGCACGGGTACGGGCGGTGGGTGCCGCGGTGGATCTCGCGCAGCGCGGTGACCAGGTTGGTGAACGGGTAGCGCCGCCCGGCGAGCGTGCGGCGCAGGAACTCCTCGCCGCACGCGGTCATCTGGTCCAGCATCACCGCCAGGTCCGGCGAGGACATCTCGCCCTGCCCGGTGGGCGAGCTGAGCATGGGGGAGAAGCCGACGCCGTGGAACCCGGCGGCGGTGAACTCCTCCAGCGTGCGGGGCAGGTCGAGGTTCAGCGGGGTGACCGTCACGCGGGCGGAGACCTGCATCCGGCGTTGCGCCGCCAGCAGGGGCGCGACCCGGTCCACGACCCGCCGGTAGCTGCCGCGGCCGTCCCGGTGGGGCCGCAGCAGGTCGTGCCGCGCGCCCACGCCGTCGAGGCTGACCGTGACCGCGAAGCCGTGCGCCTCGAAGAACTCGCCGTCCGCCGGGGTGACCAGCGTGCCGTTGGTGGTGATGGAGAACGTGACGGGGATGCCGGTCCGCTCCGAGGTGGCCGCGGCGTGCTCGGTCGCCGCGCGCACGACGGGCCGGTTGATCAGCGGTTCGCCGCCGAGGAACGCGAGGTTGACCCGCTCGCCCGGCGCGGCGTCGCGGAACAGGGCGTCGACGGCGGCGAGGGCGGTCGCCTCCGGCATGTTCTTGGCCGGTCCGCCGAAGTCGCCCTGCCGGGCGTAGCAGTAGGTGCAGCCGAGGTTGCACTTCTGGGCGACGGCCAGCGACAGGGCCCGCACCGGCGGCGGGTCGGGCGCGAGGTCGTCGATCTGCCGGGGCGCGTCGAGGCCGAGGTCGGCCAGCACCGCGTCCAGCGCGGCCGGGTCGGGGTCGCGGCGGGCGGCGTCGACGCGGTCGTAGAGGGCCTCGGCGACGCCGAACAGCCTGCTGCCGTTCGCCAGCAGCACGCGTGGCCCGACCTCGGTGCGCAGCAGGTGGACGTCGGGGTGGACGGGGGCCGAGGCGTCGAACAGCGCGGTCACCGGTCGTCGTCCCCGATCTCGGTCTCGAGGTGCTCCGGGGCGTCGTTGCCGCCCACGACGAACCTCAGCTTGCCCTGCCAGTCCTGGAACAGGTCGTCGTAGCTCACCAGCCGGGAGTCCTCGCGGTCGTCCAGCACGTACTCGCGCGGCTCTCGGTGCACGGCGAACCAGTGGTCGCCGGTGCTGGTGCCCGAGCCGGTGTCCTCGACGTTGACGTAGTCCGGCCGGCTCGCCGCCCAGTAGTAGCAGGCGCACTCGCGGTAGTCGTTCTGCCAGGGCGAGCACAGGCCGCGGGTGAGGTCGCCGGGCCCGGCCAGGTCTTCGGCGATCACGGCGAGCTGGTCGCCGGTCACCGGGCTGGTCGCGAACAGCGGCCGCACCCGCAGCGGCACGGTCCGGTAGTGCTCGTCGGGCGGGTCCGGTGGCGGGCCGACCGGGGTCGGGGCGGGGTGGTCGGTGAAGACGCAGTCGACGGTCCGGTCGGCGTGGCCGGCGAGCACGTCGGCCAGCGCGTTGGACCACTCCAGCATCGTCACGCCGTCGGGGTTGGTCGGCGAGGTCAGCGGGGCGGAGCCCGCGCCGGGCCGCGTCGGACCCACCAGGTGGCCCACGACGCGACAGCCGCCCACGGTCAGCAGGCGGTGGCCGACGAGGTCGTCGTACCGCGGGTCGGTGGCCGCCACGACGTAGTTGTCCGACTCGTGCAGCTCGATGCCGTCCAGCAGGAACCGCCAGATGTTGCGGAAGTCGAACTCCAGCCCCGGGAACGCGTTGGAGATCGCCGACTCCGGCAGCGTGCTCGGGGGGTTGCCCGCGGCCTGGTGGTGCAGCTGCGCGGAGAGGTTGAGCGGGTGGATGCGGTCGTCACTCATCACCGGGCTCCGGGCTGTCGGGCTCCTCACCGAAGATCGGCTGCACGGCGGCGAGGCGGACCAGGGCGACCTGGCGGCGGGTGAGGGCCAGGGACCGGCCGTCCGCGCCGCGCATCAGGGCGGGCATCTTGCGCCTGCCCTTGGCGGTCAGGTCGCCGACCTCGTCGTGGTCGCGCAGGACGTCGGCGAACCACGGCGCGGTGCCGCCGCGCAGGGCGGCGAGAATGTTCTGGTGCAGCGCGAGCACGGCGGAGCGGTCCACAAGGGACGGTGCCATGATCGGCTCGTACAGCCGCCCGGTGTCGGCGGTGTCCTGCCGCACCATCGTGCTGGCCGCGTCGACCCGACCGTCCACGGTGTTGCCGTTCATCACCGCGGTGTTCATCAGCCGCACGGTCTCCGCGGCCCGGCGCAGCACCTCCTCGGTGACGACGCGCGCCCGCGCGACGGTCCGCTCGTCCGGCTCGGTGATCTTCGGGCCGAGCAGCGCCTGGTCGAGTTCGTCGGCCACGGTGCGGATCGGGACGGAGTCCGGGGCGTAGGCAGGCGGACCGGCTCCGATGCGCGCGAACGCGGTCAGCTCCCGGTCCGCCACGCGCAGCGCGACGCGCACCAGCCCGTCGCACTCGTCGTCCAGGTAGCCGCGGCTGACCCACGTGCCGTCCGGTCCGTCGTCGCCGGCGTAGATCTGGGCCGGGTTGGTCAACCGGGGGTCGCCCGGCTCGTCCACGTGACCGCGCCAGGTGCCCTTCGAGGCGTCGTAGAGGAAGTCCACGACGTTCGGGTCGTGCGCGTCGGTCTCCTCCGGTTCCCGGGAGCCGTAGACGAGCCCGGCGGCGGGCGTGAACCGCAGCCGGACCTCGGGGAACTCCGGTGTCGGCTTGACGTAGCGCACGTGGCCCAGGGGCAGGTGGCGGCCCGCGAGGAAGTTCGGGCACTCGCCCCGCAACTCGTGCGCCGCGTGGTCGTTGAACTCGCCCGTCCTGGCGTTGATCCTGTCGTTCTCGGCGTACGTGCGGCGCTGGACCTTGTGGTTGCCCACCTCGACGGACCACCGCACGGCGTCGGGGTTCAGGCCGTGCCGGTGGAGCAGGTCGAGCGTGAGGGGTTCGAGCACGTCGTCGTCGGTGAGCGCCCAGACCTCGAGGAACGGCGCGACGGGGCGGACCTTGCCGCGGCCGTCGGTGAACCGCAGTTCGGCCGGGGTGTCGGCGGAGGTGATGGCACCTGACTCCGGGTCGACCCGGAACGTCGGCGCGGGGGTCAGCCGCCGCGGCGCGAGCGGGTGCTCGTCGTCGACGTCGACGGTGTAGTTGTCCATCGGCTCGGCCGCCGCGCCGAGCCGGCCCACGGCCAGGGGCGGGAGGATGCGCAGGTCGCGGATCGTCATCGGGCACACCCCTGGCGGCTGAGGACCTGGTCGATCTGGGCGAGCGCGCGCTGGTCGGAGTCGCGCAGCGCGAGCAGGTAGGGGTCGTCCGCGTGCGACTCCCCGGTCTTGACGAACTGCTCCACGAGCAGTTGCGACGCCTCCACGAGGTCGCGTTGCAGCAGCCAGCGGTCGCGGTCGCGGTGGGGGAGTTCGACGCTGTAGGGCATCTCGAACGGCGGGCCGGCGCACCACCCGTCCGGCTCGGGCGTCAGCGGCAGCTCCACCAGCCGCCCGGCGATCGCGCGCAGGTTGTACATCTCGGCGAACGCCCGGTGCACCAGCGCGCCGCGCCCGGTGAGCACACCGCCGTTGTCCACCGGGCCCGCCAGCAGGAACGCGTGCGACACGTCGGTGAGCAGCATCCGGTAGCGCAGGTTGAACAGGTGCGCCCACGGCGCCGCGACCGGGTGGGTGATCGGATTCGTGGTCCGCTCGCCGGCCGCGTACCCCTCCTCCCACTGGTCGAGCAGGTGCTCGGTGACCGGGTTCGGCGCGACGGGGCGGGACACGAGCGCCTGCTGGTCCCGCGGCAGCGCGGCCACCTCGCGGTAGATGCCGAGGAACCGGTTGAAGTGCGAGGACGGTTCGTCGGCCGAGGCGTTCGGCGCTTCGCCCTGCTCACCGACCTCGCGCAGCGCCGCGCGGGCCGAGTCGCGCGAGAAGACGCGGAGCACCAGCAGTTCCGGGGACTTCACGTCGGGCACGTTGCCGGCGTCCTGCCCGCGCTCGCCGCGGGTGTAGCCGCGACCCCACTCGTCCCAGGACGCCTGGTAGGGCAGCGTCTCGGCGTGGAACACCTCGTCCGGGAGGAAGTGGCGCCGCTTGAGGATCTCGTCGATGCGGTGGTAGAGCCTGCCGACCCGGTTGACGTACTGGCCGCCGGCGGCCCGGGCGGCGCGCTTCTTGATCTCCTCCGCCTCGGCGTCGGACCAGGAGGCGGGGCTCTCGGCGACCACGTACCTGGCGAGCGAGTCGAGCCCGAACGGGCTGAGGTCGAACGCGAACGGGTAGAAGTCCGAGCCCCACGGGTAGTCCTCGCGGTCGAGGTTGACGGGGCCGCCCAGGGCGGTGAGCAGGTTCTGCACCGTGACGAGGTGGCCCATCTCCTCCTTGGCGATGCCGAGGATGGTCTCCTGCCAGCGCCGGACCTTCGTCCGCAGCTCCCCGGGCACCTGCGGTCCGCCCATCGTGTAGGCGGCGAAGAGGTACTGGACCATCAGGGAGTGCTCGATCTCGGCGGCGACGTGCAGCAGCATCACGGTGTAGTCGCGCCAGTTGAACTCCGGCGGCAGGACCGGGACCTTCTTCCCGTCGTCCTCCGACCGCGGCAGCGAACCGGCCACGGCGAGGACCGCCACGGGCGGCAGGTGGTCCTCGAAGAGTTCCGGCACCACCGACGCGAGATGCCTGCGCACCCTCGACCGCATGGGCTGCTCCGTTCCCCGCCCGGCGGTGCGGGCGCAGGGGCGAGCGTGCCGGCGTTCGGGGCGCCGCCGTGGAGTTGCCCGGGAACACCAGTCGGGGTGGTGAAGCCGATCATCCGGCCGGGTGGACCCGCCTGACGGACCGTCATCGGTGGCGCGGTGCGGCCACGGGCGGGTGACGGGCGTAGCGGTTGGGTGCCGGCGGTGGAGTGGTCGTGCCGGCGGTGGGGCGGGCGTGCTGGTGAGGTGCTGGCGGCGGGGTGGGCGTGCTGGTGGGACGGTGCCGGTGGCGGTCGGGTTCGCCGCCACCGGCGCGCGTGCCCGGTCAGTCCAGGATCTGCGGCGGGTCCATGACCGGGCGGTCGCAGGCCATCAGCCAGCGGCCGTCCTCGCCGCGCCGCAGCACGTCCGTGCAGCGGCCCGTGATCCGGACCTTCTTGCCCTCCTCGTTGGTGGTGTCGATGATGAACGTGACGCCGATGAGCGACACGTCACCCGCCACGTAGGCGTGCGTGAGGGTGGCCTCCAGGTGCGGCTTCGGGGCCAGGAACTCGACGAACCACTTCTTGCGGGCCTCGCCGGTCAGCTGGCCGCCGGAGAAGTTGGAGATCGCGTCCGGCCGGTAGAGCTTGTCGAACAGCTCACCGTCACCGGAGTTGAACACGTCGATGAAGATGTCGTTCTGCGTGTCGATGTCATCGGTGAGGTCGGGGAAATCGGGGTCGACCCGGATTGCGGTGGACATCTTTACGTCCTGCTTCCTTCTGGGCGGAGCGGGTCCGCAGGTCCAACGGGCGAGTTACGTCGTCTCGCTCCGGGAAAAGTAACCCGACGCCTTTCACGGCCCGCTCATACGCGGGTAACCGGACCCGCCCGACCGGGTGATTACCGCGCTATGAGAACGATTCCCGCAGGCGCGGCTAACGTTCCGAATCGACCCCTGCCGACAGCCGACCGACGAGAGGCCAGATCCATGCAGGAAACCGAGAAGGACGGTCGCGCGGTGATCGACGCCGTCCGCGACCTGGTGCCGCGGCTGCGTGCCAACGGCCAGGAGGCAGAAGACCGGCGGTGGCTGCCGGACGAGAACATCAAGCTGCTGGAGGAGGCCGGGGTCTTCCGGGCCGCCGTGCCCGGCAAGTTCGGTGGTCTCGACCTGCCCGTGGCCGACCAGGTCGCCATCGTCGAGGAGGTCGCCCGGGGCTGCGGCTCCACGGCGTGGGCGGTCAACGCCTGGCTGAGCAGCGCGGGCGTCATCGCGGCCTACCCCGACCAGGCGCAGGAGGAGGTCTACGCGGGCGGCTCGGTGCGGGTCTCCGGCGGCTTCACGCCCACCGCGACCCTCGTGCCGACCGACGGCGGCTACGTGCTCAACGGCGCGTGGCGGTTCAACACCGGCATCCGCGGCGCCGACTGGAACATCGTGGCCGCCATGGTGCTGCGCGACGGGCAGGAGGAGTCGCACGAAGAGGTGTACGCCGTCGTGCCGCAGTCGGAGTTCACCATCGCCGACGACTGGCACGTCTCCTCGGCCGCCGGCACCGGCAGCTCGACCAGCTCCGTGAAGGACCTGTTCGTCCCGGCGCACCGGGTGGCCGACGCCGCCGAGCTGACCGAGGGCACCACCGGCGACCGCTGGAACGCGGGCCTGCACGGCCGCGACTACGGCCTCATCCCGTACGTCATGATCCCGTCGCTGGCGGTCTACATCGGCCTGGCGAAGCAGGCGCTGGAGCTGTTCGTGGCGCGCGCGCCCGGTCGCGGGATCGCGTACACGAACTGGACGGAGCAGTCCGAGCACCCGCACGTGCAGATCCAGCTCGCCACCGCCGCAAACAAGATCACCGCCGCGGAGGGGCTGCGCGACCGCGTCACGGACCTGATGCAGGACCGCGCGGACCGCGCCGTCGAGGTGACCACGGCGGAGAAGGCCGCGATCCGCGGCCGGATCGGCTACGGCATCCAGCTCGCCAAGGAGGCCGTCGAGATCGTCTACACGCTCTCCGGCGCCTCGGTGATCCAGAAGGCCGTGCCGATCCAGCGGGTCTACCGCGACACCGTGGGCCTGGCGCTGCACGGCCTGATGGCGCCGGCCACGAACCTGGAGGTGCACGGCCGCGTGCTGCTGGGCCTCGACCCGAACACCTACTTCCTCTGACCAGACCCGCCCGACGCACGCAGGATTGGAGCAAGCCCGATGTCAGCGAGCACGACGACGATCCAGCCCACCGAGGACCTGGACAAGCACCTGGAGCACTACGTCCAGGCGTTCAACTCCAACGACCCGGACCTGCTGGAGCAGTTCTACACCGAGGAGGCGATCGCGGTCTGGGAGCCGCACACGCCGCTGCAGGGCGAGGCCCGGCGGGAGGCCGCCCGCGAGTTCCTCTCGCGCAAGCCCACGATGACCGCGGTGGAGCGCGAGCGGTACGTCACCAACGACACCATCCTGTTCATCGTCGACTGGCAGATCGACATGACCGGTGCCGACGGCGAGCCGGAGCACCTGGAGGGCGTCGGCGTCGACGTCGTCCGCAAGGGCGCGGACGGCAAGTGGCGGTACGCGGTGGACGACGCCTACGGCGGCAACGCCCCCGCCTGAGGGCGCGGCGCCGCACCGGGCCCGCTCGTCACCGACGGGCGGGCCCGGTGCGGGTCCGGGGCGTCACCGGTTGGCCAGGGCCGCCTGCTCCGCCTCGCGCCGGTCGTAGTCCGCGCGGGCCGCGGCGATCGCGTCCTGGTGGCTCTCGGTCCAGTCGACCAGGGCCTGGATGGTGTCGTGCAGCGTCACGCCCATCGAAGTCAGCTCGTAGTCCACGCGCGGTGGGACCACGGGGTAGACGGTCCGCTTCACCAGGCCGTCGCGCTCCAGCTGACGCAGCGTGATCGTCAGCATACGCTGGCTGATGCCGTCGATCAGACGGCTGAGCTCGGAGAAGCGCAGCACCCGGCGGTCGAGCAGGGCGATCACCAGCAGTGACCACTTGTCCGCGATGCGGTCGAGGATCTGCCTGACCTCGCAGTCGGCCCGGGTGTCCCACTGCCGGGCACCGTAGTCCTCAGTATCACCGCAGAGACTCAGTGACTTCAAAGTGCCTTCTTCCATAGGTCTGCATGGTGACTGATCATTCGGTCACGTACAAGAGGGAACTGACGTGCCAAACGGTAACCGCCCTGAGCGGGTGCGCGGCACCACTCCCTCGGGTCCCCTACAAGGAGCTGACTGAAGTGTCCGCGACACCACAGAGTCCATCGGTCGACGATGGCCCCGTCCGCATGACCGCGCGAGACCGCGCGCTGCTCTTCGTGCTGTGCGGCTCCATCTTCCTCGAGGGTGTCGACATCTCGATGTTGGGTGTCGCCCTGCCCGCCATCAAGGCGGACCTCGGCATGGCGCCCGGCGACCTGCAGTGGGTGGTCAGCGCCTACGTGCTCGGCTACGGCGGTTTCATGCTGCTGGGCGGTCGTGCCGCCGACCTGCTCGGGCGCCGCAAGATGTTCGTGTTCTGGCTGGCCGTGTTCGTCCTGTTCTCGGGCCTGGGCGGCTTCGCGACCGAGGGCTGGATGCTCATCGCGTCCCGGTTCATCACCGGTCTCGCGGCGGCGTTCATGACGCCGGCGGGCCTCTCGCTGATCACCACCAACTTCGAGGAAGGCCCCAAGCGCAACCGCGCGCTGCTCTGGTACGCGGGCACCGCGGCGGGCGGCTTCTCCCTCGGCCTCGTCGTCGGCGGCCTGTTGACCGCGCTCGGCTGGCGCTGGGTGTTCTTCGCCCCCGTCATCCTGGCGGGCCTCATCTTCGTGCTCGCGGTCAAGCTCATCGAGGACGACCCGGTGACCGGCACCGGCGGCCAGAAGTTCGACATCATCGGCGCGGTGACCCTGACCGGTGGCGCCACGGCCCTGGTGTGGACCGTCGTGCAGGCGCCCGAGGTCTCCACGACCTCGACCCTGCTGACCGGCCTGCTGGGCCTGCTCCTGCTCGGTGCCTTCGTGCTGACCGAGCTGAAGTCCGCCTCGCCGCTGGTCCGCCTCGGCATCCTGCGCAACGCCAACCTGGTGCGGGCCAACATCGCGACGGTGCTGTTCGCCGGGTCGTTCTTCGGCTTCCAGTTCATCACCATCCTCTACCTGCAGGACCTGCGCGGCTGGACGGCCATCCAGACCGGCGTCGCGCTGCTGGTGATCGGCATCGACTCGGTGCTCGCGCCGACGCTGACGCCGAAGCTGGTCGACAAGTTCGGCAACATGAAGGTCATGTTCGTGGGCATGGTCCTGGCCCTGGCCGCCTACGCCCTGTTCCTGGGCATCCCGGCCGACGCCAACTACTGGACCGCGATGTTCCCGACGATGCTGCTGCTGGGCCTGGCGTTCACCCTGGTCTACGGGCCGCTGACGATCGTCGCGGTCGAGGGCATCGCCGACGAGGAGCAGGGCCTCGCGGGCGGCATCTGGAACACCTCGTTCCAGTTCGGCGCCGCGCTCGGCCTGGCCGTGGCGACCTCGCTCAGCGTGGCCGCGTCCGACAGCGAGGAGAGCGTGCTGGAGGGCTTCCACTCCGCCTGGGTGCTCCCGGTCGTCGGCGCGGCCCTGGCCCTGGTGGTCATCGCCACCGGCCTCGGGCGCAAGAAGGAGACCGCGAACGCCCAGGAGGCCGTGCCCGCGACGTCCTGACCCGATTCGCGAGATCCGTCCGAGGCCCGCGTTCCGCACGCCACCGCGTGGGGGCGCGGGCCTCGGCGATCCGTGAGGGATCCGGAGGCGATCCGGGGGGAATCGGGTGGCCGAGGTCCCGCGATTACCGGTGGGAGACTCGGGAAACCACGCGATTACCGACGGCAGGAAAGGCCGGCGGAAATTTCTGCCATGCTCGATCCGACGCCGGGCGAATATCACCCGGCAGACGGTTCAGTGCCGCTGAGGAGGCAGGAATGACCACGATCGACAGCAATGTCGACGTTTCCACGATTTTGGCCGCGGTCGCCGAAATCGCGCCGCAACTGCGCGAGAACGGCGCGCGGGCGGAGCAGGAGCGCCGCACGCCGGCCGAGACCATCGAGCTGCTGGAGCGCGCCGGCGTCTACCGCATGACCACCCCGCGCCGGTTCGGCGGCCTGGAGCTGCCGGTGGCCGACCAGGTCAAGGTCTACCAGGAGATCTCCCGGGCCGACCCGGCCGCCGGGTGGGTCTCGATGATCTGGTCCACCAGCACCTGGGTGCACACCCTGCTGTCCGAGAAGGCGCAGGAGGAGATCTTCACCCGCGAGTCCACCCGCGTGTCCACGGGCTTCACGCCGAGCGGCACGGTCGAGCCCGCCGAGGGCGGCTGGGTCCTCAACGGCGTGTGGAAGTGGATGTCGGGCATCCACGGGTCGCACTGGGTCACGGTGGCCGCGGTGCAGATGACCCCCGACGGCCCCGCGCCGTACGTGGCGGTCGTGCCGGTCTCCGACGTCACGATCATCGACGACTGGAACACCGGCGCGGCCGAGGGCACCGGCTCGGCCTCGGTCAAGGCGGAGGGCGTGTTCGTGCCCGCGCACCGCGTGCTGTTCCTGCCGGAGCTGCTCGGAGCCGGCGCCGCGGACCGCGCGAACAGCGGCGCCACCGGCCGCAACTACGCGTTCATCCCGTACTTCATGGCGGCCGGCTCGTCGCCGTTCCTGGGCATCGCCAAGGGCGCCTACGACCTGTTCCTCGACCGCCTGCCCGGCCGCGGCATCACCTACACGCCGTGGACCAACCAGAGCGAGTCCCCGGTCACCCACATCCAGGTCGCCACCGCCAAGAACAAGATCGCGGCGGCCGAGGCGCTGTCCGCGAACTGGCTGGGCCTCATCCAGGCGCACGCCGACGCCGGCACGGCGCCCACCGTGGAGGAGCGGGCCGAGGTCCGCGGCCAGACGGCGTACTCCATCCAGCTGGCCAAGGAGGCCGTGGAGGTCCTCTACACCGCCAGCGGTGCCTCCGTGGTCTCCCGCGACGTGCCGTTCCAGCGGTTCCACCGGGACATCAACGGCCTGTCCCTGCACGCCCTGTACCTGCTCAACGCCAACCTCGAGCTGCACGGACGGGTCATCCTGGGCCTCTCGCCCGACACCCCGTTCCTGTAGCACCGGCGCACCGCGCACCGGCCAGGCGCCGGCCGTTCGCTTCCCCAGGGCGACGGCCCGTGCCCATCGCCTGCCGCCATCCCCCTCGGCAGGCGTCCCAGCGCCGCCCCCGCCTGCCTCCCCAGAGCAGGCGGAGGGCGGCGCTGTCCGTCACCTCCCCTCAGGAGACCTCCTCCGCCACTCGACGCCTCCCGCGTGCCGGGACGCGTCAAGAAGGGCTGCCATCATGGCGAAGAAGACGAAGCCGCAGCCGATCCTCGTGCTCGGCTCCACCGGCAAGACCGGTCGAAGGCTGGTCCCGCTGCTCCGGGCCAGGGGCGCGGAGGTGCGCGCCGCCGGCCGCACCTCGTCCACCCGCTTCGACTGGGACGACGAGACCACCTGGGAGCCGGCGCTGGCCGGCGCCGGCGCCGTGTACGTGGTCGACCAGCAGGACAAGCCCGGCACGTGGGACGCCGAGGCGACGCTGGAGCGCTTCTACGCGTGCGCCACCGCCGTCGGCGTGCGGCGCGCGGTGGTCCTCCAGGCCCGTCCCTCCGGGCTCATCGGCGGCAAGGACCTGCACGCGGGTGAGACCGCGGTGCGGGAGTCCGGTCTGGAGTGGACGATCCTGCGCCCGAGCTGGTTCAACCAGAACTTCGACGAGGGCGTCCTGCGGGAGAACGTCGTCGAGGGCCGGCTGCCGCTGCCCGCGGGCGACGGCGCCGAGGCGTTCATCGACGTGGCCGACGTGGCCGAGGTCGCGGCGATCGCGCTCACCGAGGACGGGCACGCGGGCCGGGTCTACGACCTCAGCGGCGCCGAGGCGCTGACCTTCGCCCAGGCCGTCGCCGTCATCGGCGCCGACCTCGGCCGCGAGGTCGAGTACGTCCCGGTGTCGCAGGAGGACTACGAGGCCGATCTGGTGGAGTTCGGCGTCCCCGCCGACTACGCGCACTTCATCGGCGACCTCGTGGGCTGCATCCGGCTGGGCACGAGCGGCGACGTGACCGACGCGTTCCAGCGGGTGACCGGGCGCCCGCCGGTCGCGTTCGCGGACTTCGTGAAGGACGCGGCGAGCCGGGGCGCGTGGAACCCCGCCTGACCCGTGCGCGACGAAGGGGCCGCCGGAGACCGGCGGCCCCTTCACCGTGCGCGGTTCAGCGCGCCGAGGCGGGCTCGGGCAGCTCCGCCGGTTCCGGCGCCTGCCAGAACACGCTGCTCAGGTCCATCCCGCGGAGGACCTGGATGCGCCACGGGTGGAGCTTGATCAGGCCGAACTTGGGGTCGGTGTGACCACCGCGCCAGAAGTTGGCCGGGTCGTAGCCGACGCCGGGCGGGCTGCCCTGCTTGTACAGGTCCCAGATCTCGCGGCGGACGTCCTGGTCCTCGTCGACCCACTCGGCCGTGCAGTCGGCGAACACCGCGTTCTGCTTCGGGCTCCAGTAGGAGATCGTGGTGTGGGGGTTCCGCTTGAGGTGGGCCACCTTCACCGGGGTCTTGTACGCCGCGATCCACCCGATCGGCAGGCCGTCGCGGACCTCCCAGATCGGCAGCAGGACCCTCGCCCGGGGCCGGTTCTTGCTGTCCACGGTGGTCATCGTGGCGTAGACGATGTCCTGGATGTAGGCGAGGAAAGGCTCCTGAAGGTCGGAGAACGACCTCACCGTCCTCATCGTGCCCCCTTGTTGCGCGGTGCTGTTGCGACAGCGTTGACAGGCATTTCGATCAATAGTGGCGGGCTCGGGGGCGCTCGGTAAGGACGCACTTTGAAGTTACCGAGGCACTTCCCGATGCCGTACCCGCGCCGTGCCCGACCGGGTGGCGGTGCGGGCACGGCGCGGTCGGGCGTCACAGCGGCGTGTTGCCGTGCTTGCGCCGCGGGGCCTCGGCCCGCTTGTCCCGTAGCATGGCCAGGCCGCGGGCGATCGCCGCCCGGGTCTCCGCGGGGTCGATCACGTCGTCGACCAGGCCGTGCTCGGCGGCGTGGTAGGGGTGCATCAGCTCGGCCCGGTAGTCGGCGACCAGGCCGGCCCGCAGCCTCGTCGGGTCGTCGGCGGCGGCGAGTTCCCGGCGGTGCAGCAGGTTGACCGCGCCCTCGGCGCCCATGACGGCGATCTCGTTGGTGGGCCAGGCCAGCGACAGGTCCGTGCCGACGGACCGGGAGTCCATCACGATGTACGCGCCGCCGTAGGCCTTGCGCAGGATGAGCTGGATGCGGGGCACCGTGGCCTCGCAGTAGGCGTAGAGCAGCTTGGCGCCGTGCCGGATCGCGCCGCCCAGCTCCTGCTCGGTGCCGGGCAGGAAGCCAGGGACGTCGACCAGCGAGACCAGCGGGATGTTGAACGCGTCGCAGAACCGCACGAACCGCGCCGCCTTCTGCGACGCGGCGATGTCCAGCACGCCGGCCAGCACGGAGGGCTGGTTGCCGACCACGCCGACGACCTGCCCGTCCACCCGGGCGAGCGCGCACACGACGTTGCGCGCCCAGTGCTCGTGCACTTCGAGGTAGTCGCCGTCGTCGACGACCTCGGCCAGCACGGCCCGGATGTCGTAGGGCTTGTTCGGCTCGACGGGCACGATGTCGGCCAGCCGGGGCCGGTGGTCGGTCTCCGCGCCGCGGGCGGGCAGCGCCGGGGGCGGTTCGAGGTTGTTCGACGGCAGCAGCGACAGCAGCTCCCGCACGGCGTCCAGGCACTCGGTCTCGTCGTCGTGGACGAACGAGGCCACGCCGGAGTGCGAGCCGTGGACGTCCGCGCCGCCCAGCTCGTCGTGGCCGACGCGCTCGCCGGTGACCTGGGCGACGATGTCGGGCCCGGTGAGGTACATGCGGGCGGTGTCGCGGACCATGAACGTGAAGTCGGCCAGGGCGGGGGAGTAGGCCGCGCCGCCGGCGGACGGCCCGAGGACGACGGCGATCTGCGGGATCACGCCGGAGGCGGCCACCTGGCGGCGGAAGATGCCGCCGTAGCCGTGCAGCGCGAGCACGCCCTCCTGGATGCGGGCACCGCCGCTGTCGTTGAGCGCCACGACGGGGGAGCCGGTCGCCACCGCCAGGTCCATCACCTTCTGGATCTTGGCCGCGTGCGCGCCGCCGAGCGAGCCGCCGGAGATGGTGAAGTCCTGCGCGTAGACGAACACCCGGCGGCCGTCGACCGTGCCGGACCCGGCGACCACGCCGTCGGTGTGCGGGCCGGACCCCGCGCCGCGCCGGTACAGGTCGACCTCGACGAACGAGCCGACGTCCAGCAGCTGGTCCAGCCGCTCCCGCGCGGTGCGCTTGCCCAGCGAGTGCTGCCGGGCCACGGCTTCGGGGCGCCCGGCGGCGATCCGCGACCGCTTCCGGCCGTGCTCCTCCCGCAACCCGGCCATGGACCGCGCGGGCGCCGGCTCCCCGGCGTCGGCGCCCGGTGTGAGCCGGACCGGCACGAAGTCGAGCTCGGAGGTGCTCATCCGGCCACCACCTGGTGGAACCGGCCCTGGTAGAACAGCAGCGCGTCGTCGCCCACGCCGTTCTCGCACGCCAGCACGCGCCCGAGGAACAGCGAGTGGTCGCCCGCCACGTGCACGTCGAGCACCTCGCACTCCAGCCACGCCAGCGCGCCCGTGAGCAGCGGCGCGCCGGTGTGCGGGCCCTCCACCCAGTCCACGGCGTCGAACTGCGCGGGACCGAGCGGGCGCTTGCGGTCGGCGAAGTAGCGGACCACGCCCTCCTGCTCCGCGCCCATGATCGAGACCCCGAAGCGCCCGGAACCGCTCAGCGCGCCGTGCATGACCGCCGAGTGCGCGATGCAGCAGTGGACGATCGGCGGCTCCAGCGAGATCGAGCCGAAGGCGTTGGCGGTCATGCCGTGGACGTGCTCGCCACCCACCGTGATCACCACGACCCCGGTCGCGAACCGGCCCATGACCGAGCGCAGGTCGGAGGGGGTCACGGCGCCGGACGCGGCCACGGTGCCGTCCGCGCGGTCTATCGCCTGTGGAGGGACGTGCACTCTTTCGGACATCTGCGGCTATCCCCTCGTCTCGGCGCGGGTGCGCCCATGCGCTCCGCAGTCCACAAAGGACGTGTTCAGGGTTGGGATCGGTCCGAATCTAGCCGTGACCGCCGGGGCGCCCTCCACCAGCGGGTAACAGCACTCTCACGCGGCACGGCAAGAGTGGCCGATTACCGACCGCGACCTACCTTTCGCACTGAGCACACGAGCGAACCTCCGGTCAGCTGGGTCACGAAAGGCGGTCGGCCGCATGGACCACCCCACAACCGGGCACCTGTCGGCGTTGGGCGGGAGCCAGGAAGCCGTTGCCGTCATCGGGATGGCGGTCCGCCTGCCCGAGGCGGACGGACCACGGGCGTTCTGGGACCTGTTGCGCGACGGCCGCGACGCCATCACCACCGCGCCCGAGGGGCGGTGGGACCAGGCCGCGCCGACGATCGACCGGGGCGGGTTCCTGAAGGCGGTCGCGGACTTCGACGCCGGGTTCTTCGGCATCTCGCCGCGCGAGGCGGCGGCGCTGGACCCGCAGCAGCGGTTGGTGCTGGAACTGGCCTGGGAGGCCGTCGAGGACGCCCGCATCGTCCCCGCCGAGCTGCGCGGGAGCCGCACGTCGGTGTTCGTCGGCAGCATCCGCGACGACTACGCGGCCCTGCTCTACCAGCACGGCACCTCGGCGGTCACCCAGCACACGGTGACCGGCACGCACCGCGGCATCATCGCCAACCGCGTGTCCTACGCCTTCGACCTGCGCGGCCCCAGCGCCGCGGTGGACGCCGCCCAGGCGTCGTCGCTGGTCGCGGTGCACCTGGCCGCGGAGAGCCTGCGCGACGGGACCGTGGACCTGGCGCTGGCCGCCGGCGTGAACCTGAACCTGCTCGGCGAGCAGACCGTGAGCCTGGAGCGGTTCGGCGCGCTGTCGCCCGACGGCCGCAGCTACACCTTCGACGCGCGGGCCAACGGCTACGTGCGCGGCGAGGGCGGCGCGGTGGTCGTGCTCAAGCGGCTCAGCCAGGCCATCGCCGACGGCGACCCGGTCTACGCGGTGGTGCTGGGCAGCGCGGTCAACAACGACGGCGCCACCGACGGCCTCACCGTGCCCAGCGAGCGGGCGCAGGCGGAGGTCATCCGCGAGGCGTTCGCGAACGCGGGCGTGGACCCGGCGCTCGCGCAGTACGTCGAGCTGCACGGCACCGGCACGCCGGTGGGCGACCCGATCGAGGCCCGCGCCCTGGGCGCGGTCATGTCCGGGCGCACCGGCCCGCTGCTGGTCGGTTCGGCGAAGACCAACGTCGGCCACCTGGAGGGCGCGGCGGGCATCGTCGGGTTCGTCAAGACGGCGCTGGCGATCCGCAACCGGGCGCTGCCGCCCAGCCTGAACTTCGCCACGCCGAACCCGGACATCCCCCTGGACGAGCTGAAGCTGCGGGTGCACACCGAGCTGACGCCGTGGCCGCGCCCGGAGGAGCCGCTGGTCGCCGGCGTCAGCTCGTGGGGCATGGGCGGCACGAACGCCCACGTCGTCCTGGCCGACGGGCCGCGCCCGGTCGAGGAGGAGGCGCCGGAGGTCGACCGGGTGGTCCCGTGGCTGCTGTCCGGGCGCAGCCGGGCCGCCGTGACCGGTCAGGCGTCGGCGCTGGCCGGGCACCTGACCGGTGAGCGGGCGGTGGACGTGGCGTGGTCGTTGGCGACCACCAGGGCCGCGTTCGAGCACCGCGCCGTCGTCGTGGGCGCGGGCCGGGAGGAGCTGGACGCCGGGCTGGCCGCGCTGGCGGCGGGCGAGCCGGCGGCCGGCGTCGTGCAGGGGTCGGTGGGCGACCCCGGCCGCGGCGTGCTGGTCTTCCCCGGCCAGGGCTCCCAGTGGGCGGGCATGGCGGTGGAGCTGCTCGACTCCTCGCCGGTGTTCGCCCGCCACCTCACCGAGTGCGCCGACGCGCTGGCCGGGTTCGTCGACTGGTCGCTGCTCGACGTGCTGCGCGAGGTCGAGGGCGCGCCCGGCTTCGACCGGGTGGACGTGGTGCAGCCCGCGCTGTTCGCGGTCATGGTGTCCCTGGCGAAGCTGTGGCTGCACCACGGCCTGCGGGTCGACGCGGTCATCGGCCACTCCCAGGGCGAGATCGCCGCCGCGCACGTGGCCGGCGCGCTCTCGCTGACCGACGCGGCGCGGGTGGTCGCGCTGCGCAGCAAGGCCATCCGCGCGCTGGCGGGCACGGGCGGCATGGCCGCGGTGTCGCTGCCCGCGGACCGGGTCGCCGAGCGGGTCGCCGAGCACGGCGGCCGGGTCTCGATCGCCGCGGTCAACAGCCCCACCAACACGGTCATCGCCGGCGACCCGGCGGCGCTGGCCGAGATCGTCGCCGGTTACCAGGCGCAGGACGTGCGCGCCTCGGTCATCGCGGTGGACTACGCCTCGCACTCGGCCGACGTCGAGGGCCTGAAGGAAGAGCTGCTCGACGTCCTGGCCCCGGTGCGACCGCGGTCGTCGGAGATCCCGTTCTACTCCACGCTCACCGGCGGCCTGGTCGACACCACGTCGATGGGCGCCGACTACTGGTTCGACAACCTGCGGCACCGGGTGCGCTTCCACGAGACCGTGCGGGTGCTGCTGGCCGACGGGCACCGGACGTTCGTCGAGGCGAGCCCGCACCCCGTGCTGACGCACGCGATCACCGACGCCATGGAGGCCGACGAGGTCGACGGCGCGGCCTTCGGGTCGCTGCGCCGCGACGACGGCGGGCCGCGCCGGTTCCTGCTGTCGATGGGCGCGGTGCACGCGCACGGCGTGCCGCTGGACTGGGCGTCGGTGTTCGACGGCGTGAGCCCGCGCGTGGTGGACCTGCCGACCTACGCGTTCCAGCGCCGCCACTTCTGGTTCACCGGCTCCGGGTTCACGCCCAGGGAGGCGGCGGCCGAGTCCCGCCCGGTCGAGCTCGAGGAGGGCGACGAGGCCACGGTCGAGCTGCGGGCCAGGCTGGCCGGCCTGCCCGAACGGGAGCGGCTGCGGGTGCTGGTCGACCTGGTCCGCGCGCAGGTGGCGCCCGTGCTGGGCTTCGACGGCGCCGCCGCGGTGGAGACCGAGCGGACGTTCAAGGACCTCGGCCTGGACTCGGTCACCTCCGTCGAGTTCCGCAACCGCCTCGGCGCGGCCACGGGCCTGAAGCTGCCCGCCGCGCTGACGTTCGACCAGCCGACGCCGCAGGCGCTGGCCCGCTACCTCGACGCCCAGCTCGCCGGCACGGCGGCGCAGGTCGCGCCGGTGACCACGCGGCCGGTGGCGGCGCTGGACGAGCCGATCGCCGTGGTCGGCATGGCCTGCCGCTTCCCGGGCGGCGTGCGCTCGCCCGAGCAGCTGTGGGAGCTGGTGCGCGACGGCGTGGACGCCATCTCGGAGTTCCCGACCAACCGCGGGTGGGACACCGCCGCGCTGTACGACCCGGACCCGGACAAGCAGGGCTCGACCAACGCCCGCTACGGCGGGTTCCTGCACGACGCCGACGAGTTCGACGCGGCGTTCTTCGGCATCAGCCCGCGCGAGGCCACCGCGATGGACCCGCAGCAGCGGGTGCTGCTGGAGGTGGCGTGGGAGGCGTTCGAACGGGCGGGCATCGACCCGAAGTCGTTGCGCGGCACGAACACGGGCGTGTTCGTCGGCGCGATGACCCAGGACTACGGGCCGCGCCTGCACCAGGGCGCCGACGGCTACGACGGCTACCTGCTCACCGGCAACCAGGTCAGCGTCGCCTCGGGCCGGCTGGCCTACACCTTCGGGTTGGAGGGCCCGGCGCTGACGATCGACACGGCGTGCTCGTCGTCGCTGGTGGCGGTGCACCTGGCCGGTCAGGCGCTGGCCCGCGGCGAGGCGTCGATCGCGCTGGCCGGCGGCGTGACGGTGATGTCCACGCCGGGCATCTTCGTGGAGTTCTCGCGGCAGCGCGGCCTGTCGCCGGACGGCCGGTGCAAGGCGTTCTCGGCGGACGCCGACGGCACGGGCTGGTCGGAGGGCGCGGGCCTGCTGGTGCTGGAGCGGCTCTCGGACGCCAAGCGCAACGGCCACCCCGTGCTCGCCGTGATCCGCGCGTCCGCCGTGAACCAGGACGGCGCCTCCAACGGCCTGACCGCGCCGAACGGTCCGTCGCAGGAGCGGGTGATCCGGCAGGCGTTGGGCAAGGCCGGTCTGTCGCCGGCGGACGTGGACCTGGTGGAGGCGCACGGCACCGGCACGACGCTGGGCGACCCCATCGAGGCGCACGCCCTGCTGTCGACCTACGGCCGCGACCGCGAGCGCCCGCTGTACCTGGGTTCGCTGAAGTCCAACATCGGCCACACCCAGGCCGCGGCCGGCGTCGCGGGCATCATCAAGAGCATCGAGGCGATCCGGCACGCGACCGTGCCGCGGACCCTGCACGCCGACGAGCCGTCCCCGCACGTGGACTGGACGAGCGGCGCGGTGCGGCTGGCGACCGAGACGACGTCGTGGCCCGAGGTGGACCGGCCGCGCCGGGCGGGCGTGTCGTCGTTCGGCATCAGCGGCACGAACGCCCACGTGATCATCGAGCAGGCGCCCGAGGTGACCTCCGGCGAGGACGCCGAACGGGTCGTGCCGGCCACGCCGCTGCCCTGGGTGCTGTCCGGGCGCGGTCCTGGTTCCCTGGCCGCGCAGGCGTCGCGGCTGCGCGGGTTCGCCGACTCCGGCGTCGACCCGGTCGACGTCGGCTGGTCGCTGGCCACCACGCGGTCGGTGCTCGACCACCGCGCCGTGGTGTGGGGCGACGACCACGAGTCCCTGCTGGCCGCGCTGGACACCGTGGCCGACGGGCGGTCCGGCCCGACCGCGGTGACCGGCCTCGCCTCCACCGTGCGCTCGGCGCTGCTGTTCACCGGTCAGGGCGCGCAGCGGGTCGGGATGGGCCTGGCGCTGGCCGAGGCGTTCCCGGTGTACCGCGAGGCGTTCGACGAGGTGTGCGCGGCGCTGGACCCGATGCTGGACCGGCCGCTGCGCGAGGTGGTCGCCGACGGCGTGGACCTCGACGAGACCGGCTACACGCAGCCCGCGCTGTTCGCCGTCGAGGTGGCGCTGTTCCGGCTGGTCGAGTCGTGGGGCGTGCGGCCGGACTTCCTGGCCGGCCACTCGATCGGCGAACTCGCCGCCGCCCACGTCGCTGGCGTGTTCTCCCTGGTCGACGCGGCACGGCTGGTCGCCGCGCGCGGCCGGCTCATGCAGGCCCTGCCGCGCACCGGAGCGATGGTCGCGGTCGAGGCCACCGAGGACGAGGTGCGCGCCGAGCTGGTCGACGGCGTCGACATCGCCGGGATCAACGGACCCACCGCCATCGTCGTCGCCGGCGAGACCGGCCCGGCCGAGGCGGTCGCCGCCGCCTTCGCCGCCCGCGGCCGGCGCACCAAGCGGCTGGAGGTCAGCCACGCGTTCCACTCGCCGCTCATCGAGCCGATGCTGGAGGAGTTCGCCGCGGTCGCCGAGGGCGTGCGGTACTCCGCGCCGCGCGTCCCCCTCGTGTCCACGGTGACGGGCCGGCTCGCCGACCCGGCCGAGCTGACCACCCCGGACTACTGGGTGCGGCAGGCCCGGGGCGCGGTGCGGTTCGCCGACGCCGTGCGCACCCTGCTCGACGAGGGCGTGACCGCGATGCTGGAGCTGGGCCCGACGGGTGTGCTGTCGGCGCTGGTCCCGGCCATCGCCACCGACGTCGAGGGCGTGGTGGCGGTGCCGCTGCTGCGCGCCGACCGCGACGAGCCCCGCTCGGTGCTCACCGCGCTGGCGCAGCAGTTCGTGGCGGGCGTGGACGTCGACTGGGCGGCGCTGTACGACGGCACGAACGCCCGGCGCGTCGAGCTGCCGACCTACGCGTTCCAGGGCAAGCGGTTCTGGCTCGACGCGCCCACCGGCGGCGACGTGTCCGGCGCGGGCCTGACCCCGGCCGACCACCCGCTGCTGGGCGCGGCGGTCGAGCTGGCCGGCGGCGACCGGCTCGTGCTGACCGGCCGGCTCGGCCTGCACTCGCACGGCTGGCTGGCCGACCACGCCATCGCGGGCTCCGCCGTGCTGCCCGGCACCGCCTACCTGGAGCTGGCCCTGTCGGCCGGCGAGCGGGTCGGCGCGGACCGCGTGGTGGAGCTGACCCTGGCCGCGCCGCTGGTGCTGCCCGAGCGGGGCGGCGTCGACGTGCAGGTCGTGGTGGACGGGCCGGACGA
The DNA here is from genome assembly GCF_044544865.1 of Actinosynnema sp. NPDC053489. NCBI lineage: Bacteria > Bacillati > Actinomycetota > Actinomycetes > Pseudonocardiales > Pseudonocardiaceae > Actinosynnema > Actinosynnema sp. NPDC053489. The sequence continues at coordinate 23,034 of NZ_JBITXT010000009.1, read as the reverse complement.
GCTGGGCTACCGGTCCCTGCGGGTGTTCGCGCGGCGCGGCGAGGAGGGCGGCGAGTGGGTCGAGCACGCCGCCGGTGTGCTCGCCGCGGACGAGGCGGCCGGTGCGGCGGCGGACCCGGGCGCCTGGCCGCCCGCCGGCGTCGAGGTCGACCTGACCGACGTCTACCCGAGGCTCACCGGGAACGGCTACGGCTACGGGCCCGCGTTCCAGGGCCTGACGAAGCTGTGGCGCGCGGGCGACGACCTGTACGCGGAGGTCGCGCTGCCCGCCGAGCAGCGCGCGGCGGCGGCGTCGTTCGTGCTGCACCCGGCGCTGCTGGACGCGGCGCTGCACCCGCTGCTGCCGGGCGTCGCCGACGAGGGCAGCGGCACGTTCCTGCCGTTCGCCTGGTCCGGGGTGAGCGTGCGGGCGGCGGGCGCGCGGACGCTGCGCGTGCGGCACCGCGTGACCCGGCCGGACCCGGACACGGTGGTCGTCGCGGTCGACGCGGTCGACGGCGCGGGCTCGCCCGTGCTGGTGGCCGAGTCGCTGGTGCTGCGGCCGGTGTCGCGGGAGGCGTTGCGGGACAGCGGTCCCGGCGCGTTGCTGAGCCTGGGGTGGACGCCCGGCGCGACCGGTGAGCCGGTGCCGTGGGGCCTGGTCGGCGCGGACGGCTTCGAGGACGTCTTCAGCCTGCCCGAGGGCGCGAGCCCCGACCGCACCTACCTGGACCTGCCCGACCTGGCGCAGGCGTTGACCGGCGACGACGTGCCGCGGCACGTCGCGGTGCTGCTGCCCGAGCCGGGCGGCAAGCCCGTGGACAGCGCGCACCGGGTCACCCGGTCGGTGCTGGAGCTGCTCCGGCTGTGGCTGGCCGACGACCGGCTGGAGGGCGCGCGGCTCGTCGTCCTCACCCGCGGCGGCAGCGGAGCCCCGGGTGCCGAGCACCTGCACCACGCCGGCGCGTGGGGCCTGGTGCGCAGCGCCCAGTCGGAGAACCCCGACCGGTTCGTCCTGGTCGACCACGACGGCCACCCCGACTCGTGGCGGGCGCTGGCCGGCGCGCTGGCCTCGGGTGAGCCGCAGCTGGCGCTGCGCGAGGGCGCGGTGCTGCTGCCGCGCCTGGCCCGGACCGCGACCGGTGACGCGTCGGTCGACTGGACCGCGGGCACGGTGCTGGTCACCGGCGGCACGGGCGCCCTGGGCGCGCTGGCCGCCCGGCACTTGGTCCGCGCGCACGGCGCACGCGACCTGCTGCTGGTCAGCCGCCGCGGCCCGGACGCGCCGGGCGCCGCCGAGCTGGTCGCCGAACTGGAGGCCGACGGCGCGCGGGTGACCGTGGCCGCCGTCGCGGTGGAGAACCGCAAGGCGCTGGCCGCGCTGCTCGCCGACCACCCCGTGGCGGCCGTCGTGCACACCGCCGGCGTGGTCGACGACGGCGTGGTCACCTCGCTGGACGGCCGTCGCCTCGACGCGGTGCTCAAGCCGAAGGTCGACGCGGCCTGGCACCTGCACGAGCTGGTCGGCGACGTGGCCGCGTTCGTCCTGTACTCCTCGGTGGCCGGCACGTTCGGCAACCCGGGCCAGGGCAACTACGCGGCGGGCAACGCGTTCCTCGACGCCCTGGCCCGCCACCGCCGCGAGCGGGGCCTGCCCGCCACGTCGGTGGTGTGGGGCCTGTGGGAGGAGACCAGCGGCATCACCGGGACCCTCGGCGAGGCCGACCGGCAGCGCCTGGCCCGCAACGGCGTCCTGCCGCTGCCCGCCGAGGCGGGCCTGGCGCTGTTCGACGCCGCCGTGGCCTCGGACGAGGCCGTGGTGACCGCCGCGGTGCTGGACCAGGCCGCGCTGCGCGCCCAGGGCGACCGGATGCCCGCCGTGCTGCGCGGCCTCGTCGCCGCGGCTCCGGCGGCGCGCCGCGCGGTGGCCGAGGAAGCCGGTCCCGGCGACGCGTCGCAGCTCGCCCGGCGGTTGGCCGGGCTGTCGGCCGCCGAACGGGAGACCGCGGTGTCCGAGCTGGTGCGCGCCACCGTGGCGCAGGTGCTCGGGCACGCCGACGACTCCGGCGTGGACATGGCGGCGGCGTTCAAGGAGCTGGGCTTCGACTCGCTGACCGCGGTCGAGCTGCGCAACCACCTCACCACCTCGACCGGCCTGCGGCTGCCCAGCACGCTGATCTTCGACTACCCCTCGCCCGCCGCGGTGGCCGGTTACCTCGCGGGCCAGGTGGCCCCGGCCGAGCAGGCCGCGGAGCAGGTCGCCGCGAGCGTCACCGCCGACACCGACGACGACCTGATCGCCGTGGTCGGCATGGCCTGCCGCTTCCCCGGCGGCGTGCGGTCGCCCGAGCAGCTGTGGGCGCTGGTGCGCGACGGGGTGGACGCGGTGGGCGAGTTCCCGGCCGACCGGGGCTGGGACGTCGAGAACCTGTTCGACCCGGACCCCGACCAGGCGGGCAAGACCTACACCCGCAACGGCGGCTTCCTGCGCGACGCCTACGACTTCGACCCGGAGTTCTTCGGCATGTCGCCGCGCGAGGCCCTGGCCACCGACCCGCAGCAGCGCCTGCTGCTGGAAGTGGCGTGGGAGGCGTTCGAACGGGCCGGCATCGACCCGACGTCGTTGCGCGGCAGCCAGACCGGCGTGTTCGCGGGCGTCATGTACACCGACTACACCGAGCAGTCCGGGCAGCTCCCGGCCGAGCTGGAGGGCTACCTGGCCAGCGGCACGGCGGGCAGCGTCGCCTCCGGTCGCCTGGCCTACACCTTCGGGTTGGAGGGCCCGGCGCTGACGATCGACACGGCGTGCTCGTCGTCGCTGGTGGCGGTGCACCTGGCCGGCCAGGCGCTGCGGTCCGGCGAGACGGACCTGGCGCTCGCGGGCGGGGTCACCGTGATGTCCACGCCGAACCCGTTCATCGAGTTCTCGCGGCAGCGCGGCCTCTCGCCGGACGGCCGGTGCAAGGCGTTCTCCGCCTCGGCCGACGGCACGGGCTGGTCGGAGGGCGCGGCGCTGCTGGTGCTGGAGCGGCTGTCGGACGCCAAGCGCAACGGCCACCCGGTGCTGGCGATCGTCAAGGGCAGCGCGGTCAACCAGGACGGCGCGTCCAACGGCCTGACGGCGCCGAACGGTCCGTCGCAGGAGCGGGTGATCCGGCAGGCGTTGGGCAAGGCCGGTCTGTCGCCGGCGGACGTGGACCTGGTGGAGGCGCACGGCACCGGCACGACGCTGGGCGACCCGATCGAGGCCCAAGCCCTCATCGCCACCTACGGCCAGGGCCGCGACCCCGGGCGACCGCTGCGGCTGGGCTCGCTGAAGTCCAACATCGGCCACACCCAGGCTGCGGCCGGCGTCGCGGGCATCATCAAGACCATCGAGGCCATGCGCAACGGCCTGATGCCCAGGACGCTGCACGTCACCGAGCCGTCCCCGCACGTCTACTGGGACGCGGGCGCGGTGTCGCTGCTGACCGAGGCCGTGCCGTGGCCCGAGCTGGACCGGCCGCGCCGCGCGGGCGTGTCCTCGTTCGGCATCAGCGGCACCAATGCGCACGTCATCATCGAGCAGGCGCCGGTCGCGGAGCAGCCGCCCGCGCCGAGCGCCGCCCGCGTGGTGCCGTGGCTGCTGTCGGGCAAGACGCCGCAGGCGCTCAAGGCGCAGGCGGAGTCGCTGACCGGCTTCCTCGCCGAGCACCCGGACCTCACCCCGGCCGACGTGGCGTTCACCCTGGCCACCAGGCGCACCACGCTGGAGCGGCACGCGATCCTGGTCGGCTCCGACCTCGCCGACTTCGAGGAGCGGCTGGCGGCGGTCGACCCGGAGCGGGCCGGGCGCACCACCGGCGGCGGCCGGCTCGGGTTGCTGTTCACCGGGCAGGGCGCGCAGCGGATCGGCATGGGCCTCGCCCTGGCCGAGGAGTTCCCGGTGTTCGCCGCCGCCTTCGACGAGGTGTGCGCGGCGCTGGACCCGATGCTGGACCGGCCGCTGCGCGCGGTGATCGCCGACGGCTCCGGCCTGGACGAGACCGGGTTCACCCAGCCCGCGCTGTTCGCGGTCGAGGTGGCGCTGTTCCGGCTGCTGGAGTCGTGGGGCGTGCGGCCGGACTTCCTGGCGGGGCACTCGATCGGCGAGTTCGCCGCCGCCCACGTCGCCGGGGTGTTCTCCCTGGCGGACGCGGCACGGCTGGTCGCCGCGCGCGGCCGGCTGATGCAGGCGTTGCCGCGCACCGGCGCGATGGTCGCGGTCGAGGCCACCGAGGAGGAGGTCCGGGCCGAGCTGGAGGGCCTGGTCGGCGTGGTGGACGTGGCCGCGGTCAACGGGCCCCGCGCGGTCGTCCTGGCCGGCGAGGAGGAGGCCACCCTGCTGGCGGCCAAGCAGTGGGAGAGCCGCGGCAGGCGCACCCGCAGGCTGTCGGTCAGCCACGCGTTCCACTCGCCGCTGATGGAGCCGATGCTCGGGGAGTTCGCCGACGTCGCCGCCACCGTCGACTACTCCGCGCCGCGCATCCCGATCGTGTCCACCGCCACCGGCGCGCTCGCCACCGAGCTGACCGAGCCGGGCTACTGGGTCCGGCACGTGCGCGGCACGGTCCGCTTCGACCAGGCCGTGCGGACGCTGGCCGCCCAGGGCGTCACCACGTTCCTGGAGGTCGGTCCGGACGGCGTGCTCACCGCGATGGCCGACTCGGTGCTGGAGGCGCTGGCCGACAACCGCGACCGCGCGGTGCTCGCGTCGGTGCGCCGGGACCGGCCCGAGGCGCAGACCCTCGTCGCCGCCCTCGCCGGCCTGCACACCCGCGGCGTGGCCGTGGACTGGCCGGCGTTCTTCGCGGGCACCGGCGCGCGGGCGGTCGACCTGCCGACCTACGCGTTCCAGCGCCAGCGGTACGCGCTCGTGGTGAACAACGCGGCCAACCAGGCGGCGGCCGCGGCGGCGTGGCAGCCGGTGGACCTCGCCGCGGCCACGGCCTCGGTGGCGGTGCTCGACCTGGGCCACGGCGTCGCCGACCTGCCCGGCGCGGAGGTGGTGACCTCGGTCGACGCGGTGCCCGCCGACGCGACCGTGGTCGTGCTGCCGCTCGCGGTGCACGTCACGCCCGCCGAGGACGAGTCGGCCGACGACCGCTACGCCCGCACCCGGGAGACCCTGGACCTCATCCAGGGCTGGGACCTGCGCGACACGCGCCTGGTCGTGACCACGACGGGCGTGGCGCCCGCGCGGCCCGCCGACCGGGCGCCCGGCGACGGCAGGCTCGCGTGGAACCTGCTGCGGTCCGCGCGAGCCGAGAACCCCGACCGCGTGCTGCTGGTCGACTTCGACACCGAACGCGCCGACCTGGCCGCGGTGACCGCCCTGGTGGCGGCCGACGTGCGGCTGGCGGCGGTCCGCGACGGCGCGGTGCTCGTGCCGCCGCGGGTGGAGGAGCCCGCCGCGGACGCCGAGCCGCGCACCACCGAGCTGCTGTCGGCGCTGGCCGAGGCGCCCGCGGCGCGGCACCGGCCGATCGTGCTGACCGCGGTGCGCGCCGAGATCGCCTCGGTGCTGGGCCGGCAGGACCCGACGACGATCGAGGAGGACCGGGCGTTCCAGGAACTCGGCTTCGACTCGTTGACCGCCGTGGACCTGCGCAACCGGCTCAGCGCGGCCACGGCCGCGAAGCTGTCGGCGACGGTGGTGTTCGACCACCCGACGCTGGGCGCGCTCACCGACCACCTGCTCGGCCTGGTCGCGCCGACCGAGGAGGACCCGACGGCTCCGCTGCACGCCGAGCTGGACCGGCTGGAGCACCTGCTCGCGGGCGTGCCCCGCGGCGGTGACGGCGACGGCGTGGCCGACCGCCTGCGCGTCATGCTGGCCCGCCTCACCGAGTCCACCGCCGGGTCCACCGCCGGACCGGACGCGCCGGACGCGGCCGAGCGGCTGGCCGACGCCTCCGCCGACGACCTGTTCGCGTTCATCGACAACGAGCTCGGCGGCACCGGACCGGGTGGCACCGGTGCGGGCTCCGCGAACTGACCGCCCGACCGACGACACCCGGAGAACCCGAATGTCCAACGAAGAGAAGTTGGTCGAGTACCTGAAGAGGGTCACGGTCGACCTGCAGAAGGCGCGTCAGCGGCTGGCCGAGCTGGAGTCCGGCCGCGAGGAGCCGGTGGCGATCGTGGCGATGGCCTGCCGGTTCCCCGGCGGGGTGTCCTCGCCGGAGGACCTGTGGCGGCTGGTGTCCGGCGGCGAGGACGCCATCACCCCGTTCCCGGACGACCGGGGCTGGGACGTGGACGCGATCTACGACCCCGAACCGGGCCGGCCCGGCAAGTCGTACTCCAGGCACAGCGGGTTCATCGCCGACGCGACGAGGTTCGACGCCGAGTTCTTCGGCATCAGCCCGCGCGAGGCGCTGGCGATGGACCCGCAGCAGCGGGTGCTGCTGGAGGTGGCGTGGGAGGCGCTGGAGCGCGCCCACCTCGACCCGGCGGCGCTGAAGGGCACGAGGACCGGCGTGTTCGCGGGCATCGTGACCCAGAGCTACCTCGGCTTGGGCGGGCCGACCGAGCTGGAGGGCTACCTGACCACGGGCAGCCTGGGCAGCGTCGCGTCCGGCCGGGTCGCCTACTCGCTCGGCCTGGAGGGCCCGGCGGTGTCGGTGGACACGGCGTGCTCCTCGTCGCTGGTCGCGCTGCACCTGGCGATGCAGTCGCTGCGCCAGGGCGAGTCCACGCTCGCCCTGGCGGGCGGCACCACCGTCTACGGCAACCCCTCGGCGTTCGTCGACTTCTCCCGCCAGCGCGGGCTGGCCGCCGACGGCCGCTGCAAGTCCTTCGCCGAGGCGGCCGACGGCACCACCTGGTCCGAGGGCGTCGGCGTGGTCGTGCTGGAACTGCTGTCCGAGGCGCGCAGGAACGGCCACCAGGTGCTCGCGGTGGTGCGCGGCTCGGCGGTCAACCAGGACGGCGCGTCCAACGGCCTCACCGCGCCGAACGGCCCGTCCCAGCAGCGCGTGATCCGGGCGGCGCTGGCCAACGCCCGGCTCACCGCCGCCGACGTCGACCTCATCGAGGCGCACGGCACCGGCACCCGGCTGGGCGACCCGATCGAGGCGCAGGCGCTGCTGGCCACCTACGGGCAGAACCGCACCCGACCGGCGTGGCTGGGCTCGCTCAAGTCCAACATCGGCCACACCGTGGCCGCGGCCGGCATCGCCGGTGTCATCAAGTCGGTCCTCGCGATCCGGCACGGCGTCATGCCGAAGACCCTGCACGTCGACCGGCCCACCCCCGTCGTGGACTGGTCGGCGGGCGACGTCGAGCTGCTGACCGAGGCCCGGCCGTGGCCGGAGACCGGGCAGCCGCGCCGGGCCGCCGTGTCCGCGTTCGGCGTGAGCGGCACCAACGCGCACGTGATCCTGGAGGAGGCGCCGGCGTTCGAGGAGCCGGAGCGGGAGGTCCACCCCGGCCTGCCGCTGCACGCCCTGCCGGTGTCGGCGCGGTCGTCCGCCGCGCTGACCGCGCAGGCGACCGCGCTGCTGGAGTGGTGGACCGGCCGGCCGGAGGTGTCCGCCGCCGCGGTGGCCCGGTCGGCGGCGACCACCCGGTCCGCCCTGTCGCACCGCGCGGTGGTGCTCGGCTCGTCGCGCGAGGAGCTGGAGGAGGGGCTGCGCGCCCTGGTCTCCGGCACCCCGCACCAGCGGGTGGTCACCGGGTCGCCGGTGGCGGGCAAGACGGCCTTCCTGTTCACCGGCCAGGGCGCGCAGCGCCCGGGCATGGGCGTGCGGGCCGCGGCCGCGTTCCCCGTGTTCGCCGAGGCGCTGGCCGAGGTGGAGGAGGCGCTGCGGCCGCACGTGGACGTGCCGATCCGGCAGGTGATGGCCGGTGACGACGCCGAGGTGCTGCGCGACACCGGGTACGCCCAGCCGGCGCTGTTCGCGCTGGAGGTGGCGCTGTTCCGGCTGGTCGAGTCGTGGGGCGTGCGGCCGGACTTCCTGGCCGGGCACTCCATCGGCGAGATCGCCGCCGCGCACGTGGCCGGCGTGCTGTCCCTGGCCGACGCGGCGGCGCTGGTGGGCGCGCGGGCCCGGCTGATGTCCGCCCTGCCCCCGGGCGGCGCGATGGTGGCCGTGCGGGCGACCGAGGACGAGGTGCTGCCCCTGCTGGCCGGCCACGAGCGGGCCGTCGGCCTGGCCGCGGTGAACGGCCCCGACTCCGCGGTGCTCTCCGGTGACGCGCGGGTCGTCGCCGAGATCGCCGGCGTGCTCGCCGCGCGCGGCCGCAAGACCAAGCAGCTCACCGTCAGCCACGCCTTCCACTCGCCGCTGATGGAGCCGATGCTCGCCGAGTTCGGCCGCGTGGCGGAGTCGCTGACCTACCACGAGCCGACCGTCCCGGTCGTCTCCGCGGTGACCGGCGCGCTGGTGGGCGACGAGCTGCGGGACCCCGGGTACTGGGTGCGGCACGTGGCCCGAACCGTGCGGTTCGCCGACGCCGTGCGGGCCCTGGACGAGCTGGGCGTGACGACGTTCCTGGAACTCGGCCCGGAGGGCGTGCTCAGCGCCCTGGCGCAGGACGTGCTGGACGCCGACGTGGCCGTGCCGACGATGCGCGGCGACCGCGACGAGTCGCACACCGTCGTCGGCGCGATCGGCCGCCTGCACACCCGCGGCGTCGCGGTGGACTGGTCGCGGTTCCTCGGCGGCGCGGCGGAGGTGGCCGACCTGCCGACGTACGCGTTCCAGCGGCAGCGGTTCTGGCTGGAGCACAGCGGCACCGAGGCGGACGTGTCGGCGCTGGGCCTCACGCCGGTGGACCACCCGCTGCTCGGCGCGGCGATCCCCGTCGCCGGGTCGGGTGAGCTGGTGGTGACCAGCCACGTGTCCGTGCGCAGCCACCCGTGGCTGGCCGACCACGCGGTGGACGGCGTGGCCGTGCTGCCGACGGCCGTGCTGGTCGAGCTGGCCGGTCGGGCGGGTGACGAGCTGGGCTGCACGCGGCTCGACGAGCTGGTGATGAGCGGCCCGGTGCTGCTGCCGCTGGCCGCCGGGCTGGTGATGCAGCTGACGATCGGCGCGCCCGGTCCCGACGGCGGCCGGGCCCTGGCCGTGCACACCCGCGCGGGCGGGTCCGAGGCCGAGTGGGAACCGGTGGCGCGGGGCACGTTGGGCGTCGAGCGGTTCCCCGCGGTGGTGGAGCCGGTCGGCGACGAGGTGACCGTGTCGCTGCCGGACGAGCTCAAGGCCGACGCGGCGGCCTACAACCTGCACCCGGCGCTGCTCGACGCGGTGGTGCGGGAGGTCGCCGGCGGTCTGGTGGCGCGGGACTGGCGCGGTGTCCGGCTGCACGCGGTCGGCGCGACGACGGTGGTGGTGCGGTGGGTCCGCTCGGGCGACCGGTTGTCGCTGCACCTGGCGGACCTGGCCGGGCACGCCGTGGCGACGGTCGACTCGGTGACGGTGACGCCTCCCGCGCCCCCCGTGCTGGACCGCGCGGCGGAGGCGTTGTTCGACGTGGCGTGGGAGCCGGTGGCGCTGCCGCGGGCGGCGGTGTCGTTCGCCGTGCTGGACCTGGGGCTGGGGTTGCCGGAGCCGGGGTCGCCGGGGCTGGACGCGCCGGTGGTGTCGTCGCTCGACGCGGTGTCCGGTGTGGACGCCGTGGTGGCACCGTTCCTCGGCGGGGCCGACGACCCGCTGGGGCGCGCGTTCGCCGACACGCGGGTGGCGCTGGACCTGGTGCAGCGCTGGCTCGCGGACGACCGGTTCACCGACACCCGGCTGGTCGTGCTGACCTCGGGCGCCACGCCGGCGCACGGGCAGACCTCGGTGCACACCGCGCCGGTGTGGGGTCTGCTGAAGTCGGCGCAGGCGGAGAACCCGGGCCGGATCACGCTGGTGGACGCGACGGGCCCGGTCACGGGCGCCGCCCTGGCCGCCGCGGTCGCGTCGGGCGAGCCGATGGTGGCCCTGGGCCCGGACACCCGCGTGCCGCGCCTGGTCCGGGTGCCCAGGCGTGCCGCGCCGTCCGGCGACGGGCCGGTGCCGTCGGTGAGCGGTGCCGTGCCGTCCGACGAGCCGGCGTCGGTGAACGGCTCCGGGCGGAGCCCGGAATTGTCGGTCCCCGCCGGTAAAATCAAGACAGGGGTCCCCTGGAGGGGACGCCTGCGCAGCAGTGACCAGAGCGGTGGCGCCGGTGACCGGAGCAGTGACCGCACCGGTGGCCGCAGCAGTGACCGGACCGGTGGCGCCGGTGACCGGAGCAGTGGCCGCGGCGGTGATCGCAGCGGTGGCACCGTGCTGATCACCGGTGGCACGGGGGCGCTCGGCGCGTTGTTCGCCCGCCACCTCGTCGCCGAGCACGGCGCCCGGAGCCTGCTCCTCGTCAGCCGGCGCGGGCCCGGGGCGCCGGGTGCGGCCGACCTCACGGCCGAGCTGGAGGCCCTGGGCGCGGTGGTCGAGGTGCGGGCCGCCGACGTCACCGACGCCGACGCGCTCGCCGGGGTCGTGGCGGACCACCGGGTCGAGCTGGTCCTGCACACGGCCGGCGTGCTGGACGACACGGCGATCCCCACCCTGACCCCGGAGCGGCTCGACGCGGTCCTGCTGCCCAAGGTCACCACGGCCTGGCACCTGCACCGCCTGCTGCCCGACGCCCACCACGTCCACTTCTCCTCCATCGCGGCCACGATCGGCGGTCCCGGGCAGGCGAACTACGCGGCGGCGAACACGTTCCTCGACGCCCTCGCCCACCTGCGGGCCGCGCAGGGCAAACCCACCACGTCGATCGCCTGGGGCCTGTGGTCCACGGCCACCGGCATGGGCGCCGGGTTGTCCGAAGTGGACCTGGCGCGCATCGCGCGGTCCGGGTTCCGGCCCATCACGGAGCAGGACGGGCCCGCCCTGCTGGACGCCGCGCTCGACACCGGCCTGCCCGCCGTGGTCGTCACGCCGCTGGACGTGGCCGCCGTCCGCGCCTCCGGCCGGGTCCAGCCGCTGTTCGCGGGGCTGGTCCGCACGCCGGTCCGCCGCCGGGCCAGCAACGAGTCGGCCACCGCGCCCGCCGTGGAGCGCCTCGCCGAGCTGGACCCGCGCGAGCGGTACGCGCTGCTGCTGGAGCGGGTCGGCGCCGAGGTCGTCGCGGTGCTGGGCCTGGACGCGCCGCCCGAGCCCACCAGGCCGTTCCCGGAGCTGGGCTTCGACTCGCTGACGTCGGTGGAGCTGCGCAACCGGCTCATCACCGCGATCGGCGCGTCGCTGCCCGCGACCCTGGTGTTCGACCACCCCACCCCGCACGCGGTAGCGGAGTTCCTGCGCGACACGCTCGTGCCGACCGCCGAGGCGCCGACCCGGGCCGAGGTGGACTTCGAGGCGGAGGTGCGGCTGGCCGACGACGTCCGGCCCGCGCCGACCGTGGCGACGTTCGCCGACGACCCGCGCGAGGTGCTGCTCACCGGCGCGACCGGCTTCCTCGGCGCGTTCCTGCTCCGCGACGTCCTGCGCACCACCCGGGCCCGGGTGCACGCCCTGGTGCGCGCCGACGACCCCGAGGAGGGCCTGCGGCGCATCGTGGACAACCTCCGCTGGTACCGGCTCGACGGCGAGGTCGACCTGGGCCGCGTGGTCGTGCACCCCGGAGACCTGGCGGAGCCCCGGCTCGGCCTGGCCGCCGAGGTGTACGAGGAGCTGTCGCGCACCGCGGACGTGGTGTTCCACGCCGGCGCCACGGTGAACTGGCTCCAGCCCTACACCGCGCTGAAGCCCGCGAACGTCACCGGCACCGAGGAGGTGCTGAGGCTGGCCGCCGCGCACCGGACCGTGCCGGTGCACTTCGTGTCCTCGACCGGGGTGTTCGACCAGCCGGTCACGGCGGGCGTGCCGCTGCGGGTGGACGACATCCCCGGCCCGCCGGAGGTGCTGTCCAACGGCTACCGCCAGACCAAGTGGGTGGCCGAGCGGATCATCGACCTGGCCCGCGACCGCGGCCTGCCGGTGTCGGTCTACCGGGTGGACGTGGTGTCGGGCGACCAGGTCAACGGCGCGTGCCAGACCAAGGACTTCGTGTGGCTCGGGCTCAAGGGCATCCTCCAGAGCCGCGCCGTCCCCGAGGGCCTGGCCGGTCTGTTCCACCTGGTGCCGGTCGACTACGCCAGCGCCGCCATCACGCACCTGGCCACGCGCCCGGAGGCGGCCGGCCGGACGTTCCACCTGTCCAACCCCGACACCGTGACCTACCGGGAGATGATCGGCCACCTGCGCGACCTGGGGCACGCGCTGGAGGAGCTGCCGTGGCCGCGGTGGAGCGCCCGCGTGCGCGCCGACCGGGACAACGCCCTGCAACCGCTGCTGGACTCGTTCGAGGCGATCGCGGCGATGGGCGAGGGCGCCTACCCCGACTTCGACGTCTCCGGCACCACCGCGGCGCTGGAGGGCAGCGGCATCACGTGCCCGCCGGTGACCGCCGAGCTGTTCGCCAAGTACGTCGGGTTCTTCACCGACGCGGAGTACTTCCCGCGCGCGGACGCCGACAGCCTGCGTTAGGAGCAACGATGGGCAACATCAAAGTCCTGCTGACCGGAGGGCCCGCGACCCTGCGCGAGGCCGACCGCATCCACTTCGTCGCCGACCTGGGGGACAAGGTCAAGATCCCCGCGGGCAACGGCTACGAGCACTTCAGCGCGAACGGCGAGTCGCGCACCGTCGACGACCTCGAACTGCCGGTGTTCGCCTGGTGCGGCCGGACCAAGATCGCCGAGTAGGAGGCCACGATGAGCGAACCGCTCCAGGTCCACGACATCCCGACCGACGACCTGACCAGGCAGACCGAGTTGTTCCTGCGCGCGTTCAACTCCGGTGACCACGCCACGATCGAGCGCATGTACAGCCCGGACGCGGTGTCGGTCTGGAAGCCCGGCGAGGAGCCGGTGGCCGGTGACGCGCGGCGGGCCAACGTCGCCGAGTTCCTCGCGATGGGCGTGCCGATGCGGGCGCGGACCAAGGGCATCTACGTCAACGGCGACACCGCCCTGCTCATCGTCGACTGGGCGATCAAGGGCACCTCGCGCACGGGCGAGGAGGTGGACCTCGCGGGCGTCGGCACCGACGTGATGCGCCGGGGCCGGGACGGCCGGTGGCGCTACATCATCGACAACGCCTACGGCGGTTCGGACGCCTGACGCGCCCGCGAAGCACCGGCGCCGCGGATGGCCTCAGCCGTCCGCGGCGCCGGCCCCACAAGCGCGGCACGACGAGTGGGCGGCGCGGGAACCGGCACCCCGGAAAAGGCGCTCGGATTGTTCCCGGGAGTCGCCGCGGTCGATTGTCAAGCCGGTCCGGTCGAGATTCCGCTCTCATCCCCGCGACAACCGACCGCGCCCCTTCCGGAAGGTGATAGGGAAAACTTATTGGGCCGATCGCGTGGTCCGTCCGGGCCCGGAGGCGAACGTCCGTCGTGATCCGGGCGCCCCGGCGGTCCGGGGGGCGGGTGATCCCACGATTGACCACGCCCCGTCACATTCGACTCGGCGGTCGACACTTTCGGCCGCGAAGTTCGCGACGCTCGGTAGTCGTGGTCGCGGCCCGTGCGGATCCCCGTATGTCCGGATCGGGAGGTTTGCCTGGTCAGGGAATGTTCCGGTGAGTGTTCACCCACCTCTTCCGACCACCGCGTTTACCTGTTCACGCCGGTCGTCGCGCGGGGTGGGAGCCCGTTCGTCCGCGGGCGTGGAAGCAATCTCGCGGCCCTTGGTTCTTCGGAGCGTCCTCGCTTCTCCGAGTACCCGTGGGTATCATCCGGCTGAGCAGGATAGTTGGCCGAAAATATCCTCACGGCACGACGGAGATGCCGCAAGAACCACGGTGGTCGTGAATCGGAGGTGACGTGTCAGGGGCAGCACGACGCCCTCGGCGGTCGTCGCTCACGATTGATCACATCTTTCCGACCCGGTCGTCCGGGCGAATGGCTTTCGTCGCGGTGCGGGGCGACGGCGGGCGTTCGCCGGTCGGGCGGTCGGCGCGGGGTGCGCCGGTGGTGAGCGGACCGCGTGCGGCCGCGCACGGCCGGCCGGTGGTCGGCACGTGGTCGCCCGGTGACCACGATCCGCAGTGCCGGCTGTGACACTCCGCTGAACACCTGTGGCATGACGGGCAGGGTCGCGTCCTGCCCTGGTGACGGACGAATACGGAACTGGGGGACAGTATGCGTTTTCGGATGTTGGGGCCGTTAGAAGTCTTGGACGGGGACCGAGCGGTCGGGCTCGGTGGCACGCGGCAGCGCGCCACGCTGGGTTTCCTGCTGCTCCACCTCAACCGGGTCGTGGCCACGAGCCAGCTGCTCGACGCGCTGTGGGCCGACGAGGCGCCCGTCTCGGCGCGCAAGATACTGCAGAACGCGATCTGGGGCCTGCGCGGCGCGCTGTCGTCGTCGGGGCGCACGTCGGAGTCGGCGGCCCTGATCACCCAGATGCCCGGTTACATGCTCAGCGCCGACCCGTCGCAGGTCGACCTGCACGGGTTCCACCGCCTGGCCGAGCAGGGCCAGTCGCTGCTCGCCTCCCGCAACTTCGAGGAGGCCAGCCGGGTGCTCAACGAGGCGCTGGGCCTGTGGCGCGGCCCGGCCCTGGCCGACCTGGTGGAGACCGGGCTGGCGTGGCCGGAGCTGACCGTGCTGCAGAACCTCCGGCTCGACGTGCTGGAGGACTACTTCGAGGCGGAGCTGTCCTGTGGTCGGCACCACCTCGTGCTCGGCGAGCTGGAGCGGACCGTCGAGGCCAGGCCGCTGCGGGAGCGGTCGTGCGGCCAGCTGATGCTCGCGCTGTACCGGTGCGGCCGGCAGGCCGACGCGCTCAACCTGTTCACCCGGGTGCGCTCGGCGCTGGTGGAGGAGCTGGGGCTGGAGCCGCGGCGCGAGCTGCAGATGCTCCAGCACGCCATCCTCACGCACGACGAGACGCTGACGTTCACCCCGACCGGCCTGCGCCAGGTGATCCCGTTGCAGGTCAACCGGGGTGCGCTGCAACCGGTGCCGGTCGCGGTGCCCGAGGCGGTCGCCGTCGGCGCGCCGTCGGCGTCCTCGCGCGAGGCGGGCTCGGCGGTGCTGCTGGACTCGCCGCCGCCGCCGGCCGGCCCGGCGCCCGCGTTCGTCGCGCTGACGAGGCCGGACCCGGACGTCGAACCGGTGGAGCGGTCCGTGCCGCTGCAGCCGTTCGCCTCCTCGGCCGTGCCGGCGCAGCGCAAGCAGGTCAGCGTGCTCATGGTGCACACGTCGGTCGAGCTGGGTGCCGAGGGCAGCCGGTTCGACGTGCTCGACGGCGTGGCCGACACCGTCCGGGAGGGCGTGGAGTACTTCGGCGGCACCGTCGCGGCGTCCATCGGGTCGGTGGCGATGGCGTTGTTCGACGTGCCGCGGCAGATCGACAACAGCGTCGAGCGCGCCGTGCGGGCGGCGCTGGCGATCCGGGACTGCCTCAACGCGCAACTGGAGTCGGTGGCGGGCGCGCAGGTCGTGGTGCGCGCCGCGGTGACGACCGGCGAGGCGCTCGTGCGCTACCAGGCCACCGAGACCGGCGCGCCGCTGAGCGTGAACGGCGCTCCGGTGGAGGAGTGCCAGTCGGTGCTGTTCCACGTGCCCGACGGGGAGACGTGGATCTCCGACTCGGCGCGCGGCGAGACGCTGCTGACCGTGCTGTGCCACCAGGTCGCGGAGCACCCGCAGCTGTGGCAGGTCGACGGCGTGCGGCCGGAGTCGATCCCGCACGACAGCGTGCCGGTGGTGGACCGCGAGCCGGAGCTGGAACTGCTGCGCGCCCTCATGGACCGCACGATGCACCGCGCGTCGCCGCACCTGGTGACGGTGCTCGGCGCCGCCGGGGTGGGCAAGACGCGGTTCCTGATGGAGTTCCAGCGGCGCGTCGTCGGCCACCCGACGGCCGGGCAGTTCGTGCTGGCGCACGCCTACTGGCCCGACCAGGACGGGGTGCGGGCGTTGCAGGCCGAGAGCGTGGCGTCGTGCTGCGGCATCAACCCCCGCGACGACTCGGCGACGATCCGCGACAAGCTCGGCGCCACGGCCAAGCGGCACCTCCCGCCGAACCGGGCGCAGGCCGTGTGGGACATGCTCATGTGGCTGGTGGCCCCGGAGTGCCCGACGACCGCGGCGACGATGACCGACGAGATCACCGCCGCCTGGCGGGAACTCATGGGCGCGGTGGCGCGGGACCGGGGCATGGTGCTGGTCATCGACGACGTGCAGTGCGCCGACGACCGGCTGCTCGCGTTCATCGAGGGCCTGACCCGGGCGTTCCGCGGCTCGCGGCTGCTCGTGCTGGCGGCGGCCAGGTCCGACCTGGTCGAGCGGCGCCCGGACTGGGGCGGCGGCCTGCGGCACGCCACCACGCTCGCGCTCGACCCGCTGTCGGACGAGGCGATCGACCGGCTGCTGGAGCTGCTGCTCACCCACGGCGAGACGGGCGCGGACGGGTCGCCCGCCACGGCGCCGGCCGTGCTGACCCCGGTCAGCGGCCACGAGCGGGACGCTCGGCGCGAGCACATCCGCATGCTGCTGTGCCTGGACCGCCGCATGCTGACCGACTCGGCCGCCCAGATCAGGTCGAGCTGACACCGGTCCCCGGCCGGTAACCGGGGACTCACGGGGAGGCGGCGCGGTGGGGTTACCGCGCCGTTCCCGGTCGATTATTGTCGGCTGGTTAGCATTGCCGGGACCGGATTCTTTCCGCTCCGCCCCGATGCCGGAAAAACAGCGAGGACGGCAATGACCACTTCATTCCCCGAATTAGCCGAACCGACGATGCTCGGCTGGTTGACCGATTACGGCCTCGACGCCGAATACGTGCGGTCGAGTGGTAACACGCTGTTCGCGAAGCAGGCGGACGGCACGGAGAGGCCGGTCCTCGACCTCGCGGGCGGCTACGGGTCGGTGCTGCTGGGGCACAACAACCCGGAGCTGGTGGCGCTGGCCCGGGAGTTGTTCGAGCAGCAGACGCCCATCCACGCGCAGTTCTCCCGCCACCCCTACGCCAACGAACTGGTGAATAGGCTGAACGCCGTCCTGCACCGCGAGTTCGGCGTGTCGGAACCGTACTACGGGGTGTTCGCCAATTCCGGCGCGGAGGCGATCGAGGCGGCCGTCAAGCACGCCGAACTCGACCGCGTGCTCAAGGTGGGCGCCGCGGTGGACGCGGTGGAGGAGTCGGTGGCCGCGGCACGCGCGGCGGTCGCCGGCGGCGCCACCGTCGCCGAGGACGCCTACCGCGCGCTGGGCGTGCCGCCCGGCGACTTCGAGGCGCTGGCGGCCGAGGTGAGCCGGGTGACCGCGGAGAGGGCGGCGCGCCGGCCGGTGTTCCTGGCGCTGGAGAGCGGCTTCCACGGCAAGCTCGTCGGCAGCATCCAGCTCACCCACAACCCGGTCTACCGCACGCCGTTCACCGCGTTGGCGCGGCCGTCGCGGTTCGTGGCGTTCAACCAGCCGGGCGCGGTGCGCAAGATCCTCGACGAGGAGCGCGTGCAGCTGCCGGAGCTGGTGGTCGACGGCGGCGTGGTCCGGCTGGGCGAGCGCGAGCTGCCGGTGGTGACCGCGTTCCTGCTGGAGCCGATCCAGGGCGAGGGCGGCATCCAGGAGGTGAGCGCGGAGTTCGCGCGGGAGATCGCCACCGCCTGCGAGGAGGCGGGCGTGCCGATCGTGATCGACGAGATCCAGAGCGGCATGGGCCGGTCCGGGGCGTTCTTCGCCAGCTCGCAGATCGGCCTGCGCGGCGACTACTACGCGCTGTCCAAGAGCCTCGGCGGCGGTGTCGCCAAGGCCGCGGTGATGCTGGTGCGCGAGGAGTTCTACCGCGGCGAGTTCGAGCTGGTGCACAGCTCGACCTTCGCCAAGGACAGCTTCTCCTGCACGATCGCGCTCAAGGCCCTGGAGCTGATGGAGGCCGACGGCGGCAGCGCCTACCGGAAGGCCGCGGAGCTGGGCGCGCGGCTCAAGGCCGTGCTGGAGTCGATCCGCGCCGACCACCCGGACCTGGTCAAGGACGTCCGCGGTCGCGGCCTGATGCTGGGCCTGGAGTTCCACGACCAGTCGGTCAACCCGAACCCGGCGGTGGCGGAGCAGGCCAAGGCCGGGATGCTCGGCTACGCGCTGGCCGGGTACCTGCTGCGCGAGCACGCCATCCGCATCTTCCCGACCGCCAGCGCCACCAACACGCTGCGGTTCGAGCCGTCGATCTTCCTCACCGACGAGGAGGTCGCGCGGGTCGAGACCGGGCTGCGCGACGCCGTCGCGGTCCTGCGCCACCCGTCGAAGGGGCTGGTGTGACGATGGCCGTCGACTTCGACGAGGCGCTGTCCCTGGTCCGCGAGTTCGTCCGGGACGAGCTGGTGGCCGACCCGCCCGACCTGGACGCGCTGGCCGACATGCCGCTGCCGGTGTACGAGCGGTTCGCCAAGACCGGGCTGATGAACTGGTGGCTGCACCCCGACCTGGGCGGCCACGGCCTCGGGCTGGAGCAGAGCGTCGACCTGGTGTCCGAGCTGTCCTACGGCGACGCGGGCGTGGCGTTCACCCTGTTCATCTCCATCATGGCGACGAACATGGTGTGGCTGTACGGCTCGGACGAGCTGAAGCGGCGCTACCTCGAGCCGCTGGCCGCGAACGGCGGGTTCGGCGCGACCCTGGGCAGCGAGGAGGAGGCGGGCAGCGAGCTGGGCCGCACCGCCACCGAGGCCGTCCGCGACGGCGCGGAGCTGGTGCTCACCGGCGAGAAGTGGTTCTCCACCAACACCGAGTTCGCCGACTTCCTGGTGGTGATCGCGAAGTCGGCCGACCACCCGTCCGGTCACGTGGCCGTCGTCGTGCCGAAGGACACCCCGGGCGTGCGGGTCGTGAAGCGGTGGAACGTGCTGGGCCTGCGCGCCTCCGGCACCTACCAGGTGACGCTGGACGGCGCCCGGGTGCCCGCGTCGCACGCCCTGAACGGGCCGGGGCTGCGCATCCTGGAGGTCGGCCTCAACGCCAGCCGCGTGCTCATCGCCACCACCGCCATCGGCATCTCCCGGCGCATCCGCGACCTGTCCATCGACTACGCCAGGACCAAGTCGCTGCGCGGGTCGACGCTGCTCAACAACGCGGTGTTCGCCGCCAAGATCGGGCAGGTGGAGATGGCGATCGGCGTGATGCGCAACCAGTGCGCCGCCGCCGGCCGCGAGTTCGACGCCATCATGGGCAGCGGCCCGTCGGCGGGCGCGGAGTTCCTGCGGCAGGGCACGCTGAAGTCGGCGCTGGCGTCGAAGATGTTCACCGGCCAGGCCGGCTGGCAGGTCGCGACGGTCGGCTCGGAGCTGTTCGGCGCGCTCGGCTACACCGGTGACGCGCCGATCGGCAAGCTGGTGCGGGACATGCGGTACGTGTCGATCGTCGAAGGCGGCGACGACGTGCTGCGCGACCTGATGTTCAACCGGTACGCGCTGCCCGAGGGCAAGCGCTACTGACGGCCGCGGTCACGCGGTCAGGGTCGCGGGCCCGAGGCGGAGCAGCCCGTCGTCCAGCGGCACGCACCGCTTCCCGCCGCGGCCGCGCAGCGCCGGCAACGCGCCCGGCGCGATCACCGCGTTCATCCACCCGCACGGGTTGGCGGGCCGGTGCGCCCGGAAGCGCACCGGCCCGTCGCCCGAGTCGAGGGTGAACACGGCGTCGCGGGGCAGCCCGTCCACGTCGAACCCGCGCAGCACGATGTTGCGCCGCACGACCAGGGGGCTCGGCGCGGCGGGCAGGCCGAGCCCCTCGGCGACGTGCTCCAGCGACTCCACGGCGAACACCGTGACGGCGGCCGTGCGGTGCGCGGGCCGGTTGTAGTAGCGGTCGCCCACCAGCCCGAGCCCGGCGCGCACCTCGACGTGGTCGCGCGAGACCGGTCCCGGGTCGGGCCGCGGTCCGTCCGCGGGCCGACCCTCGTAGGCGTGCACCGGCGACACGTGCAGCGCCACGATCTCGACGGCGGTGCTCACCGCTCGCCGAGCTGCCATTCCGGTCGCACGTAGTGGCAGGTGTAGCCGTTGGGGTAGCGCTCCAGGTAGTCCTGGTGCTCCGGCTCGGCCTCCCAGAAGTCACCGAGCTGGGCCACCTCGGTGACGACCTCGCCCGGCCACTTGCCGGACGCGTCGACGTCGGCGATGGTCGCCTCCGCCACCCGCTTCTGCTCGTCGTCGGTGTAGAAGATCGCCGAGCGGTAGCTGGCCCCGATGTCGTTGCCCTGGCGGTTGCGGGTCGTCGGGTCGTGGATCTGGAAGAAGAACTCCAGGATCTGGCGGTAGCTCAACCGGGCCGGGTCGTACACGATCTCGATGGCCTCGGCGTGGTTGCCGTGGTTGTAGTAGGTCGCGTCGGGCACCTCGCCGCCGGTGTAGCCCACGCGGGTGGAGACGACGCCCGGGTGGCGGCGGAACAGGTCCTGCATGCCCCAGAAGCACCCGCCCGCGAGGACGGCCTTCTCGGTTCCGGTTGCCATGTGGTCGCTCCGCTCTTCGGTCCGATGGGTCTGCACCAGGGTGAACGCTCCCGCGGTCCGCTGTCATCCCGCGAGGGGTGTGACGCACGCCGGGTTCGGTGCGGGGTTCGCGCCCCCGCGCCGGACCCGGCGATCGCGCGCTACCGGGCGGAGCAGGTCGGGGCCAGGCCGGAACCGGTGCCGGTGGCCTGGAAGCCGAACTCGGTCGACTGCCCGGCCGGCACGGAGCCGTTGAAACCGACGTTGGTGAAGCCGACCGCGCCACTGGCGCCGCTGCGGTTGGCGTTCCACGCGTTGGTGACGGTGGCGCCGGGCGGCAGCGTGACGTTCACCGTCCAGCCCGTCAGCGCGGTGGCGCCGGCGGTGACCTTCACCGTGGCCACGAAGCCGCCCGTCCACTGGTTGAGCGACACGGTCGCCGTGCAGCCGCCCGGTTGCTGGGACGTCGTCGTGGTGGTCGTGGTGGCGGTCGTCGTGGTCGTCGTCGTGTCAGTGGTGGTCGTGGTACTCGTGGTCGTGGTGGTGGTGCCGTCGCCCAGGGTGGGCGTGGTCCAGTCGCGCCACTGGGAGAGGTTGCCGGTCGCCTTGCTGTGCATGGTGATGGCACCGGTGTAGCTGCCGGTCTTGAGCAGGAACTTCTGGATGTTCTGGCGCAGCGGGGTGGCCCACTCCGGCCGGGTGGCGCAGTGCGTGCCGTCGGCCACGTTGGAGTGGTAGGTGAGGTTCGCGCCCGCGCCGAGCGCCCGGTAGACCTCCGCGCCGCCCAGCGCCGCCACGCTCGCGGAGCGGGGGCCGAGGTTGGCGATGTGCGGGTTGTCCATGATGAACAGGCCGCGCGGGGCGACCATGGCGACCAGCTCGTGGGTGTCGATGGGCGCGCCGTTGGGGTTGCCGGTGTAGGCGGAGAAGGCGTCGCCGAACCAGGGCTGCTCGCCGTAGGCGCTGGACAGGCTCTGCGCCCCTTCGCCGGCGATGCCCCGGTAGATCGGCACGCCGGCGGTGCCCGACTCGATGGGCATGGTGAGCGCGACGCGCTGGTCGAACACACCGGCCGCGAACGCGCCCTTGCCGAAGCGGGAGCAGCCGGTGACGCCGATGTCGGCGCGCAGGACGTTGCCGCCGGAGGACTCGATGACGTCGATGATCCGGGACACGCCCCAGGCCCACGCCATGAGCAGGCCGGTGCTGCTGGTGTTGCCGTAGATGCTGTAGAACGCGCCCTGCTTGTTGGTGCGCGGGGTGCCCTCCTTGCCCACGGCGTAGGGGTCGAAGCTGATCACGGCCGCGCCGGCGGAGCGGATGGCGTTGGTGTCCGCGCCGAAGCCGCCGTAGACGATGACCGCCGGGAAGGGACCGGTGCCCGACGGCAGCTGCACGCTCGCCGAGAAGCTCGAGCTGCGGCCGTTGTGCGAGACGTTCACCGTGATGCCGCTGCCGGACACGGTCCCGGTGACGGTGGACGGCTTCGCGGGCTTGTCGCCGAAGACGCGCTGCTCGGCCAGCTCGCGGATCTCGGCCCGGCGGCACCGCCAGTCCGACTTCGAGGTGATGCGCTGCCCGTTCAGCCTGGTGAACGGGTCGGGCAGGCGGGAGTTGGACGGGAACGAGCCGGGCACGCCGACCGGGCAGTCCGCTCCGTCGTCCTCGACGCCGGCCGACGCCACGACGTCACCGGCGGCGGTGGGTGCCGCGGAGCGGGCGACCGCCGTCACGGTGCCGGCCAGAGCCAGCGCGGCGACCGCCGACGCGAGCACCGCTGTGCGGACTTTCAAGCGACCTGAACTGATGATCACCAGAGCTCTCCTTTGAGACGGGTGATGGGGTGGCGCACCGCGCGAGGGCCGGTACCGGATCGCCAAAAGTTTCGGGTAGGACATCGAAACAAGTCAATGCGTCGAGGCGTTCCGGTTGAAGTTCCGGTCTCAGTTGGTGCACCGAGCCAGTCTTGGCGCTCGTGGTTCGAGGAGGCGGTCAGCCGCTCCTCGTGATGCTCCACGGATTTCTCATGGCTCCACGCCGTGGGGTCGCGATCTCCACGGGGAAGTGCCGGTCGTCCACGCGGGGAGTGCCGCCCGGGCCTAGGAGCTGTTTGAAGTTCGGATCTGGGTGTGTCCGGTGGTGTGCTGGTTGGGGCTGGTAGAACACGGATGTGGCGCGTTTCGATCTGACCGATGCCGAGTGGGCGTTGATCGAGCCGCATGTGCCGGTGGCGGCCACCGGGCCGTTGCCGCGTCGGGTGCGGGAGCAGTTCAACGGGGTCCTGTGGCGGTTCCGCACCGGATCGGGCTGGCGCGACGTCCCCGAGCGGTACGGGCCCTGGTCGACCGTCTACTCCCGGTTCAACGCCTGGGCCAGGGCGGGGGTGTTCCAGAGGTTGATGGACGCGCTGATCGCCGAGGCCGCCTCCCGCGGGCAGGTCGGCCTGGAACTGGTGAGCGTGGACTCCACGATCGTGCGGGCGCACCACGAATCGGCCGGGCTGGCGGTCGCCGGGGAGACCCTGGATGCGCTGGAGCAGGCGTTGACCGAGGAAAAGGGGGCTCCGTTGCCCACCCAACACAGCG